>JAEYRN010000038.1 GCA_023435565.1 Bacillota bacterium
ATACATTTCCATCTCCAAATGCAAGGATTTTATTGATTTATTCGCGTTTTCCTTGCATTTGTCCTGCCGATTTCATGGCGTTTTACCTGTATTTATAAGGGCTTGTGAGTTTTTCAGGAACCCCTAAGTAGGCAAACAAAATTAAAGGAAGTCCGAACACCAGCAAAAGTATCCAGGACTTCCTCAGTGAAACATCCCTTGAAAGGTATGCTTCTCATTTGTTAAGGTTTTTTTTAGAGTCGACAAGCATCGATAGCATTTTCAAAGATCATCATAAAAGTGACCGGATATTATAGAAAAACTTGATAACCGGTCACTGTTTACTGATAACTGAAATCTCCTTTAAAAGGAGATTTTTTTGATCCTCTCCATCGCTTTCTCGGTGTTCTCCCTGCTTCCAAAGGCGGTTAGCCGGAAATAACCCTCACCGCTGGGACCGAATCCGGAGCCCGGAGTTCCGACAATCTGGACTTCATTTAATAGTTTGTCGAAGAACTCCCATGAAGTAAGGTTCCCTGGGGTTTTTAGCCAGATATAGGGTGCGTTGATACCGCCGTAAATTTTAAATCCTATCTTTTGTAACCCTTCCCGGATGATACCGGCATTGCTCATATAATAAGATATTACTTCTTGGATTTGTTTTTTACCTTCAACAGTATATGTAGCAGCTGCAGCAGCCTGGACCGGATAGGATACTCCGTTAAATTTGGTAGTTTGGCGGCGGAGCCAGAGTTTATTGAGTTCATGGGCTTTACCGGTTGAATCATAGGCCATTACTGATTTGGGAACGACCGTGAAAGCACAACGGGTTCCGGTAAAACCGGCGGTTTTGGAGTAGCTTCGGAATTCGAGAGCTACCTCTTTAGCTCCTTCGATTTCGTAGATACTATGTGGAATTTCTTTTTCCTGAATATAAGCTTCATAAGCGGCGTCAAATAGAATAATTGCTTTGTTTTGTCTGGCATAATCGACCCAAAGCTTTAATTCGTTTTTTGTAAGAGTCATCCCGGTAGGGTTATTCGGGAAACAAAGATAAATAATGTCTACCTTAGTTTTAGGGAGTTCGGGTTTTAAACCGTTAGCTTCGACACAGGGAAGATAGACGATCTTCTCATATCTACCATCCTGCCCCAATTTGCCTGACCTGCCAGCCATGACATTACTGTCCACATATACCGGATAAACCGGATCAGTAACTGCAATAATATTATCCAACCCAAAAATTTCCTGAATATTGCCAGTATCGCATTTGGCGCCGTCACTAATGAAGACTTCATCTTCGGCTAACTCGACTCCAAGAGGGCGGTAGTCATTGTCGATAATCTGATTGATTAAGAAAGAGTATCCTTGTTCAGGGCCATAGCCTCGGAAGGTTTGAGCTTCACCCATCTCAGCAACAGCTTTTTGTAAGCCTTCGATAACTGATGGAACTAAGGGGCGAGTGACATCGCCGATTCCGAGCCGGATAATATCAGCTTCCGGGTGCTCTGCTTTATATTTGCTAATTCGCCGTGCAATCTCGGAAAAGAGATAGCTGCCGGGTAGATTTAAATAGTTTTCATTAATCCTTGCCATGATAACCAATCCTTTCATTGTTTAACCATTTTTTTGCTAATGATTCGAGATCCGGACGGGAAAACCTTCTTAATAATCAAACGTTAAGAAAATCATTACTTTCTGGCTTATTTGTTTATTAGCTGCTTCCGGTATCTAATCCGTACTAAAATCCAGGTTAGCAAAATAATTGAAAAGTATGAACATATGAAGTAACGTAAAATTGACTTGAGCAAATTTTTAATGAAAAGCGCGTCCATTGGGAGTAAGAGGGTTACGATTGTAATAATTAAAGCGGCGGAATAAATTGCCCAACGCAACTTAATAACAGGAAATGCAGTACTGATTAAGTGCCCTAAAATAAAATGGGCTTGAGAGAGGACGACAAAGATAAACACATACCAGGTGATAATAAAGATCAGCCCTGATTGTTCCAATAATAAAAAGGGCAGATCGATAATGTGAAAAAATTCCACCGGCGGCCAAGTAAATTTTGCTGTCATTTCTGGTCCAAATGCGCCAATGGTGCCGAGAAGTGTTAGGAAAAATAAAGGTATGACTAATCCTAAAGACATTAATGAGGCTTGAAGCAATTTTTTTGGGCTCTTAAAAAACGGGAGGTATATAAAGACCGCTGTAACCGGTGTTAGAGTGATAAGTAAATCAAATCCAGCTTCAAACCATTGGTAAATGGAACCTTCCAGCACAGGACGGATATTTATTGTATTTACATTTGATAAACCTAAAAAATGAAGGCTATAGATGACGATTAGCGGAATAATTAACGTGAATGCAGCCATCCTGCCAACGGATTCAATCCCGTGTAATGATAAATAGAGCGTGGAGCCGGTAATGATTATAATCAAGAATCTTAAGTTGAATCGGGGTAAAAAATAATTACCTACCAATAGTTGAGATTCCCACAACACATATATGGCTAAGCCGAATAGCATTAAAATAAAAATTAGGTTGATCAGTTTTCCGAGAATTTTTCCAAAAGCGGATTCCATCACAAATGAAACAGGTTTTCCCGGGAATATTGAAGCTAAATCGCAAATAATCCAAATAACCGGTAGTATTAAAGGCAATGCCAAAATAACGCTAAGATAAGCATTATGCCTAAGGTGCAATGTAGCCAGATCGGTTAAGTCCAAGTAACTCCAGCTAATAAAGATGTGGGTAATAATGGCGGTCAATAGACTATTAGGCACTGTTTGAATTATAGGTTTCAGGCTCATCGTATTCCTTTATGAATAGTATTTTTAGCAAATTACCGGCTTTATGAATTTTTGTGTTCATTTTGTCTTAAACCGTAATTTCGCAACTGTCCAGGTAAATAGAATAATCGCCAAATAGGAAAAAGTAATCAATTTTTGATAGCGAACCAAAAATTCATCCAAGATCAGGGCGTTTGTTTTTATATTAGCTATTAACAGAACCGTAAGACTGAAGCCAATAGTCAACCATTTCCGTTTAATTTGAGGAATGATGACACTGAGTTCGTTTCCAAAGAGGAATAAACCTTGGGCTATTGCTATAAAGGTTATGGCATACCAGGCGATTAAAAAAAACAGTCCTGCTTGTTCAAGAAGGAGAAAAGGATAATCGATAATGTGAAAATATTCGACGATTGACCAATTATGTTTGGCGGTGAACATTGGTCCAAAGGCGCCGATAGATCCGAGGACGGCTAAAAAAAGAATTGGAAATGTAATCGCAAAGGAGGTGAGTCCAACTTTTTTTACACTGTTTGGACAATTAATAAAAGGTAGAAAAAGTAAAGGGGCGGTATTGGGAAGAAGGATGATGACCAAATCTGTCCCGGCTAATAAAAAATTTAGCGGAGATCCCTTGAAAACCGGCTGGATGTTCAGAAGATTAACATTAACAAGACTCAGGATTTCTAATCCCAAAATGACCAGCAAAGAAGGGATTAGTAAAAATGCGGCAAATCGGCCGGTCGCAAAAAATCCATTTATGGCCAAGTATGTTCCGGATACAAGTAAGACTGCCGGGAGAATGTAAAAAGGGGTACGTTCGCAGAAATAAGTATGAACCATGATCTGACCATACAATAACGGGATACTTTCAAAAAGAAACAAATATAGTAAATGGACAATGCTTATTCCGGCGCCTAAATACTTACCAAAAACCAGTCCAAAGATGGTTGAGATATTTTTACCCGGGAAAAGTTTGGCAAAGTCGGTAATTAACCAGATAAACGGCAGGGTAAATATAGCTGCCGGTATTAATCCCAGATAGGCGTTATTAGTGAGATGTCCCGTAGCTATCCTGGCTATGAGTAGAAACCCCCACCCGATATAAAAATGGATGATTGATGCCATAATTAAACTGTTGGTGTTATTTTTAGTATTTTGTTTCATGTTGAAAAACGCCACCGGGCCACCAACCATGTAATTAAGAGTATCCCTAAAAAGGAAAGCGGAATTAAAGATTGAAAACGACGCAAGAAGACTTGTAGAAATACAACATCTATAGGAAGATTAGCTCCTATGAAAATTAAGATGGTTATGGTTAAAATAAACCAATTTCGTTTGATTTGAGAGAAAAGGGAGTGCAACTCATTACCAATTACAAATAATGCTTGGCTAATTCCGATAAAATGAAAGGGGTACCAAGCGATTAAAAAAAATAGTCCCGCTTGTTCCAATAAGAGATATGGATAATCCAAAATATGAAAAAATTCCACCACCGGCCAATTCATTTTATGGATTGCGGCGGATCCGAATACTCCGATAGTGCCGAAGAGAGATAAGAAAAATATCGGGACTACTATTCCCAAGGAAATCAATCCTATTTTTTTGATGGTTTTAGGTTGTTTAATAAAGGATAAGTAAAAAACAATTGCTGTTTCAGGGAGTAAAACTAAAGTTAAACCACTTCCAGCTTGAAGCCATTTTAAGGGGGAAACATTCAATACCGGTTGGACATTTATAGGGTTAACATTACTTAGACCGATTAATATTAACAATAACAATAAAAACAGCGGAATGATCAGCATAAATGCAGCTAAGCGGCCTATAGTAACAATCCCTTTTAAGGCGATGTATAACTTAGCGGTTAACACAACTGCAGTGAATATAATAAAGGGCGTTCTGGTAAAAAAATAAGTATAAACCATTAATTGAGCGTCACGAAGCATAATTGTTGTAAAGAAAAAAATATAAAGTATAAAAATAATTCCGATTATTCTACCAACCAGTTTTCCGAATACAAGCGTAAATATTATGGAGATTCCTTGATTTGGGAAGATGCAAGCTAAATCATAAATTAGCCAAATAAATGCAAAGATGATTATTGTGGCGGGAATTAACCCTAAAAAGGCGTTATGACTCAAATGAACGGTTGCAGTTTTAACCAGGTACAAAAAACCCCAACCAATTAAGACATGTATGATAATTGCATATAACAAACTATCGGGAACTGAGACTAGTTTTGTTTTCATGAACCAACCTAGATTTTTTCTATTTTAAAACTCCTAATCTTTCAATAAACAGCTTTACATTCACTTTGAATTCCACTTGCTCATAATCGCGAGGCCACTTGTGAATTGAAAAATGCTTCGGTTGTTTGGCCCGGAAATAATTCCCCAGGCCCAGAGGATCACTCTTCATGTATTGTAGTTTTCTTAACATTTTTACCAAGGATCTTTCAAGATATTTTTCTGTTTTTACTCTAAGTTGTGTTATGTCTTTCTCGGTTAAGATCGACTCGACTCCGCATATTTCCCCTAAGAAGGCGCTTAAACGAAGAGTGATTTGATACAAAGGTCGATTCATTAAGTAAGAGACTTTAATTTTTTTTCTACCGGTGACTGCGTAAAAGGTAGCATGGACTTGGTTCATGGAGAGACTGATCCGGGATTCCTTACCAGGATCTCTTAATAATTCAAAAAGCGTTGCTTCTTCCATGTTAAGTTCGCCGACCATCCGATCTTCCCGGAAAACCGCCAAGCCTGTCATCTTGAATGATTGATTGTTATCCAGTGGAGTTACTATTGGAATTAAAGGGTCTTGTAGCGGATCATAAATATCTCGATAGAAAGTCCATCTTTTTACACCGAACTTTTGATTGGCCCGGTTAGAAAAGAACCAGCGGATATTCTGATCGTGCATTTCGGTTTCGGGCCAATTAATATTTTGAATCGTTTCTGCAGTAGGCCTACCGATTACTACATAAGCGGTGGGGGGAAAGGTAGGCATCCGACTGAAAAAGTCCAAGGAAGATTTAAGACCGGTTTTAGCTAAGTCTTCTCCAAAAATGAGCGCCCGACATTGCCCAATAAAGATACTATGATCGTCTTGGACTTGAACTTGATTTAAAGCCGGAAATATTCCGGGAGACGTTGCCGAACGTATAATAAAGTTTTTGCTTTTCTGTCCGGAAGTTTTTTCCAATGTTCCTTCACCATTTGGAGTCAATAAAAACATTCTAAATGTGACCAGCAATTTGCCGTCAGGTTTGGAATCAATCCCAATTGGGCTGACAATCATGCGGCGGTCGATATCTTCACTATCATAACAACCGGAAATAATAGTTAATATACTTAAGAGTAGAAAACAAAGAAGTTTTTTTTCCAAACTTACATCACTTTCTTTTTAAAGTAAGGTCATACTATTGCGTAAGGTGTTTTATAATTTATAATTGGCGTGACTATTGGTCATCTTGCTTCCGGTTGCTTTTTATGGTTTTTTCCATTCGCTTACGGTTTATAGGATGATAATAAGCCGCACGTCGAAAGCGTAACCACAGTGGTATCCTAAAAATAGAATCTTGTAACTCGTACCATTGAATTGGTCCCCAGGGCGCTAAGTACGAAGCACCAAAGGAAGTTAATGTAGCGGCATGAGCCAGAATGAAGATACCGGTAATAGTCAGTCCAACTATACCTAAAAAGGCTGCGCCCAAGATTAACATGAACTTGAATAGGCGCCAGGTTATTCCGACTGAAAAATTAGGAGCACTAAAGGATGCGATAGCTGTAATTGAAACTACGGCCAATGACGCTCCGGAGACTAATCGGGTTTGGACGGCGGCAAAGGCCAGTCCTACTCCGGCTACTACCCCTAATGTCAGGTTAACACTTTTGGGCAGCCTTAAACCAGCTTCACGAAAGACTTCTACCATAATCTCTAAGAATAATATCTCCATAAAGAGGGGATAGGGAATTCCCCGCCGGCTTTGGGCGATAGAAAAGGCGAAGCTTGTTGGTAATAGCTCCGGGTTAAAGGAAGCCAAGGCGATATAGAGGCCCGGTAAAGCAACAGCTAGATTATTGCCGAGCAAGCGGATAAAACGGAGGAAACTACCGAGATAAAATCCGAAGTAATAGTCTTCCGGACTTTGATAGAGTTCATTGATTGTAGTTGGAGCTATTAATGCAAAAGGACTTTTATCTACCAAGATGGCAATTCTTCCTTCCAGAATTGCCGCCGCCACTTTATCGGACCGTTCGGTGCTTTGAATTAGAGGAAATAGAGTCAGCCGATTATCTGTGATTAGCTGTTCCAGATAACCACTTTCTAAAATGCCGTCAATTCGGATGGCGGAAATTCGTTCTTTGGCTTCTTTGACTAAAACCGGGTTCACGACTTGATTTAGATATAGCAAACGTACTTTAGTTCCGGTCTTATCTCCTACAGTTAACTGATCAACACGTAGCTCGGTATCATTAATCCATCGACGGATCATTGCCGTATTTACGGAGATAGTTTCTGTGAAACCTTCCCGAGGACCACGAATCACCGGTTCGCTAATTGGTTCGTCTATTGGCCGGAGTTGCCAACCGGGTATGGACAAATTATATATTTTAAATTGTTCTTTATCTTTCCGGATTAGAATAACATGGCCTTGACTAAGATCCTTTAAAATTTCTTCTGTTTTCCGAAAATCCAAGTTCCAAGGAGAACTTTCAATAACGAAAGATTCAGAATTGAAATTTGCTATTCTTTCTAGCAATTGGGCTTGATCTACCAGGCTTTCTATGAAAAGAACCGCCGCTTCTTGATTGTGAATGTTGATTCTTACTAAATCCGCGGGATTGCCGAGAAAGTCTTGGATATTAATTAATATGTCTTCTAAAGTAGCGGTTTTTAATGGCATTGTTTTTGCTTCGTTCCTGTTTGGTTTTTTTAAAATAGTCGCTCAGGTCAATCAATAGTATTAATAAAAAAGTAGTGTATATTAAAGATAAAAAAACCGGAAGGCATTAGAATTATTGCCGAAACCGGTTTTTTTATCCATTATATTTATACTCAGAGTTTTTAAGTTAAGGCGCTTAACTTTCTAAAGATTTCACTTAATGAAGCTTCCATAGAGTGTACCGACACCACTTGTTCCTTAGCATACAGATTACTAAGGCGTAATAAATTTTCCAAAGTAGGAGTTAGCATTTCTTCAAAGAGTTCGTTCTCGCTGTTTCGGTAAACCACTTTTAATGAATTTTGTCCATACTGGGTTTTCAATTCATTTTTATCGGAAAGAACCATTAATTTTCCGTTATTGATAAAACCAATCAAATCACAAAGTTCATCGACTTCTTCCATATCATGACTGGTTAACAAGATAGTAACTCCAGACTTTTTCAATTCCAGAAGATAATCTCGTATAATTCGGGAAGATACAGGATCAAGACCGGAACATGGCTCATCCAAAAATAAAAGTTGCGGTTGGTGTACTAAAGCTCGAAGTATGAGAATGCGTTGGCGCATACCTTTGGAATACACCTTGACAGGCTCATGGGCCCGTTTCCAAAGATCCATGCGTTCCATTAGGGGAGGAATTAATGATAAGGGCTGATTGTAAAGACGGCAGAAAGTAGCCAAATTTTGATACCCGGAGAGATTATCGAACAAATTGGGTTTTTCAAAAACAACCCCAATTTGGGTATGAATTTGTTTTAATTGTTTGGTGAGATCCAAACCAAAAATAGAGGCCGATCCTGATGAAGGCTTAGTCAATCCCATTAACATTCGGATTGTAGTGGTTTTTCCCGCTCCATTAGGGCCTAGCAACCCCAGAGTTTGCCCTGGTTTCACGTTAAAAGAGAGATCATCGACTACCAGTCGGTTTCCATATTTTTTAGAGAGATGGTTAGTTTCTAAAGTATAATCAAAGTCAACAATTCTCATCATTTACCTCAGAAATCGGCTTTATTTTTTAAATAGGACCGTGTAATTACCATTAACACAATTGTCTGAACCAAGAGACCTGTTATCCAAAAGGTTACTGAGGATTGATCAGAATTTACATGTAACGCTTTTTCAAAACCCTTGAGGATAAGAAATGAAGGGAAAATATATAAACCTTCTTTCCAGGAAAATGATAGGTCTCTCACCATCAACGGGAGGGCGGCAATTAAATAAGTTACGGTAGCGAAAGCCCGAGCGAACATAGGGGTAGGGGCTATCAATCCTATAAGTAAGGAAAAGGCCCCAAAGGTTAATGAGCCAATAATCCCAAAAAGTAATACATACCATGGATTGACTGGCGCTCTGGTTATGCTTATCGTAAGGAATAAGGCCGCTACCCCAATGAGGGTATACCAGGTTAATTTAGCGAATAAATACTCCATAACAGACATAGGGGAGATTAGGAGGGAGTGCAGAGTTTGTTTATCTTTTTCATCGGCAATGGTTGCTGCCGCTTGTAATAAGCAGACGGTTAGAATAATCTGAAGGAGCCAAACCGGAAAAGAGAGCCAACGTACCGGGAGCCGCTCATTGGTAAAAATTAGATTGATTTGAGGTAGTTCCTGGCTGCGGGATGCGTTGATAAGAGCAAGATTAATGGTATTAACTATCAAAACCGCCTCTTGGGTCCGGGCTTTGTCGACTAAAAGGGAGATTTTTTGGGATTTACTGTTATCAATAATCACACCGTCAATTTGACCATCGGTTAAAGCGTTTTTGGCGGTTTTTTGATCGGGATAAAGTTTCAAATTAATTTGGGAGTAATTTATTAATTCCAATAGCGCAGAATTGGTATTGGGAGTATAGGCCAGAATATAACTTTTGGTTTCAGCTTGTTTATAAACTACTAAATATAAAAATCCGATGAATAAAGGCATCATCAGAACGATAATCCACGATTTACTAAAACAAAACTCAATAAAATCTTTGCGAATCAATGTAATAATTCTTCTTATCACTGGAAGTAATCCCCATTCAAATATTTGCAAATAAACATTTAAAAGCAATGTGATAAATTAAAATCGAGTGATAGTCACATTGCTTGATGAAAAGTAAGTATAAAACTGTTTTAATATTATATTGATAAATTAATTAAAGCCTGTCATTTGTACCTATTTTTGATGTTCAAGAAAGTACCAGATTAGATAGACCACCGCTAATACTCCGATAATTTCCATTTTCCAATCCCCCTTTACTTTTTTTATTGATTCGATGTAAATACTATAACTCCTTCGGAAGTTTTGATAAAAATATTGCCATTCGAAAATAAAAAGGATACGGGTGACAACTCGTATCCTTTGATAGAATATGGATAACTGAATATTAGTGAGATGCCCAAAGTAACTCCAGTTTTACTTACTAGCGATGATATTCAACACCGCTTAACTTATGAAAGATGGCCTTTTTAGTCCATTTAGAAAAATCATCTAAAATGCTGTATACAACTGGGATTACTATTAAGGTCAACAACGTACAGAAACTTAATCCACCAATTACTACTACTGCCAGCGAAGCGTTAAGCATACCGCCATCCCCTTTACCAATGGCTAGAGGTACCAATCCTAATATTGTTGTCAAGGTTGTCATAAGCACTGGTCGAAGACGGATCGGTCCGGCTTTTAGGATAGCTTCACGGCGGGATAGGCCACGATTGCGAAGTGTCTCAATATAGTCAACTAATACGATGGCGTTATTAACGACAATACCGGCCAACATGATGACACCAATAATCGATGTTACATTTAAAGTGTGTCCTGTAAGGTAAAGACTCCAGGTAATTCCAAACAAGGTTAGTGGGAGTGTTCCCATGATTGCTAAAGGATGAACCAGATTTTCGTATTGAACTGCAATTACCATATAGACAAAGAATATAGCCAGGAGGAATGCTAGGAGAAGGGCTTTGTTAGAATCATTCATACTCTTGACTTGCCCCCCCATGGAAAAACGATAATTATTCGGAAAGACAATGTCATCTTTGATTTTTTGTTCAATTGTATTAGCGATTTTACCCAAGTCTTTGCCAACAAATTTTGAACTAACTTGAACTTGGCGAGTTTGATTTTCACGTGTAATTTGGCTCGGTCCTTTGGCCGGACTAAAGATAACTACTTCTTTTAAAGGGATTACAGTACCAGTTGAAGATTGAACATATAGTTTTTCAAGATCCCTTATTGTTTGACGGTCGGTTGGTTTCAACTGTAAGAAGATATCATATTCTTCACCGGACAGACGAATTTTACTAGCAGTGGAGCCCTTAAAAGCTGTTTGAATCGTGCTGGCGATTGCTGCCGCGGATAAACCATAGGCGCCGGCCCGTTCCCGATTGATTCGAAGTTGGAGTTCCGGCCGGCCGGTTTCCCAGTTGGTGTCTACTTCCCGAGTTTCTGGGATACTTTTGATGATAGCTTCGATTTCGGAGGCTAGTTTACTGAGTGTTCCTAGTTCAGGGCCTTCAATATTAACCGCAATGGGGGCGCCTCCGCCGGTGGGGCCGTGTTGTTCTTCTTCGACAGTGATTTTAACTCCCGGCATCCCTTTTAAAGCGGCTCGGGCATCTTCCAATAGTTCCTCCATTGGTTTTTCTGTACCTTTTTCCATGGTGACATAAACAGAACCTTTTTCGGTTTCTTCACTATTGCTACCGAATCCAAAGCCTGATGACCCAATAATAGAAAAGACCATTTCAACCTGAGGAGTTTTCCGTATAATGGATTCAATTTTGCGAGCCACACCATCAGTGGTTTTCAAATTAGTCCCTAGCGGTAACTCAAACCCAACTGTAAATTCTTTTTGGCCGATAGAAGGCATAAGTTCCATCTTAATTCCTAAGAAAAATGGAACAAAACCAAGTATAAAGGTTAGAAAGGCAATTAGAACGACCATCCCCCGATGGTTGATAGCCAAATTTAACATACTGCGGTAGAACTGCTCAACCTTTCCCAAACGCAGATCATCATCTTCGGGTAGTTCAACCTGACTCTTTTTTTTCAATGAAAAATTCATTATTTTAGCAGATATAGTAGGGATAACCGTAAGGGCGACCACTAAGGACGCAATTAGCGCAAACGAAACGGTATAAGCCATTTCCTTAAAAATTTGAGCCGAAAAATCTTCAACAAACAGAACCGGCGCAAATACGATAATTGTAGTTAAAGTAGAGGCGGTAATCGCCAAGCCAACCTCCGAAGCCCCCATAGTAGCTGCTTCAAATGCAGAGTAACCTTCTTCGCGATGCCGCTGAATACTCTCCAATACCACAATCGCATTATCCACCAGCATACCGACACCCAGGGCTAAGCCACCCATGGAAACAAGATTTAAAGTTAATTTTGAAAAATAAACCATGGCAAATGTAATAATGATTGAGATTGGAATGGCCACTGAAATAATGAAAGTGCTTCTAAAACTACGCAAAAAGAAGTAAAGGATGAGAACGGCTAATAGACCACCAATGAGAGCGTTTTGGGTTACATTCTTTAACGAGCTTTCGATAAATTCCGCTTGCTCAAAAACCTTATATATTTCAGCCTGATTGCCGATTTGTTGCTGAATTTCATTCCATGCTTTCCTGACTTCGCGAGTTACTAAAACCGTATTAGCATCACTTTCTTTCATGATAATAATCATTAAACTTTCTTCCCCGTTGATACGGGATAGTTGTTTGCGTTCGTGATAGGTATCTTTAATCTCGGCCAACTCTAGTAACGGGATAATTGCGCCGTTAGGCAAAGTTATTTTAATAGCTCTAAATTCATCCACGCTGCTAAATTCTCCAATAGTACGGAGAGTTAATTCATTTCGTCCCTCATTTACTACACCACCGGGGAGATTAATGTTTTCTTTGGCGATAGCTTGAGCGATATAGTCAGGAGAAATTTTATAAAATGCAAGTTTATCGGCTGATAGCAAAACTTGTATTTCCCGGGTCAACCCACCGTTAAGCGAGACCGAGGCAATGCCGGGAATCCTTTCTATTCTGGGTTTAATCTTATCTTCTGCCAGTCGAGTTGCTTCGGCCAAGCCTTTTGGACTGGACATACCCCAGAAAACAATTGGGAACATGGATGGATCAATTTTAAAAATGATGGGATCATTAGCATCGGTAGGAAGTACTCGTTTGACCAGGTCGATACGTTCCCTCATCTTTAAGTTGGTAAAATCCATATCCGTTCCGTAATTACACTCGGCTCTGATTATCGAATTACCCGGTGATGAAGTAGATGTAACCGTTTTGACATTTGGAACAGCACTGATAGCTTCTTCAAGCGGACGGGTTACTAGTTTTTCAATCTCTTCCGGACCAACGCCTTCATAGGATGTCATTATCATGATCATCGGGTAGTCAATATTTGGGTAGAGATCCAATTTAACCATTGATAATGAAACAATACCTAAAGTGACGGCAAATAGAACGAACATTAAGACACCGACCGGTCGGCGCGTACATAATTCGATCAGTTTTTTCACGCTATTTCACCACGACTTTCGAGCCATCCTCCAGATTATTCTGGCCGAGAATGACTACAAATTCTTTTTCGGCTAGACCGGAGACAATTTCTACCATCCTGCCGTCGGTGACTCCGAGAGTAATAATACGGCGGCGGGCCGCGTCTTTTTCTACTACATAGACCGCTTTGGTACCAACTTCATCAACAATTGCTTCAGCCGGTATTTTTAAGATATCATTTCTTTGATTAAAGTTTAATTTGGCTTCGGCCAGCATTCCCGCTTTAAAACGCCGAGATGAGTTATCAAGAGCAATTTTAACCGGGAAGGTCTTTAAGTTCTTGTCGGCAGCCGGGGCTATTTGGGCTATTCTTCCGTTAAATGTCTGCTCAGGGAAGGAAGATAGACTAATTAGTGCTGTTTGGCCAATCTTGACTTGACTAATATAACTGTCACTCAAATTGACGGTCACAAATACGGTCGACAGATCGACCACCGAGAGTAACGGCGTGCCCGGACTGACCATACCACCTAAAGTGGCGTTAGAAAATCCGATTTGACCGCTGAAGGGCGCGCGGATTTTGGTATTGTCCAATTGATTTTTGGCTTGTTTATAGGCGGCTTCTTTAATTTGGAACTCAGTTTGCGCTCCTTCGAATTCTTGAGGCGAAATGAGCCTTTCAGCATATAATTTTTTTTGGCGTTCGAAGTTTTCTTTAGTCATTTTATATGCGGCCTCAGCGCTGATCAGGCCTATTTCATAATCATCTTGTTCCAATTCAACCAAGACTTGATTAGCAGTTACATGATCCCCCATTTTAACATGAATGTTGGCGACCCGGCCGGATACTTTTGGAGTAACGCTCACTTCCTGATTGGCCTCCAAAGCGCCGGTAGTGACGTATACTTCACCTAGATTTCCTTTTTGAACTGTAGTGATTTTAACCGGAATTTCCGGATTACTAGTCGTAGCACTTGTTTTTCGGCTGCAACCACTGGCGGTTACTGCTAGAATAATAATTGGGATTACTAATAAAAACAATACATTTTTTCGATTCATAGGTTTTTCACTCCTTACTGGGGATCTCTTCCCAGTGTTTTATCAATATTTGCTAAAGCCATGATATAGTCGGAGAGCCCTTTATAATATCCGATTAGAGCTTCATCCACTTTGATTTGGGTTTCCGAAATATCCATTGTGGTTGCCATCCCGGCATCATAACGGGCTTGGGTCATCCTTAAGGTTTCTTTAGCCAAGTTGCTGGCTGACTGGCTAGCCCGGGCTTTCTCCAGGGATGCCTCCAGATCTAGCAACGCTTCTTGAACACTTAATAGAATGTCATCCCTTTTCTTTGATTCCGCAATCTCGGCGGCTTCCTTTCCGTCTTTTGCGGCTGCTACTTCCGATTGAGTTTTAAAACCGTTGAAAAGTACTCCTGACAAATTTACCGCAATCGTTAAAGTAGTTTCGTCCTCTATAATCTTGGGTTCATAAGAGGTTTCGCTCTTAGAGCCGCTCGCCGCAATTGTCGGTAGATAACCTGAATAGGCTTTCTTAACTCCATTTTTAGCGATTTCAAGATCCTTTTGAGCCTTGAGCATTTCAGGGTTTTTTTGATAAGCTTCTTCCAACAAAACGGATAATGAAAGAATTATATTTTCAGGTAATTGAAACTGCGAAAGTTCATCTTCGACATTGAATATACAATCCTGGGGTAGCCCAATCAAGTTAGCCAGCTTTAATTTGGCTTTAGTAACTCCGTTATGAGCTTCAATCAAATCCGGTTTTCGTTTTTCCCATTCAGTTTGAACCGAAAAAAGTTCGAATTTGGATTTGGTTCCGACATCATAAAATCTTTTGGTTTGCTGATAAAGCCGCCCCATATAATCATAGGAGTCTTGAGTTACTTTTAATTTTTGTTCTGCAAGCCATACTCCGTAATAACATTGCTTGACTCCGAATATTAATTCTTGCTTAGCGATTCGTTCATCTTCCAGCGCCTTTTCGTAATCAAGCTTAGCCATTCGATAACCGGCGGTCAAGGCGCCTCCAGTGTAAAGCAGTTGTTCTAATGAAATACTTGCTTCATCGCGTTCTAAGGTAGAAATTTCATTGTCGGTTTCACTTTTCAGATAGCCATATTTAAGTGTTGGTAAAAATCCCGATCTGGCTTGTTTAAAAGCTTCTTTTTTTTGGGCAACCTGTTTGGCGGCTAATTGTAGAGCCTTACTATTTTCTAGCGCCGAAGCGAGACATTTTTCCAAATTTAGTATTTCTGTTTGTTGAACCGAGGTTTCGGTTTTGGCGGCGTTAACATTGAAAGGAATTAGCAATCCGCTGAATATCAAAGTAAAACCGACTAATAAAATCAACTTTTTATTTAACATAAAAACACCTCCAATAATGTAGACTGATTAGAAAGTAATTTTATTGTTTTTTCCCAACTCCATTAAAGAAGAGGTCAAGGATTACCGGCATTTGTTCAACTAAGGAGTTGGTTTCCTTTTCAGTCAGACAATGAAAACAAAAATGAGATACGATGCCACTGAAGGCCAATGCATAAATACTCGGATCGCCATTTCGGATTTGGTCTTGGTCAATTCCGATTTGAATGAATTCGGTTAGTTGTTGATGCACTTTTTGGTGCATTTCCAGTATCCGATCTTGAGCGTCTTTATCTCCGATAAACTTCAAATTTAGGCGTTCTTTCAAAAACAGTTGATAAAATTTACGATGATTTTCCGCAAATTGTAGGTGTTGCCTTAACATTTCTTGAAAGCGTTGATGAAAATCACCGGGTTCGCTAAGAATTTCATCCATACGGTTTATCATATATTGAATCCCGCTTTCAATAATGGCGATAAAGACTTTTTCCTTATTTTCAAAGTGCAAATAAATTGTACCTTTACCGACATTTGCCCGGGCAGCGATTTCGTCTACAGTTGTCCTTTCAAATCCTCTCTCCGAAAACAGTTCAATTGCGGCTTTAAGGATTTCTTGGCGTTTTTCATTACTGATTTTTTCCATTTCTCACCTCTAGAACTGACTGGTCAGTCATTTAGGATCATTCTACACCCCCATTTTCCAGATGTCAACGCAGTTAAATAGTTTTAACATAATTTCCATATTCTTTTTACATATATTAAAGAAAAACATTGTTATTCTCAACCGAGTCCATAGAATATATATTGCGATTATATTCCTTAATTAACGTTTAATGACAGATGAAAGTTTCATCTTTTTTCCCTAAAATATAAAATATGTTAATTCGCTTCGCCGAGCGCTCAAAGCTACGGAAGGGACTAAAAAATGGGATCGTTTTTTTTAGCGCCTTTAGTGGCGATTTTTGGACCTTTTGCAATGATAGTAATATATTTGAATCCAAAGTTGACAGTAATGTTGGTTTTGATTATAATCAAAGTAGCTAATTGATAAATATTAGCTAATATCGGGAGGCGATTCGATGGAAGTATCATCGACGGAAATCCAAAATAATTTCGGTACTTATTTAAAATTAGCCCAGGTTGAGGATGTCTTTATTACTCGAAACGGAAAACGAATCGCTGTCCTTCAATACCAGGATGAACATAACAGAGGTTTATCATGTATTTCTGAAAGCAAGGCGACCTATCAAAACGGGAATCGGCGAGTGTCGGCGGATGAGTTTCGGAAATTATCGGACTCTAGTGAAAACCGTTATGAATTGATCGATGGCGAAGTTTTTCAACTAGCATCCCCATCTTATGAACATCAACGTATCATCGGGGAAATATTTAGTCAAATTCATCAATGGGCTGAAGGTAAGAGGTGTAAACCGGTAACGGCACCCTTTGATGTGCCTATATTTAATGATGACATGGAAAACATTGTCCAACCGGATATTGCAGTGGTTTGCGATCCTGAAAAAGTAGATGACCGTGGGCGCTATAAAGGGACCCCGAGCTTAGTCGTTGAGGTGCTTTCGGAGACTACTCGCAATAAGGATATGTTAAAGAAGTTAAATTTATATATGGTCGGTGGAATCGGGGAGTATTGGATCGTAAATCCCTGGAACCGGGAGATATACATATATACTTTTGTATCCGGGGAAATTTTTAATTACAAGGTTTTTAAAGGGGAGGAGATTGCCGGTTCAGAGGTGTTGAAGGATTTATATGTTCCACTAAAAAAAGTTTTTGCGGTGGAGTAAGAAAATATTTAATTAGAAAGTTGCCGAGATTTTTCCAAATATATGACTTAAATTGGATTAGTCGAGGAATAATTATAATACTTAAAGCAAAAAGGTGGGCAGGTAAAACTTGGTTCTCTTAAAACCATAATCCACCAATATTTCATAAAGGGTTTTCGAACGAGTTAACGAATTGATTAGAGATCCAATTTTACGTCCGATTGACGGGATATGGAAAGGGGGTCCCGGATACCGATGCAAACCAGGATCTTTTTATTTATTTGCTTTTTAGTTTTAACGACTGTAGCTCATGGAGAGGTTCCACAGCAATCAGGAATTGTCATTGGCAATGGTGTCAATTTCCGGGCCGAACCGAGTTTTGATGGGTTAATTATTTGCGTTTTAAAACGGGGGATACCGGTTGCTGTTTTGGAACAGTCCGACCTCTGGTATAAGGCCCGGTTGCCCGATGGACAAGCCGGATGGATTCATCAGGAGTTTGTTGAATTGAAACCGCCATTGTCGATTGTTACCAGAGAACGGTTCTCCACTCATCATATAAACGAAATGATTACCTATGCCAATAGTTTATTAGGTATTAAATATGTCTATGGGGGGCAATCACTAAAGGGATTTGATTGCTCAGGTTTCACAATGCATGTATTTGCCAAAATGGGGATTAATTTACCCCATCAGTCGGATTTGCAAATGAAAGTCGGCATGGAAGTTTCATTAAAAGAATCATTACTACCGGGGGACTTGGTTTTTTTTAAGACCTTAGGTTCGAAAAGCGTAAATCATGTCGGGATTTATCTGGGTGATGGCCGTTTTATTCACGCTTCGTCCGGATATGGAGCGGTACGGGTAAGCCCGATTAATAGCGGATATTATAATAATTGTTATGCCGGTGGGTCTAGGTTGATTAACACGACAGCGACAATAGATTAATCTGTTGAATAACATAATATTACATTTATGAAGGGTCACTCGTTAAGAGTGGTCTTTTTTATTTTCATAATTGCAAATCATAAATATAACCTATATCTTCTTTAGACAAAAAGGTTAAGAGGGCTACTAACAACGAGATGATTTAGATAATCGTTTAAGTTGGATTAATTATTCAAAAGGAGTTTTATAAATTATGTAGAAATTATGTACAATAATTGTAGTAAATTTGTAATACCGGTGATATAATGAAACTGGAAATTCGGGGAGTGGAAAACTTAAGTTTTCGGGAACGCCAGGTAGTCGTCTTAAAGGAGATGGGCGAAAGTACCGAAAATATTTCTAAGAAGCTGAAGTTGACTCCTAGTACGGTGGCAACTTTATATAACCGCGCCAAGACAAAAGGATATGAAGTAGTGATTATCATACCCGGGACCGCTTTAGGCATTGCCGGAGCGGATGATAATGAGGGTGATTGAGAATGAATAATCAGGCTTATCTTCGAAAAGATCCGCCAAGGGTGGCTTCGCTAGAGCAGGCGCCTGTAAAAGTTATCAAGACAAAAGTTAAAACCAAGCTACGTTTTAAACCGCGGAGTATTTGGCCGTTTTTAACTTGGGGATTTGCCATTTTTCTTTGTCTTAGAATTCTCTTTTTACCATTGCTCGAAGGGGTTTATCATTTAGTAGTCAAAAGCCAAGAATTGAACTCCTTGAAAGCAGAACATCAAAAGATGTCGCAACAGCTGGCGGAGATGAAACAAGCTAAGGAACGTATGAAGACAATCGCTTGGGTAGAAGAACAATCACATAAAGCCGGATTCATCAAAATCAATGAGTCACCGATGCTGGTAATCAATGCAAACGAGGAGGGGCTTCCGGAAAAGCCGCGGAAACAAAATATAGAAATTGGAGACTAAGCTGGGAGGCGAAGTGTGGGAAGAGGTGCTCTTTCTAATATGGAGTAGTGGCTACGCCCCTTTGATAATAGAATAGATAATTTTGAAGGCAATGATGGTATTGCCTTTTTTTTGTTCTACCGGTATAATTTATTGGCGGATCATTAACAACGTTTACGCACTGATTCAAAGGAGACAAAAAATGGATATTATTAAAGTTATTTCTGCTGAATTAGCTATATCCCCCCGACAGGTGGGGAATACCGTCAATTTATTGGATGAAGGAAATACCATTCCCTTTATTGCCCGGTATCGAAAAGAAGTCACCGGGGAACTTGACGAAGAACAAATCCGAAATATTGAGGAGCGTTTGACCTACTTACGCAATTT
This sequence comes from Bacillota bacterium, assembly GCA_023435565.1. Lineage (GTDB taxonomy): Bacteria > Bacillota > UBA4882 > UBA8346 > UBA8346 > JAAYHS01. The sequence continues at coordinate 19,614 of JAEYRN010000038.1, forward strand.
AGAAGCCAGAAAGGCAGAAGTGCTTAAATCCATTGAAGAGCAAGGTAAATTAACCCCGGAATTAGCCCAGGCAATTACTGAAGCTACCAAACTGCAAGAAGTTGAAGACCTATACCGGCCATATAAACAGAAGAAACGGACCCGAGCAATGATTGCCAAAGAACGAGGTCTAGAACCTTTGGCCGATTTGATTTGGAATCAAGCGACCGAGTCCGGCTCGTGTGACGGTTTGGTGGCTCCGTTTATTAATCCTGACTTAGGAGTGGAAACTGTGGCGGACGCCTTGGCCGGGGCCAGAGATATTATAGCCGAAAAAGTATCGGATGATCCGGATTACCGAAAAGTACTACGTGAATATTTGTGGGACCAAGCGGTGATTGCTTCGGAAGCCAAAGAAGTTAAGACTAATAAGAAGAAAGACGCTGAAGAAGCGGAATTAGACGAATACCGGATGTATGCCGAATATAAGGAACCGCTGAAGAAGATCCCACCCCACCGGATCTTGGCTTTGAACCGTGGGGAAAAGGAAGAAGCTTTAAAAGTAAGCGTTGAAGCTGAACATGAAGTATCACTCCAAAAATTAAATTATTTGATCATTACCAATAAAAAATCGATTTTCACTTCCGAGTTGGAGGAAGCAATTACCGATGGTTACAAAAGGTTGCTCTTTCCTTCGTTGGAAAGAGAATTGCGGGCTGCCTTAACAGAAACCGCTGAAGAACACGCAATCAAAATTTTTGGGCTGAATTTGCGCAACCTTATTTTGCAAGCGCCGGTGAAAGATTTACGGGTAATGGGAGTCGATCCCGGTTACCGGACCGGATGTAAAGTGGCGGTAGTGGATGAAACCGGAAAACTCTTGGATACTGCAACAATTTATCCCCATCCGCCGGTCAACAAATGGGATGAAACTCTAGCGATCTTAGGTAAGATGGTTCAAAAACATCAGGTTAATCTGATTACGATTGGTAACGGTACGGCTTCTAGGGAGTCGGAGACTTTGGTAGCTGAGCTGATTCACTTACTCGGAGTAGAAAAGACTTCCTATTGTATCGTCAGTGAGGCGGGCGCTTCGGTTTATTCCGCTTCCAAACTGGCTAAAGAAGAGTTTCCGGATTTGGATGTCTCGATGAGAGGCGCGGTATCGATTGCCCGCCGGATTCAAGATCCTCTGGCGGAGTTGGTAAAAATCGACCCGAAATCAATCGGAGTAGGGCTTTATCAACATGATGTGAACCAAAAGCAACTTTCAGACACTTTGGGTGGTGTAGTTGAATCTTGTGTCAACTATGTCGGTGTTGACCTTAATACAGCCTCGCCGTCCTTACTCCAGTATGTGGCCGGACTTCAACCGGCAGTCGCCAAAAACATCGTGGCCTTTAGGGATGAGAACGGCAAATTTAAAAGCAGAAAACAACTTTTGAAAGTAAAGCGTTTAGGGGATCAGGCTTATGTCCAAGCAGCCGGTTTTTTGAAGATCGCCGATGGAGAGGAACCGCTTGATACCACCTGGGTCCACCCGGAATCTTATGAAGCTGCCAGGCAGTTACTTGCTAAACTAGGTTTTAAAACCGAGGACATTTTACTTAAGGAAAAACTAGCTGAGATCAAGCTCCAACTACAACAGGTTAATATTGATAAAACTGCTGATGAGCTTGGGATCGGTAAACCAACCTTAAAAGACATTATTGAAGCCATCAGCAAGCCGGGACGCGACCCCCGTGAGGACATGCCCAAACCGATCTTTAGAAATGACGTATTAAAGATGGAAGACTTAAAGCCGGGTATGATGTTAACCGGAACAGTCCGGAATGTGGTTGACTTTGGTGCGTTTGTGGATATCGGTGTCAAGCAGGACGGATTGGTCCATGTATCGCAGCTAAGTGATAAATTTGTGAAAGACCCGACGGATGTTGTCGCGGTTGGAGATATTGTTGAGGTAAGGGTGGTCGAGGTCGATCCGGTAAGAAAACGGATTGCATTGTCAATGAAAAAAGAAACCAGTGGTGAAGTTCCTCCGAAGCAAACACTGAGCAGCGCTAATAAAAAACCGGTTAAACGAGATGCGCCGGTAAAAGAAGTAGCAGAGAATCTAACTAATACCGCACTGCGTGATAGTTTGATTAAAGCCGGATTTAAAGTGAAATAGCTTAAGATTGACAAAACAATAAATTTTATAGTAAAATTTTTATGATAAAGGAATTGATCATTTTAATTCTTTAGCGGTAATAGGGTGGTTTTTCGGTAGGTTATTTATAGGTGTTATGCTGGTAGAATGGTAGGAATCCTCCAAGCTATGCTGTTTTATATTGCATGGTTAAAAATCAGCGCTCCTGCCGGAGCGTTTTTTTATTTGGTGTATTTAACTAAGCAAAGGAGGTTTTGTGTTGATGCAAAAGAAAATTTTTATTCCAGTTATTCTACTTTTAGTAGCCGGTATTATTATCTCTGTGGTATTACTATCTCCTAAAAAGCCTACAACTGTTAAGTTAAATCTAGCCCATTTCTTTCCCGCCACCCATCCGGTGGAAAAAGTATTGGTGCCGAAATGGATTGAGGCTGTTCATGAAGGAACAGAAGGTCAGGTTGAGGTTACCAGCTATCCCGGAGAGACTTTGGTTAAAGCATCGGATATGTACAGCGGCGTTGTTTCAGGCATCGCCGACATTGGGATCTCTTGTTTTTCGTACACCCGGGGCCGTTTTCCAGTATTGGAAGTTTTTGAACTTCCCGGTATTACCTACGAAAATTCTAAGGTATCGGGGAAAGTCGCTTGGGAAGGGATTAAAAAGTTAGATCCGCAAGAAGTAAAGGATACCCACCTTTTGATGGTTTTCACCACCGGACCGGGCCATTTGTTGACCAAGGTACCGATTCGTAGCCTTGAAGAAATTAAAGGGGTGGAGATTAGAGCCACTGGGTTGAGCGCTAAGACTCTCCAGACTTTAGGAGCGGTCCCGGTTGCCATGGCACAGCCTGAAACATATGAAGCCCTCTCAAGGGGTGTTGTTAAGGGTAATCTTTCCCCATCAGAAGTTCTGCAGGGATGGAGACATGCAGAGGTAACCAATTATACAACTTTAACCCCTTTCCTATATAATACTTTATTTTTTATGACCATTAATTTGGACACTTGGAATTCACTTTCTCCAAAACTTCAGAAAGCGATAACCAAAGCTAATGAGCGCGTCTTTGAGGAAGTGGCTTTAGGGCTTTGGGATAATCAGAACGATACGGCGCTGAATTGGGCAGTGAATGAAAAGGGAATGAAAAAGATTGAACTCTCCGAAACTGAAACCCAGCGTTGGATCAGCAAGGTATCATCCATTCAAAATGAATTTGTTGAGAAGATGAATGGTATGGGACTTAAAGGAGAGGAAATTCTTAATACTGTTAAAGAACTGGCTGACAAGTACAATAAGGTCTATGGTGAAAACTAATAGGGAGTGATGATTTTGGAAAAGTTTGACAACCTAATCGTCAAGTCCTGCCGGTTTCTGGATAAGGTTGCGGGACTTTGCATAGCCGGGACCGTGTTTTTGGTAGTCGCTAACGTAATAATGCGTACCATCTTTAGTCGTCCTTTTTTGGGAACGTATGAGTACGTCGGATTTTCGACAGCGTTAATCGTTGGATTTTCTCTGGCCTACTGCGCCATAATGGAGAGCCATATCACGGTGGATTTGATTACAAATAAACTGCCCCATGGGATTAGGGATGTTATGGTATTTGCAGCGGAGGTCGTTTCATTTTGTTTTGTAGCCTTGATAACTTGGCAGTTGGTAAGATATGCGGGCAGTATCCAATCAACCGGACAGGTTTCTCCCACAACGGAAATTCCGATTTACCCCTTTATATACCTTGTAGCATTGGGATTTTTAGCACTGGCCTTAGTTGGGTTAGGTAAATCGGTCAAATATATAAAAAGCGTGGTCGAGGCATGACTCCTATAACCGTTGGAATTATCGCTCTTATTGCCTTCTTTATTTTACTAAGCTTACGGGTGCCAATCGCTGTCGCGATGGGACTGGTGGGGGCTGCCGGGTTTGCAGTTATAACTTCTCCGAATGCTGCTTATCGAATGGTTGTATCGGAGATTTATTCCACCTTCTCATCGTATACCTTAAGTGTGATTCCGATGTTTGTCTGGATGGGATTTCTCGCTTATTATTCCGGTATCGGTTCCAGTCTTTATGATTTTGCTTATAAACTAATGGGGCATCTTCCGGGAGGTCTGGCCATCGCAACCCAAGGAACTTGCGCATTGTTTGGGGCGATCTGCGGTTCCAATACCGCAACCGCAGCCACCATTGGAGCGATTGCTTTACCGGAGATGCGGAAATACCGGTACAACGATTCACTCTCCACCGCATGCGTTGCGGCCGGAGGAGCTCTGGGAATCTTAATCCCACCTAGTGTAATTTTTATCGTATATGGAATTGCCACCGAACAATCCATCGGCCGGCTTTTTTTGGCCGGGATTTTACCGGGATTATTGTTAATGGCGCTTTATATGATAACCATCTATTATTTAACCGTCCGCCATCCCGAACTGGGGCCTCCGAGTGAAAAATCATCCTGGCGTGAGAGGATTTCCGCATTACGTGGGGGATTGATTGAAGTTTTAATTATTTTTACAATTTCATTGAGCGGCCTTTTTGCCGGTTGGTTTACCCCGACCGAAGCCGGAGCTATCGGAGCCGCTGGAGTTCTGGTTATCGCCTTGATTGAGAAGAGAATGAATTGGGACAATTTTTTTAAATCACTGGCCGATACCACCAGAACATCGGCAATGATCATGTTGCTGGTTGCCGGAGCGGTTATTTTCAGCAGGTTCATTGCCATTAGCCGTCTACCTTTTGCAATGGCATCTTGGGCCGGCTCTTTGACATTTCCCCCATTTGTGGTTGTGACTATTATCATGGTAATCTATTTTATTCTGGGATGTTTTATTGACGCATTGGCTCTTGTCCTGTTGACCATACCAATCTTTTATCCGGTGGTCGTTGAGGTTTTAGGTTACGACCCTATCTGGTTCGGAGTGATAACAGTCTTGGTGGTAGCTATGGGGGTAATTACACCTCCGGTTGGGATGAATGTTTATATCATCAAAGGGGTAGCCAAGGATATCCCATTGGAGACTATATTTAAAGGGATTTGGCCTTTTTTGGCCGCCCTGACCATTTGTTTTCTATTACTGTTGATTTTTCCACAGATTGCGACTTTTTTACCTTCATTAATGTTGGGGAAAGGATAGAAAAAACATCTAAATCTTTCCCCCCATATTTTAATTTATTAAAATCGGTCCAATAGACCGATTTTTTTGATTGAAACTATACGATTTTAATCTTGGAATATCAAGGAGAAGCTCGGAGCCGTCTTTAGCAACCGCTCACTTACTATTACAACGGCTTCTTTTGTATAAATTGCAATTAATAAGGGTTTTTGGTAATATAAAATATATTACAATTTTAACTATAACATTAATATAAAGGTGAGTTTTTACTAAACTCTTTTATTAAACTTTACTGGTATCATCGGAGGAATTATGATTCAAACCGAGAATAACGAAAGCTTCAACGGTGTTTCTCTGGAGCAGTTAATCGGTTCTAAAAGATTTGGATTAACAGACTTTTTAATAATTGCAATCAAAATAACCGAAAATTTACATGAGCTGCATCGCTCCAACATAATCCATTATGGAATAAATCCCGGCAATGTTTTAATCAATCCGGAGACCAAAACTATTATATTTGCCAATCATCGGTCAACCGGGTCAGGCTCATTTGAACAAACTGTTTCGCCCATGGGGTCGACTGGAAAAGCTCTTGAGTATATCTCCCCGGAACAGACTGGCCGAACCTATCGCCAGGTTGACTATCGTACTGATTTTTATTCGTTGGGAATAACATTATATAAAGTATTGTTGGGATGTCTACCTTTTGATGCACAGGACACTCTTGAATTAATCCATTGCCACCTTGCCGTAAGACCGGTACCTCCCTCTGAAATCAAACCGGATATTCCCCCAGTTGTTTCGGATATTCTGATGAAACTAATGGAAAAAGCTGCCGAAGACCGTTATCAGAGTGCAGTGGGGTTGCTCAAGGACCTAAATAGGTGCTTCGATCAGTTGCAAAAAAGCGGCAAGATTGAAGCGTTTAGGCTTGGCACCGATGATATTACCGATAAATTTAAAATTTCCCAAAAATTATATGGACGTGAAGAACAACTTGAATTAATGTTTTCGGCATTTGAAAGGATAAACCAAGGCGGTAAGGAACTACTAATGGTTTCCGGTTATACTGGGATTGGAAAATCATCCCTAATTTATGAAATCCGTAAACCGATTATCCAGAAGAATGGTTATTTTATAACCGGAAAATATGATCAGTTTCAACATAACATCCCATATTCAGCATTGATACAAGCATTTAAAGAATTAATAAGACAGATATTAACACTGAGTGAAACTGAGATCGATGCTTGGAAGCGGAAACTTACCTATGCATTGGGACAAAATGGTCGGGTGGTCAGCGACATCATACCGGAAATTCGGCTAATCATCGGTGAACAACCGGCTTTGATTGAATTACCCCCTGAAGAAACGAAAAATCGTTTTAATATGGTGTTTCAAAAATTTGTCCGGGTCTTTTGCGCTCTGGAGCACCCTCTGGTAATATTTTTAGATGACTTGCAATGGGCGGATTTATCATCCCTGAAGCTTTTAGAAGCGCTGATGAGTGATGTTGATATAAAATATATCCTCTTAATCGGCGCTTACCGTGATAACGAAGTAAATGAAACTCATCCGTTGGTGTTTACTTTAAAAACACTGCAAAATGAAAACACTCCAGTGAATACAATTCGGCTAAATCGGCTTAGTATAGACAGTATCAATCAACTACTTGAGGAATCCTTCAAACATAGGCTAGATGAAGTAAGTGAACTGGTGGAATTATGTATTCAAAAAACCGAGGGGAACCCCTTTTTCCTCAATCAATTCCTATATGCGCTATACCGAGAAAAACTAATTAGCTTTAATTATGACCGTTGCGGGTGGCAATGGGATTTATCAGGCATTAAAATTGCCGGTATAACCGATAATGTAGTTGACCTTATTACGGACAGACTTCGAAATCTTGCTCCGGAGACACAAGAAGTTCTTAAAATGGCGTCTTGTATTGGAAATAGATTTGACCTAAAAACTCTATCCATCATTCTAGGAAAATCACTGGATCAAACTTATTGTGAACTTCAGGAATCCATACAAGAAGGGATCCTTGCATACGATCATTATCTCGATGATCAATTTAAGATCAGCCAAATCTGTTTCACTTTTATTCATGACCGGATTCAACAGGCTGCTTATTCTCTTATTGCCGAAGGGGAACGCCCCAAAGTCCATCTGACCATCGGCCGGTTAATGTTATCGCATATCGATTGGCGACAAAATGAGGACAGACTGTTGGATATCGTCAATCAATTTAACTTAGGAATTACTTTGATTGATATTATTGACGAAAAAGAAAGCTTGGCTCAGCTTGAGTTATTGGTCGGCAGAAAATCCAAGCAAGCAATCGCTTATGAGGCAGCCTATCATTACTCAAAGTCCGGACTCAGTTTAGTTAAAGATTGGGGTTGGGAGAACCGATATGACTTGACCTTGGCTCTTCATCTAGAAGCAGGAGAAGCGGCCTATTTAAACGGTGATTTTGCTGCGGTTGACTATTATACCGATGCTGTTATCAATCAAAGTAAAGAAATATTGGATAAAATCCGGGCTTACGAAGTAAAGATTGCTTCCTACTCAGCCCAATTCATGTTGAAGGAGGCTATGGCGACGGGTCGGATCGCCTTTAAAATGGTCGGACTCGATTTTCCCAAAAAACCCGGTTGGTTTGATGTTTTAATTGCGCTGGCAAAGATTAAAATTAAGATAGTTGGGAAGCAGCCGGAAGAATTGATCAATATGGCCCAAATGTCCGATCCATATGCCTTGGCTGCAGACCGTTTAATTAACTCCATAATCTTTCCGGCATATTTCTGGGACCCGAATTTCTTAGTCTTGGTTATATTAAAAGGGATTGACTTATATCTTAAGTTTGGCAACTCCGTAATTTCAAATACGATTTATGTTGGATTGGGCCTGGTCTTATGTTCCATTGGCGAGATTGATTTAGGTTATCGTTTTGGAGAACTTAGTTTGAAATATCAGGGGGAATTCCCAACTAGCCAAAATGAGGTGCATTCATTAGCCGCTTTTTATATGTTTATCGCTTTTTGGAAAAAACGGCTAACGGAAGTATTGCCTTTCTTTCTCCAAATATATCAACAGGGGATAGACACTGGAAATCTTAAGTATGCCTGTATTGGAGCATTCGAGTATTGCTATCACTCTTTTTTTTCCGGTAAAAATTTGGTCCTGCTAGAAACAGAAATTGCGATGTACGATGAAGCAATACTCAAAACGAAGTATCGTGAATCTCTATATATGCAATTGAGATTACACCAGTCTGTCTTAAATTTATTGGGGGAGAGCGAGGATGTCCGTATCCTAAAAGGAAAAGTATATGATCGGGATCTAATGCTGCCCCGCCATTTAAAAGAAAAGGATTTAAACTCCCTTGGCGGTTTATATTTGAGTGAGTTGTCGCTAAGCTATTTATTTGGTGATTATCGAAAGGCAATGGAAAACGGGAGCTTGGCAAAGAAATATATTAAAAGTATTCGGGGAGCCATGAGCTGGCACCATGTTTACTTCATTGATTCATTGGCAATGTTGGCGGTTTATGAAGATATACCTATCATCAGGCGCCTTAAAATATTACATAGTTTAGCTGCAAATCAACGAAAAATTAAGAGATGGGCTCGTTATGCGCCCCAACATTTTTTACACCAGTATTACTTGGTCAAAGCAGAAAAAGCGCGGGTCTTAATGAAAGACCAAAAAGCGACTGCTTATTATGAAAAAGCCATTCAGTTTGCAGCTGAAAATGAATATCTTCAAGAAGAAGCTTTATCAAATGAGTTGGCCGCCAAATTTCATTTTTCCAGGGGTAATGAAAGGCTGGCCCGATTTTATCTACATGACGCTTATGATTGTTATCGCCGGTGGGGGGCTGTAGCTAAAGAAAGACAATTAGAAAAGGAATACCCCCTGTTACTTAAGGATGAAAGAAAGAAAATACCGGCTTCATTTGAACCGACAAGCGATGAGAACGCAATTTCTAGAATGGCTTTTACAGAAAAACTAGATTTGGTAACCATTAAAAAAGCCTCTCAAGTTATTTCCGGGGAAATTGTTTTAGAAAACTTATTGAAGCAATTAATTGAATTGGTTCTAGAAAATGCCGGCGCAAACAGAGCCTTTTTAATCTTGAAACGAGAGGATGGGCTCTATATCGAAGCTTCCGGTGACGGGGCTCAAAATCGTAAAATCGATATTCTATTAGCAAAGCCTGCGCTGGGTAATGATGAGTTGCCGGAAAGTATCGTCAATTATGTTACTAGAACTAGGGAAAGCGTAGTATTGGAAAATGCCTCAGTAGCGGAACAATTTTTGAGAGACCCTTATATTGAAAGAAATCAGCCTAAATCAGTTCTATGTATGCCGGTTGTCAATCAAGGCGAATTAAAAGGACTGCTTTATCTTGAAAATAACTTGGTTAACGGCGCTTTTACCGAAGAGCGGATAATAATCTTAAATATCTTATCTTCACAGTTGGCGATATCCATTGAAAACGCCCTATTTTATAGCCGCCTTGACGAATTGGTAAATCAACGGACTAATGAATTAGCTCTGGAACTGGAAGCTTTAAAGAAGGCAGAGAACCGTTATGGGGGAAGGTTAGTGGCTGGGCTGGCCCAGGAAGTAAATATACCCCATCTCGAAAACCTTTATAGTCTAAAGCGGACGGTTACTGAGTTAAAGTCAAATCTGATTCACCCGTTGGAACTTGAGGAAAAGAACAGGTTGCTCAGTAAACGTGAGGCTGAAGTCGCCGAGTTATTGTGCCAACGGTATTCAATGACAGACATAGCCGCGAAACTGATGCTTAGTCCACGGACGGTCCAGAGTTATGTGGAGAATATCAAGGAGAAGCTAGGAGTAAGGTCAAAACGGGAGATTTTGGAGAAGCTGTTGAAGGAAGATGGATAAGGTTTTCTTCACGCTTCCGCCCGGACGGATCCAGATCCCTAAGCGACCGAATTAGCGAATTACCGGGCTGGATCAAGAGGCCAACCTACAGTTCAGGCTAGCCCCTAATCCGTTTAATCTTTTAAATCCTTAAAATCTCTCGGTCAAAATCATTGTTCCAAAAATTCAATATCATCAAAGAAGAATTCCACTCCATCATTTTTGACAGTACTTCCGTTTGTGTTACCCATTTGGATGCCAAGATAGGCATTCTTGTCGTTTCCATAGGTTAGAAAGGTCGTATATTTTTGAACTTCAGTTGAAGAAGAAATTTCATAACTGCCATAAGTCTTGAAAGTAGCGGGATCGGCTAGTTCAACTTTAAACTTCCCCGGCTTATTGGACTTGACTTTCATAGAAATAAAATAAGCTTTTCCGGGTTTTAACCGAACAATAATAGGTTGATATATTTCCCAAGGTCCAAATCCTAAATGCCATGCTTCGTTTCCACAATCATTTGCCCGAAAATATAGACAATTACCCTCAAAACCAGGTTCTGTAGCCAATTCAAGTGTTGGTATGCCGGTTACCGGAGCAAGATAATAAGGAACCCAATTACCCCAATAAGACTCCTCATGACTGGTAATATCACTATCGAAATAGCAATTAGGTATCAGATTAAACCCATGATCTGCTTCGGAACTATGTTCCAATAGTTGAATTTCATCAAAATAGAATTCGGTCCCGTCATTTTCACAATCGTCAGCATTGCCCATTTTAATGGAAAATTGAGCATCTCTTCCGTTAATTGTGCTTATAATACTTGTATAGGTTTTAACATCGGTTGAAGTTAAAATTCTATACTCGCCTAAATTTTCAAAAGTAACCGGATCCTCAAGTTTTATCATAATCCTTCCCGGTTTGGAAGACTTGACTTTTAAGGATACGGAATATGTTTTCCCGGTCTTTAACCGAACAATATAAGGATTACCAAAACCTAAATTTCTCCAAGGTCCAAACGATTGATGCCATTCTTCGCTTCCACAATTATTCGCCCGGAAATATAGACAATTACCCTCAAAACCGGGTTCTGTAGTCAATTCAAGGGTGGCTAATTCGGTTACCGGAGCGCTAGGCCAAGAAATCCAATTGCCTAAATAATCCTCGCCATTACCAAAAATATTCATATTAAATCCACTATTTGGAATAAGATTAACTGCTGCTGGCGATAGGGCTGGCGGTGGGTCCGATGAACTCCGAGGATTCTTCTTGCCGCCACCACCTCCACAACCGGATAAGATTAACATCAAAGATAATCCAAGTAAGAAAAATGCAAGCAACATTTTTTTCATAATAAGTCCTCCTCGTATTATTTTAAAGTGTACTTATTAATCCCTTTCTCTTGAAGTTTTAACTTACTACTATTCCTAGGCCTGTAAAGACCGAATGAATATCCGTTAAAACGCGAAACGTTTTAGGGACTGCCTTAGTGTTTCACACCGACACTAACGTTATGAACTGATGTCGAATTGGTCCTGGCGGCTACAAAAGTCCGGCTGTCGGTGCTTAACCGGCCGTCGGTGACCTTATCGCCTTCTGTAATAGTGAAAGTACCATCGGCATCTACCTCATATGTGCCCGAACCTGTCTGAGGCTCAGCACTTTCACTGTTTATTTGTTCATATGTAAAATTTTTATTTCCGTCAAAGGTGATTTTGGTGATTGCCGAACTTTCGCCGCCACTATTGATATTGAGTCCGGACATATAATATACTCCGTTTAGGCTGGCCTTCGAAAAGCCGCCGGTCCCGGCTTTCACACCGACACTAACGTTATGAACCGATTTCGAATTGATCCTAGCAGCTACAAAAGTCCGGCTGTCGGAGCTTAAGCGGGCGTCGGTGACCTCTCCGTCTATCGTAAAAGTACAACTACCGTCTACCTTTACTTCATATGCTCCCGAACCTGACTGGTTCTGATTTCCGCCATCTTTATCACCGTATATTTGCTCGAAAGTAAAATTTCCATTTCCATCAAAGATGATTTCGCTAATTGATGAACTTTCGCCGCCACTATTGATATTAAGCTCGGCCATGTAGTATACCCCGTTCAGGCCGACCTTCGGACCGTCTTGTTTGCCGTTTCCGCCGTTGCCTCCGCCACAACCGCAAAGAGTGATAGCCAATATTAAACCCAGGATTAATAGAGACATTGCAAACTTTATCATGATAATTTACCTCCTCTAAATTAATGATTCGCCTCAAATATAGCAAAAAAATATTTCTTTCGGTATCCGTAAAAATCACCGTAAAAATGGTGGAATACTGTTATAGGGTGTGGGTTTGCGGGTATCGGAGAATTAAAGCTGCGGTTATAGGTAGAATTATAGGAATTTGAGGAGTCGGTGTACGAGAAAAGCCGTTAAATTGACATTTATCTAAAAGATTGATACAATTTAAATGAATTTGCCATTCTCTAATGTCAAATCTAATAAAATTACAAAAGTCATAATATATGTAACATTTTAATTTTGAAAATAAGTTGAAATATTATCCCTTAAGGTTAACGGGGGTATTCCAATGTTTGCAAGCAGAAAAATTACCTGGATGAAGATGAATGATTTTTTGGTTGAAGTGGGAGGGGAACGGACTGTTCAAGATTTTAAAGCAAAGATTTTAAATCGAATCGAAAATCTTATCTCCTATGACGCTTCATTAGCCTGGTTTGAAATGGGCCAAACCTGCCCGGTAAAATTATGTGACCATCTTGGAACTCCTGAGAAGTGGGTAGCCGCTCATAACAATTATTATCATAAAATCGCTCCGGCTTTTGAGAATCTGGCTGTAGAGAAAGTGACTTTCTCTGATTATAAACTGCACCAAGATACCGAATATTATCAAGATTTTCTGCGCCCTTTGGGGATCCGATACGGAACCGGGATAATATTGCACGACTTTCGAGGCAATCCGTCGTTGACCCTTTGCATAACCGATTCCAAGTACAACTATGAAAAAGATCGGAAAGTACCGTTTCTGCTGGAAACGATTCAGCCCCACTTGGAAAACTATTATTCCTATCTCAATTTAATCTCCAATCAAAATATTAATGAATTTCATTTAGTCGAACTTGAAGCCGGTTGTAAGACACTTAGCAAGCGGGAAGCGGAGGTAGCCGGGCTTCTCTGCCGCCGTTTGACCATAGCCGAAATTGCCTCGCAGCTTCTAATCAGTCCACGTACAGTTGAATCTTATATTATAAATATCTATGAAAAACTCAAGGTGCGGAATAGACGCGAATTGTTGGAAAAATTGGCGGGAGGGAATGTTAGAACTGGCGAAACCGGAGGGAATTATAAAAAAAGGAACCTTTAACCAATACTAATAAAACCAGCCTTTTGAGAGAGCTGGTTAAATACCTACCGTATTTAATATGTTAGTTAAAACCTTGTCTATTATCTTTCAACGTTCAATAAATCATTTCTTCACAACTTTGATTCCAAAAGCATAGGACCTATATTTGTTACCATTCGGGTCATAAGAAGTTGCAACCATAAACTTTCCGGTCGGATCAATGGATAAAAAGCCATCGTTATTAAAAACAAATGTACCATTACCTCCGGTCCCCAAGGCATTTTGGATAGCATCACGGAAAGCTCGGATATTTGCTGCATTGGTTTCGGAAGTAAGTCCTACGAATGGAACTACAGTCCTATTAAATTCATTATTGACATCAACCAACGATGTAACGGTGCATTTACCGTTTTCAAGAGTCATTTCGAAAATAAATTTATCATCTTCTCCATCCTTATCCTCATCCTCTGCATGACTCATATAAAGGAGATAAGTACCGTTATATATTGATTGGTAGCTTGAAGTCGAGCTTTGGGGAAGGAAAATATGGTGCAGAATATCTCCTCCATCTTCGGTTACCTTCATTCCTAAAACACCGACCGTTGTTCCATATATAAAGGTTGCATTGTTAGGTGAAGATGGGCCCCAATTTGAAGGACCCCAATTTGGATCTGCTTCCCAATTAACTCCCTCACCTTTAAAATCAGTATCAATTTTCATACAACCGAACCGTATGTCTTTATAGTTTGGATCTATTACAAAGTGATTGTAGGTCTTATTTATGTATTCACTCTGATTATATGTTTTTTGACAAAAAAGCATAAAAGCATTATTTAATAAGCTGCCATCAGTCTTGTAAGGTTGTATTACCATAGCTACCCGATCAACAATTACAAATTTTAAGTATTTATTGCCTTCCCAAAAAGTGTCGGTTTGATAGACGTTTTCATAATCCGATCCGGTTTCTTTTTGAAAAGTAACTTTTAGTACACTCGCATCTTCATCATCCGTATCAATATTCAAAGTTAATGCATTGCCAATAATCGTAGCGGTTACCCCCGGGCCAACATAAGTGCAATTTGAAAGAGCTCCTGAACTGGGTCCGGCATCTTTTTTACCACCGCCGCCTCCGCCGCAGCCACAAAGAGTAACAGCCAATACTAAACAAAAGGTGAATAAATACATTGAAAACTTTTTCATGGATACCGATCTCCTTTTAAAAGAAATAATTTCTTACAAAGTGCGTTATTTTTTTGTGTTTGGAGTTTATGGCATTCAAAGGAATTTGTTTGTTATTGGGTATTAAGTAATTGCTCAATTATCGGTATTGCTTCAACTTATTTTTTAATCTGGTTCCCGAAAATCTATAAATTCAAATGTTAGAGTGCGCCCGCCCGGTGTTAAAATTGTTGTATCACTATCGTCCTGTTGATTCACAGTACCTTTGACTATTATATCTTTCCCATCAAGATCTAGATCTGGAGACATAAGCTCTTCCAGTTCAAAATCGCCGTAATTAGTTGTATCTAAAATTATGGCGGCGCCAATTAAATATTTTTCCCCAATATACTCATCGTCAATTTGCCAGTTAATAGTGGTACCGCCTGATTTGGTAACTCCGGCGCATTGTAGATCAGCTTTAAATTCTCCGCCCTCATCCCAAGTTTCGTAATTTTCTTCATTAATTGCATAGACTTTTATAGGTTTACCAGCTGGAATAGTTTTTTTAGTAGTAAAGTCCGCAGCTGTATATGTATTTGGTATAACTAGTTCAAACGTCGTTCCATTATTATTACCTCCTCCGCCTCCGCAGCCGTTTAAAACGAAAACTGATAATAAGCCAATGGTTAGAAAAATAAGTATCGGTTTTTTCATTCTTGCAACCTCCCTACTAATATTCGCCTTAATTATATTTAATAGAAATTTTTTTGGGTATCCGTAAAAATCACCGTATTAGTACCTTGGAAAACTTATGGGACTTAGGTTTGCGGTATTAGAAAAAATTTTGTCGGTTAGGTAAGGATTAATACACCAAGAAACAAAAAAAGTAAGGGTTTTAGTTTAGGCCCTTACTTTTTCTTGTATTGTCGATTAAATAGTTCAAAATTCTTATCTTTTTCCGCTGGGTTCATACTTCGTCCGATACCCCGGATTCGTCTCCGGCCTCAAAGCATTAGGATAATTCCAGTCAGTCTTAACATCCACGGAAAGTTCTTTAATCTTCTTGAATACATCATAGGGGTTGCGAATTGCTAAAAACCGGTCATAGATCCGCATTCCTTTAGAAGTCATGTTGCCGGTAAAAGCAGAAACGGTTCCAACGCTGAAAATATTTTCGATTGGGTTCACGGTTACGGTCAAGTCCGCGATTTTATCGTAATCAATCGCTTTAAAATCGGTTCCCCAAAATCCACTCCGCATCATCAATCGTTTATTTGTATAGGCGTAACAGGTGTTGCCGTGGACCAGGTAAAGCCGGAGCAGATTCAGAATACTACCCCAACAGGGAAACAGGTGAATGATGAAAAAGACGGTAAGAAAAACGGACATCCCATCCATCTTCGGGGTTGAGTTCTTGGTAAAGACACCTATAAAACTCAAGTCCAATATGCCCCAGATTAGTCCGATAATTAAAAAAGGGATTCCCGAAAGGATGAACGGAATCAACGCCGGTTTACCGGTCCAGAAGATCTCCTCATCGCTGTCCCGTACCGCTTCAAACTGCGGGATGTTATTTTTTTCGGATAACATGCCATCACCTCTTCAATAATTGTTTTATTCAATTTTAGAAATTCATTATATTTGCATATTAGCAAGTGTTATTAGTACCATTTAACTGCTAACAACCCGATATATTCCTTTAAAGCCAAACTCACTTCACTGATTGCAGCAGCTGAGGGGACTAATTGGCGCAAACTGAACCGATACTTCACATTGGTATGATAATCGGTTGGATACGGTATTACATCGAGAGCTGCTTTTTTGAACTGTTGGACGGCCCTGGGTAAATGAAAAGCTGAAGTAAATAGTATCGGCTTTCGGAAATGATGTTGGCTAAGAATTTTCTTCACATTTAAGGCGTTCTCGGTTGTGTTAAAACTATTGTCTTCAATAAAGATTTGATCATTTGGCACTCCGAGATCAAATAATATTTTGGCGGCAATCTGCGCTTCACAACCGGTAGTCTTATAAACTTGGCCGCCGGATATAATGATTGGGAGATGAAGCCGATGGTAAACTTGAACACAGGTTAATAAACGATTGGCCGCAATGGGAGATAAATGTCCTTTGCCGCTTAAGTTTGGGGTATCGAGTGTTGCTCCGCCACCCAGCATAACTAGAACATCTCCGTTGATTTCAACAGGCGGCCGGTATTTATTTTCCAAGGGCCGGATTAATAAATTACTTATTAAAGATATGGAGGATAGATATAATAGAAATGTTAAACCAATAAAACATAGAGCAACACGACGTTGCTTTTTATAGAGTTTAATCGATAATAGAGTAAATCCCAGAATAAAAATTCCAGGCGGTAACAGAAAAGCGCTATAGATAAACTTGATAAAATAAAGCATTGAAATCACCCTTAGTTATAATTGATTGAATTTATTATAACAAAAAAACCCGGACTTAACATCCGGGTTTTTAATCTGAGTTCTTACTTCAAAGCTTCTTCTTTAGCAGGAACGTATTCCCAAAGGGAAATATCAACTCGCCGGTTATAAACCCAAGCCGATTCATTTTGCCCTTCTACTTCCGGATAATCTTCACCGTAAGCATATACGATGATCCGGTTGGCGGCGATGCCTTTTTCCATTAAATATTTCTTGACAGACTCGGCCCTTTGGGAAGAGAGCTCCATATTATATTCGACCGAACCTCGATCATCGGCGTGACCGCCTAAAACGATCTTGAGTTTAGTGTTATCTTTAAGTATTTTTACATTTAAATCCAAGAAGGCGATTTGGTCGTTTCTAACATTTGATTTATCAAAATCAAAATAAATAGCTTTTAGATCTTTATTCGGATCAACCGGTGGTTTCTCCTCCGTTTTAACTTCCGGCTTCACTTCCGGTTTGGGTTCAGGTTTAGGTTCCGGTTTTTTAACTGTGATAGCACCTTTAATAGTGAAGGTTTCGGTATTGGCGGCCGGTTTTTCTTTCTTACTCATCGAACCGACGTTACCTACTACCAAATCCCATTCCCCGGCAGCTTTGCCCGTTAAATCAAGGGTACAAGATATTTCGGTTTTGGTGATATTCAAATTGGTGGCTATAATATCGGTTTCCCCTGATTTGGTGAGTTTAACATAGGCGGATTTATGAAACTTGGCGCCTGTAATTACTATGTTTACCGACTCATTGTTTAGCCCCGTATTTGGATTTACCGAAGTTAGTTCCGGAGCGGGACAACCTAGAGTAAAGGTGCTGAAGCTAAGTAAGACGACTAACGCTACAACTGATACTAGCATCAATTTTTTTTGCATTTGATAACCTCCATTATTTCTTGTTTTTTTTGTGGTCGAGATAGACATCCCTCCTTTATTGTATTAACTTTTATTATCCCAAAAGGGGAAATTAAGGTCAAGCTTTATAAAACTTTGCTATCCGGTCTTAGGTGAGATTAACCGAACGAGCCTAAAATATATTCCAAATTATATAAAAATAATAATTTGAAACCGTAGAATTTTATTTTTGGATACGATACATTCAGATATTTTATACTAAATAAAAAGTGTTACTATAATAATAACGTTGGTTTTATGGATAAGTTCCCTGTGGCAAGATATAAATAAAACCCTTTTATTTATATCTTGCTTTCAACTGTTTAAATTAGCCAGACCCAACTCTCCTTCCAGTTGGTCGACAAATTGTTTGGCGGTCCGGCCGGATCGCCCGTTTTGCTGGCGTTCCCATTGGATAGCCCGGGCCTCTATTTCTTTCAGGGAAAGGTTAATGCCTCTTTGCTCGCATAATTGTTTGATAATCGACAAATACTCCTCTTGGTCCGGTGTTGAGTAAGTCAAAGTAATTCCAAACCGATCGGAGAGGGAAAGTTTCTCCTGGACTACATCGTTACCGTGGAGTTCTTCTTCGCGGTCAGCGAAGGTCTCCTTGATCAGATGTCTTCGGTTGGAAGTGGCATAGATCAATACATTGGTAGGGCGTGTTTCTAATCCGCCTTCTAAAACCGCTTTTAAATGTTTATATTGAGTTTCTCCGGCTTCAAAAGAGAGGTCATCCACATATAAAATAAATTTTAGCCCACGTCCTCGTAACATTTCAATTATTACCGTGAAATCACTTAAATCTTCTTTACTTACTTCAACCAGACGTAATCCTTCTCCGGCAAAGCGGTTGTTCAGAGCTTTAATGGAAGAGGATTTTCCGGTCCCTCGATCGCCATAAAGTAAAACATTATTGGCAGGCAACCCTTTTAGAAATTGGAGAGTGTTTTGAATTAAAGTGTTTTGTTGATATTGATAACCAATTAAGTCCTGGAATGTAATTGGGTCCGGATTGGAAATCGGTTTAAACTGGTGATCGGCGGAGATCCAGACAAAAGAAGAATACTTGCCGAAAGCACCAGCGCCGCGGTTATCGTAAAATTGAGCCAACCATTGAAGACAAGAATCAACATTGTTTTGGTATAATCCGTCGAAGCCGGGGTTGAGACTAACCTCCAAACCGGGTTCCATACGAATCGGAAACCCGGAAAAAGGTTCCCAGTGTAATAAGGCAGCCAATATTTTCAGGTCTTGTTGAACGGCATAGATAATATTGGCCGGTATTTTTTGATATTCACCCACTTCACACCTTAGAGCGAAATAGTTTTCGTCGTTTTCAATAAGGTCCCACAAAAATGAGGCCCAAGCATTTAGACTTTTCGGATACTTTTCCAGGATTGAACCAAGCCAACCGAAGAGGGAGGGGTTAAATGGCTCATTACCAATAATTTGTAGTAATTCGTCGATTACCGGGTTCTGTTTGATTGAGCGGTAGATTATTAAACGGTCAAACAGTTGGACGATTTTCCCCGGTTCTAGTTGGGTTTTCACATTGATCACCTCGATATTGACTGTTTCGAGGTGATCCTGAGAATCCCTGCAAGTTATGAAAATTAGTTTTGTTATGCGTTAAACGTACCGCGTTACGCGGATGTCTGGTAATCAAGATTGATAAAATATGTAGGCGTGACTACTGACCTTAACATGGTTTATTGAGATATCCGTGCTCTCGTGAGCTGTTAATTACAATTTGGGCTGCTTCCGCCGGGCTATCGGCTAACTGAAAAAGTTTCAAGTCGTTTTGGTCAATAGTACCCACTTCGACCATCCGCTCCCGCATCCAATCGACCAGTCCGGTCCAATAGTTGGAACCATACAATACCACTGGGAAATGGTCGATTTTTTCGGTTTGGACCAAAGTCAAGGCTTCAAAAAGTTCATCCAAGGTGCCGAACCCGCCGGGCATGATGATAAAGGCGATGGCATACTTAATGAACATCAGTTTACGGACGAAAAAGTAGCGAAATTTTAAGGCTATTGTTTGGTATTGGTTAGGAAAAGGCTCTCGCGGTAATTGAATGCCGCAGCCTACGGAAACACCGTTAACTTGATATGCTCCTTTGTTGGCCGCTTCCATAATTCCCGGGCCACCGCCGGAGATAACCGCCAGCCCGGCGGCTACCAGTTGTTCGGCAATGGCTTCGGTAGCCTGATAAAAGGGGTTTGACTCGTTAAATCTGGCTGATCCGAAGATGGCCGCCGCCGGCCCGATTTTGGAGAGAGCGTCGAAACCCTCTACCATTTCACCTTGAATTCTTAAGATCCGCCAAGGATCTTGAGTGGTAAAGTCGGGGGTTGGGGGACAGGGAGTCTGGAGCAGTTCCTTATCTTCGTTATCGTACCAGCCCTTGGGCTGTTGAAGTTGAATCATTTTTATCACCGGAGATATTTTTTACCGGAATTTGTGCAATATACGCCCAACAAATCTGTTCACTATATGTTGAAAATGTTTTGAGTAAAACATTTACATCCCAAATACCCATTTGAAAGGCTAAATTATTGGACTTTTTTCAATATATGAATCAAGGGAAATATATCGCAATAATCCACGCTTATCCAAGAAATTAATGCGACATATATAGAAGGTAATCTGGGAGATATTAGCGAAGAAGTTACCAGAAAAGAATGTTTGGAAAAATCTACTGATTAGCCACAGAGACACAGCATTCCTGTAATAAAGTAAAATCGAAATTGAAAAAAAGAGTCGCTCCATGTATGCTGGGTAGAGAATGGCTAGCAAAGCATTCAATCCCTAAAAATGGAGGACTCTTAAGATGAAGTATAAA
>JAEYRN010000039.1 GCA_023435565.1 Bacillota bacterium
ATACATTTCCATCTCCAAATGCAAGGATTTTATTGATTTATTCGCGTTTTCCTTGCATTTGTCCTGCCGATTTCATGGCGTTTTACCTGTATTTATAAGGGCTTGTGAGTTTTTCAGGAACCCCTAACTATTTTTGATGATTTGGAAAATCATCTTTTGGTGGAGCCAATTCCTGAATTCCAAAAAATATACGCCCTAGCGAAAAAGAAAGACAGGGGATTAATAACCCTGTCTTTCTAGTAAAACCTTTTTATATAAACAATTAATCATTATGGGCCGCTTCGAATTTGGTTCTTTTTTTGAAAATAAGATACAATATAACCGGTTATTCCACCAAATACTATATGATCAATGAATGCGGACAGAACATCGCTTGGACTATCTTGCATTTCCCGAGCTAAATGCCTCATAGGAAAAAGTACACCTAAGATTAAGTATAAAACAATGACGGAAACAAATACACCTTTCCCAATAGCCATCTTTACTCCAGTAGTTTCAATATAATAAGCTATAATTACTCCAACAACTAATCCGACAAAGACATGAGACATAATTCCAATAACTATTCCCAACGGCGACTTTATTACTTTCTCCGATAAAAATACCATTCCACCCGCTTCCCAAAGTGTTGTCATACTGATTTTTAATAATTTTAGTATTAACTCGGTAATATTAACTGCTATGAGACCAATAGCTCCAGCAACAATACCCCTTCCAAATGGTTCTTTAATTGCTTACTCCTCCTAAAGATAAAATATCCTAAATTTACTATTACCACTAAAATCCTTAAATATTCTTTTTAAAGATTTGAGTAATATCTATTTTCAACAGCCAAATAGAAGGGTATTAAAACTGGTCATTTATAAATAGTTACTCCCAAAACCCATTTTCCTCATAACCCAAACGCCACAAGGCCACCCCAGCCAAATTATTCTTGGCCGCCAGCGCCAACTTCTCCTGCATTCCACAAGGGCCTTCCCACCAAATAGTATACGTATTGCCGTTTTCGGTGTATTGTAAAAAATCATTCCCCAACTTAGGATTATAAGTATTGGCAATATCCATTTTAATTGCTTTCTCCCGACAATACCAAGCCGGTAAAGCTGTCGCTATCTTTTTTTCAGTTTGCCATCGGTAACCATAATCCGCAATCCCCAACCATAGCTTACGCGCGTCAATTTGGGTCAGGAAATATGCTAAGTTTTCATTTACCCAATCTCTAGAGGCAACCGGTCCCGGTGTATCTTTCGGACGATGTTGATCATAAGTCATGACAATTACGCCGTCACATATATCTCCCAATCGTTGATGATCATAAACATCTTTAGTGGGTTCGTCCCAATCCACATAAGGAAAAACCGTTACAAAAAGCTTTTTCCCCGCTAATACTCCTTTTAATTCTTTGATAAATTGTGTAAATTCTTCCTTTAAAACGGGATTGAGATATTCAAAATCAAGACAAACGCCGTTGGCGTTCACTGTTTTTATATATGTTACGACGGAGTCAAGGGCATTTTTACGGTAAATACCGCTCGCGAGGATTGATGAACCGTTTCGTCCGGAACCAGCTGTTACCAAGACAAAAAAATCCAGTCCATCTTGGTGAAAAAAACTAAGGGCTTCGGTGTCCGTTTTGTCCCAAGCCACTTTACCGTCAGCCTTTAGCCCAAGCCAGACCGGGCTTACCAGATCAATTTTACCCCTAACTTCCTCTAACCTTGACCAAGACCCAGCATAAATACCGCCCCAACCTTCTTCATAAAAAGCGAGTATTTTAGGCTTTGAAAATAAATGCTGCGGTTCATCCTCTATTTTTGTTGGAGCAAGTCCTCGAAAAACTTGAATTAAAAAAAAGCAAAATATCAAACAAAGAACAAGTATAAATAATTTTTTCAAAAATATCACCTATTCCTTTAGGTCGGAACTTATACAATCAGGAAATTGTATTAAAAGCAATTTTTTACAAGACTACATTATGTTCTTAACTGGCCACCGGATGCCTAAGTACGGTTTTCATGGTTTCAGGGTTACTCTTCTTAGGGTCGGAAAGATAAATTTCGTGGTGCTTGCCGCCACTACCAAGCCTATCACTTAACCGGTTTTGTCTAAGGAAATCATTAATTTCTTTCATCGTTTCCGGCTCAGTAGAATAAGGACCAACGTGCATCATCTGAACGCACAAACCTTCTTCAAAGGCTTCAAACCTGGCCCTTTCAGTCTCCAATTCCGGCTTTTTTCTTTCCAATTCATTACAAGCCCATTTATAGACCCCTTCACTCACAAACTCCGGCTGGCGGATCATAACCGTCCATTTCCAGTTGTTTCTTTCTTCAAACGAAAACACGCCACCGTCAATCCACCATAAACCCTCAAGCGGTGGAACCACATAATCGAAATACCCTTCAGGCTGGTTGCCTTTCATTTTGCTCATCTTAATGGTAAATGACAGTCCGTAAAGGAGTTCGACCGCTTTTTCGAAGCTCGGATTGTTATTTGGATCGCCAATTCCGTCCACCATAATAAAATTGATGGATGGGACTTTGATTAACATTGGTTTTGCTTTCGGCAGGTATAGGTCTTTATATTCCTTTTTGTAGTCGAATTTTTGGTCACTCATGGCAGAACCCCCTCGAAATCATCAAATACATTGAAGACCTCCACTATATTTTTGATTTTATGTTATCAAAGTATACCTGACAACAGTATGTCAACTTATTTTTCTTTTTTACGTTTTTTCTCTTCATAAAGTATGTTATCGGCCTGGCTAATTAATTTTTCGATTGTTACGTCTTCATTGCTTTGAAATGATACAGCCCCAATAGTAATCGATAATTTATAAGGTTTTCCGGATTCATGATTGAATTCCGTTGTATTTTGTTGCAATCGTTCTTTAATTATCGGTAACAGTTCTATATCCGAATCAACTGTAAAAATAGTAAATTCATCGCCTCCAATCCGTGATACGATATCCGCGGCTCTAAAGGTTTTTACAAGAATTCTCCCCATTGCTTTAATTGCATCATCGCCTTCATCATGGCCATATTGGTCGTTGATTTTTTTAAGACCGTCCATATCAGCAAAGAACACTAACCCGTTTTTCTTTCGTTTTCGGGCCAGGTTTAAACTTTGATTGGCCAGATTGAGAAAGCCCCTCCGGTTGTATAGGCCGGTCAGTTCATCCGTCTGTGAAATGTTGTTGAGTTTTTGATTATACTCTTCTAACTCTTTGACCACTTCCTGCAGGCGGTTGTCAATCTGTTCGCGTTCATGAAACAACAGGGAAAGTTTCAAAGCGCAACTCATTTCTACGACCACGGGTTCAAACATATAGTTATTGGGTATATTGAATTGTAAGAGAATCAATCCTAAATGCTCCTCTTCGACGAAAAGAGGGTAAAACATCATCGTGTACCTTTTATTCCGGGGTAGCCACTCATTATTAAGAATTTTTTCCCACGGTATCTGGTAAAAGCCCTTTGGTAACTCCCAATTTTCATCATTATATGCCATGGCCAAATTGACTATTGGGGGATTCTCCCAGATGTCGTCTCTTCGATAAATGACCGGTTTTTTATATAAATAAACATAACAATTATTGATACCCATGTCGCGCATCCGTGGAATAACCGTTTGTAGTTGCTCTTTATAATCATGGATCTTAGAAACCATCTCTACCAACAGCCATTTTAAGTGGTGAATATCCATATGATGGGATTTCAATCGGGTGCCATGCATTTTGATTAAAATATCCGTTATCAATACCCGTAGCCTTTGGAAAAAGTCCTCCATTATAAGGATGTTATTGTTTTGAGCGAACGGTTCAAGCCATTTTTTTAAATTGGTTAATGTCTTTTGGATAGTCAGTATATCCTTCCCATTCAATTCACCGATATTAATCTGGGATTCAAAACTTCGCAACTGTTTTTCAGCTTCCTTTTGGTCCGACCCATTCCCGGAAAATATCTGGAAGCAATTCAAAATGAATGGTTTTAAAAAACCCAGTTTTGCTCCTTCGGTGTCGACGGCTTCCATATTCTGGTCCACAAATCGGTTGATGATTCGGTCCAGGTTCAAACGGCATTCATCAAGTGATCCCAACTCAGATACGAATTTACTTGAGTTGAACAACTGTAAGGTTTCCGAAAGACAGCCGCAGGATTCCCTGATTATCATTTTAGTATCCAAAACTACACCGGATGGACGGCCTCCTTCTATAAATTTCAAGGCTATCTCCAATGCTTTTTTCGCACATTCATAAATAGGCTGTTTTACCGTAGTCATACTCGGATTGGAATATTTAGCTCCCTCTCCGTCGTCGAACCCAGTAACGGAAACTTCATTCGGGACATGGATCCTTCGCTCCCGCAAAGAATCTAAAATTTGAAAAGCCATGGCATCATTGGCTGCCATAATGGCATCAAAGGTAACTTTTCTTTCGTCCATCAGAATCTTAATTGCGTTTCTCACTGAGTAACCAGTAAAATCGCCTTGAATTACTAAATCAGGGTCGTAATCCAATCCGTTTTCTTTTAAAGCTTCTTGATAAACTAAAAATCTTTCTTCCGCTTCACTATGTCCTTCCGGCCCCTTTATAAATGCTATCTTCCGCCGATGGTGTTCTTTGATTAAATGATCGGCAATCCACCTTAATCCCGTCCGGTTATTAACTAAAACACTGGGAATCCCTTCTATAGGCACTCCGATACTGACGAGTGGGATTGACTTATAACGTAAACAAAATTTCTCAAATTCGGCTTTAGTAACACACTGGCACAGCACCGAGGAAGCCAAAACCAGCGCATCCACGTTATGATAAGAAACAAATTCATAAACAATATTATAATTGTATTGGCCTTCATAATTCATATTAATGGTCTCACCCGGCAACATAATTAAATTAACATCATTTTCTTCGGCGGCATCATTAATGCCTCTGCATAAAGTCTCAGTATAATCTTCCTCAAGAGCGTTGATAAAAAAGGCTATGGTGGGACGTTTTATATTTGATTTTAACATCAATTACCTCCATAAGCTGATATCAGAAAAATAATTTTCATAATATTATGGCAAATATATTACATAATCATATTTAAGATTACATTTTAACTTTTTTATTTTAATTCGTTGATATAATAAAAAAACCTCTTATTAAGAAGGTTGCTCAAATTTAAAAAAATATAATTTTTTGTATGAAAACAAAAAATAAAACTTGCCACCGGATGCCGCAATATTTTTTGTTAAATAAGCGCGTTTCATAATTAACTTGTATTTGATAGCCGGACGAATTTTCATCGCCCGGCTTATTTTACCGCCATAAATAGTGTTTAATCATTAATAGGTAACTCCTCTATGTTAAAATCCTTAAACCCACATTTGACATCACCTTCCGAACAAACACCAAAACTAGTATTATATATTGACTTGTCTTTAAAACTACATATTTTACGTTCATTTATAAAACACTCAACGACCGTGCCTTTGCAGATTACTTTTAATGTATCGTAAGTGTTGGTATTGCTTCTGATTTTAGTTCTTTTAATAGTTTTCCATTTATCCTTATTAAATTTAGTAACAATAACATATCTGTCAAGAGATAACGCCAGAATATAGTAACTTTTAGGATTTAAATATTTAAATACAATCCCCTGATCAGAATAGTCCGAACCGCCGATCCACCTTGTCTTAACGGATATTATATAGTTAGAGAGATAATACCCTTCAATTAAATTGTAATAAATAAAGGATTTGTTTTCTCCAGCGGGATTAAACTGGAGCTCTCCTTCATTAATTCTCCAGTAATCATTTAATATAAATCCCCCAGCCCCATTAGAAAAATTAATAGTCATTTTCTTTAAACCGTTTTCAACGGTACCAGTCTCGTCAGTTTGACTGGAATTATTCATGAATTCCTCAGCAAAACCATAATCACAATTTAAAATTGAGAAAGAAAATATTAATGTAATTAGGGGTTCCTGAATAAATCTTGTTTTTCAATTAAAGTGCAACTTCAAATTCAAAAACGGTAGATTTTCGAAACCCGAACAGCACCTTGAAAAATTGCGATAAAAGAACCCGGAGTTTACGCT
>JAEYRN010000092.1 GCA_023435565.1 Bacillota bacterium
TCCAATGGTATTATAAAAGATACCGATATTTCTGTGGCTTAAACTAAGGCTAGATTTTTTTAGGCCTTTAAAGGCCTTAGTTTAGTGCGCCCTTTTTTCGTCAATTTATGGAATTTTTCACGCTATTCGACCTCCTAAAAATATTTCTATTAAATATATCGGTTGTCGATCGCTTTTTAAAAATAATAATATTTCACTTGAAAATAAAGGATAAAATAACCAAAATGCAGTTAAAAGCGGGTATAAAAAATTGTTATTGTTCATGGTAAATTGTTCATTATTTCTGAAGGTGTTTACTTAAAATTATAGAAAATACCTGAAATAACCAGGTTTGGCACTGCTATTAAACCCTTAGTATTTAATTGTCGTGAAAGGTTGGGATGGATATGGGCGTCTTATTTACCTATGCTTTTTTAATGCTTTCAATTATTGCGATGTGGTTTCCCGGCTCCCTTTTCAAGAATAACTTTAGATTAAGCCACTTACTGCTACTAATAACGGCAGGCTTAGGATTTTTTTTTCAATTGTTAAATTTATACGGTTTAGCTTTTGTCGTTGTGTTGATTATCGTTTTATTAAATAGAAACCGAATCCGTAATAACGCTATTTTCATTCCAATTGCCTTAATTATTACTTCATTGCTTCTCTTGCATAAACTGCCCGGTTTTATTAACTATAAGCTTATTTCGGAAACTGTGATTAGCAAAAATGCCATTCCCTTTACCATGTTCCTTAACTTTGACAAGGCATTAGCCGGTATTTTCATTTTAAGTTTTTATAATGAATTTGCCTCAGGTTTTAAGGAATGGTCGAAAATTTTCAAGGGAGTTATATTAATCGGAATCCCTACAATTATCCTGGTGGTCGCTGTTGCGGTGGTAACCGGTTATATCGTATTTGAACCGAAAATAGTATCTTTTCTACCTATTTGGATGGTGGTGAATTTATTATTCGTTTGCGTGGCCGAAGAGGCTTATTTTAGAAGATTAATTCAAGGAAATCTTATTAAAGCTATAAATTTTAAGAGTGGGGCATTAATTGCGATACTTGTGACATCAATTATCTTTGGAATCGGTCATATTGCCGGAGGCTTAAAATATGTAATCGCCGCCACCCTGGCCGGAATCGGTTACGGTTACGCTTATCACAAAACCAAACGGATTGAAACCGGTATCCTGGTCCATTTCGCTTTAAACTTAGTCCACATTTGTTTATTGACCTACCCTGCGTTAAATTCGGCGTTTTAAAAACAGTTACCAGTTCACAGTTCCCTGTTCACAACCGAAGCTGATTATTGTTTCTAGTTACCGATTAAAACAGATAACTAACTTTTACCCAGTAGACACCAATTTAACAACACTACAAAAGGGGCTGTTGCAAAGGTAGCTTTTTTGCCGTTCTGTCCACCCAGCCCTTAAACGGCTGGTTCGCTCTCGGACTTCCATGTCCTACGCGACTTCGTCCCATCCTGGAACATAGCTAGGTATAATAACATTCTAAACCCCTATGGGGGTCGGTAAAACTTCAAAGTATAACCCAGCCCCATTAATGGGGCTTGAGAACGAATTTATAAACCTAGCCAGGTCCTTTAGGGCCTGGTCGCGTTCCACGGCTATCTAAATATTTTCAAGTTATATTGTACCAACCCTAAAATGGCAAACCATTATTTATAGAAGTTTCCGGAAAAGTATTTACTCCAAAAAGTCTGGATTGTGTATGAATAGAAGCAACAACACCAAATTGAGTGTTCGTATTATTACTTTCCCAAGTAATTCGACCATACCCGTAATTTACCGGGTTAACATCAGCTATATAAATATAAATACGTGATGTTGAATTAGGTGCTAATACAAATGCAACTGAAGCATCGGATGGGTTTGGGATAATTCTTGGTACATTTTCATAATTGAAGCCATATGTCAGCATTTGACCGCTTTTATCGAAAATCGTGATTCTAACTGTTCTTTGCAAACCATTTTTTTCCTTCTGCAATTGGAATAATTTTTAAAAAATTTGACATAATTATTTTCAAAAATCTAATAGATAGCTTTTCTCCGTACCCATATGTCAGTGGCTAATATGGGTTTATAAGCTTAATAAAAGACGCGCTATCCATACGGACTAATCTTTAACAATGAATAAATAGGATCTCCATTGTGAAAGAATAATAAAAAAATCCGAAGTGGAGTTCCTAATGCCAGTTAAAGCTATCCCCTTTATCTACGCGGGTATCTTCGCCGTCATACTAATAAATATTGTACCCAGAAAGGAAATCCGGCGTTTATTTATTTACGGACTTATTTTCGGAGGCATATTTGACATAATCGTGGTTGGATTGGGCAACCTGCTGGGAGAATTCAAGTATATTAACTACGAACCTTATGGTCTCCTGGGAATCCACATTATGGCGCCGATCTCATGGTCCATCTACTTTATTATCTATTTTTATCTGCTGCCGAAAAAAAAGCTTTACCTTTACATCTATGTAACCGTAGCGTTTTATTATAGTATCTTATTTTGCCAAATGCTCGCCAAACTAGGCGTTATCACGTTGAATCATGGAATCATCGATTCCACTGTCCCGTTCCTTATCTGGTATCCCACGGCTACGTGGGGTTATTACCGATTAACCAAAAACGATTCCCGTTTACAAGATACATAGCATTGGAATTTAACCGGTTTCCCCAGAGCAACCCCGCCCATTTCAAAAATTGGTTCGAACTGAACCCGCCTCATTATTTCACGATTTCCACTTTTAGACAACAATTCAACAATGAATCTAGCCTCTTTGCGCCTCGGTGTCCCCTGGTAAATATGGAGCTCATAATCTATTCATGTTTATTGCAGGAAGATAGCCGAGCTTGTCGAAGAGTTGTGGTACATTATTAAACAGGAGATACAAATGCTTCCGAAGGCCATTTTATTTGACCTTGACGATACCATTCTATCCTATCATTCCTTATCCAGCCCAACGTGGAACAAGGTTTGCGCCGAGTTTGTAGCCAAAAATAATTTGTTTGAGGCAAACACCTTAATCGACGCCATTAACGAAACCGGAAAATTGTACTGGAGCGATTCGGAAAGACATCGTCTGGGGAGACTCGATCTGAATAACACCAGACGGGAAGTGGTACGGCTAGCCCTTGAAAAACTAGGTTGTTTTCAAAACGAATATGCCGTTCAGATCGCCGATTACTACTCAAACCTCCACCAAGAATCGATACATCCGTTTCCGGGAGCTGTCGAGACCCTGCAAGAGTTGGTCCAAAGAGGGGTAAGACTTGCCTTATTAACCAACGGTAACTCGGTGAAACAACGTTATAAAATCACCAAGTTCGATTTGGAAAAGTATTTCGATGTCTGCCTTGTTGAAGAAGAACTTGGTTTCGGAAAACCCGATATTAGAGTATTTCAAATGGCCCTAAACCACCTAAGAGTATCACCCGGTAAGACCTGGATGGTTGGGGACAATCTGGAGTGGGACATTGAAACACCCCAAAAAATGGGGATCTTCTCCGTCTGGAATGACCATGACCATAGTGGATTGCCGGAAGATTCAAAAATTTTTCCCGACCGGATAATTAATAATATAAGTGAATTGTTGTTTTAATTTTCTTTAATAATTAGTGGTGTAACAAATTTTTCTTCAAAATGATAGATAATCTCATCCGGGTTTAAACTCCGGTTCATAATCAAATATACTAGTATACCGTCTAAAGCAGACAATAAAGTAACTGAGCTGGCTCTAGCATTATGTTCTATAAACCTACCCTCCCGTATGCCCTTTTCAAAAAGCCCCATTAAAAAGGTATCCATTTGATTAAAATAGTCTTCATAAATCTTCCACATTTCAATACAAGCAAGCGCTTTTGTGATAGTAAGAAAAAAGAAAGTCAATTCCCTCCGGTGTTCTATCCAATACTTGATATAACTTCTGATATATGATTTTATCCCTTGAACGGCGTCAGGATTACTTATTGCATTTTGAATATAAAGGTATATAGGCTTACCTAGCTTTTCATTAGCATAATAAAGGATTGCTTCCTTGCTCTTGAAATGATAGTAAAGACCGCCTTTACTTACATTAGCCTTTTGAGCAATGGCTTCCATAGAAGTCCCTTCATACCCTTTTTCCAAAAAAATCTCAACAGCGGCATTGATAATTTCTTCAACTCTTTGATCTTTAGATATCCACTTTGTCATTTTGTTTTCCTCTTTTAATTTCAATATTCTCACTTAAATACTTTCTAACCCCCGCCCACAAAAAACCTTTTGTCATTTCTTGCATATTAACCTGATTAGCCCAGGGTTCTTTATTCTCTAATTTTTTTAGACTATAACCTTCTTTGATTAAAATAAATTTCATTACCGCCGGTCCAAGCGCTTTTCTAGGACATCCGTACAAGCAATTCAGACACATGTGACATTGTTTTCCAAAAACCGGCCGACCGTTTTCCATTTTGATATTGCCCGCTGGACAGTTGTTACTGCATAAGCCGCAACCATTACATTCATCACCGCACTTGATTCTTTTACCGAATTGTTTAGTGCCAATCTTTTCCAGTTCACATATCCACGCTAAACAACGGTCAATCCATAACGGTCTTGTCCTTCTTTTCACACCCAATAGAATCTCGGCCACAATTTGCTCAACTTTGTCAGGCAACACATGAAGAAGCTTGACAGCTATTGCCTCAGGTGTTGCTACAATCCAATTGGAAGGCATAACCACCATTGTTTCATAAAAAACCAAATACCCTTTCCTTTCCAATCTCCTTATACATCCCACTCTACAAGCCGTGTTTGGACATACTTCTCCTCCGCCGGACACCGATACGACTGCGGCTCGTTTTCCTTCAACCGCATGTGAGTTATTAATCCATCGGTATATAGCTTCCGGGGCATTCAAACCATGAACCGCATAAACTATCAGCACTAAATCCTCATCCTGAACTTGGGATGCATTTTGATCAACCACCGAATATGTTTGAACCGTTATATCATTATCTTTCATGCAATCTTCAAAACACCCGGCAACCTTCTTGGTATTCCCGGTCCCTGAATAATAAAGGATTTTTACTTTTTTTATTTTATTTATCATCAGTGATATCCTTTCCCTCTCACCAATATTTTAAAAAAACCGACCGTCAGTTTTTATAGTATATTAACCGAATTATTTTGTCAATAATGTATTTTCCTCCCAAAGCCACTAGCAGTAAGGTAGTTGATGTTGACCACCACGGTATATCGCATTGTATCTAAAACATCTATTCGAATCAGTTATAAAATTAAAAAAGACTGCTGGCCTTAATTCTGTTGACCATCAGTCTCATTTGTTATAAAAATATTAAAACAGTACAAACAAAGATCTTAGACTATTTTCGATAAGCAACAAAGGTTTTGTACATAATAAACAAATAGGTTACCCCGAAAATAATCCAGACAATAGTGATATTGTCCAAGAAAAACTCAGAAAAATAAGCCCCGATAAGAATCCCCACCGCAACCAAAGCAGTTTTTAAAGCTGAGAAATCCAAAAGATTGTACTTCTGAGTCCTCTCCAACATGTTATTCAGAAAATTTTTCATAACGGTAACCCTCCTTCATATTTTAATATTCACCAAGCGGTTCTTAATACCTATATATGTCGCAATAAGTTTATTGAATAAACATCGATTATTACGACATATTTTCCATGATTCATATGTTAAAAAAAGCCTAATAATTTCGGCATTCACATCCGGTATTTGGGATGTAAATGTTTTATTCAAAACTTTTTTCAACATATATATTTTACTCCGATTAATTCGTTATGTAAATCGTATTTGTCCCCCAATCCTGGGAGGACAGTGGGAAAAGTAATGTATAAAAGGGAAAAAGGGTGATTATGGATTATCTTCATTCAATGCCAACCCGGCTAAAACAACGTCCATCCGGTCGGCTCTTACGTCGGATACCACAATAGGACTATTTGAGGTTCCGTTTTCATGTTCCAAATTCCAACCGGTCCAACTCCGGTAGACGTGGTAAGACCAATCCCATTCGTACTCCTCGAAAATCTCGATACAATCTTTTAGGTATTGAGCAGCCCCGGAAGCCCATCTCACGGCACTAAATTCACCGACATAAATCGGAACACTGTAATTAACCTGAAAATCCCGGACCGGCTGTAAGATTTCTTTTAATTTGTTCTTATCGTAATACACGCCGTTAATCATACCTGGATAAGCCGTCACCGGTAGAAAATTGCCGCTAACCTGTTGATGGGTAAACTCGTGGGGCCGATACATATGTACTTCATAGACGACATTGACGATATTCAGCGGTTTAAAAGTGCGGTAACAATGTGGTTCATCCCCGGCGCTTAATTCAATATAGATTCTGGCCGAAGGATCGACCTTTCGGATAGCCTCGACGGCCTTAAGCTGAGTTGAGATACAATCCATACCCGGAAGAGGGGGGTCGATTATTTGGCAGGGTTCATTGATCAGATCATAACCTAATAAAGCAGGATGACCCTTATACCTGGAAGCAATGGTCTCCCAAACGTTGATTAATTTATCGTTATAGGTTTGATTATAAAATATCAAGGTCCGATGCTTATCATCCCTACCACCCGGTAGAGTCATCAAAGCAATAATTACTTTGATACCATATTTATTACATATTTCCATCGCCTGGTCCACATCTTTTAAAGTCCTATTCAACCAATCACTATATGCGGTCATATCTTTTGGATCGAATTCTTTTAAACGGTCGATTAATTGCCATCGGACCAAATTAGCTTTCCATTCAAAACGCAAGGTTCTCAGATCGGCATCGATTATCTTATCGGGCGACATAACTCCTCGGTAACGTTCCTCATAGTTATTATTAGGTTCGTTGTCGTGTATATTGTTATTATTATCATTATTAGTTTTATCATTTTTAGTTTTCGAACTCCTATTGCCACATGAGACACAAGAGAAAACCATGAGTAAACACAATAATAGAATAAATATTTTTCGCATGTGTTTTATCATGACTATCACCATCCATAGTTTTTAATTCTCATCTCAATATGAAGTCCAATTCAACTTATCACGGGTAATGACATAGCTATCGTTCATCAATTAAGGATTATGACTGAATGAATGATACACATAATTGCCACCACCGTTATTCCAGTTATGCCAACATACAAAGTAAGCAATTTTGGGATATGAGTATTGTATTTTATTAATATATTTCCGGTTATCGAATATTTGCTGAAGCAATAGGATTAGATAATCCGCCGTATTCCGCCATGGCCATCGATTTATTAAAGGAAGCCATCTCCTGATAGCAGGGTATTGATAAATTATCATCATATACTGTCGTTGCTAATTTTAGTAGCATTGGACGAAACGTCGAAATTGTTGTTTGGATTTCTCTTACTCCCTTTACCGCCCGAAAAACCTAATAACTGCAAAATCAAACATAAAATCAATGGCAAAAGTAGGATTTTTGATTTCATTTAACTTGTTCCTCCATTTACTATGTTATTGACTAATTTTTGGGGAACTTCATTAGAGTTGAAAATTTTCCTTAATAATAGTTAACTGAGGGAATTGCATAATTACCTTAATAACTCTTTGGCCACAATATATAGTGACTAGCCCAGATGTATCTATCAATATATTGTGAGCCAAAGCTTAAATCATGAATTATGCAATTCCTTAAACTAGTATTTTTTATTATATTATATTAATTAAAAGAAAAAGTTCTATATATTATAGAACCATTTCATTTCCAA
The DNA here is from genome assembly GCA_023435565.1 of Bacillota bacterium. Lineage (GTDB taxonomy): Bacteria > Bacillota > UBA4882 > UBA8346 > UBA8346 > JAAYHS01. Next base: position 7,775 of record JAEYRN010000092.1, read on the forward strand.
AAAATTACAACATATTTTTGGAATTAAGAAAATTATGAGCAAATTTGGTAGCTAAACTTCTTTTTTATATATATTATCAGTATAGCAGCACCCTTAAACGGCTCAGGATTACCTGATGTATTTTAAAATAAAAAGTATATTGATTCATTTAGCTTTTTATTAGCATATAAGGATTATTTATAATCAATTATTCGTATCAAACATTACAAAAAGTACTAAATTAAAAAAACTGCCGGTCCTCTTCCCTTTGACCAAATAATGCATATCGTGTTCAAACAATGGAATCATCATTTTCCAACAGGAGTAACACTCTATGAGAAGAATTACTGGTTTTAAATGCAAGCGAAGGGAGTATTATCATGAATAAACGAAGAATGGTACTTATTTTTATTACTCTATATCTTCTTATTTCTAGCCCTATGATTCTGGCCAAGGGTAAAGGATAACCGGATTATAAAAACCGGGAATCTGGTTCCAGTAGAAGTTCGGTTGATCTTCAGTTTATTACCCGAATTTTTTCCCTTTCTCCAAATGAGTCTTCGGATTTTGCAAACATTAACTTGTCTACCGAGGAATTGAGCCTCATTCTTTATTATTCCTCAGCCTCCGGCCGACAGCTTAATCATAGCGAGATAAGGTATCTCTCAAACTCAGGTGGTAACTGGATGGAATTAGCATGGTACTTTGGCCTGCCGCCAATCTTACCCGAACGGAATGTTTTTGTCCTCCGGCGCCCTTGGCGCCAACGGGTTATGCCCCCAATATCCGAGCGGGAATATAAATATGAGCGTAAAGGAGAAATTGAAGAAAAGATTGAGTTTAAGCGGGATAAATATGAATATAAATACGCCCAAAAACAAATGGGTATTGAAGAAAAACTTGAAATCAAACGGGATAAATATGAGTATAAGTATTCCGACCGGCAATACGAAGAAAAATTAGAGGTTAAGTTCCCCAGTAATCGTTATGAGTATCACTTTAAAAATAAATATTCCGGGGAAGAGATTAAGGATGAGGGGATCGGGCGTCCGGTAACGCCTAATATTTTATACCAGGAATTAAGACAAGTTGAACAAAAAAATCCCCGCTTTCACTTATCAGTTCGCATCAATCTTAATAGATAACCAATTATAACTATTAACTACCATCTAAAACTAAAAAAAAGCCTCCAGAAATGGAGGCTTTTTTTTAGTTATTTCTTCAGTAGTATCAATAATATAAGCAGTGAAAATACCATTAGTTTCACATCTCCCATCGAAAGTTTCAGCCCACAAACGCGCTGTTATTACTCGAAGGGCATGGTCGACTTAGATAATCTCCAACTCACAATCATCAAATAACATACACCATTATTAATTATGCCTTCCGCTCTATTACTTAAATCGAGGCGCTAAATTATATACTTATTTTATCGGTGGAAATTACCAAATTATTATATATACATTATAATCTTCATTGGTCATCCAATAGTATGATTAAAACTCCATCTTTTTTCTTAATTAAAAATAAAACTTTTGGTAGTTGCAAGATCCAAGGGGATAATTTAAACTTAATCACAAAGCAACGACTGGATAAACTTTAATTACGTGACCTTTTTTTCTGGATTTGTAGGAGGGGAAATTTTGAAAAAATCATTTAAAACAGTAATAACTTTAATAACCATAATCATAATTATTACTTTCATCTGGGTTGGTACTGTAATGTTGCAAAAGCCGCCAAAGTATCCGACTGCTAAAATAGATATCAATAAATATTACAATGAATACCGGATGAATTACTCGGTTGCCAAGGAAGGACTTATTAAGGATATTGACGCTCTGGTCGACTATACTGAGGAGTTGCACGCCGATCCCTATCGGGTGACCGAAAAAGTAATTTTTTTAGAAAAAGCTGAAGCAATCAAGTCAAAAATCAGAGCTTTAAAGTCGGATAAAATATCGATTTTTGATTCTTTTTATTTCCTTCAAGAACTAGCGGTATTTCTAGAGGATGGACACACAACGCTATATCCTTTAAATTGGGAAAAAACCGTCGGTACCATCTTTCCTCTATCTTTAACTTCAATCGGTGACAGAATCTTTGTTCAAGACAGCTACGGCGCAAATTATGTGCCGAAACGAGCAGAAATCCTGGTCGTAAATGGAATAAACATCAAACAAATAATAGAAGATGGTTTAAAATATATGCCCGGTACTCTTCACCACTTAAAACAGGCTCGAATCGCCGAACAATTCAGTCTCTTACTTCAAACCTATTATAAAATGCCCTCTCCCTGGCAGATCACTTACAAGCATAATGGAACCATTAATACAACTACAATCGAAGGAATTACCTATCAATCATTCGTAAAAGCATCGGCTCTTATAAATGAGTATCATGAGTCGGAAATCAAAGTATCCGGCCAATCGGTTCCTGTACTTGAATTGAATTTTGCCGGCTTTGGAGATGTTGAATGGGATGATTTTAAGGTTTTTATCGATAACTTTTTCGCTAAGAATAAAGATAAACCATATCTGATTATTGATGCCCGGCATCATCACGGCGGGTAGGGTCGAGGTCTGGAACGGAATTCACCCGCACTCCAGCCCCCGCCACATCAAACCGTACGTGAGGTTTTCCCTCATACGGCTTACCGATAACCTTCTTCCTGGTGCATTTAAGTCTTTGTTGCGCATATACCTTTTAGACTGAATCGTTCCACCCCACAGGTCTCGTACCAGGTTGTAAATTCCTTGGTTTTCTTTCTTTTATACCGCGCTTTTGCCAGCCTCTTGAGTCTCGTATAGATGTAATTATCTAATTGCTGAAATTTCTGGGTTGAATGTCCGATTTTGAAGTAGTTCCGCCATCCTCGGACTATCGGATTGAGTCTCTTGATGATTTCTTCCGGTGTTTGTCTCAGTCTATTTCGACCAGTTACTTCCCGAATCGCCATTCGTATTGCTTTCATGGCTTTTATGGACGGCCAAAAGTACGGTAACAGTTTCCCTTGGGTTCGTGATTTCTTTTTGTGAAAGTGGAATCCTAGGAAGTCAAACCCTTCTTTACGATTGTATATTACCTTAGTCTTCTCTGGATGTAGCGTCAGTTTCAATCTTTCCATTATGGCTTGTATAACCTCTAGGGCTTTATTCGCCGCATGTTGGGTTGGACAGATGATTACAAAATCGTCACAATATCGGTACAGTTTTCCTAGATGTTGGTATTGATTCACCCAGTAGGTATCCATGACATGCAGATAGATATTTGCCAAGAGTGGGCTAATAACTCCACCCTGTGGTGAACCTTTTTCGCTGGGGTATTTCTTCCCATCTTCTCCGATGTATCCAGCCTTTAGCCATTGTCGTATCAGTTTGAGTACTCTTCGGTCACTGATGCGTTTAGTCATTAGTGTCATCAGTATCTCATGGTCTATGTTGTCAAAATATCCTCGGATATCGGCATCCACTACATACCATCCGAACACTAATGCCTCTCGAATGGCTTTAACTACCTGTCCGGCACTCCTTTTAGGGCGAAATCCGTACGAGCAGTCATGGAAATTGGCCTCGAATATCGGCTCTATGACTATCTTGCATGCCTGTTGAACGACCCGGTCTTTGACGATAGGGATTCCTAAAGGTCTTTGTTTCCCGTCCGGTTTTGGAATGTACACTCTTTTTACTGGTTGCGGCCTGTAGGTCCCTGTCTTTAGTTGTTGGATGATTTCTTGAAGAAATGCTTCGACTCCGTTTCGTTCTATTGCTTCGATTGTTACTCCGTCGATTCCGGCGCTTCCTCCGTTTTGTTTGACTTCGTTCCAGGCTCGCCACATGATATCGAGCCGGTATATGCGGTCAAAGAGAGCGTGAAATCTCCGCTCTTTACTCCTTTTGGCCGCCAGGTATAGCCCGCGCTGTAGTTCTTGTGATTTTTCTTTTGGGTGTTGTTGGCCTATGTTAGGCATGCACCGTCACTTACCTTCCCGCTTGGCTTGGTTAAAGTGGAGGTCCTTCCCTTTTGTGAAGTTTTGTTGTCTTCACCGTCTTTGGTACTATGACCTCTTCCGACTTCTCATATGGCGTTATCTGAATTTCGGTTGTTCCTTATATCAGAAATTACAACTTCGTGGCAAGTTGACCATATGAGTTCTCTCTTGTTCCAATCGTTCCTTTCTCAACATTCCGCTCCCCCTACGCCGGAGAGTACTTCGATGGTGCTGTCCAGATTCTTCCCATCTTCCATGGCCTTCGCATCCCCCCTGGATGCTCGGCTCTCTCGTTTCCCCGTTTCGACGCCGCAGGATTCACTTGATGTTACGGACTATTGATTTGCATCTTTTCCGCTTAGATACTTTTGGTCACCCAAAGCACCTGGACTTTGCTACATGGCTCTCTGGCGATTACCATGACCAGACTTTCACTGGTAAGCAACGATTGACTTGCAAGACACACAGAGGGGGACTGGGGGGTGTATGTCCAGTCGTACTTAACTCCCGTACTCCGGGGCTATCAAAAATTTTCTTTCAAAGTAAGTCCGCTCCATCAACGGATTGTTCGGTATGGCTTCAATAACGCATATTATGATATGCGCCTCCCTCAATTTTTATGGGAATTCCCTCTCTATAAATTAATAAGAGAAGATGATCCATATTACTGGATCTATAGAGGTATTTTCGAGTCTAAACCGGACACTTTCTATAATGCCAGGTGGGAAAATCAAAAACCGTATCTATCCGTTAATATAAATAATCGTTTCAATGGGAGAATCTTTCTGTTGACCTCTCATGAAACATTTTCGGCTGGAGCTTATTTTGCCGGAATTTTTAAAACTAATAACCTGGGAACAATTGTGGGGCGTGAAACCGGCGGTCGTGCGTATATGCTAAGCGACCCGAGACCTATTTTTCTCCCTCATTCCAATCTTATGTATCTTATACCGGTAGCCAAATTTATTGTAGCCGACGATGATCCGGATCGGGGTATTATCCCGGACACCTTAGTGGACCTTACACCTGAAAATTACAGCAAATATAACGATCAAGACATAGAAAAAGTCATTGGTTTGATAAAAGAAGAAGAAGCTAAAAAGTAATTTTGAAAGAAGAATGTTATCATTCATTTTTTCACTTACTATTATGGGTAATAGACCAAATAAATGTGAAGTCATGTTAATTATGACTAGTTAACTAACATCTTCCAATTTTCTTCCCTTACTTTTGGTAAAAGATAAGATCAAAGCTTAAAGTATTGGAAGAAAGGAAAACGATAAAAATGAGTACCACTACCCTAGAAAGACCGGTTCTCGAAAGAACCACTCTAGAAGTTGAACATCTGGAAGCTGATTTCAACAACGGTTATGGTGATTTGTTCCAACGAAAAAAAACCCATTTTCTCTTATGGCGTCCCAAAAACGAAACTCCAACACCTCAACTTGTTATCGGAAAACTAAAACCGGGAAATCCACCTACATTCGCGGACGAACAACGCTTTGACCTCCAACCGTCACCAAATAATCCGGGCTTATGGGAGTTACCCGCGCTAAATTGTAATCTATTAAACGGCGAGGTTTATCACTATTGGTTCAGTGTTAAAGACAGTAATCCATATAAAAAACAACGTGAAATAATCCTCTGCACCGATCCCACAGCCTGGAACGTAGATTGGCGGCTGGTATCCCCCAAGCCAACTTCACCCGATTACGGCAACTCGGATCAAGATCCCGCCGGCGTCGTGCTATTTAAAGACGGGCAACTACTCCCATGCGATCCCGGAGGTGAAACCCCTGACTGGGAAGGAGACCCCCCTATCGAAAAACTTCCTCCAAATAATCGTTTGGTCATCTATGAGCTTCCGACTTCTTGGGCGCGAGCAGGCCTTAACGATAACGTCGAGGTGGATGTGGGAAGCTTTCATGATGTACTAGCTCTTATCATGATCGAAACCGGGCCAGCAAACTTCTCCGATACCGTAACCTTGGAACAAGGCCAGGCCCACCTGATGGAGTTAGGGATCAACGCTTTAGAGCTGCTTCCTCCCGCTGATAGTTTCGTAGACCGTCAGTGGGGTTATGCCACCAGTAACTATTTTGCCCCAGACTACGACCTTGGTTTCCCAAAAGGTAATTTATCCCCCACCGCAACTACCGATCTGGTCCGGCTGATTAAAACCTGTCATCAAAATGGGATCCGTTTTTTTGCTGATTTAGTAATGGCTTTTGCTACCCAATACTCTTACCGGAACATTAATTTTCCTGATTTTCATGTGCAATTGGGAACCGGCGACCCGGAAGAGTATCATAATGGCCAGCCACGCGATAATTTTGGCGGAGATTTATTTAAGTATAACTTCAAACTTGATAATCCCGACTATGACCCTATTTCCGGCAACAAGGATTTGTGGTATCCTGCCAGAGCCCTAATGTTAACCTATTTGACCCGCTGGATGTTGGATTTCCGCCTGGACGGACTCCGGCTTGACAGTATTGTCAATATTGGAAATTGGGATTTTGTTCAAGAGTTTAAGGAGCATGCACGAAAATTATGGAATTTAAGATGGAATAGCGGAGACGCTTCCCCGGATCAGGCGGATCAGGGCTTCTTAGCGGTCGGTGAAGAACTGGCCATGCCGATGGGGTTGTTGAGTCAAAACCGCTTGGATGGATTATGGAATGAGCCGTTCAAACGAATGGTCCGTTATGCCATCATGGGGAAGAACGATAGTGCCGAGCCGAGTTTTGAATGGACTGTCCGCAAACTCATTGATTGCCGTAATCTTGGCTTTACGGACGGAGCCCAAGCCGTTAATTACGTGACCTCTCATGATGTAGAAGGATTTCGTAACGAGCGACTGTATGATTTATTGAATAATAACGGCATTAAAGCAACCAAAGAACGGATCCAACTCGCTTTTGTTTGTCTCCTGACAGCAGTTGGAGTACCAATGATATTTGCTGGAGAAGAGTTCGGTGATCAGCATGATCTGGTGGTGAAGCATCCCCACAAGCAAACCGATCCAGTCAATTATGACCGTAAAAACGAAGAATGGCGAAAAAACCTCCTCGACTATGTATCGAGATTAGTAAAGTTCCGGACTACATATGATGCTTTATCCGTCAACGATACCGAGTTTATTCACGTTGATTTTGAGGAGGGCAAACGGGTCCTCGTCTGGCAACGCGGCTTAAAAGCCAGTGATAAATTGGTTGTTGTAGTCGCCAACTTTTCGGACTATGTCTCGCCCGATGAGTCCGAGTATCTGGTTCCAAATTGGCCCCCCACTCCCCAAGGAAAAACATGGTTCGAAGTGACCCAACATCCGGAACCCAGAAAAATCCCTACCGAATGGATCGGCCGAGAATCCATCTATGCTTGGGAGGCTAAGGTATATTCTCTAATGTAAAAGTCTAACTTATATAGAACAATCAACATTCAAAAAGAGGCTTCAACAAAAAATCGGACGCCTCTTTTTATAGTTCTAAAAACTTATATCAAATCATTAAATAAGCTTTCAATATCTGCTGACAACCCGTTAAATACTAACGATTTAGCAACATCTCCCCTCTCATAAGTCTTGTACTTATCAATTTCATAATTATCAAAACCATACACCATAACATTTTCTTGTTTTTGATCAACGATCCAGTATTCCCTGACCCCCGACAATCTATAAGTATTTAATTTATCAATCATATCCTTAGTTCGCGTTCCGTCAGACAAAATTTCAATAACCAAAGTCGGAGTGCCCATATACCTTCCTTTATCCGTAACATTATTTTCTATATCACAAGCTACCAATAGATCCGGTTGCATTACATCAGGCTCTTTAATCTCCTTCTTTCGAAAATGCACATCAAAAGGAGCTAAAAAAACTCGGCATTTTTTACTTTTAAAATATTCATTAAAGAATAGATGCAATCTACCTAGTATCTCCTGGTGTCCAATACTTGGAGAAGCCAATAAATAGATCTCACCATTAATCAGTTCCATTCGCAGAGTACTTTTTTCATAAATCTCCATGAACTCTTCGTAGGAAACCTTCTTACCGCCGTATTGATAGTCCAAGGTCTTTTCTCTCACAATAAAATATTGTTCAATATCAGTTACATAAGGGGTTAACCTGGCAATTTTATTGCCATTTTTCGTTATTACCACATCATTTTGCTCTTCTACAAAATCCATATATTTTCCTAAATTCTTTTTAAGCTCAGTTGCGGATATCACAGTGCCTTCCCTATAGTTATACGATTGCATATTATCACCTCCATTAACATTATACTATTATGGGCGATTTAATACAATAATATCGTACTATATTTACTATATTATGTGCGATACTAATAGTTTTTTTGTGCATTATTTATAAATATTAAATTTACGACAGGCGCTATAAAGCTATTGGGAAGGAAAAAATCATCTTAAAGAGAAAAAGATGTACAGAACAAAACAAGTAATACCCATGGAATTCAAACAGATCAAGTGAGGTAAATTATAAAAGATATGGATCGAACCAAACAAATGGGGGAAACGAAAGTTACTAAGCTGTTATTCCGATTTTCCCTACCGGCGACCATCGGAATGCTGGTCAATTCGATTTATAATATCGTTGACCGAATGTATATCGGAAACAGCCCCGATTTGGGAACTTTGGGACTGGCCGGTATCACCATCAGTTTTCCGATTATGATGGTGATGATGGCTTTGGCGGTCCTATTTGGCATTGGTGGAGCCACCCGATTTTCCATCAAATTAGGTGAGCAAAAGAAAGAAGAAGCGGAGAAAATTTTGGGTAATTCCGCATTCTTACTTGTTATCTCAGCAGCCCTATTCATGATCGGGGGCCAGATTTTTTTAAAACCGCTCTTAAAACTCTTTGGCGCCAGTAAGGAAGTAATGCCCTACGCTCTGGAATATATGAGAATTATTTTATTTGGTGCGGTTTTTCAAGGTATCAGCATGGGAGGAAACAATTTTATCCGCGCCGACGGTAGTCCGAAAATTGCCATGATTTCAATGTTTCTAGGCGCAGGTTTTAATATCGTCTTCGATCCTATTTTCATTTATGGGTTTGGATGGGGAATGACTGGTGCAGCCTTAGCAACTATCGGCGGTCAAACTTTAACGGCAATCTGGGTCCTCTCTTATTTTCTAGGGAAAAGAAGCTCCCGGAAGCTGCGCCTCTCAAATATGAAACTCGATTTCAAACTGGCAAAACTAATTACCGCCACGGGAGTACCCGCCTTTATGATCCATCTGGCTAACAGCGCGCTAAATATTGTTCTAAATGCGAATCTGGCGTTCTATGGAGGAGACATAGCAGTTTCAGCCATGGGGATTATTAACAGCATTCAGACCTTCATGCTGATGCCGATCACCGGTATTACCCAGGGAGCCCAACCGATTATCGGATATAATTATGGCGCGAGGAGTGAACAAAGAGTAAAGGAGACTCTGAAGTGGGCGGTTTTAAGCGCATCCGCCATCGCCCTCTTCGGCTATTTAGTGACCAGATTCTTCCCCGGTCAATTAATCGCTTTGTTTAACCGTTCTGTTGATCTAATAGCCTTTGGTTCAAATGCGATTATAATCTGGTTCTTCTTCCTGCCGGTAGTCGGTTTTCAAGTGGTCAGCGCCAGCTATTTTCAGGCGGTGGGGCGGATCAAATCGGCCATATTTCTGACCATGACTCGGCAGGTTATAATCCTGATTCCGGCAATTATCATTCTGCCTAAACTCATCGGATTAAATGGTATTTTATATGCTGCTCCCCTTGCGGATATGGTATCGGCAACTATTACAGCGATTTGGATTGGGATGGAGTTAAAACGTAAGCGTCAAATAACCCCCACCTTGTCAAAGCCGGTGGGGGCGATTTTTTCAAATTCTACAATTATCCGGCAAAGTCGTCGACCAAGGTAAGATTTGTTCAAAAGCATTTCGATCCGCCAAAT
>JAEYRN010000054.1 GCA_023435565.1 Bacillota bacterium
TTAACAAACCGTAAAATTGTAATCGTTGGCGGAAGTTCGGGAGCCGGCGCCGCCATAACCGATTTTTTATCGGAAAATGGCGCAGAGCTGATTATCACCGGAAGAAACAAAGCAGCCCTCGAAAAAGTAAAATCGGAGAATCAAAACGTAAAATCGATAGCACAATTTGATTTTACAGATGAAAAGGCGGTCAAAAGCTTTTTTGATTCAATAGGGGAATTTGACGATCTAATTATCGTGGCGGCCGGTTCCCCCAAAACCGGACCGTTCCTGGATGGCGGTTCTTTATCAAATATTGATGATTATATCAATCAAAAACTACGGGGAGTTATCTATACGGCGTATTACGGGATTCCCAAACTTAAACCCAAAGGATCGGTTATATTTTTTAATGGGCAGGCCGGGAAAAAAGCTATTTCAGGCTGTACGCCGCTGGCTATTGTTAATAACGCCATTGTCGGACTGGCCAAAACTTTGGCAGTTGAAGTAAAACCGAAACGGGTCAATGTGGTTTGTCTTGGCGTGGCAGACACCGGCGCCTGGAACTATATGCCGGAAGATGAAAGAACAGCGTTTTTTAATATCTGCGCCAATGGCAATCCGTTAGGCCGTATCGGGACTTCGGAAGATGTCGCCAGGGCTGTATTGTTTTTATTAACAGCGGACTATATAAACGGCATAGTTTTGGATGTAACCGGCGGTGAAACCGTTGATTTTATGCACTAATCCCATTATCATAAAGCTGAATGAAATTGATTAAATGACGGCAGGGAGAAAACAATGTTTAGCAGGAAACTACCTGATAACTCCGAATTATATGGATTATAGGAATTATAAACGGAGTTTACTATGAAACTTGGTATCAATGAGATTGTTAATAACAAATACCGGATTCTCGCAAATATAGGCGAAGGCGGAATGAGTCTGGTCTATAAAGCCTTTAATTTGGAGACTAACAAATTAGTAGCCTTTAAGATGTTGAAAGAAAAGGTTACCTCCGATTATTTTGAGGACATTATCCGGTTTAAAAACGAAATAGCTATTATAAGCCGGTTACAACATCCGAATATCGTTAAAATATACGATACCGGGGAATATCACGGAAGGCCGTTTCTGGTGATGGAATTGCTGGAGGGCGAAGATTTATCTGATATCCTGGCCGATCAGCAAAAGCTGTCAATTTCCGAAGCAATTCAGATAACTTATGAAGTTACCAAAGCTTTAGTATATATGCACGATCACGGAGTGATTCACCGCGACTTAAAACCGGGAAATATCTTTATAAACGGGAATGGAAAGAGGCTGGAACCCAAACTGCTGGATTTTGGCCTATCTTTAATTATGGAATTAAGACATATTACTAATGAGAAAGAAATCGCCGGAACTTTTAGTTATATGTCTCCGGAAGCTACCGGTATCTTCCACGGAACGGTCGATGAACGCAGCGATTTATATTCGTTGGGCGTTATTCTTTATCGTTTACTCACCGGAGAACTGCCTTTCAAGGAGAAGATCCTCGACAAACTGTTGCACCAACAAGCGGCTTTGACTCCCTTAAGACCTGGGAAATTAAACAAAGAGATACCATCCGTCCTGGATGAAATCGTTATGAAATTGTTAATGAAGGACCCGGAGGCCAGGTATCAAAGTGCCAGGGGATTAATGCATGATTTGCAACGTTACAGCCAAGGTGAAAGAGAGTTTATCGTCGCAGAACAGGATCAAAAAATCAAACTTTCTTATCAAACCAAATTGGTCGGTAGGGAAGCGGAATTGGCAAAGGTAAAAGAAATCCTAGGGAAAACTGCCGGGGGTCAGGGCAGTGTCTGCTTGATCTCCGGAGAGGCCGGTATGGGTAAAAGCAGGCTGGCTGAAGAGATAAGGGGATATGTTTATCAACAGAACGGATTATTTTTAAAAGGCAGATGTCTTAATCATGAAAATAAAGCGCCTTATCATCCCTTCAAAGAGATCTTAAATGAATATCTGGTGTTTTTCAAACAAATGGAGCCTGGTTTGAGAGAACGGGAAACAAAACGTTTCCAAACTCTTTTAGGGGATTTGGGCAATATCATCCTTAAGTTTCATCCTCTTATGAAAGATTTAATCAGTGATACCGGTAAATTGGTAGAATTGGAACCGGAGAGAGAGAATCAAAGGTTCTTGATGGTAGTAAGCGATTTTTTTTGCAGCTTGGCCGGGGATGGCCGGGTATGCGTCTTATTTATCGACGATCTGCATTGGTCGGATGAAGGCAGTCTAAACCTGCTGGCGGAGCTAACTAAGAAAGTCAGCCGAACCAACCTTTTAATTCTTGGCACGTACCGAGATAATGAAGTAGGCCATGAACATGGATTGACCATGATCAAGAGAGAAGCTGATGCCAAAGATTTTTCCTTGGTTGAACTAAAGCTTAATATCTTAAATAATAAAACACTGGATCAATTAATAACAGGTATTTTAGGTGAAAAAGAAAGCGATAAATCCCAAATTACCGGTTATATTTTGGAAAAGTCGCACGGCAACCCATTTTTCGCCATAAATATCCTTCGGGAAATGGTAGAGGATAAAATATTAACACAGCACGATTCCGGCTGGATTACCGATTGGGACAGGCTAAACAAAATGCCCGTCACGGATAGTATGATTGATATTATTTTACACCGTCTGGAAGCTTTTACTGAAGAACAAAAGGACCTTTTGGGTAAAGCGGCGGTTATCGGAAGGGAATTTGAAATAGAGCTATTATCTAAATTAACAAAACTTAATAAAGAAGAATTAATCGGTAATCTCGATCGGCTTATTTCATTACAATTTATTGAGAAAAGCGCGCATAAAGGAAGACTATTATTCCTGCACGACAGGATCAGGGATGCTTTTTACGCCAAACTTGATAAAACTGCAAAACAACGGATACATTTGAATATTGCCAAAGCTATGGAGGAATCAAAGGAAAAAAATATTGAAAACATCCTCTTCGACCTCGTCCATCATTATTTGGAAGGTAATAACGAAGAAAAAGTCCTCCAATATATTATACCGGCTGCCTATAAGGCCAAAACGGCATATGCCAACCAAGAGGCGATCAAGTATTTCAATAAGGGAATCCGGCTGATCGAAAGCTTTGAAGGTAAGGGCGCTGAAAAATGGATTACGGCTAATCAAGATTTAATTGATGTATACTTAAGAATTGGCGAATATGAAGAGACAATCAAGGTTTCCAAAGAGCTCACGGCCTATATGCAAAATAATCTCGATAAGGCAAAGCTATATAAAAAAATAGGCCTGGCCTATTTTAAAATGGGCCTATGGAAATTATCGGAAGAATATTGTCAAAAGGCATTAAGGTTATTGGGCGAAGTGATGCCTGTCGGTAAATATAGAACTTGGGTGTCAATCGGAAAAGAATTCTTATTTCACTTGTTAATAAATTCATTACCTAAGTCGTTTTTCTATAATAATACCCGTAAGTCCAGAGAAACAGATAAAGAGATTGTAAAGGTCTATTTTATTCTTAATTGGGGATATATCAATAATGATACCAATCAGTTATTATATTGCGTGCTCAGAATGTTTAACATTGCCCGCTTAAGGATTGGCAAATCCACAGCGTTAGGTGGTTCTTTGGATTTTTACGGCGCGTTGTGCATGGCCATATCATTGTTTAAAAGGGCGCACAGGTATTATCATCGAGGATTGGCGCTATATACCGAACTCCAGGATGAATGGGGAATCGCTAAAAGTTTACAATCGATAGGATGTTGTTACAATTGGCAGGGAGAGAACGAAAAAAGTATTGAAGCTTTTATCCAAGCTGAAGAAAGATTTAAGAAAATAGGCGACATTTGGGAACTAGCTTTTATATATCGTAGCTTAGCTTTTGACTATTATTATCTGGCCGATTATCAGAAAAGCTTTTACTACAACACCAGGTTTCTGGAAATGTCTCAAAAAATAAGAAATGATTATGATGTATCCTCCGGTTACGAAAATTTCTTACATTTTCGTATCGAAACCGGCGATTTTAAAATAGCTGAAGAATTTGCAATGAAAGCACAGGTTATCAATGAAGCCAAGAATATTGTTTACAATACTTTTTCCGTATATCTCCATTTGGGTTACTTAGAGATTGAAAGAGCCGATTATCAAAAGGCAATCGTTTATCTTGAAAAAGCCAGGGCTTTAAAAGAAGAGGATCAGGGGACGATTCTCGAAAACTATTCATGCTATGTATATAGTCATCTGGCTGAAGCCTATATGGGGCAATACCGGCAAGAATATTTATCTTTAAACCGGGAAGAACGGATGATTAAATTGAAAAGGATCAAGAAATATGCCGTGAAAGGATTTAAAAAAACGGAATCTTGGCCTAATAACCATGCCCTAGCCTTACGAGTGCTGGCCAATTATTATCAATTGGTAAAATTGAATTCGAAAGCGGAAAGATTACTGGCGCAAGCTATCGCTCATTCAAAAAAAATAAGAAAGCGTTATGATGAAGCCAAGTCTTATTACGATTACGGAAATTTCCTCAAATCAAATAACTTGCTTGAAGAGGCGGAGCTGTATTGGTATAAGGCGTATAAAGTTTTTAATGAGATAGGAGCAATGGAGTATGCAAACCGGTGCGCCGGTATTTTGGGGATCGATTTTCAAAAATCGGTATTACCAGATACTAGGGAACGTTTGCAAAATGAGCGAAAATTACAAACAGCCCTGGAGACCAGCAGATATATCAGTTCAATTCTTGATATTAATATCTTGCTGGAAAAAGTCATGGACAGCACCATGGAACTAGTAGGCGCCCAGCGGGGGCTTCTTTTGCTTTATTCGGAAAATAACGAAAATAAATTAGAGATCAAAGTAAGCCGGAATGTATCAAAAAGCGAAATCCAAAGCAAGAATTTCGTAGCCAGTCAAAGCATCATCTCCCGGGTTGAAAAAGAAAGGAAGCCGTTAATTATTGTCGATGCTTCGGTAGATGATGTATTCGGCAGCCAGCAAAGTATCGTCTGGCAAAAAGTAAAGTCAGTGCTTTGCGCCCCGGTAATGATCAAGGGAGAGATGTTGGGGTTAATTTACCTTGACAGTAGTTTGTTACGGGGACTCTTTACCAACGATGATTTGGAGATATTAAATCTAATTGCCAATCAAGCCGGAGTTTCTATCGAAAATGCCAAGTTATACCGGAAACTTCAATTATACTTACAAAAAATCGAAGAATCTCGGGATAAGCTGTCAAAATGGAACCAAACACTGGAGCAGCGTGTGGTAGAAAGAACCGAACAATTGAAAACTTTAAACGAGGAATTAAATGAAAGAAATGAAGAATTAACCGCCGCCAATAAGCACTTGAAAGAATACGCTTCCATGGTGGAAGAACTGGCGGTAACCAAGGAGAGAAACCGTCTGGCAATGGAAATACATGATTCCTTGGGGCAGACCATGAATGTTTTACTCAAACTTTTGGAAAACTCGGAAGCTGATCACCGGACAAATCCGGTTAAGACCGGCGAAAATATTGCTCAAGCCATGGTAGTGGTCCGGGATGGCTTGGCAGAATTAAAACATTCCGTGGCCGGATTGGTGCCGGGAAGGTTAAAAAATAAAGATTTGTTAATCGCTCTTCGGGATTTATTTACTATTTATGAAATTTCGGGATTGGAGATCGAATTCATCACCGAAGGTATTCTTGGGTCAATACCCCCTACTTGTGCGGAAGCACTTTATCGGGTCTGCCAGGAGGCATTGACTAATTCGATTAAACACGGACATGCTCTACTGGTAATGATTACCTTGCGGAGAATCGGCGATTATCTGCGGCTTTATATCATTGATGACGGATGCGGTTGTAACGGTATTAAGAAACATCACGGTCTCTTCAATATGGAACAAAGAATTAATGAATTACAGGGAAGTATTAGTTACGGTTCGGAGGGAAAAGGCTTCAATATTTTTGTTGAAATACCCTTGAAGGAAGAGGTAGTGGAATGATCAAGGTATTATTAGCCGATGACCAGGGATTGTTTAGAGAAGGAATCAAAAATATTATTATTCGAGATCTGGAGATAGAAGTAGTGGGATGTGCTAATAATGGTAATGAAGCGGTGGATTTATGCGGCCGTTTCGATCCGGATATAATTTTAATGGATATTCGGATGCCTGATTGCGATGGTATTGAAGCGACCCGGAAGATTAAAGCCAAACAAGGACGGGTTAAAATTATCGTATTAACCACTTATGAGGATACGGAGTTTATTTTACAGGCGATGGAGGCGGGGGCCGACGGTTATATGTTAAAAGACTCGAAGCCTGAAGACCTTATTTTGGCTATTAAAGGAACTGTCTCCGGGTTGCGCATTATTCACCAAAATGTTTATCAGACTACCGTAAAACAATTTACCTCCGGCATTAAAATGGTCGATCAGAACCTGACGCAGAATTTGTCCGAGCGGGAATTGGAACTGATCCGTTTAATTACAATCGGTAGGACTAATAAAGAAATCGCCGGCGATCTGCATTTGTCCGAGGGACGGATCAAGACGCTTATCTCCGAGCTTTTTAAAAAGTTAGAGCTATCAGATAGAGTTCAATTATCTATTTTCGCCGTAAAAAATAATCTGGTTTAACCTTTAACCATTGATTCATACTTAAGGCCTACCGGATTAAAACTCGGGCGGCTTGTTGTAGATAATCGTCCACGTCAACATCCTGTAGACCCAAGCGAATCAATGAAAAGTTGACTTTATAAGTTAATTTAATTACCAACATCCCTAAAGCCGGATGTGATGGAAAATCAATGAGTTAAAATTAACTTATTACAGCTGTAATAGGATGAAGTAAACACTTTTTAATGCATTTGCATTCGGCATTAAGAATGCAAAACTTAAAATGGAAATCTACTTCATCCTATATGGATCGACAAGCATCGATAGTATTTTCTAAGTAGTTGAAAAAAGAATCAAAACAAAACGATCCGATCGGATCGTTTTTTTGATCCGTCAGGCAACTTTTACAGAGTGTCTATTGGTGATATATTTGAAATATTGAAATCGATTTCTAATTTAATGAAAAGAAAGAAAATAATCATACGGCGAGATTTTAACTTCTTCAGATTAAAGTTTGATTATTACTTGACCGGACAAAGGATTAATCAGTCTGGATTCAATTATAGGTGAGAGCCTTGTTACTAAAAAGGAGTGAAACATCGAGTGAAAATCGAAATATTTAATCTGATTAAAACTTATTTTAAGAGGAAAAAGCCGGGATATTTAAGATATCTTAATGTAATTCAAACTAGTCGAACCAGCAAGGAAAGATTTTTCTCCGAGAAACGGCTTTCATTCCGGGAACAAGAGGTATTGGAGTTCTTGGTCAAAGGTAGAAGCTATAAGGAGATTGCCTGTGTTTTATGTATATCAACGGAAACAGTTAAAAAACATGCATCAAATATTTACAAAAAAACCGGCACTCATAATAAGTTTGAGTTGAAATATAGTTTTTTAGAATATACCAAATGGTGTTCATTAAGTCAGAACATCCTCAAAACAACCCGTTTTTCCGCCTGAACCGGGGTGAATGGGTTACAATAATAGGGATATTTCCTAATCTGGAAAGCGTTAAATACATAAAGGGTGGGGCTAATTGCCTGTAATTTTCATTTCTCCCTTTTCTATTTCCCATTTTTTTCATCCCTACTCCAAAAATACCCAGAACCCTAAACCTTTTTCCCATATTGATAATGAAAGAAAAAGTAGCTCAACCCCGTCTTTGGATCGGCACAAGCGTGATATTAGTAATTGGATTGTTAATATGATGCTCCGTTCGCTTAAAACATCGATAAGCAGCAGTACTTTAGGAGTGAAAAAGGAAATATCATGATTCCTGTCAAAAGTATAAGCATCAATAACGGAGATGTTTCGCAGAAAATGGATAACCGCCGGTTCCGGAGAGAGATTTCGGAAATGTGTTTAATTGTAATGGAGTGATAGTATTGATAAAGGTATTCATGGATAAACAGGGACAGCTTAGATGGGGGTGGCGGATAGCCGGAATCATTCTTTTAACCCTTGTAGTTTCAATCTTAACTTTACTCATTTTAGGTCCAATTGCTAAAAAAGAACAGTTTCCCATCTTTCATTTGGCAATGATTATAGCCACGGTTCTTGCTATTTTTATTGAAAAAAGAAAATGGCGTGAGGTTGGTTTAACAAAACTAACCTCAAAAACAATTGGCCAATTTATAGCCGGTTTCTTATTAGCGCTGGTTTCATGCGTTATAATGCTGATTGCGCTGGTATTTACCGGGGAGATGTCCTTCAAAAATTTCAACTTAATTAAGCTCATCGATGATGTTGGAGTTACCGGATTAATTTACTGGTTACTGGTAGGGACCGGAGAGGAAATATTATTTCGGGGATATATGCTTAATACGCTGCCGGTAAATTATCATTTTTGGGTCCGGAATGTAATCGTAGGGCTGTTATTCTCAATGATCCATATGGTAAATCCATCATACGATTCATTCATTATTTTTCTGATTGCTTTTGGTTTCGGCCTGTTTTTCGGCTGGTTGTATCATATTACCGGAACTCTCTGGTTCTGCATCGGTTTTCATATCTCTTGGGATTATTTTCAAACCGTATTTAAAATTCCTGATAACGGATGGATAATTTATCTGGTAGCCGTGATCCTATTAATATTGAATAGTGTTATAATTATATATCAAAAGCGTAAGTGTTATCATTTCTAAAAGTGAAGATTTAGCGATGAAGAAATCTTAGAAAACCATCAAGGAGGTTACTGAGATGACAAAAAAACATCTTTTGATAATAGGGTCGCTGTTTATAATTTTAGTAATGGCGGTACTTTCAATGCTATACCTTAATAAAAAAGCTGAAATGTCATCATTAAAAACAGCAGAACCAATTACCGCACCGGTTGTTTCCGGCGAAGCCGAGAAAGAAATAATCCATGGCCTTCCTGATAAGGACGGATTTACCGAAGCTTCATTATTGAAATATATCAATGAACCGGATACACCGGTTATCGGATGGTCAAAAAATGGTAAGATTGCTTATCTTAATTACGTTGCCGATAGAGAACCAACTGGAAATTCGACCATCTATGTTGTAGTCGCCGATCTGGTCTCCAATACCGTGATTGGTAATGAATTTTGCCGGCGGACAGACGGGCCGG
>JAEYRN010000104.1 GCA_023435565.1 Bacillota bacterium
ATTTGGACCCAATAGGTTTTAACTATATTAATGTACTCTTCGGGGATTTTTTCAAATTGATCCACAACCGTGTGATCGGCAATGATATACTCCTCCGGTTGAGTAGGAGAATCGCCCCAACATGTTATGGAAATAAGTAATACGAGACAAAGGATGAGCATTACCCTTTTTACAGCTTTTACCATTGTATCAACCTCCTTATTTTAGATACCGGTAGTTAAAACTATTTCAGGGCCCATTTTCAATTCAGTTCTCGCGAGGTGCTTTAGGAGTATGATAAACACATAAAAACAGGAGAAGCTGGTTGAGGTAGTATGTTAAAGGGAAGCTGCAGCTATAAATAATTTTATGACTATTCATTATTATTTGTAAATATGAAAAGTGTCATTACTTAACGTGACATTTGTCATTTTCTGTATTAAAATATATGTATTTATTAATAAAAAGAACCTTAGAATAATCTCTAAAAGACCCCTTTTAGTTTTATTAAAATTTGAATCTCTAAAATTAAGATTTGGTGATAAAACCGGCAACAAATATACTGATAAGTAATGCATCATTTATGGATATTAATCTTTAGTAAGGGTTCAAGGGTGTCTCAAAAAAGGGTTACCAAAGAAACTATAACTTTATACTTACCTTAACTATCCTTTTTTTTGATAGATTCTAATGGTAATTCCACTTGAATATTAAAACCACTTTCACCGTCGGAACTGAATTTAATGATACCGTCTAAATCTTCGACCCGATCAGACATTGCTGTTAACCCGAAGCCCTTAATGACCTTTTTACAACCCTTGCCGTTATCAATTATATAAAGCTTTGCCAGACTCAAAGAGAATTTTAGAATAATATTAACCTGTGAAGCCTTACCATGTCTGCGCGAATTGGCAATCGCCTCTTTGCAGATTTTATACACCGTATCCGCTAATCGGTACTTATACGAAGATGCTGGTAATTTATCATAATTTTCTCGATTATAGAATGCGAATTCAACTTCAATCCCCAAATTGGCGGATTGCCGTATTAAACTATCAATATTCTCAATCAAATCAGTTCTATTTGGTTCTTGGGAGAGCACTTCACCGATTGCCTTTCGTAATTCAGTCATTTGCTTTTGGGCTATCGTAATACCTACTGCTAATTTCTCCTCAGACCAGGACGTATCTATTTCGGATTCAATTTTAACCGCTTTCATTAGCATAATTAATGCTGTTAGAGTGTGTCCCAATTTATCATGAATTTCCCTGGCAACGCGATTTCTTTCTTTTACGATTGCTAGTTCTTCTAGGGTCTGCACATGTTTTTTTAATCGTTGATTGATAACCGACAGATCTTGGTTTTTTAAATTTAATTCTCCCACTAAACGTTGATACTCGGTGATATCATGAAAAGTTACAATTCTGCCCCGATATGCTTTGTGACTTTGGTCAATTTTTTGAATAACCACCTGATAAGTTTTGTTTAAGGGTTCTCCAAAAGAAATCTCACCCATCTCCATCGCATTATCAATTCCGGATTCGATAGCTTGTAATATTCTTGCCGATTCTTCGGTGTTTTTGGCCACGGCTCTAAATTGATTAACTAATAAATCGATTTGGGTATTTATTTTTAAAACTCCAAAATTTTTTATAAATGATAGGTTTAGATTGACGATAAAATTAAAATTATCAATTAATAAAATTGAATCATGCAAATTTTCAAAAGTTTTTTTTAATGCACCCGGATTAATGTCGAGAAACCGGTATTTAAAAGTAGCAATTGAAAATAAAAACATCGAAATCGCAAAAAAGGTAGGAGTAAGATCAAAAAAACTGGGCACAGTTATTTTAGCGGCAAAATTATATAAATTAAAGGCAATTGAAACTAGAAACGACGCCGCGGGGGAAAAGGCCAAAATCAAAGATTGGCTTTTATTTATTCCGGTCTGTTTAAAGGAGTATTTAGTTAAAATTAAAATTCCGGCAATAATATAGCCATAGTAGTGTATTACTCCAAACCAAAATAGCCAACCGTATTTAACAGAAATAACTATTTTAGGATCGTATCCGACAATTTGAAAGTATAGATGATGATAATTATTGGTTAGAAAAATAGTATACGATATTAAAGGTAGTATTAATAAAGGAACTAGTTTTCGACAATCAATAGTCCCATCAGCGCTGGTAAAGCGTATTGCAAATAAAAGCCAGGCCAATCCCAAAAAATTAATTGAGGTATGAATCAGGTAAATAGTAAAGTTGATGGTTTCGTAATTAGAAGAGCAATACTGGATCGCCTGGCCCAAAGGCCATAAGAAAATAGTTATTTTAAATATAAGCAAACTTAATAAAAGCCAAGTTTTTTTGGCCTTTATCATATAAAAAAATATCATAATTAATATCGATATTGCCGAAAAAAGAGGCAACAAAGCGATGGGTCTAAAAATTAGTTCGTTCAATTGGACCTCATATTCAATAATTTAAAATCATAAATCTAAATTTGGTTATTAATAATCTAATTTCAATTTTTATTGATTTTACCCCGATCAGTATCTAGAAGTTGTAATCGAGTAAACTTTTCCGGCATTACCGGGAAGATCAAACCTAGTGGATCCTTTCCAATAACAAGGATAAATGTTCCAATCGGGACGCAAAATATAACCGGCAATATAGACAATCCCATCTACTCCAACGGTAATGGAATGAACCTCTCCATATGAGTTAATTTCTAAATCCTCCGTAAGTTCAGTTCTATTTGTTCCCGTCCAATAACAAGAATTTATTTCATTTGAAGAATCGTAATAAATGCCCGCCGTATAA
Organism: Bacillota bacterium; assembly: GCA_023435565.1. Classification (GTDB taxonomy): domain Bacteria; phylum Bacillota; class UBA4882; order UBA8346; family UBA8346; genus JAAYHS01. The sequence continues at coordinate 2,802 of JAEYRN010000104.1, forward strand.
ACTGTTCCGTTAAAAACCGTAATTGATCTTGCCCTTCCACTTTTACAATTTTCTTTAAGAGCAAGATCAATTGGTCTTCCATTCTTCCAATAACATGGAAAGCCATTATTAGAACCTGAAACATAAATGTCTTCCCCAGATATGAAGATCGATTCTATATAAGTTTTATCAGCCAAATCTGTCCGTTTTTCACCCTTCCAATAACAACCGGTATAATTTAAGGCATCATCCCTGTAATTCCCAGCCATATATACGATATCACCGGAAACCGCTATTGAATAAGCAGATGATTCACGCTTTCCTTCCAATACGGAAAGATTAATACGCTCGGTAACTTCTCCGTTAACCTTCCAATAACAAACAGTATTAACTTCTTTTAGAGTATCATAATAAGATCCTGCGATAAAGACCGTTCCTCCGGGAGAAATAGTAATATCCTCTGCGTTGCAAGCAATATCGGTATTGGTTTCAAGGTCCTTACGATTAGTCCCGATCCAAAGGCAAGCTCTATTTTTTTCGCCATTATTATAGCTACCAACAGTGTATACAATACCATTAAAAACCTCAATTGATTTGGCTTCAGCCTCATTCCCGGGAAGGGGGACACAATTAGTTCCTTTCCAATAACAAGCAATCCTCTTACCTGAATCGTCTTTATAACTTCCAGCAGTATAAATAATTGGAGATTCATTCCTTTTTGAACTACCGCCCCCACAGCCGGATAAAGTTGCAACTAAAATCAATACAAAAAAGCTACAAACCTTTATTTTATGATTTATTTTTAGAAACCTCCTCAAATTAAATTTCTAAACTTTCTTCTTAAAACATAAATATATATCGAATAATTTGATAATATTGATTTCTGCTTTTACTAAATTCTAACCCCATAAAAAATGAGTTTTTCATTCGAAGATTGATATTACCGTTTACATTTCATATCCAATGGTAATCGAATATGAAGTGCCAGCATATTCTGAGAGATCGTTCCGCGTGATACCCTTCCAATAACATGGATAAATTTTACAATCTGTTCTCCCAATGTAACCGGCGGTATAAACCATCCCGCTCCGGTCAACCGCTATGGAATTGACCTCTCCATATGTAATACCCGTCCAGTCTTCCGTTAAATCGGTTCTGGATTTGTTAATCCAATAACAAGGAACCATTTTATCGGAAAGATCCTGAATCAATCCGCCGCAATAAACAGTACCATTGGAAACAACGATGGACTTTACCACACCGTTATTTGCCCCATCACGGTTAAGACCGATTCGTTCCGAATTTTTCCAATAACACGGTATATTATTATACCAGCCACCGATGTAAATGTCTTCTCCGGATACGAAAATTGAATACGCTTCCGGGATACTTTCAAGATCAAAGCGTTTCGTCCCCTCCCAATAACAAACATTAAAATGGCCGTCCTTCCAATATCTTCCTAATGTATAAACTGTATCCCCGGAAATGGCAGCGGCAAAAATATTGGTATCACTTCCCCCATTAGCTATTGGTAGTTTGATTCGTTCAACTGTTTCCCCGGTAACCTTCCAATAACACGAAGCATGATGTGACAACTCAGAATCATAATAAGTCCCGACAATATAAACCGTACCATCCGCGGAATGGACAATAGCTTCCGCAGCAGATGTAGTATTGGTTTCAAGCCTTTGAACAATCTGTCCTTTCCAAAAACATGCAATAAACCTTCCACCATACCAATACATACCAGCGGTATAGACCGTCCCGTTGAAAACCGTAACCGATTTGGCTACCCCATCAAATCCGGGAAGTTCCTTAAGACCTTTTTCCTTCCAGTAGCAACCCCTCTGCTCTTCGGAGTTAACTAAGTAATCTCCCGCAATATAAATGATGGGATTAGAATTAACCGGAGGGTCCAACGGTTTTGAAAAACCCGGCGGACTCGAGGATTTTGAACCGCCGCCGCAGCCTGTAGTCAAAAAGAATAAAACCATATACAATGTAGACTTAAATAAAATATTTCTTGTCATTAAAACCTCCAAAACCAGATATTAATTACTATCAAGTAGTAATTAATATAAGCATTTACGGAACATATTTTTTCACTGTGATTTTATAATTAGAATTATTCTGGTAGGCCACGTAGGGAATGTTGTTACAATCAAAAGCTAAGTAACTATAACTGATGTTATCAGTAGAAATCCTACCATTACCCAATGTCTCCCAACTTGAGCCGTTGAACTTCGATACATAAGCTGTACCATGAAGTAAATGGGGATTATTATTCTTGTCAAACGCCAGTGAGGTCCAATTTCCTGGTAAAACCCCTCCTACGTTAACCCATTTAGAGCCATCCCATTTCTTCACTCTAGCCTTACAATCATCCCAATCACAATAAGCAAGGTAAGGTGTACCATCACTACTAAACGCCAAAGAAGTACCAATATTATCAGTCACATCCTCTGATAAATCGAGAATACTCAAACCTACGTCATTCCATGAACCTACATTATATTTCTTCACCTTAGGAGTACCCGCATAATTATTATCCGAGACATCATCAAAATCCGTGTACGCTACATAGGGAGTGTTGGTGTTCTTTTCGAATTCCAAAGAAATATACCCTACAAACCCGTCTGAAAATCCCGCGCCGCCCGGAGTATCCCAAACTACTTCTCCATTACGTTTCTTTACTGTAAGTTTAGATCCAATGAGAGGATCCTGATCCTCATATGCCACATGGGCAATATCATCATTATCAAACCCTAAACTGATATTGCCAGCGGCGTCTACGGAAGCAGGATTACCCTTTGTATCCCAACTACTTCCATTGAACATTTTAAGAGTAGCTTTATTTCCCTTAGTTGAATCACTAAAAGCTACATAAAGGTTATCTTGATTATCAAACGCCAAAGAGATGACATTTTGGTAATTACAGGTCATTGGTTCCAAATTAGTTTTGCCGACTTCACCCAAATCCACCCATTTTTCGCCATCAAACTTCTTCACCGTGACCTTATAGTTCTCTGCCTGGTAGGCTATATAAGGTATACCGGCGCTGTCAAGCGCCAGGGAGATAGAGTCGGCACGCCCATCTGTGAACCCCTCACTACCCACGGTCTGCCAGTGCCCATGGGTTGAAGTTGGCGGAACATCATTTCTATCTTTTTTACTACCGCCACCACAACCGGATATAACTATGATTAGCAAAAAAGTTACACAATAAAAAAGATTAACGATAGATTTCATAATAAAAAATCCCCCATATTAAACTTCAAACAAATATAATATTTATCTCCAAACACGACAATTACTAACTTCTAAAAAAAACCAAGTTGCGACCACTTGGCTGTTAAATACTGATAATTTTAATTTATGAACATTCTTATAACAAAAATTGGTCTGTTAATTTCAAATAAAGTCATTCGATTTTCTCAAAGAATCTATAAATAGATTACCCTTTTAAGATAATAGTTGTAAATATGATAACTGTCATTTTCAAAGATGACATTTGTCATTTTATCTAATAAAAAGAGGCGGGAATTAGTATCCGGCGCCTCTAAAAATAGTATTTTTTCTCTTTTATTGAATTAAATATTTATTGGATAAACACACCTATTTTGTTATCTAAGCGAGTTTTATAATTACCTTTAGTAAGATTTTGATATAATATATGGTGCCCAACCCAGATTAGTCTATCAATATATTGTATCAAAATGAAAAACTAGGAATTATGAAACCGCCTAATCCGAAATGAATTAAGCATCTGCTCGATTATTGAGATATATTGATTATAGTTTTCTTCTTCTGCGCTATAAGTAACCACATAAGCGGTATTATCCTTTATATACAAGTATTGCATAATTTTTACCTTGAATGAACCTTGTGTTGCGGTATAGATAATACTATAAGCCTCTTCATTTAGAAAATTTACTTTTTCAGATGATACTTGTTGGAAATCTGTCATCAGTTGCTTTATTTGCGCTATCGAAGTTTCAAAATATTCATCAAGCGTCATCGGTTGTTGAGTTAAGTCCTGGGTAACGATATTTAAATTCTCCCGAAATTGATCGGTTGGGCTTTCCTGGGGTGACAAAAAGATAGCAACCGTACCCATAAAGTTTTCTTGGACTTCCCAATCTGAAGGATAATTGATATTAAGGTTAAATTCGGCATTGTTATACTGCTCTAAGGATATACCCGTTTCCTCTTCTGCAAAAGATACCACGCCCGATAAAACTATCGTTGTAATTAATAGCATGTAAATTCCCAGAAGAAGTTTTGTCTTAAAATGTTTGGTTTTCATTTATTTCACCTTTCATTTTTTAATTTATCTTTCTGTTAATAAACTATCTATTTTTTTGATTTTTGTATATAAGAAATTTGTCATTTCGACGAATGACATTTGTCATTTTGAAATTTATTAAGTGCTTTCAATATTAAGTTGGATTGTTGATTCCAAAGGAATTTCCATATGAATATTGAAACCATTCTTGTCATCCGAACTAAACTTAATTTCGCCGTTCAAAGCGTTAACTCGTTCAGTCATTCCCAATAATCCGAAACCTTTACTTAATTCTCGACATCCTTGACCGTTATCAATAATTAAGAGATTTACTTTATCATTATTAAATCTGATAATGATATTAATCTCGGAAGCGTTACCATGGCGAAGCGAATTCGTAATTGCTTCTTTACAGACTTTAAAAATAGTATCCGATAATTTATATTTATAAGTTGAAACCGGTATACTAGTAAAGATTTCTCTCCCCGACACTGTAAGGTTGATATCAATCCCCAAATTTTTACCATGATGGACCAAACCTTCAATTGTTTCCATGATATCCATATTGTTATTAGGTCCATTTAGTGAACGCCTCAATTCATTTAGTTCCGACTGAGCAATACTTATTCCTTCGTCTAATTTCTTTTGAGATTCTCCTGGATTAGTTTGTATTTCAATTTGGACTGCTTTCATAAGCATCAATAATATTGTAAGGGAATGACCCATGGTATCATGGATCTCTCTCGCTACCCTGTTTCTCTCATTAGCGATTGCCAACTCTTCTGCTGTTTGTAAGTGCTCTTTCAAAAGATGATTGGTTGTAAATAATTCTTGATTATTTAAATTTAATTCAGCTAGCAGTTTCATATTTGCCGTAATGTCATGAAAAGTAATAATTCGTCCCTTTTTACAGTGATCCAGTTTTTGGATAATAATTTCATATATTTTCTCATTGTTTTCACCAATAAAAAACTCACCTATTTCAATCGAATTTGCACTACCAAATTCAATGCAATTAAGAATACGCTTCGATTCTTCAGTTATTAAAATGACATTTTTTATTTTTTTGACAAATACAGAAACGGAATTGTTAATAGTATAATGTCCAAAATTTTCGATGAACGAATTATTGAAATTAGCAATACAATTATAATTATCAATTATTAAAATTGAATCATGTAAACTAGCGAATACTTTTTTAAAAGCTCCCGGACTAATATCCATAAATCGATATTTATATACTGCACCGGATAATAGTAGCATTGAAATTGAGTAGAGAGTAGGAGTCAGATCGAATATATTGTGAATTTTAAGACCGGGAATAAAAATAATCTGCAAAAAAAATAATATTGAAGCAATAAACGAAGCTAATGGAGCAAAAAATAGAAATACAGCCTGACCTCTTGTTACACCTTTTTGATTTTTTATATACCTTACCAAGATAAATATTGCCATAATACCATAAATATAGTCAACCAGTACTACAAACCAAAAAAAAGGGGCAATTGACCTATAGATAATAGTACTAGGGTCATACCTAATCTCATAATAATATAAATGATGGTATGAATTTGTTAGAAAAATAAGATAAGATATCACGGGAATAATTATTAACGGAATTTCTTTATTTAACTTAAACTTCCCGTTACTGGTAAAATGTTTTACAAACAACAACCAAGCCAAACCTATAAATAATGATGAAGTTTGGTTAAGAAAATCTGCAAAAACAACCACCTTTTCGTTAGCCGCACAATATTCTATCGTCTGGCCTATCGGCCAAATCAAACCAATAAAAAGAGTTAAAATAAAATGATATGAAAGCGCCGATTTTTTGGCTTTTACAAAATAATATATTATTGTTCCCAAGATAGATAATGCCGAAACTAACGGTAGTAGGGCTATCGGCCGGTCAAAGGTAAACACCCACTAATCCTCCTGGTTCATCGAAAATCAAGTTAGATAGTCGTCCACGTCAACCCTCCTGTTGACCCTAGGAAATGTCATTTGCTTGATGATATATATCATATTATTTTTTAAAAAATAACTCAAGCTTATTTGCTTGAGTTTAACAGTGAATCCAAAATTAAAATTGATATTGATTGATATTATTTAACTGAGAAAGCATTTTGAAGTGGGAAAGTTGAGTTATTAGCTTTTACAAACCTCCTATTTGATCAAGAAAATTACTTTTAATTGCATAAACTGCAAGTTGAGTCCGATCGTTTAACTTAAGTTTCGCTAAGATATTTGAAATAATATTACGCGCTGTCCCTTCAGAAATCTCAAGTTTTGCGGCAATTTGTTTATTTGAAAATCCATCCACTATTAACCTGATAACGTTACGTTCCCGATCGGATAGATCATAATCTAATATTGGCGAATGCATCGGACTTTCCTCTACCGGCGGTTTTATTTGAGTTTTAAGAGTTCGAAACACCGTCCCTTGGATAATACTAAAACCCTTGGAAGTACTCTTTATGGCAGCCAACAAATCCTGGTCATTGATATCCTTTAAAACATAACCGTCGGCGCCGTTATGAATCGCTTCCTGAATATATTCTTGATCGTCAAAAGTAGTTAATATCAATACCTTTATCGCAGGATATTTTTCTTTAATCAGCTTTGTACCTTCCACCCCGTTGCATTCCGGCATTCGAACATCCATTAGGACAATGTCCGGTGATAGTTTTTCGCATAATTCCAAGGCTTCGATTCCGTTTTTTCCCGTACCAACCACACTTAATTCCGGATCCTGTTCCAAAATAATTTTTAAAGATTGTAATAATATCTCACTATCATCAACCAATAAAACTTTTAACATTTTATTCCCCTCCGATTGGTAATTCAACATGGATACTAAAACCAGTCCCACCATCAGAACTGAACTTGATTAAACCGTTTATGTCTTGAACTCGGTCCGTCATACCCTTCAACCCAAAACTTTTTATAATATCTTTGCATCCTCTTCTATTATCAATTATATAAAGGAGCGCTGGTTTCTCCCGGATAACAATATCCCAACCTACTTTTTTAAGGTGTTGTATAATTAATTTCTTTAGGTAGTCGATTTTTCCTCCAATTAACATATATCAAAACCTATGGTTGTAGACCTGAAGTTTTTAACAAAAAAATACCAAGCCGGACAGCTTGGCTTTAAATATATTTATTTATAAATAAAGGAGGCCATTCTGCTTCAGTTCCTTTTGGGGCTGTTATTTGGTTGCGCGCCCAGGTCAACCAAGCATTAATTTTCTATCTTTCTCTATTATCTTATTGTACATTCTTTTCTTGATATTAGAAATAAGATAAATGTCATCCTCTGAGATGACATTTGTCATTTTTCTATGGTAGAAGCCAATAATTAATTTTCATATATTGTCGGAAAATAGGAGGCCGGGGCCAACCACTTTTGGGTTTCCCGGTCCAGTTTCCCATAATACATATCCATCAAATGTTTCGGCTGATATTCACCGGATACCACCTTTAACAGCCTTTCAGTCCGCTCTGCGTTTGCAGCGGGCCGCTCCAAAATATGAAAACCTTTCGGCGAAATAATCATCGCCACGATCGATAAATACTCTCTTTCGCTTAATTTATTAACCGGTTTACCGTAATAAACTTTCGCGGCCTTATCGAAACCATTGACCGGCTCGTTATTGACGTTTCCCAAATACACATTGTTAATAAATAATTGCAATTGTAGATCCTTAGAAACCAAAGGATCCAAAGCGAGCCTGGCAATTAGGGTCTGTTTAATTTTGGCTAAACCGGGTTTAAAGCGCTCAAAATAATAAATTTTGACCAAGCTTTGAGTAATGGTTGTCAAACCGGCTCCCGGTGTTTTTAAGTCGACCCCTTTGTGTTTAAAAAAAGCCGGATCTTCAATCATTAATAGCGCATCTAATTGCCACTTACTTAGGTCGCTTACTTTTAAACTAATATTTTCGGCCTGCAAAGCTTGGTTAATAATCCGTGGGGTTTCCATTCGAGCTTTAAAAACCACATAGGTATAATTGATGATAATTGCTAAAAAAGACAAAATGACAAATAAAGTTGTAAATTTATTATATTTTTTCATTTTTGCTCCGTTTTCATTAAAATCGCTTCTTTGAAATCAAAAATCATATTAGATAACTCAACCTGATAAATTTGTTTAAATAGTTCTTTCTCCATTTTAGGTCGATTTATCACCTCTTTAAGGTATTTCCGTAGTTTATCAATACCGTGCTTGTCCACTAAATACTCGATAAAACTGCGATATTCCGCATAGATAAACTTATTCCGGTATTCCTTAGGGATCTTTATCAAAGCTGGGTCTTGATTTAAATCATCAAAAAAGTATCCTTGACCAACCGCTAATTTGATAAACTCCTCGCCCACGTAATAATCATGAGGATTCCTGGAATAAACGGCTACCCCTTCATTCAACCACTACGGAATTCTAAAGGACTTAAGGAACGAAGTGTTTTGATATAAAATAATATGCGACAATTCATGTTTCAGGATTGCCGCCATATCCCGTTTTTCCTCAGATCATTAGGTATTATAAATGTCGCCTTTGAAAACTCACCTTGGCTGTATCCTGTTTTAAAAGGGTTCCAAGGGAATACCCGGCCTCGGAATGATTGATAGAGAATAATATTTAGTTATATAATTAAAACAAAAAAAAGGATTAGTTTTCGGTGCATAAAATAATCACCCCATATGTATTACATCTGTCTTCTACGGTAAGGTATAACCATTGGTGTTCTCTTTTTGTACTCGATAAATTCTTCCCCGAAATCCCTAAGCAGTCTTTTTTCTTCATCGGATTTCAAATAACACACCGTGTGAATGAAAAATAGGGCCACTACTATCAAAGTCATAACAGAATCCAAAAAAATTACTAAAGCGATATAAGACAAAAAATTTCCAAACATTATCGGGTTACGAGTATATTTATAAGGTCCGGTAGTCACCAATTTTTCGGTAGGCGGGCTAACAGCAATACCAACCCCTTCCAGCGGTCCTCCTTTACCAATTTTATACAAACTAATATTTGCCCATATTTGAAGTGCAAGGCCGATTGTATATAACGGTATTGCGACAATTGTTTGTAAATATTGATTGTTAATTAACTTGATGTGTAATAATGAGTCAAAACCTTTTGCTATAAAAACTATTAAGCAAGGAATACTCACAACAAAAATGAAAAAACCCATAACAATACCTATTGCATACCTATAAGTTTTTTTCATAACCTATCCCTCCATTTAAATTCCGACCTCATCTTTATTACATTAAGGAATTGCATAATTCATGATTCAAGCTTTGGCTCACAATATATTGATAGATTCATCTGGGCTAGTCACTATATATTGTGGCCAAAGGGTTTTTTAAGGTAATTATGCAATTCCCTCACATGGACACTTTATAAATCTTATGAATGCCATTCACTTTTTTATGAAAATATAGCTTTGTTTTATCATATGATATTGAAGGCGCTTCGACAAAACCATCCAATCCTACTAACTCCGGTTGTCCAAAGGCCTCCAATTTTGTTTTTCTTCTTGCTACGTATATTTGAGGCAGAGATGTTACAGAGTTTAGTCTTGTAAAATATAATTCCAATCCATCATCGATTATTGAAGGCGCATATTCCAAACCCTTTCCGGTGTTGATATTTTTCATAATATTATCCGAATTTCCATCCTTCATAAACTTGCCATCTATTAAGTGAGCAATACGGATATCCGCCTCTTCAGGCCACTGATTTCCGGCAAAACGAGCGTTTACATAGTAAAGACTATTCCCGTCCGGACTAATTTCCGCATCCATTATAATCCATCCGGGTTGTTGAATATAAAAATCCCCTTCCACCGGGTTTATCTCATTTACCATCCCATTAACAAATAACCCTTTGTAAACGTTTTTATAATCATTTGGATAATTTCTGGTGGATATAAAGTAAAAATTATTATTAATATCCATACTCCCAACCGCATCTAAATGAGGAGGCGCTTTATTAACGCCATTTATTTTTCCAATTAATTGAAAATTATTATCATCTTGTTTTACTGCATAATAAAGACTAGTATCAATTGAATCGTTTAAACTGTTGAAAAATAGATATTTCCCGTTCCGGTCAATGAACGGTTCCATAGCATGACCGTTGTAACCTTGAATATTTACTAAACCGCTAATTTCATTTTTACTTTTGCTACCACCACTACAACTCGCTAAACAAAAACTGATTAAGACCAAAAACAATATAATCGGGAAACGTCCTTTAATAATTTGGTTTATATTCATGTCTGCCTCCTATACCCCAACGAATATTACCTTCAAACCTCCAACCGATGTCTCCGCCATCTTAAATAATTATTAATTTTTCCTCCGGGTAGATTATGCCATGTCATATCATAGCACCATCCAAAACCAAAACCCACATGTGGATTACAGTTATCTTTTTGATAGGTTTAAAAAGCTTTCATGACACTATATTTATTATTTATAACTTCTAATAATTCCAATCCGTAAAAACAGCCCTATCCGTGTAATTCGTTATTATTACCCCACTTAAACCAAATCCCTATCTAAATTAAAAACCAAGCTAGACCGCTTGGCGCAATATCAGGTATTCCACTAGAGTTGTAGTATTAAGCACCCGGATCGGGTTTGATTTTCATTTTTACCCTCCCGATGTCCTAATGACATTTTATTATTTAACCCTTACTTGTGTAAATATGATAAATGTCATGTTAAGAATGACATTTGTCATTTCGCGAGCCTAGTCATACCATTCCCTAGGCACCGGTGTCTGATCAATAAACAAATCCGGGTTTCGCTTTAGAAAAGCAGTTGTTAGCTCAACCATTTTTCGGGCATCGCAAATAATCGCCCTAGCATCGCCAATCTTTCCCAACTTGGCAATACCTTTATGAAGCATAGGTTCTTCAAGTTTACCATAGTTTTTAGATATATCGCCTCGTGAATGGTCATGACCCCGGAACGGTCTTTCGATGAGCCTTCCGTCGGAAGTTAATATTTTATACAATATATAATTTTCCACCAACCGCTGGGGTATTTGGTTCCATTCCTCAACTCCATGGATGATTGTATTCTTGGTTAATTCACATCCGATAAATAAAATCTTCCCTCCCCGGTCATATAACTTGCCCAAGCAACCATTTCGAGGACAGGGAGTTTCCCACTGCTCATCTCCCTGAACATATTCGGCTGCCTCTTTGCCAAGGGCCGCAACGGAATGGGTCGGATGCCACGACCTGATTACTCCAGTTCTTTTCCTAAACAGATTCGAGAGGATTCCCACGCATGACGGTTCCGTCATAGGATTAAAAACATTATGTTCTTCATTCATCGTGGCCCAGCTGTGAGTTGGGAATATCAACAACCCGTCATTCATATATTCGATAAAAGCATCCAATACCTTATCCGCCCCGCCTTCCACTTCTCCAATGGCCTTCATGGAAGAATGAATCAAAAGAGTATCGGTTTTGACAATTCCTAAATCCTCAATTTGCCGAATGATTTCTTCTTTTGTGTGAACCATGGTTTTATTTTTCTCCCGGTAATGCCCAATAATAATTAGGATTACTTATATAATAATTTGTAATTTGCCCATTTATTTTAATCGTTTCATTGGAATGATTATTTTTCGGGTTTAAATCAATATAAAACCTGGGTTTTGCACTGGATTCATAATTAAACTCACTACTAGTAGGGCAGGAAAAACGAAAAAGATTTTTACTCATATATTCTTTGTACCCTTTTTTTGAATAATGGGAACCATTCCAATTGATGTCGTCATTTATTATTAACGGTTGATCTTGGCACATTCGTTCTCTAACTTCCCGAATACATAAAAAGTTTCCATTTTCATCCTTAAAATAAGCATTGAAGGTGGAATCCATATAAACCCACTTCTGATAAGTACTTGAATAGACAATGTTTATAACATGGCAATCGCTGGGATTCTCTTCAATCGGCAAACAAACAACAAAACGTGAACGAAAGCCCATTGCTAGATAAACTTCATTTAAAACGATGGCCATCATCCGACAATTAACCGCCCGGTTATTCTCCTTACAATAGTTTAATATATCTAAAGCATTCCTGGATCCCGGGTATTGAGAACTGCCGCTATGACGGATGGTACTGTGTACCCAATTCATTAAATTAATGATTTTTGAGATTTCTCCTCCATTACCGGCAATTGTCTCCAATTGGTAGGTATCTTTTAGATTATTAAGATTTTGATCATCCGGATTTGCATATGTAAAACTTTGCCCAATATTAACTGATTCATTGGCATATTCCGAATAGTTTTTAAGAATTGCCAGATACTCCGAATAATCCTCATCTCTTGAATTATTGTTACAACCAATATTGACAAAAAGAACTATCAATAGTAATCCTAATAGTATTTTTTTCATCATTTATTCCCTTTTTATATATGAGAGAATTGCATAATTCATTATTTAAGCTTCAGCTCATAATATATTGATAGATACATCTGGGCTAGTCACTTATATATTGTCGCCAAAGGGTTTATTAAGGTAATTATGCAATTCCCTCATATAACAGCTTTTAGATTTCCCTTATTGCTATAATATCACATGCCTAATAAATCCCTCAATTAAAACATACAGAGTAAATATCCCAAAAAACAAATATAGCAAATAACTAATGGGCTTTTCTTTAAAACTGATACCTGAAACATAATGGCCGAACCTAATTTCTCGGTTAATTATCCAGTATAATAAAAACCCCAATGTTATCAACAAACAGCTTACACCGAATGAATATTTAATAAAGATTGAATTGATTTTGAAAATAGTCATTAAATATGTAGCAAAAATCAATAATAAACCTGATAAACCCAGTACTGAGAAAACCAAATATCCATAATCTTTATTATTATTTCTTGAATGCTTAAATTGTTTAAGTGTATTTATTCTATTGGTAAAAAAACATTCCATGATTTCTGATAATTTGAGAAAATTCAAATCATTTATCAAAATTTCCTTTTTACCATGCTTAATTCTAGTATCGTATCTATTAGTTTTTTCACTAAAAAATACTTCAATAAAAGATTTATTCTGGGCAAAACCAATTAATATATTATTCCCAATTAAAGATCTTAAGAAACTTTCATCTCGTAATACTCTTTTATAATCACATCTTAAATGATTAATAGGTTTAATTTGATATTCTTTGTTTTGGATATATACTTCCATTTTTATCTCCGATTGCAACTGATAATTTGTAAACTCTTTCCCATGACTGGGGCTACCCAAAGCTTAGTTCCTAACTTCAACTTTTTTTAGTCTCTAAACTTATCAGAGTCTTTAGGAATATCATTCATTGAATCCACGTAAAACTTTGTTCGGTTTATTTTATTAATTAGTATTATGTAATTTGTTGCAATATATCCTATTATTACTGCTATTATCAGCCAGATATAATTCATGAAATTTTCACTCGCTTTCAATATTATTAGTTCGGTACATCTTTTTACGTTTTAAAAATGGTGACCTTTGCCTGAGGCTATAATTATTATTAATCAAAAGGAGACGATTTCTTTATTAAACGCCCCCTTTCAGTAGTAGCTTTTGTTTTGGGATTCAACCCTAACTATTTTTTATTCTATATTCATATAATACAAATATCTTTAAATATCGTCTATGTGATTTTTGTCATTTTTTTGTCATGACATTTGTCATTTCTGGTATAAAAAATGCCCTCTACCGTTTTCAAATAGAAGGCCCTAAAATCATTCTTCTGATATTTAGTAAACATAGGGTGTAAATTTCACCCAATCAATCAGAAAATGCCCGGGTGTATCTTTTGGTGGAGCGACTCCCTCTGTAACCCAGGCTACGCCGCTCCAGGTGTTAAATTTAAAAGTATAGGTTGCATTAATTTTAATTGGATTCCCACTATAAGTATATGTTTTAAGCACTTTGCCATCGACAAACCATTGCACCCGCTCGGGTGTAATATCAAAACCCCAGACATGAAAATCTTTCGCCGGATCAAGGTCCAAAGCGAGATCCGGGACCCGAAAACTATCGGCAGGTATGTTTTGATGGTGTATTGCAAAATTCACCATATTCGTTTGTCTGGTTAAAAACTCGATGTCGATCTCTTGCTTGGTGCCGTCACTTCCGGAACTGTCGTTAGTAATGTCATTCCAATCGATGGTATACATAGCATTACAAATCCTCGGCAAATCGGCAATCTTCATTCTAGCCTCCCAACGGCCGTATAAAAATTCTTGCTTTGTTTCAATTGCGGCGCTTAAGAATCCCTTAGCGGAATCATTTTCAAAGACCAGGTGTAAGACCCCATCTTCTACATAACATCTATCCCTACCGGTTTGCCCGCTATGTTCGGCCCAGGTTGCAATCCGCCAGACCGTCTCGTCGATCTTATCGGTATCAAATCCGTCGTAAAAGGAAGGTCCGTTAGATAATTTTTCTTTATTGTTTTTAGAATTACCGCCGCAAGCCGAAAAAGACAAAAGCATGCATAAAAGAACAAAGAATACACTTAAACGAATGAAATTTTTTTGATAGGTTTGTTTCATTCAAAATCACCCCAATAGCATTGTTGCCGGTTTTTTTATTCCATATACGGTAATCATGGTTTATAAGACGCAAAAGATGGCCAAACATCGCTGCTTGGCCAAATGTAACATATTACTTAATTACTTTGATTTATTTCGCGGATTCATAACTATACAAATAATCCACTTCAGCCGGATATAAGGCCCGGTTATAAATCCGGAACTCATCAATCACCCCGTTGAAAAAGCTGCCGACTTCCGGATCGGGACCGGCGCCGATGTAGATCTTGGAGTCGCCATTGCCGAAGAAGAAATCACCAACGGGATTGCTGTTACGGGCAACCTCTTTGCCGTCCAAATACATCACCATGGCTCCGCTTCGATAAGTCATTACGATATGATGCCACTCACCGGGGTTGATCCGGATACTGGAATATTCATAAAAGGTACCATTCGTCCGGATACAGCCTTTGAAGGGCATCCGGTTATAACTACGTTCCAAAATGAGTGAAAATGGATAAACATATTGTCCCCGCCTGATTAGGACTTGATCTTCTCCGGTAGAGCCGTTCGTCATTACCCAGGCGCTTATCGTCAGTTCAT
>JAEYRN010000080.1 GCA_023435565.1 Bacillota bacterium
TGATATTACGACTAAGACTGGAAAGAAATTATCAAAAATGATTAAAAGTCAACTCGAACAGTGGATTGCTGGTTTGCCTAATTATATCAAGGTTTATCTGCTGATTTCTTGCTGCGAAAGTTGAGTATTAGAGTATTTTTATTTTATAGGAATAAATTCTTCGGCAACAATTTTCTGTCCTTCAGGACTGGTTACCCAATCAAGAAAAGCTTTAGCCGGACCTGTCGGTTCCTCTTTAGTAAGCATCAGAAAAGGCCTTTGTACCTTATAGTCTCCGGCAAGAATACTTTCGGAGCTGCATTCAATACCATCAACGGTTACCGCTTTAACTGCATTTGTATCAAGAGAACCCAACGAAATATAACCAATAGCTTCCTTGGTGACGGAAACGGTTTGTTGGACCGCTCCGGTCGAAGCCTGAACCAAACATTTATTGGTGTTTTCCAATTTGTGCAGTACGATTTCTTCAAAAGCGCCCCGGGTTCCGGACCCGGCTTCCCGGTTAACTACAGTAATCTGCATATCAGGGCCGCCTACTTGTTTCCAATTAGTGTACTCACCGGTATAAATCTTCTGGAGTTGTTCGAAGTTGAGATTAGCGACGGAATTTTCTTTATTGACTATTATTGCAATTCCATCTCTGGCGATAACGGTTTCATGCAATCCCTTTTCTTCCTCTTTCAATTCACGGGAGCTGTTGCCGATATCGGCGGTACCTTCGGCGGCCGCTTTAATTCCGGCTCCTGAACCTCCGCCCTGTACTGCAATTTGAATACCTTGATTTTTGGCCATAAACTCTTGTGCCAACTCTTCCGCAATCGGCTGGACTGATGTTGAACCGACCAACTGCAAACTTCCTTTTACGCCGGATTGGTTATTTGATACCATAAAAACTATACCACTGATTACAATTAAGCCGATTACTACCCACAAAGCTGTTTTGTTCATCTTTACGCCTCCAGTATAAAATTTTAAAGTTTATCGCATCTTTAACATATCATTGGGTGATTAAGAATAATAAATATTTAGATTAAGATCCGATTAAGAAAATATTTTTCTTTACATGTCGCAATAAGTTATTGGGACGCGCCCGTTTATTTCAACATATTAAAATAAGCTTAATTTATATTGCATTTCCATAAAATACCTTGCTTAAATAAACATCCAATGCTATATTATTTGCAAGGCGGCATCCCAGGAGCCGCACTAAATAGATTATTAGCTAAACCAATAAAACCGCTTAGATCGTGAGACTGAGACGGAGGATAGTCTAGTGTTATTTAACCTTCCTATCTCCGGGAAGGTTTTTGCGTTTATTAAGTGATATAGGATCTCACATTCCTAACGCCGAACCAGGAAAAAATCTTAAGGGAGGTTTTTAGATGAAGGAGCATACAACCCAGGAACGTAGTTTATTTGGAATTGCGCAATTATCATTACGGAGCTTAATTTTAGGGATGCTCGGCTCAATCTTAATCACTGCCAGTTCGATGTATGTAGCGCTTCGACTTAGCGCTCTCCCCTGGCCTACCATTTTTGTAGCCGTGCTTTCAATGGCTCTCTTAAAAGCCCTCGGTAAAACAACCCTAAATGAAATCAATGTCACGCAGACTGCAATGTCAGCCGGAGCAATGGTTGCCGGTGGTTTGGCTTTTACCCTTCCCGGCCTTTGGATTAACGGAATTTGGGAAGGCCAAGCTTATACCGATGCTCGCCTTTGGCAAGTAATTGCAATAGCTCTAGCCGGTGTGATTTTAGGGAGCGTACTTACTTGGTATCTACGCCAACGATTTATCGATCGTGAAGCTTTACCATTCCCTATTGGAGAAGCTGCTGCCAAGACAATCGTTGTCGGTGATGCCGGCGGTAAAAAATCAGCACTGCTCTTTGGAACCATGGGTCTATCCGCAATATTCACTTTCGTTCGGGATAATTTGGGATGGATTCCGGCGGCGATTAGCTCCAAATGGCTTTATGCCAGAAACTTTCAGTTGGGATTCTGGATGTCGCCGATGGCTGTCGGAATCGGATATATTATCGGAACCCTGTACACCGGAGTATGGTTTTTAGGAGCATTACTTTCATATGTAATAATCATTCCCATAGGAACTGCCTTCAAACTTTTCCCATCAGTTCAAGCGGCAATCGGTTTTAAGAATACACTCGGTATCGGCCTGATGGTTGGGACGGGTATCGGTATTTTAGTGGGATATCTAATTTCATTACTTAAAACCAAAAAAACCGCTACTGTTGAAAATAAAGCGCCTCAAGATAACCCGGGAGTAAATAAAAGAAGGGTAAGGATTTGGGCATTGCTTGGCGTGGCCATCGCTTTTGTTCTCTCGATATTTTGCGGAATCGGGCCAACTCCCTCCTTTCTCTTAATGTTAGGGGTTTTACTTGCCTCGTCAATGGCGGCGATTATCAGCGGCGAGACTGGTATTAACCCGATGGAAATTTTCGGAATCATTGTCTTACTCGCTGTACGCTTGGTTGTCCCAATTGACGCTACTACCTCCTTTTTTATCGCTGCTGCTGTTGCCGTTGCCTGCGGGTACTCCGGTGATCTACTATTTGATTATAAGGCAGGACGAATGCTTGGAACGAACCCGGTAGCCCAGTTAATTTCTCAAGTAATCGGAGGGCTAGCCGGAGCTGTTGTCGCAGCTTTGGCAATGTTCGCAGTGGTGGGGCAGTTCGGCGGCGTAGGCCTTGATAAAGGATTACCGGCCGGCCAAGCTTTTATGGTCAGCCAAATGATCAACGGGGTAGGAGAACCGGTAGTTTTCGGAATTGCCATAGCAATCGGAACTCTGCTTTACTTACTCAAAATTCCCGTAATGACTTTGGGAATCGGTATCTATTTACCTTTTGAAATATCAGCCCCAATGTTTCTCGGTGGTGCTATCAGGTTTTTCACTGACCGGTTACGCCCGAAATCAGCGGAAAACGGAAATATTGCCGCTTCGGGATTATTTGGCGGCGAAGGAGTTACCGGAGTTGGAATCGCAATCGTCAAAATGATTACCGGAGGCTGATCTGATGGGTAAAATCATCGGAATTGACATTGGTGGAAGCACTACTAAGATAATCGGGTTCGATAATTCAAAGATATTCAGTCCGTTACTTGTCCGGGCTACCGATCCGATTGCCTCGGTTTATGGGGCCTTCGGTAAATTCTTAAGCACCAACAAATTGGGTTTATCCGATATCAAGCGGATTATGGTAACAGGAGTCGGTTCTTCCTATATTACTGCCAGACTGTATGGAATTCCCACCGGTAAGGTCGATGAGTTTAGGGCAATTGGAACCGGAGGTCTTTTCTTAAGCGGACTGACCAATGCTATTATTGTCAGTATGGGTACGGGAACGGCCTTAGTTAAAGCTGACCAAACCGGAGTCAGGCATATCGGAGGCACGGGGGTTGGAGGCGGAACATTGCTTGGCCTCTCCAACCGGATGCTTAATGTTAGAGACTTTAATGATTTAATCGAAACTGCCCAAGGTGGAAGCCTAGCCCATATTGATTTGGCTATCAGCGACATTAGTCATGATGTTCTGGTCGGTCTTCCACCGGAGACTACCGCTTCAAACTTTGGGAAACTAAGTGATCTGGCAACCAAGGCTGATGTGGCATTGGGAATCATCAACCTGGTTTTCCAGACTATCGGGATGATTTCGGTCTTCGCAACAAGGATCGACCATACCAACGATATAGTGCTTACCGGAAATCTTACCAATGTGCCGCAGTCCGGAGAGATTTTCAACCAGCTCAGCCAGTTGTATAAGGTCAATTTTGTGACTCCGCCCAATGCCGAATTTGCGACTGCTACCGGTGCGGCTATTTCTTGTGTTCAAAATATGCCTTTTACTGAAATTCCGGTGTAATATTGTAATTAACTGTTCAGCCACAGAGACACGGAGGCACAGTTTATTTTACCGTGCTAAAAATAATACAAGTCCTCTTTGTCTCTGAGTCTCTGTGGCTTTGTTTTTAACAAATCATTGCCGATAACGAATATCATTTAGCCCAGAATTTTACCAATTGGTCCGTCAGGGTCGATAATACCGGTGATTTGAGAATATGGGATTTTAAACTCCAGGACTCCGTATGCCCCCGGTGTGTATTCATAAGGCTGATAATAAATCACTAAACTATCGGGGGTTAAATAATAATCTTCATCCGGGCCGACGCCCGCGAATGGTTTAAGTAACGGTATTTGTTCAGCAGCAATTTGCGCTTGAATTATTTGATTGAGGACTGCTTGATAATTTGTCCCCTTACGAAAAAGTTGGTAAAACTCATATTCATGCCCGGTCTTAAGATTGAGTGTTACCGAACTGACCCCGGTTACCCCATGGGCCGCCATTTCCGGGTAATAATAATCCTCAAATCGTAGACTCAGGATTCCGTTCATATTAACAGTGGTTTTGTAATTGCTGACAGCTTCGACAACGCTTGTTCCGGGGTCATAATCGGGAATTGCAGCAAAGGCAGCTTTTTTGATGGCTGAATTGATTTTGTTTCGCACTTTGCTTGCCAGATTTACCGCTCTTGGATAAGTCGTCCCGGCCTGTTTAAGTAATGCCTGTAAACTCATATTAGTCGGACCCATACATACTCCCCCCTAAATTATTAGCCTCAATATTCTTTGTTCTGAAACAGATTGAAGGCTTTATACCAATAGCCTATGTCCAAATGAAAGAGTTGGTGATAAAAAAGTTTATTGCCAAATGGCTGCTTTGGTTAGGTCATTGGCTGAGTAAAAAATCTTTAAACTTCATAAACAGTTAATAACCAATGTATGCTTCACTTCCAAAAAAATACTTTCACTTTACTTCTTATCTATTCAATGATATACTTAACTAGTTCAAGCTAATAGGACTGGTAGAGGTCCATTATTTAACCCTTTGAAAATTTGCCTTAGTTTAGGGGAAAATAATAGTAATCTCCATACTATTTTGGGCAAAATATTTTCAGGAGGGTTTAATAATGTCTCAAGATAAAACTTTAGAATGCCGTGACTGTGGAGGCAACTTTGTATTTACCGCTTCCGAACAAGACTTCTACGCCGAAAAAGGTTTTACTAATGAACCGAGCCGTTGCCCAGACTGCAGAGCAGTCCGTAAACAACGGAATGGCGGCGGAAATTCCAGGCAAGGTTTCCGTTCACAACCGAGAGAAATGCACAACGCCACTTGCGCAACTTGCGGTAAATCCACTCAGGTTCCTTTCCGGCCCACCGGTGACAGGCCTATCTACTGTAGTGACTGTTATACCAGAAAAAGCAGTCGCTATTAATCCGGTAGCTTTCGGTTAATCCCTGGCGTTATTCCGGAAAAAGGACGAAATCTATATTAAACAACGGCCCCTTCACCTTCAATGTGGAGGGGCTTTAACCTATAACCCGACCCAAACCCAATCCAAAGTAAAGGAGAAATTAAATGAGTTCAAATTTAAACGCGCTTAACCTAGGAGGTTTAAAGGTTAATCTTCCAATTATTCAAGGTGGCATGGGAGTTGGAATTTCCTTATCAGGTTTAGCATCCGCAGTAGCAAATGAGGGAGGGATCGGAGTTATCGCGGCGGCTTCGATTGGGATGTTTGAGCCGAATTTTGGAACCGATTTTATTAAAGCCAATATTTTAGCCTTAAAAAAAGAAATCCGGAAGGCCCGGCAAATGACTAAAGGCATCCTAGGCGTCAATATTATGGTGGCGCTGACCAACTTTACCGATATGGTTAAAACTGCAATTGATGAAGGAATCGATGTTATTTTTTCCGGGGCCGGTCTCCCATTAAACCTTCCTCAATTTTTAAAGAAAACCGATCACACTAAATTGGTTCCCATCATCTCATCAGCCAGAGCAGCTTCAATAATAACCAAACGTTGGGCTGAAAAGTATAATTATGTTCCGGATGCTTTTGTAGTAGAAGGGCCATTGGCCGGCGGTCATCTGGGATTTAACGAGCAGCAACTCCAAAATCCCGACTTTGCCTTAGAGAATTTAATCCCGAAAGTGATTGCCGAGGTGAAAGTCTCTGAAGAAAAATATCAAAAATCAATTCCGGTAATCGCTGCCGGTGGAATATATAGCGGCGCCGATATTCGTAAATTTTTAGATTTGGGCGCTTCCGGTCTACAAATGGCGACTCGCTTTGTGACTACCGATGAGTGTGATGCAGCCCCCGAGTTTAAAAATGCTTATCTCAATTCTAAAGAGGATGATCTGGTTATCATCAAAAGCCCGGTTGGCATGTTGGGCCGAGCGATTAAAAACAAGTTCATCAATGATGTCGCCCGTGGTAAAAATAAACCTTTTAAATGTCCGTTTCACTGTATTTCTACTTGCGACTATCAAAAGAGCCCCTACTGTATCGCCTTGGCTCTAATTAATGCCCAACGCGGTAATTTGAGACAGGGATTTGCTTTCTCCGGATCCAACGCTTACCGGGCTAAAGAGATTATTCCAGTGAAAAGACTAATTGATTCCTTGATCAAGGAATACCAATCATGTAAGTGACAATTCACCATCTATGATAAACAGGGCGAGAAATCGCCCTGTTTATTCATTTGGTATATTCCGGCGGGAAAATCATTTGCTGTATGGATTTAATACTGTCAATATTCTGTGAAAATGTCATGTAAAAGTAGGAAAATTATTCAGTGAAAATGTCACTAGAATAATTTTCCATATACAATTAACGCCAAGCACATTTAGAACTGAATAATGCATTAAGGA
>JAEYRN010000084.1 GCA_023435565.1 Bacillota bacterium
TAGAGGGCAGGTTGCCCACGCGTTACTCACCCGTCCGCCGCTCGTGTATTGCTACACTCGCTCGACTTGCATGTATTAGGCACGCCGCCAGCGTTCGTCCTGAGCCAGGATCAAACTCTCCGTAAAAAGTTATTGTATGGAACGCACATGTGCGTTCCTTTCAATCTTTTACTCAAGCTTGAACAATAGCTCTAGTTACTTCTGGCCATGTTTTTGCACATCTCTGTGCTTCCTCATGACAGGTTTTTCTTAATTCAAAAGACCTACCAGTCTTTCGCTTTACTGCTGTTCAGTTTTCAAGGTTCAAAATAATTCGCCGGATTATTGTTTCCGCAATCAGGCGACTTATTTATATTATCACAAACCATTTTCTTTGTCAACAGATATTTTGTCGTTGTTCGTGTTGTTATTGAAACGAAATTAGTGGTTCGTGACAGCTTTTATATATTAGCACAGGTATATCTATTAGGTCAAGAGAATTTTTTAAAATCTTTTTGCTAATTTCTCAACCAAGATTTACACTCTAAATATACTTTGTTAAATGAGAAAATTGCATAATTTAAAATTTTTGCTTCAGCTCACAATATATTTGATAGATACATCTGGGTTTGTCACTATAAATTGTGGCTGAAGGGTCAACTAAAGTAAATATGCAATTCCATAAATTAGTACTTATGTTTTTAAAATAACACATAAAATCCTTCGCGATTATTTACAAAACGAGTCAAAAATATTGAATTTAACAAAGTAGATATAATGCCGAATGCAAATACTATCAAACCTGAAATAATAATTTATTTTTATTCCCGTTACTCTCCAATATCCGTTCCATCTTTTCAACAAACAAACAAACCGGCCAATTAACCCGATTATGATAGTAACGCGCTACCAATCGGTAAGATTCCCATGGAAAAGCCAAATAAGCGCGAACTACCTCCAAATCATCTTTCGTCATTAAAAAACTTTCATTATATATTTGGCTAATTCCTTCATACCATTCACTACCCCATCCGTTAGCACGGCCGGTTTTAGCCATTAATAAAGCTAAGTCTACTAATGATACATCCAACAGGCATTCTTTTAAACTAATACACATTACCTGGCCGTTCGGAAGAGCTCGAAGATTACTCCTATTAAAATTATTAATTATAGGCCGAAAGGATTCTTTTGCTTCAAATAAAGCGCTATAAGTTGAATTTTGAATAAGATTTAAAGACAATTCCGCTTCCTTAATAAACCTATCACTATGCTTAAGAAACAGCTGATCAAAGACTGTAGGGTGCAAACGATAGTTTGCTAAGAACCAAAAACTTTTAAAAGACTTTATCATATCTTGATAACGATCAATTAAAGACTTTTGCAATGTTTTAAACTTAATAGCTGATAATTCCGGTGAATCCATAACCTTACGAAAATTAATAACCAACTTTAATAATGATAGAATGTCATTTCTATATGAAATCGACCTTAGGTCGGGCCAATCCGTTAAAAAGAATACACGCCCATCCTTTAGTGTGCTATAAAAATAATCATTTTTTAATCGGATTGGAAATAAGAATCCTCTAATTCCTTTTTCTTCTAATAATCGTAATAACCCTATTTCGGCAGATAATTCATTTTCTTCTTTAGATACCATCCACAAAGCATACTTTCCCTGAGATGTCTCTAGCATAAAACAAGCGCCGTTTATTCTAAAAAATCGTTTAGGCGCTCCCGGAAATAGCTTTATTGACTCGGAACAAATACCAACCCTTATCAAATCATAATATACTTTGATTCGCTCGGGATTCATCATATTTCCCTCAAAGCTTTCGTTTTGGGAAAACCACTCCATTTAATAAGAGCAGGTTTTTCTTCATTAGTAAAATTGGTATGTTCTTTACAAATAAGTTTGTTTTCAACATCTATGCCAGGGGCTATTTCTACATATTCTTCTTTTTTTAATTCTTCTTTTTCTTCTTTTGTTACTTCTTCTTCGATTGTCGGAAACTGCCTCTCCATAATTTCATCAAAATTATTGCTGATTTGGGCTGCTCCTTCCAATACATTTCCTTCCTTCCCGCTAACTACCCCTTTCTGATTATTTAAAGTTAAACGTTCAATCACATCTAAAGGAAGTTTTTGATCATTATCAATTTTTATTAACGAATCTACCTGACCGGAAAAGTCACCCCAGGATTCAATCGGAGACAAGACCATCGATATTTTTCTCGTGTCTTCATTGGCTGGATAACCGGGTTTCCCCCAAACCCACCGGTTTTTAGAACCCAATTCCTTCCAAACCTTTGCCAAGCACCGTTCCTTCTTAGCCATTTGCTTCACTTCCTCTTTGATTGCTTTACGTTGGAGTTCATCCGCCTCAATTTCTGTTAATAATAATACAGCCTCAGCCGGATAACGAAGTAATGCTATTAAGGCGCTATATTCTTCGGACCAAAATGGTTGGATCTTCGAATATTCAGTAATTAGAAAAATAATCAAATCAGGTTCCCAAAACCCAATATTACTAATTAAAGAAGCCAAATCCATAATTTTGGGCTGAAAGGCTAAATGTTCCCAGTTTAATAAGTAATAATCATTCCCGCACCAAATGATATTTTCCACGCTAAGATTACCATGTCCCAATACCCCGGTCCGACGATGATGTTCAAATAGCGCATTTATTCCGGAACTCTTCCAATCGGCTAAAGCCCCGGATAAAATTCTAATAGTCTCTTTTTTTAACTCGCCAAACTCCTTGTTTGTTTTTTCATGCCCTAGATTTCCGGATAATTGATCAATCTTCTCCAATTCGATTCCCCAACGGGTTTCAATTGTACTCCAACGGTCCCTAAGAACTTCGATCCCTTTGTTTTCGTGATAATCTTTACCTGTACGATAAAGATCGGCAAGAATCTCCGCAATTCTCGAGACGGAGGCCGGATCGCTCGCTTTAAAACAATCATTAGTAAAAAGCCAAGGTTGAATTAGATAACAATGATTGTTTTCCTCCCAAATAATAGTCTTTTGCCACGGCATAGCCCAATTGCCAAAGGACCTTTCTTCGAGATACTCTAAGATACTTCTTACCCATTTTAGTTCTTGCTTCTCGTACTTCACTAGGCTGAGTCGATACCATCCTTCGGAAGTACAAACAAATACCGCTTCTGGTTTATAAAAAAAACGATGCGGTTTTAACCCCAACCTTTGAAAGATAGGCGCCCATTTTACGTAATTAGCTTTAACGGTTTCAAATTCACGCAAAGAAACTTCATTTTCCAACCTTAATTCTCTCACCAAACCGCACCTCCCGGGACTTTAGAATATACTATTCCACTACTTATTCAAAGGAAGCTTTTCCATTTGAACACACTCATTAATCCTATTTCATAAAATATCCTATGCTTAAGGTATTAACATTACTCCTGAAATATATATAACCAGATCTGAAGGAGGAAAACGTTTGGAGATCCGCAGCCGTGCCCCTCTCCGGATTAGTTTTGCCGGCGGTGGCACCGACATCGAGCCCTATCTTTCAGAGAAGGGAGGAGTTGTTCTAAGCACCACCATTAACAGATACAGTTATGGGACATTGATACCCAGAACCGATCAAGAAATACAAGTTGAATCTCTTGATGTCGAAATGTTCGCCAAATTTTTGGCCTCACAAAAACTGACCTTTAACGGCCAACTTGATTTAGTAAAAGCGGTACTCCGTAAATTTGAAGGCTGGAAGCAAGGCTTTTCTTTATTTCTTCATAGCGATGCTCCTCCCGGTAGCGGGCTAGGATCATCTTCCACTATGGTAGTTACGATTTTAGGTTTATTCCGACACTGGCTTAATCTTTCCTGGAGTAATTATGATTTGGCAAATTTGGCTTATGAGATTGAAAGATTGGATTTGGGGATTAGGGGAGGTAAACAGGACCAATACGCAGCTTCATTTGGGGGGTTCAATTTTATAGAATTCTACCATGATGGAACTGTTGTCAACCCTTTAAGAATTTCTCCGGTAATCATCAATGAACTGGAATACCACCTTTTATTATGTTACACCGGCAAGACCAGATTATCAGCGAATATTATCGCCAATCAAGTCGAAGGTTATCTTAAAAAGAGGGAAAGTTCTCTACATGCGCTTGACGAATTAAAAGCGATAACAATATCAATGAAAAACGCATTACTTCAAGGGAAACTAAACCAACTTGGCGACATGCTGCACCAAGCGTGGATTCAAAAAAAACAATTGGCTGGAGGAATTACCAACGAAAAAATAGATTCTCTTTATCACTTAGCCAAAAACAAAGGAGCGTTAGGAGGTAAAATTTTAGGGGCCGGAGGGGGCGGTTATCTACTTCTTTATTGCCCTTATAATCGCAAACACCAAATCATGAATGAACTTGAACGTTTAGGGGCCCAATTCACTCCATTTAGTTTTGAAAATCAAGGTTTAACTACTTGGAAGGTACAATAAGGCATGAGGCTCACTAAAGGCTAGCATCCGTACCCGTGCCTCATGCCTCCTGCTTATTATCAAAGGAGCTAAACATGAACCTTAATTTTTTTCAATGTCAAAATCAGGTTATTAGTTCTCAAAATCTCTTCCCTGGTCGTGGAGGGATTTTTTTTGATCGAGATGGCACTATTGTTGAAGAAAAAAATTATCTATCCCAAACATCCGAAATTAAAATATTGGATGGAGTGGTTCCTGGTTTACTAAAACTCAAGTCACTAGGAATGCCTATCTATCTTATTACCAATCAAGCCGGTATTGCCCATGGTTTTTTCAACGAAATACAGCTTAGGATAATCCAGTTCTACCTTGCTGATAAATTGCTGGAATCAAATATCAAATTTCGGGCTGTCTTTTACTGCCCGCATCACCCGAAGGCAGAGATTTCAAAATACCGTTATGATTGCTTTTGCCGTAAACCCAACCCCGGGTTATTGTATCAAGCTGCCAGGTTCGACAAATTAGACTTACGGCATAGTTATATTATTGGGGATAAATTAATCGACCTTGAAGCAGGGAAACAAGCAGGAGCCAATAGAATAATGGTTCTAACCGGTTATGGTCCTGATGAGTTGAAAAAGGTAACTCAAGATCAAAAACCTGATTTTATTGCATCCGGCGTTGACACAGCCGCCGAATGGATTATTCACCGGGAGAAAAGTCGCTTACATAAATAATGAAGTTACTCATAGCTACTTTCAATCTTTTTATTGGCTCTATGTCTCTAATTCCTAAATCAAGAAAAGAGGGAACAAATGAAAATTGCTATTGAAGCCCGACCGGTAAAATGGTCTTATGGGACCGGTATTGGTAACTACACCTATAGCCTCATTAACAAATTAAACGAAATCGACCATAAAAATGAATACACTTTTTTATGCCCAGATAATCAACCCAATTCCTACATCCCATTTTCAAGGGATTATAGCTTTTACTCTCTTCCAAAAGACGACCATCGAGAAGAGATAGAAATCCCGTTCTGGTTATCTAAAGAACAGGTTGACCTCTTTCATCTTCCCCAAAACGGGTTTCGAATCCCAGCCCAATGTTCATGTAAACTGGTGGTTACAGTCCACGACCTAATCCCCTACTTTTTACCGGAAATGGTCCGCCCCAGTTTTCTAAAGCGTTTTACTTCGGAAATGCCGGTTATAGTAGACCGTTCCGATCGAATCATTACGGTCTCAAATACGTCCAAACAGGATATTATTAATGTATTTAAAATAAACCCGAATAAAATCGTGGTTATTCCTTCTGCTCCGACATTATCCTACCACCCGCTCCCGAATGTTGAAACAAGAAATTGGCTTTATAAAAATTATGGATTAAAAAAACCTTATATATTGTATGTTGGTGGGTTAAATCCTCGCAAGAACGTGGCCGAATTAGTTTATGCCTATTCTAAAATCCGGCGTGATCTTCCTAAAGGCCAATCATTGGTGATTTTAGGCCCCGATGGAAAGCACCGTTCCAAACTTCAGATTTTGGGGGAAGCATTAAATATAACCAATGAAGAATTAATTTTTCCGGGGTTTATCGATACTGCCGAATTACCCTATTTTTATAACGGAGCGGATCTTTTTGTTTATCCTTCACTTTATGAGGGCTTCGGCTTGCCTCCAATCGAAGCGATGGCCTGTGGAACACCAGTAATAACTTCTAATGTTTCTTCATTACCCGAAGTGGTAGGGGAAGCGGCTTTAACTATAAACCCTTATGATACTCTTTCCCTAGCGGAATCAATCTTAAAAGTATTGTCCGATGAAGCGCTCCGTTTGGAATTAAGCAAAAAAGGACTCCGGCATAGTTCCAAATATAATTGGAACTCCATAGTTAGCCAAGTTTTGAAAGTCTACCAAGAAACTGTATAAGCTAATCCCCTTTTGCACCTTCGGTTCTACGGGGAGGTCTGGGACCGTAGTACTGATAAAACTGGCATTCTATTCGCCCATTATATAATTTTCTCCTCCGGTCGGCCTTTTTGCCATAAATACGTTCAAAATCAGGATAAGCAGTTAAAACGTAAACAGACCAAGTATCCAATAAACCAAAGGTTTTCCCCATTTCTTTGTAAGTTGTTTCTATTTCTTTCTGGGTGCCGATCCGTTCTCCATATGGCGGATTACAGATAATACATCCGTATTTATGGCTGTTTTTCAGTTCGGAAACGGGTAGACGTTGAAAATGTATTTGTTCCTCCAGCCCAACAAGTTTTTGATGGTACCGGGCTAAGCTAAGCACCGAATCATCGATGTCGGTCCCGATAATTTTTAATTTTAAGTCCCTCCGAATTGTATCCTGTGCTTCTTCCTTGGCTTGTCCCCAAGCAGATTGGGAAATCTGAGGCCATCTTTCCGAAATAAATTCCCGCTTTAATCCGGGAGCTATTTTTAAGCCGATCATTGCTGCTTCTATCGGTATTGTTCCCGAACCGCAAAATGGATCAACCAATACCCGCTCCGTATCCCAATAACTAAGTTGAATCATGGCCGCAGCAAGAGTCTCTTTTAAGGGGGCGTTAGCAGAAAGTTTCCTGTAACCGCGTTTATGTAAGCCGACTCCACTAGTATCGATAGTCAAAGTGACAGTATCCTTTAATAAAGCTACTTCGATTGGGTACTCCGGTCCGGTCTCTTCAAACCATTGTTTCTTATAACGCTGTTTCATTTTTTCGACGACTGCCTTTTTCACAATAGCTTGACAATCGGGAACACTAAAAAGCTTGGAATTAATGGACTTCCCCGATACTGGAAACCTCGCGTTTTCCGGAAGCCAATTTTCCCAAGGCAAAGATTTTGTACCTTCAAAAAGTTCTTCAAAAGTAACAGCCTGGAATTGTCCCACTTTAATTAAAACCCTGTCTGCGCATCGCAGCCAAAGATTCGTACGACAAATCCCGCTTTCATCAGCAGTGAACTCAACTTTAGCATTTTCAGTCTTGGTATCCGTATAACCAAGACTTTGGACTTCTCGGGCAACTACCGCTTCTAATCCGAAGGTAGCAGTTGCTATTAAATCAATTTTGGCCATTTAAATCCCTCAATAATTAATTATGCCCTATACTATGCATAATATTATTTGAAACACAATTACTAATAAATTGCCTACTCGGAAAAACACTTTGAAACTCATCTGCTTGTTGTTTTGTTTTTTCAAATCAGTGTTAATCCTGTTAATCCTGTCTAACTTCCTTTTTCTTTTTGACTGGATTTACACGGATTTACATGATTTTATTAAACTAACCTCGTGTTTATCTAGTCATGTAATCTATAATTCTTTTTAGTTTAACTCAGTGTTAATCCGGTTAACCGTGTCATAATAAACCAGCTCAATTAAAAACCCCGGTTTTACCGGGGTTTAGTCTTTGATTTAATTGAATTAAGCCTTGGTAACGTGTGCCGCTTGAGGTCCACGTTCGCCTTCAACGATCTCGAATTCAACCAGTTGACCTTCTTCTAAGGTCTTAAAACCATCCATTTCGATTGCGGAAAAATGTACAAATACATCCTTTCCGCCTTCTCTTTCGATGAACCCAAAACCCTTCTCAGCGTTAAACCATTTGACCTTACCTTGCATAAACTCATTCCTCCTAAATAAATCTCGTGTAATACAATAATGAACGAATTGAACCACAATATCAATATTAGCACAGGTATATTGCATTGTCAAACAAAAGAAGTTCCCCTGCAGTAAAAATAGATCCATACAAACATATTTTTATTAAAACCATTTCATCATTTAAAAAGACCGGAATCTCATTCCGGTCTTTACCTCTATTTTTCAGCGACCTGGGGTGGTTGCGTTTGTTCCCTGCTATTTTTCATAGCTTGAGCCCATGTATCGCGAAATTCAATGGCAAACTTTAATACTTCATCTAAAATAACGCGGTCTTTTTTAACATTGGCGTCCACCAAACGGCGATACAAATAATCGTATAGCAGCATCATGTTATGGGATATTTCATATTCCATATTTAGGCTGGCTTCAAGTTCGGAGATAATATCCTGGGCCCGGGTAATGTTTTCATGGGCTTTTTCAATATCATCAGTTTCGATTGCCTTCTGTGCCTGCATGATAAACCTTACCAACCCGGTATAAAGCATCATCACCAAATCTTCGGGTTTAGAGTTAGAAATAGATGCCGCCTTGTATGCGGTGTACGCCTTGTTAACTGCCATTTAAGACTCCTCCTTTGGTAATTCATAGCAAGCCTTTGTCTTAATTATAATAAAACTAATGTATTAACCCTTGTTATCGGTAAAGATACCGGCTGCCGTAAATTGATTGTTTCCTTTATATCCCGCGACACCTCTTTGGCCTTTATGGACAATATGTAATTTAGATTTCAATTCGGCCCTTTCTTTTAACATTCTTTCTTTGTTTTCTTTGTCGAGTTCTATTATCATTTTAAGAGTATCGGTAATATGAGAATTAAGTTCATATAACCTTTCTTGAAAACCGCTATCATTAATAATTTTTACATTTTCTCGGTTCAAGCTTCTTTCCAAAACAACTTCCAGCTTACCAAGGTCCTCTAAACATTTGGCGCGGCTTTCGATTAAATTGTTATATTTAAGAGAGTTTTTCTGAAAAGTCAATCCCCGTTGTTCCTTGGAATACTCCAAAACCTCTTCAAGAAGGGTTAGCTTTTTGGAAAGGAGATCAATTATCCGTTCCGTCTCTGGAGTTATCATTTTTAAACCTCATCTAATAATTAATTTGCCTGTCATTATTTATTGGTCATCTGGCTAAACATATTCTGGATATATGCCGCCTGATTATTCATTTGACTGATCGCGGTTTCCATCTGGTTGAACATATTCCAAAGCCGATCTTCTTCCTGATATAAACGGTCCTGATAAGTATCAATCCGATCTTCAAGGTTTAATAATTCCTGACCGATAGCGGTACTTGCAGAAATTGTTCCCGTCACACCGGCTTTGCTAGTGAATTTACTAATTTCCGCCGTCACTATCTCATGCAGTTTATAGAAGATTCCTTTGCTCGATTCTTCTGCCGCTTTCTTTATGGCGACGTCATATGGTTTATCTTCCGGATAAATTGTGGCTTCTTCATAGTTGGTCAACAGGCGTATTACTCCGTCAGGATCTTCGGTAAGGGCTTTTTGTAACGCATCCTTATCCAAGTACAACTTGCCGTTTTCCGTAAAGTCCCCGGTAGTGATACCAATTTGGCTTAATCGGTTATAAGTAGCTTTTACGGTAGCCCCATCACCGAATCCAATTGTACTTAAACCATTATTTGTACCGGAATTATTTAAAGTAAGGTTTTCGTTTTGAGTAATAAATGAGATGGCATTATTGGAACCGAGTTCTACTTTAACCCGTCCAGAGCCGAATTTAAGATCGAATTTTCTTTGAATGTCTTGAATTAAAACCTTATAGTCAGCTTTAGCGTACGTCCCTTCATCCAATTTAATCTCTTCCGTCTTATCACCCAAGGTCACGGAAAACCGGTTGGCGCTGCTAGTATTAATAGTACCAACTAGTGCAATCCCGGTTAAGGTTCTGGGAGCCTCAATAACCTTTGAAAGTGATGATCTGATACCGTTGACCGCTCCTACTAAGAGAGAGTCATTGCGCAACAACCCTTTTTTGGCCTGTTCTTCCCAGGATTTTATCTGGTCCTCGGTCATCTCTTTCTTCTGCTCGTCAGTCAGAGGCAAATAATAATTATATTTTCCGCCCGAGGTAGGACGATGTTCGGCTGATTTTTCATATAGTGAACCTATGATTTCATTGTATTTGGTTACAAAATTTTCAATCTTTTCACTAACCGCTGAAGCGTCCGCACTCACGGAAACCGTGGCTGTGCCTACGCCGGTCATTGTAAAAGTAACATTATTCATGGTAAAAGTATTGGATTTCTTCATTGTTTCTACGCCGTTAATCACAACTTTCGCATCGACCCCCGATATCTCACCTGCTTGGCTGATATTAAACAATCCGCCTAAAAAACCGCTCGGATCTGTGATTTGGATCTCTGCGCCGCTTTCGTTATAGTTACCGGCTTGAGTAGCGGTCATGAATAATTGGTCCTTGTAGTCATCGTAAAACACCGAGACACCGGTTGCAGTATTTCCGTTAATTTCAGCAATGATCTCATCCATTGTTTTATTATAGGAGAAAGAAAACGCTTGGCCGTTAATGGTAAAACCAAAAGTGTCGGTAACTTTCTTGCCTTCAAAGAACCCGGCATTAATAAACTTATCTCTTAAATTCCAAATCGAGGAACTAGTATTAATTGTGTTTTTGGGATAGTCGGAAACCGTACCGCTGGTAAAACCCATTTTCGTTAGACCATTATTGGCGATTGATGATTCCAGTCTGATCGAATCCGCAGCTGTTGAGTCAATCCGCAACTGTTTAAAATCGGTGGCTGAAACCCGGACATTATTATACGAGCCGCCCAGAGCGCGAATTTTACTCTGGATATGTGCGGCATAAGTATCGAGGGTATATGTCCCGGTATCCAGAGTGATCTCTTGTAACGATCCGTTATTCAACGCAATCTTGAATTTATTATTAGTTGCAGTAACCGTAATACTGTCGGGATTGGAAATAATACTTCCAATCAGCTCTTTGGAATTGGCGCTATCTGCAAATCCAAGACTAGCTAATACATCATTAGCGCCGTCTTGATTCAAAGTTATTGTCTGAACGCTGGCGTCGGTCGGGTTTTGACTGGTATAAAACTGCAATTCATTGCTGGAAGTTACCTTAACATAGAGGGCGTTATTGCCGGTAAAACCCGCGGCCGTTAATTGTTCTTGAATCGCTGCCGCCAAATCATCCAGATTGTCTTTATTATAAGTACCATTACTACTTGCCGCCAAGGTAATAGTTTCTTGCTTGGCGCCGAGTTTAATTTGGAATGAATTATGAGTATCATCAATTGTAATCGACCCGGTACTAAAGTCATTGCTGGTCACTTTGGAACGGATCGAAATCGGCATACTCGAATAATTCTGGGCCGCCTGTGCAAGGCTTTTAACATCCAGAGTGAAGCTGGTATTTACCGAACTTGATGTAGTTGTAGCAGTAACTACTTGGGAATTGGAACTGGTAACCTTTTTAATATTATAGGTGGACTGCAATTTCAAATCAAATGTCAAATCCCGCAACTGGCTCAATGAAGTATTCAAGCTTCGATAGGTATCTTGTTTCCATAGCAAGGTTTGCTGCTGCTGCTTCAAACGATCCAGCGGCTTTCTGGAATATTGCATTATTTTATTGATAGTTTCCTGGGTGTCCATACCTGTGGCTAACCCGGGAATTCCTAAACCATTGGCCATCTCATTTACCTCCCTACATAAAACACTTCCAATAATTAATTCCGTTTATTCTTTGTAGTAATTACTTAAATTAATAGAAAATAACCGCGATGACTACTATAAAGAGAAAAAGAAGGAGAAGATGCCTAGATTTTTTTATCAATCAAAACTCCAAGCATCTCGTACATTTTTTGTAGCATATTTAGGATTTCTTCAGGCGGAAACTGGCGAATCACTTCTTTGGTATCTTTATCGATAACTTTCACCACTTCACGTTTGGTCGCCTCGTCAACGGAATATTCAAAACCAATATTCGCCTTTTCAAATCCATCCTTAACTTTGTCCAGTGCTTGTTGCAATTGGTCTTCTTTAGGTTTGGGTTGGATACTGTCCTGATTTTGGTTTTGATTTGACGCTTCGGTATTTCCCGCCAGCTTCCCTGCTGCCGCGGTATTCCCTGTAGGATTTACCGGAGAGATCGGATCGATTCTCATTTTGGTCACCTCCATGTTTTGTTTCCAATAATATTAATTCCAATAATACTGGTTTTACTATTGTATTCGGAAAATTCTAGGTAAATATTAATAGTCCTTTTTGCCTAATTTGACGAATTCAGCGAACAAAAGACAAGCCATAAAGGATTGTTAACAAAATGTAAATTTTTGTATTATCTACCCAATCAACTCCCAACGGAGCGGTGTTCCCCGTTTGACATCCCGGTTAACCTTCTTTCCAAGGATAGTATCGTAATATTTCGGAGAAAGACCTAATCCGGGGCGGATTGCACGAACATTTTCAACAGTTAAAACGGATCCAGCCGATAAATCTTGACTAATATAAAGTGAACGCCGGTGTTTTAAGGAAGGCTTTTCACCCTCTGTAGGTCCATAATGGATCTTGCCCAAGGCCTGCCAGGCCCGTTTGCTCTCCTTTACCAGCAATCCCATTTCTTCCGGCTCCATTGAAAAACTCGAATCAACCCCGCCGTCAGCCCGGGAAAGAGTAAAATGTTTCTCAATTACCGTGGCTCCCAAAGCAACAGCGGCTAAAGCTGTCCCGATACCCATGGTATGATCGGAAATGCCCACTTGGCAATTAAAAAGCTCCCGTAAATGGGGTAATGTCCTAAGATTCGAGTTCTCCGGTGAAGCCGGGTAAGTGCTGGTACATTTTAGTAGGACTACTTCCAGGCAACCATTTTCCCGAAGGGTCTTGACAGTCTCATCCAGCTCGGCAATGGTTGCCATTCCTGTCGACACGAAAACAGGTTTACCGGTAGCCGCCACTTTTTTGAGGAGCGGTAGATCGGTGTTTTCAAAAGCGGCGATTTTATAACAAGGAACTGATAACCCTTCCAAAAAATCAACTGCCGACGCGTCGAATGGCGTGCTGAATCCGATGATCCCCAACTCCTTACAGCGATCAAAGATCGGCCGGTGCCATTCCCACGGAGTATATGCTTGCTGGTATAACTTATATAAAGAAGTCCCCTGCCAAAGGCTGTTCGGATCGTCAATGTAAAATTCACCTTCGTCGATATCCAAAGTCATGGTATCGGCGGTGTAAGTCTGAAGTTTGAGTGCTTGGACACCCGCGTGGGCTGCGGCTTCCACTATTGCCAAAGCCCGTTCCAAGGAATGATTATGGTTGCCCGACATCTCAGCTATGACGAAAGGAGGATGATCTTGATCTAATAAATATTGACCTATCTTAACCGATTGCATCTCTTACCATCTCTTTTCAAAAGTTTTATCAATACTAATCCTGTTAATCCTGTCTAAGTTCCTTTTTCTTTTTGACAGGATTTACACGGATTTACGGGATTTCTTATTATTCTATTCGATTTAGAGCTACCACTATGATACTCAGTTGCTCTTCGTTGGTCTTTTTATAATCAGTGTTAATCCCGTTAATCCTGTCTACGTTCCTTTTTCTTTTTGACAGGATTTACACGGATTTACGGGATTTCTTATTATTCTATTCGATTTAGAGCTACCACTATGATACTCAGTTGCTCTTCGTTGGTCTTTTTAAAATCAGTGTTAATCCCGTTAATCCTGTCTACGTTCCTTCTCTTTTTGACAGGATTTACACGGATTTACGGGATTTCTTTTATTTGCTCTCCATAGCTAATTTTTCTTAATCTTCGCTTTATTTGAACTGATTTTGGACCAAAGTTGATTAATAAACCAATATTGATACCTGTTGCAACTAGATAATTTACCAGTTGCACCTCGTGTTCCTTGCATAGATTTTGAACCGCTTTGAGTTCAATAAGTACCTTATCCTCAACTAATAAGTCTGCAATATATTCTCCAACAATTACATTATCATAATAAACTTCAATTGAATATTTCTGCTTTACCGATAAACCTCTACGTGAAAGCTCAATATACAGAGCATTCTCATAAACCTTTTCCAAAAAACCGGAACCCAAAGTATTATAAACCTTATAAGCACAACCAATTATTTTTTCAATCAAATGTTCTTCTTGCATTATAAAAAACAACACCCTAACTCAATTTAATCCATGTCCATCCTGTTAATTCTGTCTATATTAAAACATCTTATAGACTGGATTTACACGGATTTACTGGATTTTTTTAAATAAAGTTCGTTATGTTTAATATTTTTTTAAACCGTGTTAATCCTGTTAATCCTGTCTAAAAAAAAGTTTATAGATTACTTATATACTTTAGTAGATCTTCATTTAGTTCAAGCAATGATTGTATTTTTCGATCGGCTTCATGAGTTACAGGTAATGTTATGTTTTTATATTGGCCTTGGAGGACTCGAATGGTTTTAAATTCGAGGGGTTTGATTCCGACAAAGTCCTTATGAGGGTTATCGGCAATATAGACTACTTCCCTTGGAGAAACTTTTTCCCGCTCACAAATCTTTAAAAAACAATAAGGCGAAGGCTTGGCATTTTTTATGCCGTAACGATGAGAAATAAAAACAAATTTAACGCGCTGTTCCAAACCGAGGGCTTTGATTTTATTATACTGGACAACTTTGTTACCGTCAGTGACGATATATAATGGATAATTACGAAAACGTTCCAAGCACGAGTCGGCTTCGGGGTAAAGATTGATTACCGGGTGGTGAAAACGGTAAACAGAAACACATTTGCGGACTAGTTCTTTTTTATAGATTCCGTGACATATCAGTAAATCGTCGAAAATCCGCCCCCGACCGGATGAAATTTTTTGGAGCATAAATTCCAAACCTGATTGTACTGGAATGGAGTATTGTTCGTCTAAATAATTTGCTACCGCCTTAAAACCGCTCTTAACGAATGTCAACTCTTCATAAAGAGTATCGTCGAGATCGAAAACAAGCACCATTCTGGTTCCTTCTTTTGCTAGATATTTATTTTAAATAATTCCTGTTAATCCCGTTAATCCTGTCCAAGTCCCTTTTCTTTTTGACAGGATTTACACGGATTTTTTGGATTTCTTGTAAACCTATTCGATTTATTGATACCACTATGATACTCAGCTGCTTGTTGTTTGATTTTATAAATCAGTGTTAATCCTGTTAATCCTGTCTATGTTCCTTCTCTTTTTGACAGGCGTTAATCCTGTCCAAGTCCCTTCTCTTTTGACAGGATTTACACGGATTTACGGGATTTCTTGTAAACCTATTCGATTTATTGATACCACTATGATACTCAGCTGCTTGTTGTTTGATTTTTTATTAATCAGTGTTAATCCCGTTAATCCTGTCCAAGTCCCTTTTTTTGACAGGATTTACACGGATTCACAGGATTTCTAGTTTTGGTTAAAAATAAACAGACTGGTCATAACGGAGCATGGTAAGATGCTTTTGATATTCACCTAAAATTGGCGGAACTGATTCACCTATGCACATCCGGTAAAGCAAGTAGGGATAATCCACCCCAGCCCGGATCGAAAGGGGAACGCCGCCGCCAAAACGGGGATTAATCTCGATCCAGTAAACCATCATACCATCATCAATACATTGAATTGTTACCGGACCTACGGCGCCAAGGCTTTCAACTATATACTTCCCTTGTTTAATTAAATCCGGCCGATCCGCTGTACAGCTTTTAACTACCTCACCGGAACGGACTTCAAGCCGTTCCCGTGGTATCACCGATAGCACTCGGCTATTCAAGTCGGTTAGTATATCCAGAGTATATTCAAATCCGGAGATATACTCTTGAACTATTAATTCCGGGTTTTGGTTTAAAAAAAATGTTAGCTCGGTTTGGGAAATAATCTTATATGCTCCGATTGAACCCATTCCGGAACGGGGTTTAACAAATAACGGGAATATGTCGCTATTAAGTTTCTCCTTAATCGGCCAGGTTTTGGGAGTAATGATTTCGTGTTCACTAAAAAACCGATGAGTTTCCAGTTTATCGGCGCATATTTTTAAAGTATCAGATTGTGAAAGCAGCAATAAGACTCCAAGTTTCGTGAATTGACTACGGTGTCGGTCCAAGATCCAAAACTCCGGTTCATAGAGGGGAATCAGGAGATTCACTTTTTCCTTACGGCAAATTTGCAATAGGGCATTAAGGTATCGGGTATCATCAACTCGTGGTATCTGAAAAATAGAGTCGACGAAATGTCTAGCCGGAGCCAATTTTGGGTTAGCGTCAACACCAATAATCCGGGCGGTGATATTATGATTTGAATATGAATACTTAAAAGCTTGTACCAGTTCGACCCGACGGCCGATGGAGGTGAAAAGAACGGTGAACATGAGTCACCTCGGTAATTGGATTCTAAAGGCCAAATGCTGATTTTTACGAATTAAGCAACTGCTGTTTTCCCTGCAATTCGCTTGTTTAACGCTAATTCAAAAAGTCTTAATACCAGATCTAGAATATAAAGATTAATAATCGCATAAATAATCCATGCTTTATAAGGTGTAAAAAGTAATACCGTGGTAATCAAGCTTTGAGCCGAAAGGTCCATCCCTAGTATTACGCCCCGTTCCATTAAATATTTCTTTACTCCCCACCGCTTGAAATCTTTCAATTTTTTGATACCGGGCACGATATAATAAGTGGCCAGGACTTCATAGACAGTATGGACTATCAAATAGACCGCGATCCATTCCCAACCGATACCGATTTTGATACCAATAACAATATATAACGCGTTATAATAAAGCCGATCACAAATATGGTCCAAGATCTTACCCATTTTGGTGCATAGGTTTTTATACCGGGCCAAGTTGCCGTCAAGAATATCTAAAAATAAATACACTTGGACCAAAAAAGCGGCAATGAAATATTGGCCAACCCAAATTAACCAAAAAATAAGGATTGCATTTAGAATATTGGCGAAGGTTATCATATTAGGTGTAACCGGCGTCTTTCCCACCACCGGCAACATTCTAACCACCAGATCGGTATAGATCTTCTCCCACCAATAAAAATCTTTTCTTTTGAGAACGAACTCCGCCTTACCCATAATCAAAACTCCCAACTTTAAACTCTCAACTCTAAACTCATAACTATTCCCTAAACAACCCCACCGCCACTTCCCAGTCGGCTTGAAAGTCCACTTCGATACAGCGGCAATCGGAGATATCCACCATTACAAATTTTTTTTCCCGTTCAATCATTAATTCGATACCTTTTTCAAAGTAATCATTATCCTTACATTCTCTTAAAGCCTCTTTAAAGGCTTTGAGGTCTTTTTGGGAGATTTTATTGATACCAACAGCCTCACCTTGGGCATCCAAAACCTGCTTACTAATTTCGGTCAAATAGCCCTTTTTATCGGTTTTATACTTTACTTCTTCCTCGCCGCATTTAGCTGAATTTACGGCAACTACATTCCCTTTGGTCTTAATGACCCTGTCGAGAATGAGTTCATCAAAGACTACGTCGCCATTGAGCCAAACCACGTCATCATCGAGATTTTCCAAACCGTGCAAAAGGCTTTTAGAGGTATTGGTAATATAGAATAACGGGTTATAACTATATAGAACATCAGGATAATACTCCATGACAAATTCTTTTTTGAAACCGACCACAATGATAATCTCATTAATCCCAAGCTCCCGCAGGATCCTAATCTGCCGCCCCAGGATTGTCTCTCCCGTTGGCAACTGGGACAGTGACTTGGGAAACGGTTTCCCCAATCTGGAACCCACACCCGCAGCCAGGATAATTGCTTTCATGGCGTTCTCCTATTCCTTTTAGATAATTATCGGTCTAATCTTCTTAATTTCTTAGCCTGGATTTCCTTCCCGTTATGCTGTCTAAGTTCCTTTTTCTTTTCGACAGGATTTACACGGATTAACAGGATTTTATTAAAACCCTATTCATGCTTTATTGAATGATTCATAGCTCTCATCTGCTTGATGCTCGTCTTTTTTAATCTGTGTTAATCCTGTTAATCCTGTCTAAGTTCCTTTTTCTTTTTGACAGGATTTACACGGATTAACTGGATTTCAGACTTCCAACATGGTTATATTACTTTTCGTAATCGTCGTTTTATTTGGACGGATTTAGAGCCAAAGTTAATTAATAATCCGATATTAATACCTGTTGCAACTAGATAATTCACCAATTGCACCTCGTGTTCCTTGCATAAATTTTGAACTGCTTTTAGTTCAATAAGTACTTTCTCTTCAACTAATAAATCTGCTATGTATTCTCCAACAATCACATCATCATAATATACTTCAATTGGATATTTCTGCTTTACCGATAATCCTTCACGCGAAAGTTCAATACACAAAGCATTCTCATAAACCTTTTCCAAAAAACCGTAACCTAATGTATTATGAACCGTATAAGCGCAACCAATTATTTTATTAGTCAATTGTTCTTCTTGCAGCATATAAACCATTCTTTAAAAATCCGTGTTAATCCCGTTAATCCTGTCTATGTTCTTTTTCTTTTCGACAGGATTTACACGGATTTACAGGATTCTTGAAATCAACTTTTTATTATTCGAACTGCAATAGTTTTAAGTTGTTTGCATCTGCTTGTTGTTTGGTTTTTTTATAATCAGTGTTAATCCTGTTAATCCTGTCTAAATATTATCTTTTTTTAGACGGGATTTACACTGATTTACTGGATTTCTTGAAATCAACGTCTTACTATCAAAGTCCAAATAGTTATTGATTTGTTTGTATCTGCTTGTTTGTTTGGTTTTAAAAATCAGTGTTAATCCTGTTAATCCTGTCTAAATAATTAGAAATATCACTTTCAGGTTAAGCAAACACAAAATAATCAACAGTATCTTGATATCCAATTTGGTCAAGGTAATGGGCGATTTCATATCTAGCTGGTTGGGCTGCGATGATAATCTTGGTTACTGCTCCATTAGATTCTCGGATATAGGACGGCGAAAAAATGGGTTTACCGAATATCGAGGTTCCGTGTTTCTTTTCATCCCGATCGATGAAACCCGCAACATTGTAACCGTTGTTCTCCAGCACTGCAACCAGATTTTCCCCCAAACCGCCGGTCCCCCAGATATAGACGCTCTTATCTTTGATAAAATTTATTAACTCATCTCGCTTGATCTCAAATAAGATCCGGGTGAATTCGGCTTGATCTTGTTCCGCCCCGCAGATTGAGGTATCGATGACTCTAATTTTTAATAATACTTCATTAACGGTATCCATCTTATAGCCGCGTTTATTGATATTGTAAAAAAGAGAATAATCTTCTCCCATTCTGACTTCCCGGTATCCTATTTCTTTAATGATTCCTGTCCTGACGGCTATGGCGTCATGGGGGATACACGACCACCAATACAAGGTTTTGCTAATCTGTTCCGGAGTAGTGATGTCATTTAAACATTTTTCCTTAGCACTTTTCATATACCGGTATCTTGGGGATTGTTCCGTCTTTAAGTCATGGGGAAAATACTCAACCAAACATTTAACCAGCGCAATTTCGGGATGATTATCCAAAAAAATTTTTTGTTTTTCGAACCTTGTTGAATAACTAATATCATCGGAGTCCATTTTTATCACATATTTGCCTGTGACTTGCTCCAGCCCGTACTTTAAAGCCGACCCGACACCGATATTTTCATTCAAGTTATATAATTTAATCCGGGAATCTTGGTAGGTCCGGATTACTTTTTCCGTATTATCGGTGGAACCATCGTTAACGATGATAAATTCAAAGTCGGAGTAGGTTTGGTTTAAGACGCTCTCGATGGAGTCTTTAACATATTTTTTGCTGTTATAAGTTGACATTAATACACTTAACTCAGGCATCAAATTACTCCTAAAATTAGGTTAGGGAATTAAAAATTGTTACCAGTATATTAGTTAGGTTTTTTCGTTCAAATTGTTTTATGGTGTCAGAATTTTGATAAAAGATACTTTTACCGTTGGCCCAATTATGATAGTTTAACAAAAGAAATTCTTCAATTTCTTCAATGTTTTCATAAGCAATATTCCGCCCCTGTCCGGTCAGTTCTAACAACTGATCAATTGCGCTTCCTATTGGCGATATGGAAAGGATAGGCTTTCCCATTCTTAAGTATTCAAAAATTTTACCAGGAATCTCTGGACCACCCGCCACTAATAATAAAAGATCTGCATTGGCCGCAATTTCAAGACACTCACTATGGACCAGATACGGTCTCCATTCAACAAGATTGTAAATATCAATATTCTGCGTTTCTTTAATTATGTCGTCGGAACATTTACCAATGATTTTTAAACTAAATTTTGCTTTATCAATGAGCCCCTTATTGACTAGATTATTAACGGCCGTAATTATGGTATAAGGATTTCTAATCGAATAAAACGACCCGTTATGAACTACCATAAATTTATCATTAGTATATGACTTTATTTCTTTAAAATCGTCTTCATCATATCCGTTTGTTATTGTGCATACCTTTTCTTTTAATAGATTATAGTTTTCAATAAAGTTTACCCTGGCAGGTTCAGTTGTGGTTATAATTATATCGGCAAAATTAACAATATTTTTCTCCATCCTTTTT
Organism: Bacillota bacterium; assembly: GCA_023435565.1. Taxonomy (GTDB): domain Bacteria; phylum Bacillota; class UBA4882; order UBA8346; family UBA8346; genus JAAYHS01. Next base: position 20,750 of record JAEYRN010000084.1, read on the forward strand.
ATCATCTGATATTTTAAACTGGTTTGATCAAACCCAAAATACGGATTCTTGGTCCATTCATCACGAAAATCCGCAACCCAGGGAATATGAAGTTGTTCCTTTAGGCAATAACCGATTAAATGATCGGAGTAGGGTCCCGAAGTTGAATAGATTAAGCTATAGTCATTTGGGTTTATTTCGGACATAACTTTTTGAATGACTTTTTCAGCCCATAAAATACATCCATCAGGGATAAAAAGCGAACTTCTTACAGATTCCATCTGTTCTTCAAGAACCCGTTCAAATTCATGATTAATACTTACATCCTTTATTACATTAAAAGTAGGCTTAATCAAGCCTAACATTTGTTCCTTAAAGTTATCGGTATATTCCTTTAAAAGGATATCATCAATACGTATCACTTCAATATTATCAGGTATCTCTTTTGATAAAGTATCGTCTTTTAATGCAAACCGAGATTTTCCCACGGTGATAACAACCGGTTCCCAGCCGAAATGCCTTAAATATTTTACGAACTTTATGCTACGTTGCACTCCGGACCAACCTAAAGGAGGAAAAAAATATGCTATGAATAGGACTTTTTTCATTTTTTCTCCAATCAAGTTCATTAAAAATTTTCATAATAAGATTTTATAATTTTAAGCCACCAGAAACCAAAAAATATCTTGAGTTTATTACCTGTTGTAATCTTGAAGAATGAATCTATATTCTTACAAATATTATTCAAATCGGTTGGAGGATTCAGTATACTTTCAAGTACATTCAATTTCCTTACAGATGAATGAAGTCTATTCCAATATAACTGTTCCAGTTGTCTATGCCCTTGCCGGATTCGCTTGAACTTTTTAATTAGCTCCGGATAGTTTCTAGGTGGATGAATTATAGTAATATCTTTGCTAAAACTCTGCTTAAAACCAAAATAGCGATATACTCTATCACCAAACTCCCAATCTCCGCTGGAACGAAGCCTTTCGTCAAAGCCACCTGCTGCTATAAAGACTTTTTTTCGTACGAAAAGGTTCGCTGTTGGCCCATAATGAAATTTTCTGATATATTGTGTAACCTGAAAAGAATATAAGTAATTAAATAGATTAGTAACAGTCTTAACTTTATTCTTATCGATTTTTATATCTCCAGCTACATAATCAAAGTTTCTTAATGCTGCCACTCCATTTTCTAGCCAATATTCCGGTACTATTATATCGGCATCGACAAAAGCTAAATATTCACCCTTTGAAATTTCAATTCCCCTATTTCTTGCATAATAAGAACCCCGATTGGGTTTAACTTCTACCAGTTCTATGCCAAATTCTTTGCATAGCTTAGTAATTTCCACGTTTCCGCCATCATTTACCACTATTACTTCATAAAATCGCTGGTCCAATGTTTGGGAGTGAAGTGAAATCAGGGTATCTTTTAATCCATTTAGATCTTGATAAACAGGAATAATTACACTGATAAGTGACTCTTTCATTTCATGTTGCATTTTTAACTCTGTAAAAAATTCTTGTTTTAAGCTAATACCTAATTTCTCTAAACACTTTGATGTTAATTCTTTCGTTTTCCCATAATCTTTAAATTCCAAAGATAAATATAGTTTTAAGAATAAGGACTCCATAGAGCAATGAGTTATTGAATCGTAACGTTCAATCATAAATTCAGCATCATTCAGATCTCCGGTGTTAAACTTATGAGATAGTTCGCATTTAAAACCTTCTAATTGTCCTTGAAAATGATCCTCTTGATTATTGCTAAACAAATCCCATTTGTATCTAAAAATTGATGCCGGACTATAATACGGAAAAATTTTATCTTTTTCCACTCCTAACTCTAATAATTGATTGGTAATTTCATCAAAAAACTGGCTTGCAATCATGATGCAATCATACTTGAAATTGATAATTTCCGCAGGAGAAATAATTTTACAACCATCAATTGTACGACCGCTTTTAAAGGGATCATTATCAATAAAGGCGATAATCTTACAATTATTATAGTTGAGATAAGATTTAATTTTTTCCCATCCATTACCGGTACCAAAGATTAATACATCATACATTTGACATTATCCTTCTCTATTCAAATACTTATATTCTCTATACATTTAATAAACTGCTTAAACTATTTAATAATTTTAACCCAAAACGCATATCCTACTTTTTTAATAGGATCTAATTTAAAATGATCCCAGATAGGCGACAGGATATTTATTAGTTCAGTATCCCGCGTAATATATGCATTTGGTAATTCTATCCGAAGTTTATTGCTTTCAGCCAATAAGTATGCAGCTAGTAAATATTGTTCGGAATAGAATCGTTTTATCAAATAAGGCGAATAATCGTAAGGTAGAAAAATATCATGAAAACCCACCAAAACGCCCTTTTTAAGGTAGGGCAGCACGTCCATGAATGTTACGGTCACGTCGGAGTTCATATAGCAACAGTGTGAATTATCGATAAAAACCATATCGCCTGCTTCTAATCGGTTAAAAATGGTGATATCCGTCTCTTCAAGCGGTTCCCGAATCACTTGATCACAAATCCTATCAATTTCAGCTCTGGGCTCAGGATCAATAGAAATAATTTTTGTTGCCAACTGGTGGTCATTAATGGCCTGACGAGCAAATTTGGTGGAATTTCCGGAACCGACCTCCAAATAAAGTTCAGGCTTACGAAGCGCTAAAAAACTATAAATAGATATACCATCCAAGGGGTGCAACCATATGTTTTTCCAATATGGGCAAACCGGATTAGTAGGATCCTCAACATTAGAAATTCTTTTCAACCATGCGCTTAAACTACAAAAATCTTCTAGATTTTTTTGATAGCGTTCTCGTTCAGAATCAATAATCTTCAGCAGTTTTGAATGTGGCGGCTTTCCATATCCGTATCTTGGTTTTGGAGAAATCGGGTAGCTCAAATATATCTTTTGATATCTTCCATCATTGAAGTCAATACCGTTCCAAAAATGGATATTTTCGGAGAAACCCATGTTTTTTAATTGTTCGGCAATTTCGAGATAATGGTGACTAGCAACGACTATAGCTATATTGTCAGGGTTTTCGGTCAGCAGTTGTTCGGGGGGATAGACTCTGGCGTTTAAAAAATATCCATTCCACTTTTGGGGATCATTATCTACATAATATGAAATGTTATGGCCTAAATCTTGGGTAAGATCGACACTGGTGTTTCCGGTCCCGAAAATTATTAATTTTTTATTTGTTATACCCGCTAAAACTCCAGCATAAGACATTATTCTTCTCCCTATAAAGGTCACATTATCTTTCTACAAATATATAATATTTCATCGTCAAGAAGCCGGTATTTCTCAAATAAATCCAGTCCATGTTTGGTGCGATAATCATATAAATCCACTTTAAAACCAGCCGCTTCTAACCTTTGAATATAATCCTTTCCGTAAATCCGAACATGATCGCCCTGACCAAACTTCTCCAATCTCTCCTCATAGTTTGTTATATTGCTATCTTCGTAAGTTTCGTTGAGGGTTTGACTAATAGGCACCTGTAAAATAGCAAAACCTTTTAGGTTTAATACTCTATATAATTCCTTCAAGGCTTTTTTATCATTTGGAATATGTTCTAAAACATGATTACATATTATCACATCAAAATAATTATCGTTATACTGGATATCGGTTATATCCATTTTTTGCATTACTTTATCCGAACTTAAATCCGCAGTCAAATAACCACTAATATTAAGAGCTTTTAATGCTTTTTCTAAATTCTTTTCCGGAGCAATATGTAAGATATTATAATTATCATTGAAAACATTGGTTTCTTCCTGAAGATACAGCAGGATCAATCTTTCGCGGTCATAGGATTGGCAACGGGGACATACAACATTTTCCCTATATCCGGAACCAATTATTTGTTTCTCTTTTGCAACCCTAGTTTCCCATCCCTTAGGCAAAAAATGATTAAAACTACCTTTACAAAACGGACAAAAATAATTTTTACCACCATATATAAATTCAAAATACTCTTTAAAATGTTTATCGCTTTCAAATCCCATCGATTCTAATTGTTTAGAAATTTCTTCATAGTACATGCTGGCAATGATTATAAACAAACAAGATTTATCTTCATCTAACAAAAAATTTGGATTATTTATGGGGCGATTTAAAAAAAAACGATCTTGTTTTTCTTCCTTATTATCTATATAATAACTTATTTTAAAATTTTCCGTTTGAAGCTCCTCAGTAATTTTTTTAGCTAACTCACCAGTTCCAAAAATAATGATTTTCTTATCTAATGAAATATTCATACTCTCACTCCAACTAAACTCAGTCTCGAATTATATCAAGGTACGGCTCAGTATGTCATAAATAAATTAATGATGAGTAGGGAGCTTCTTTAAACTTTCCGCCAATCGTATTTAAATATGAATCATACAAACGATAAACATTATTATTAGTACTTGATAACACTTCAAATATATTTTGATAGGTTTCAGTATTAAAAGTTCATACTATATCTTTCCAAGAAAAACAACTACCGTCAAAATATTATTCGTTGAAACTATACAAACTAAATTAGCTTTCAAATATTTTCATTACTCGTCAATTTTTGATTATCCTTTCAAGCGAGTAATTTTTCAATATTTAGCGGCAATAGGCATTCTTCTACCAACCCCAAAAGCCTTTGGAGTTACTTTTAGCCCCGGAGCCGCTTGTTTTCTCTTGTATTCATTTTTATTCACCATTTTAATTACCCAATTCACCATAACCGGATCAAAATTTAATGCAATTATTTCATCCGCAGAAAGACCTTCCTCGATGTAACAACTCAATATCCGGTCTAGTATAGGGTATGGAGGCAGTGTATCCTGATCAGTTTGGTTGGGCCTTAATTCCGCCGATGGAGCTTTACCAATTATAGCTTGGGGAATAATCTCCGATTCCCTATTAATATATCTGGCCAATTCATATACCATAGTTTTTGGAATATCTGAAATAACACTCAAGCCCCCGCTCATATCCCCATATAATGTACAATATCCTACAGCCATTTCACTCTTGTTACCGGTGGAAAGAACAAGATAACCAAATTTATTGGAGAAAGACATCAAAATATTACCGCGAATACGGGCTTGAATATTTTCTTCCGTAATATCCAAAGCTTGTCCTGCAAAGTGTTCTGTCAAGGTTTCCAAATATGACTGATAAATAACACTAATGGAAATTACTCTAAATTCAATATCCAAATTGGCGGCTAATTGACGTGAGTCCTCAACGCTTCCAAGCGAAGAATATGGTGATGGCATGGATAAACCGAGTACATTTTCCTTCCCCAACGCTTCCTTTGCAAGGCAACAGACAAGGGCCGAATCAATACCTCCCGATAAGCCAAGCACTACTTTTGAAAAGCCGGTTTTTCTTGTATAATCCTTGATACCAAGGATTAAAGCCTCATAAACTGAAGCTATTTTATTTTGTGGTTGATATAAGTCCATGGTCCCAACTTGTTCGGTATCAATCGTCCGGACATCTTCTTGAAAAGAAGGGAATATTACAACAGGTTGTCCATACTTATCAAAATACATGCTTCGACCGTCAAAAATAATATCATCATTCCCTCCCACTTGATTAACGTATACAAAAGGAACTTCAAACTTTTTTGCATGGTTGCTAATTAATCGATAACGGATCTCTTCCTTTCCCATATAAAACGGAGAGGCGGAAATATTTATAAATACGGTAGCCCCTTTTCCAGCAAGTTCATCAATGGGATTAAAATTATATAATCTGCGTTCTAACCAAAACTCCGGTTCATTCCAGGCATCTTCACAAATCGTAATTCCGAGAATCTCATTTTTAAAAGGTATAGTATGAATCTCCGGGGCGGATTCAAAGTATCGTTCTTCATCGAAAACGTCATAAGTTGGCAATAAAGACTTCCATTGTTGAAACATAATTTGCCCCTGATAAAAAAATAAAGCTGAATTAAAAAGAGTTCGACCCGTGCTTTTGACATTCGGTATCGGCGCTCCAATTAACACCCCCGTTTGTGGAAAGGACTCAGAAATTTCCTTCAATTCCTCAACGGCCTTATTTACCCTTTCAATAAACCATGACTTTTCCAGTAGATCTTTAGGCGGATATCCAACCAAAAAAAGTTCGGGGAAAACAATTAAATCGGATTCACGATGATACTTAGCTAATATATCTTTAACCTTTTGCAGGTTAAAATTAATATCTCCAACAATGGGATTAACTTGTGCAAGAGTTATTTTCATTTGGTTTGTACTCCGTCGGTATATATTAAAGTTTATTTGTTATAGCCTTTTATAAAAATAGAGTTAATCAGCAATCCAACTCACTCATGCTAATAAGAATTTTCTTTGACAGTCTCCCGGGGAGAAAATCCTCATCATCTTTAAAGTCATTTGCCAATAAATATTCTTCCACTTCTTCTAAATTAATTGTTCCGATTATAATGTACGGCCTTAAATTACCTCCCGTTTGATACAAAATATCTTTTGAATAAATGGTAATTCCCTTCAAATCAGTTCCAACTATTTCAGGATTATTATCAATAAAACCGTTTACGGTAATATCTAATGAATTTAAAAAATATAACATCTTACTACCGCCGCTTCCAGCTCCCCAGATCAATATTGGACGGGGTAGTTTTTCTTTTAAAAATGGACCTATCCTGATACCCTCCAGTGGATTGTTCACCAAACGATTTGAGTTAAGAATCCATTTAGTTTCGAATATATTGATATAACTCCCATACTCAAAAGCAATAGCCTGGTTTCTTTTAGCTTCTATCCCCTCCCAGGCTTCATTTTTACCGCCTTTAAGGTGTCCATAGTCATGATTTTGATGAATAGCGGTAATAACATCCGTAGCATTGATTACTTCAGTTCCATTAAGGTGGGCTTGGCCTAGTAACCATCTATCCCAAACTGTACGGCCCAATGCAAAAGATGGTATTTGCGGCCAAATTGTTCCTTTAAATATATAATAATCAATCCCTGTCGGCGGATGAAGCCGGCCATGTTCCTCAGCTGATCGAGAAATTTGGTCTTCCCATTCCTGATTCGAAAAATCGATCATTTCAGTGACATCTAAATCCCAACGTTGTCCTACCATTAAGAATTTCAAAAATTGTCGATCCGCATACTGAATTGCCTTTATAAAATCGCTGGTAAGAATAATATCGGCATTAATATAAACCATAATCTCGTTTTTTGAATTAAGCCGAGCGGTTTCAAAAATTGAATTTACCAGAGGAGTCCCGAATTCATTTCGCTTAATATGGGAAATATGCTTAATTCCAAATTCTTTAGCTGCATCCGCAACACCCTCGTCGTCCCCAAGTAAGATAATTTCTGGTCTAGGCAGAAGTAACGTCCAGCTTTTGATGGCATTTCTTTGAATGATATTTATATGACCGCGGAATGGTTTTGGCACTGTGAAGATAGTAATATCCTTTTCACTACCTATAAGTTGTCCTATTGAGAAATCTTGTTTTAACCGTTCCTTGATATCAGATAGAAACTTTTCCGATAAGTCGTACGGTTCACCTTGAACGAGTTCTTCTTTTAAACTGTTTAAAGCTGCTTTAAAATGACCTGCTTTAGCAAGGCAAACAGCTTTGGCATAATGAACTCCATATGTAGAAGGTTCAATCCTAATAATTTGATCAAAGTTGTCCAAAGCTGCTTTAATTCTATTTACCGCATAATAATTCACGGCTTTGTCCCATAACAAAATAACCTGTGGATTTGATAAGTGAGAGGTAGAGGCTGAATTGTTAAAAATAATTTCTAAATTTTCAGACCCAGACATAATTAACTCCTGTATATTTGATTATTGTTGTAAATTAAACTGTTTCTTGCTTAAACATGAAGAAATAAATCTTTTTCCTCGCTTATAAAAGGCCAAAGGGATTTTACCAACAAAACATCACGTTGAATCATACAATAAAAATGCTGGTCCTTAAGAAACCCTAAAGATCCTAATTGTTCTTGCATTTTATGAGAATTGGTAAATGAAGAAATAATAATTAATATATTCTTCTTTTCTTCAGCTAAGATAGTATTAACCGGCAAAACCTTAATTCCTTGAAATTCAGAACAAATATTATCCTTAGCGTTGACGATTATATAAGTCGGTTTAATTTTATGACGTTTCAATAAAGGAAGCATAAAATCCCGGCATGCCTCTCCCAATCCAAATATAATTATATTTTTTTGTTCTCCATCTGCTCCAAAAAGATGGTTTTTTAATCTAATTGTATAATTTTTAAGTATTAGTCGAAATAAATCCGATGAAATCTTTACAATTAGTTGCTGATATAATTCGGGTTCTTTACATAGAGTAGAATAATAATCATCTACTTTTAAATTATTTTCCATTTTAAAATAACTTTCTTTTGACGAAATAGTGTCCTGTTCCCACGATGCTGAAATTGTTACTGTTTCAAGAAGAACATCCAGGGCCAATCCCCAGTTTTCATTATTAAATATATAAGCCTTATCATTTTGTTCCATGATATATTTTAAAATAAGTCTTTCATTATTAATTACTTGCGGAATATTAGCGTTTTTTAATCTATTATTTAAAATTTCTTTGCCTTCAGGAGTCCACCCAGAACCCATGGCATGTTCGATATGATATATCCGAAATGGGTCTTTTAACTGGATTTCTTCTAACCCGCTATAATACGCAGAATATTCTAAAATAGCATCCAGATAAAAAGAATACATGTCAAATTCTGCATACCCACGTAATTGATGCCAATGTTCTTGATGCATCAATTGAAAATCACCACAAGCATTAGTATATATTGGTATCCACTCATCCTCATCATGTTGACATATACTATGATATTTATTGGTGCTGGGATCAAAAGTGCCTTGTTTTTCATTAATACGGATCACATTGTTCATACAATAATTTAACTGTTTTTCAATGTTTATATTAGATGGAATATCCTTTTTAACGTCATACCGGTCTATCCGATATATTTTACCTTTTTCCAGCTTACCTATACTAAAGTAAGCAAAGATCTCATCAGAAAATAAAATATCAATATTCGTGACTAAAATATATTGTCCTCGCGCTCTTCGGATACCGACATTTTTCCCAATCATTTGATATAGAGGTAAATTGGCAGCATGTTGATATCGGGCATGAATTTTGAACGGAACTTCGATAATCCGGATGGTACAAAAGGAATACCCTTCCGGCCATAATAGGGCTTGAGCCAACTTAGGCTTGTCCGGGGGAGGGTTCCATTCTACCAGAATTAATTCCACCGGTACTTGGTATTTTTCAGACTGAGCTAAAATACCATTGATGAAGATCTGCATTCTTTGTAACAAATCACCGCCATGGTTGTCGTTACGGGCGGTGGCGACAATACTAAGTAGTGGAAAGTATGTATAAACCATATTTTTGCCCCTTAGGAAATTTAACATTTACTTATATTATTGGGTACTGTTCTCTTTTTAACTGTTTTCTTCATCAAATACTGGTTTTAATTGTTCCTGAGTATACAGTAATTCAGGTGATAGTGTTGATAAGTTTAGCTGTTTTCTTGAAGCAACAAATATAGCTCTTGCATTTTTTATATGCGGTGGTGAAATGGAAGCAGGCCAAGATAACGGAAAATCAGGATGATTAGGTTGTGAAATAGAGATATATACATAAGAGAAATACTTTTTTAACTCTAATAAGACCCATTTTCTTCTTGGACGACATCCTCTACCTTCCTTGCTTTGATTTGGATTACTTGAATTCTCTTGAACTAAATTAATATCTCCTGTTTCCTCTGGACTAACACAACTTTCAATTAGAAATAATTCTCTACAAAGATTAGATAATTCTTTAATGCATAAAGATGGATTACTTAGGTGATAAAGGGTTCCATAACAATATATAATATCGAACATACTAAAATTATTATGACTTCCAGCAATACTTAAATCAGCAACCTCAACTCTACGATATGGATAGCGACGACGATGCTCTATTACATTCTCTTGACGACCATCAGTAGAAAGAACATCACAACCTAATTTTTCGAAAAATGAAGTATGCCAGCCTACTCCAGCTCCCACTTCTAATACACTTTTGTTGAATATATCCAATCCCAAGGAGGCTAAGTGATCTAGCCGCGCTTGATTTATACTTTGTGCTGTTAAAGAATCAAACATTTCAAACTCGGTTTTATATGATACTTGTTCCATTTTTTTTTTTCTAATTAGGCCAAAAGGCCTTAAACCACCGGCACTATCATAAGATTTTACTTTAGGATAATTCCATATATAACTATCTTCTACTTCTTTTTCATATTTAGATAAAAACCTATTATATGACTGTAAAGTATGTCCTGACCATAAAAAGTGTGTTGAAGAAGGATCATGTAAATCGTCACATATAATTAATCCTCCTGGTCTTAAAAATTTCCAAAATGTTTGTAAATCGTTAAATAAGCCATCTTCTGTATGTTTTCCATCAACAAAAATAATATCGAAATAATTATACTCTAATAATCTAACCAATTCAGAATTCTGGGACCAATGTAAAACTTCGACCCCAATATTTTCGTTATCCCCTTTTCCAAAAGGTTGAGTATTAGTACAATAAAACCTTACTTTTTCTATTGGAATATTATTATTTTGACACCAATTATGAATATGGACACGAGCAAAGTCGATATTATTAAAATTAGCTCCCAGCTGTTTTGCGTATATACCTAAGTCTAATGTTATAAATAGATTAACTGTCTTACAAGCTTTAAGCATAGAAGCTGCACTCATCCCAAAAGCAGTCCCTATTTCGAGAATTTTTGTTGGACTTTCTTGTTGTACTACACCATATAAACATTCATAATAATTTGTTTCAGAGCTTCGGGCGGTTTCTGCCCAAGGATGATCGTTTAAAAGTTCAAATTCTTGAAAAATTTGTGAACTCTTAATTATGGACTTTTCTTGTAAACTTATGCAAATATCTTTAATCATCATTAAACCTCTTTTCTTAAATTCGTTTAATCTACTAATTCTATGCTTTTATAAAAATAAAAAATGACTATTTCATTAACTCAGCATAAGTTAAAGATTTAGAGCCTAAGCAGGTATTTAACAATCGATTGAAAAGTTGGGGTTCCCAAAATCTACGGTTAAAGCGAAAGCAAAACTCATCAAGATAA
>JAEYRN010000085.1 GCA_023435565.1 Bacillota bacterium
TATTACGACTAAGACTGGAAAGAAATTATCAAAAATGATTAAAAGTCAACTCGAACAGTGGATTGCTGGTTTGCCTAATTATATCAAGGTTTATCTGCTGATTTCTTGCTGCGAAAGTTGAGTTATATAAGATTTGCATTCCTAAAGCCGAATGCAAATGGCTCCAAATTAGAATTTACTTCATCCTATTAAAGCTGTAATAAGTTGAATTAAATTCATTAATGTTTCCATCATGTCCGGCTTTAGGGACATGATACATATTGAAAATTTAATTCAACTTATATAGAACAGCATGACTAAATTTTTTTCTTCTTGAACAACTCCTTTTATTTTTTTATAGTTACTCTTAGAATCACAGCTCATTTTAGACTGATTTTTAAAAATTGGATACTGTACTTTGTTAAAAAAAAGTACAGGGTTCCCTAAAGAACTCCTGTACTTTTTACTTAAAAGGATGGTGGAAAAATTATTGACAAAAACTGGTTTAGAATTTTTCTTGATTACCGCTCAAAAACTCCCCCTTATCCCGGCCTAGTACCATCTTCCTGGCGTATAGCTCCACCTCATTCCGGTTTTTCAGGTGCAGCCTTTCCAGGATCTCGCCCATATGAAATTTAATGGTTCGTTCACTCAGGCCCAGCCGGGCGGCGACCTCCTTATATGTCAAGCCGCCGGCGATCAGATCCAATACTTCGACTTGCTTGGGTGTCAGCTTGGCCGCCGGTTCCTTGGCCTCCGCTTCCGCGATAGCGGCAACCTCATCGATCTGAAATTCCTGCATCACCTTGGCTGCCAGACCGGGGGAAAGCGCCATTTCACCGCCGGCTAGGCCGTTAAGCTGCTCAATTAATTCTTCAGCCCGCAGTCCTTTTAACAAGTAACCGCAAGCGCCGCTGCGGATGGCTTCAAAAAGGTCCTCCTCCCGGTCGGACATGGTCAAGATCACAATTTTGGTCTCCGGCAGTTTCGCTTTGATCAGACGGGTGGCAGCCAGACCATTGCAGCTGGGCATCTGTAGATCCATTAAGATAATGGCCGGGCGCAAGATTTGGGCTTTTTCCAGCGCCTCCAGACCATCCCTGGCAATGCCGGCCACTAAAAAGCCCCTACTCTCCAGCAGCTTTTGCAAACCTTCCAGAAATAAAAAATGATCATCCACCAGTAATAACGGGTCGCTTTTGGTCGCCGGCAATTCTCCGCCGGAGCTTTCTATGTGAGGCTGCTTGGCGGCAGTCGGAAGTTCAATGATCACTTGAGTGCCGCCGCCCGCAGCCGAATCAACCCGGACTTCCCCCCCGGCATGAACGGCCCGCTCGCTCATGATCTCCAGCCCAAAATGATGTCCCGCTTTTGGGATCCCCTGTTTAAAGCCTATTCCATTATCAACGACGATGACTCGGATCAGGTCCCGGGTAGCCTCTTTGGTGAAACAAACAGTCACTCCGGTTGCTTTGGCGTGTTTGCGCACATTGGCCAGGGCCTCCTGAATAATCCGGAAGAGTTGGACCTGGGCCGCCGGGTCCAGTTCCTGATCGCTCAAGCGCTCCGGATTTTCTAAGGCTACTGGAATTTGAAAATTTGCTTGGAAACGCTCCAGATATTGCTGGAGCGAAGCAAAGAAACCTTGCTTAAATAGCAGGGAGGACTTGACCTCGGAAATAAATTCCCGGATCTCGGTATTGGCCTCCTCCACCACCTGGGACAGGCACGCCAAATCGCTTTCAACCGTTCCATTCCGGCTGCTGTTAAGTTTGTCCCGGATGTTTTGGATCTGAATGTTGACATAACCAAAAACCTGGCCCATGCTGTCATGAAGCTCCCTGCTGAGCCGCTCCCGTTCCGTCAAGACCGACAGCGCCTTTTGCTGTTCCATCAGTTGAGCCTGGGCCTGTTTCTGGACGGTGATGTCTTGTAAGACAAGGGCTTTACCAAGATAGCGGCCCTTCCGGTTCACCAGGGGAGTAATGTGGATCCGGTAATCCCTTCGTTCCCCGCTGAACTCCAGGTAATCCTCGATCGTTTCCGTTTCTCTTTTGGCTGCGAGTTCTGCCAAACGGGGATAAGCCCGAAATGCATCCGTAAATTTATCTCCGGTAATCTCCAATTTAGGGCCGCCCAGTAACTTTTGGGCATCCGAATTAAGTTCAATGATATAATCGTTTTGATCGATAACCACCAGGCCGTCTCCCATATTCTGGGCCGCCGTCGTCAAAGCCATAGGCATGATATCGAAGAAACGCAACCGTAAAGCGCCCCAGCTAAAAATCCAGACTGTTACCCCAAGCGGTAATAATAATAGTAATCCTAAAGGCAAGGGTTGATGGAGGTGGCACATTCGCCAGACTGTAAGTATAATTGCCGTCGCTAGGCCCGGCAATGCCCCAGCAAACATAACACCAGCCTGGCGCCGCCGCCAGCCGGATGTTTTTAAAAAACGCTGCCCGAAAATTGCCGTCCCCCAACCGATCAGCAAATAAATCACCCCTACCAGTAGCCAGTAGGCAAATCCCCGCTCTCCGTTGATCTGGTTGAATTCAACCCGGGGATTACGCATATACCAACCGTGACAGCTGTTGGTAACCATTAAACCAAGACATATTGCTGAAAGTGTAATCATCAACCAAATTACCCGGCTTTGAAAGCGTTTCCGGTAACCGGACAACTTCAAAGCCATCACCAACCAGGCCAACCCGAAAAGATAGGCGGCCGAAACGTAATAATAAGACCAAAATAACTTCTCCCGGATCGCGCTGGTATTAGTATTGATATATATTCCGATAATATATTGGGTGAGGGCGATCATCACTACCGCGAAAGGCGCTGCTCCCGAAACCGCCCGGTTCCGCCAGGCTATTGCCGCCAATGCGCTTAGAATTATGATGGCTATGAACACCAGCCAGATATATATAGATGATATCGCGCTCATCTTTAATCAATCCTTTCAGTGATTACATTTGAGACTTATTCATTTATTGGGTGAAATATTTAAACGTATTTAAACAGAGCCTTAACTTTTAATACTTTAATTTTATCATATTTCTCGTCTCACGATGCGGCAGAGTTCACTTTATGTTACGGCTTGTATCTTTGGTCGCCCTGCTTTCTCAGGTACTTTATCCTCCCGCTTAGTACTCCATATTTCTATGGAGCACCGGGATTAGCTACCCGGCTCCTTGACGATTACCGGTGCGGGACTTTCACCCGTTAGTATGGTCCAGCTTCGCTGAACACGCAAGAAGCAAGCATTATGGTAAAAACTAGTTATTTAATAGTTTTAATATTTACGCCTATATTTTGACCAATAAAAAATACCGGCTTTTAAGCCGGCGTAATAGAACTACTTATACAACTACCTGTGTGGTTATCCTGTTTTATCAAATCCCTCATTTATTTTCTCTTCATTGGATATTCGTTCTAATAATTCACGAGCTCTCTTAAGAGAAATTTCAATATTATCACAAATATTTCCTTTGCCGATCTTCTCCAACAACCCTGATTGTTCCAAAGCTTTTAACGGTTGTGGCTGGACTCCGGATAAAATCAAAGTCATTTGATGTTTTCGATTCTTATTGATGATCTGTCGTAAAATATGTAATCCAGTAGAATCAATGGCCGGAACGTTACGCATTCGAATGACTAAAACCTGAGGCAAACTCTTTACCAGGTTAAGAGCTTCCTCAAACTTGTATGCGGCTCCAAAAAAGAGCGGGCCGTTGATCTCATAGACCTCTACTTCTTTGGGAACCAACTTTTCCTCCAGAGTATCTATATCATCATGATCCTCTAGCTCATTAGTTATGATGTCCACATTGGTAACTAACGCCATCCTTCGCATAAATAGGAAAACTGCCATCAACAAACCAACTTCGATTGCTATTGTTAAATCGAATAATACGGTCAAACCGAATGTAAAGAGCAACACCATCACATCACTGCGGGGGCTCTTTAAAAGCCTAACAAATGAGCGCCACTCGCTCATATTATATGCTACGACTACCAGAATAGCTGCTAAACAAGAAAGCGGGATTAAGGAAGCCCACTTGCCGAAGAATAATAATATTAATAATAACACCAAAGCGTGAATAATACCTGCAACCGGAGTCCTACCGCCATTCTTGATATTGGTGGCAGTACGGGCAATTGCACCGGTGGCCGGGATACCGCCAAAGATAGGGGAGATAATGTTGGCTATACCATTGGCGACTAATTCCATATTAGAGCGGTGTTTGCCACCGATCATACCGTCAGCTACAACCGCCGACAATAAAGCCTCAATCCCCGCTAATATTGCTATCGTCATTGAGGGACCAATTAGATTTTGGATAACATGAAAATCAATTTTGGGAAAAACCGGCGCAGGCAACATTGACGGTATTTGGCCAAAACGATTTCCAATAGTCTCAACCGGTAATTTAAAAAGATAAGCAATGGCAGTACAAAAGACCAAAGCTATTAATGATCCGGGAATTCGACGCGATACTTTTTGCAAAAAAATAATAATCAATAATGTTACGATACTAATGGCCAAAGCCCAATAGTTAATGGATGAAAAGTTTTGAAAATAAACGGCCCATTTATGTAGAAACTCCGAGGGTACCTCCCCCATGGTAAGCCCAAAAAAGTCCTTGATTTGAGTAGAAAAGATAATCACGGCGATACCGCTGGTAAATCCGGCGATTACCGGGTAAGGAATAAATTTAATCATCGATCCGAAACGGGCCACACCCATAATTACTAATATAACGCCAGCCATAATGGTCGCAATGGTAAGACCGTCTAATCCGTATTTTTGAACAATCCCGTACACGATAACCACAAATGCTCCGGTAGGCCCGCCAATCTGGACCCTACTGCCTCCTAAGGCCGAGATTAAAAAACCGGCAATAATTGCAGTGAAGATCCCCTTTTCGGGAGATACTCCTGAAGCGATTGCAAAGGCGATTGCCAAGGGCAAGGCCACTATTCCAACTATCGTTCCGGCCGCCAAGTCCGAGCCAAAACGTTCCCAAGTGTACCCTTTTAAAGTAGTAATGATTTTTGGTTTTAACATTTTAAACTCCAATCAATTTATAACTTTATTAATATGTCTACCATTTTTTAAAGATAAAAAAGACTGCTCCGATAATCATCATAAAGCCTATGATATAATTCCACTTAACACCTTCTTTCAGATAAAGAACTGAAAAGATAGTGAAAACAACTAAAGTAATTACTTCCTGCATGACCTTGAGTTGCGACGCAGAAAAATGCTGATGACCGATTCGATTGGCCGGGACTTGAAAACAATATTCGGCAAAAGCAATCCCCCAGCTTATTAAGATTACTTTTAAGAGTGGCGCTTCTTTAAATTTTAAATGGCCGTACCAAGCGAAAATCATAAAGATGTTTGAGATTAACAAAAGAAATATTGTTGTCATAAGCTGCACCTACAGTTTATTTATAAGAACATACCTATTTTAAACCTAAAAGTAAAGCTTTTTTTTTAAATTCTTGTTAATTATTCATGCTTTTTTATGAAATAAAAAAAATACCCAAGTTTCCTTGAGTATCACATATTTTTTACTATAAGCCATCTAACAAATGAACTGAGTTCACTTAAGTATTACGCTTTAACTCGCGTTTTCCAATATCTTTGCGATAATTCATACCTTGAAAACTTATTAAACTCAAATTGCGATATGCACCATCAATTGCTTCACGGATGTTATTTCCCAAATGAACTATATTCAATACTCGGCCACCGGCTGAAACAATTTCCCCATTAAAATTGAACTTGGTTCCGGCATGAAAAATTAATGAATTTTTGATCTTTTCCAACCCATTGATTGGTTTTCCGGTCTCATACTGTCCGGGATAACCACCCGAGGCGGCAACCACACAAACTGCAGTAGTTGCGGTCTTCCAACGTACCGAATCCGGATTAAGTATACCGTTTACGCAATCCCAAAAAATTTGGGCCAAGTCCGATTCTAATAGGGGTAACGCTACTTGAGTTTCCGGATCGCCAAATCTGACATTATATTCTACAACTTTTGGTCCGTTTGCAGTAAGCATTAATCCGATGAAAAGCGTACCGACAAATGGTTTCCCTTCATCCTTCATCCCCTCAATGGTTGGGGTTAAAATCTCATTAATTACTTTTTCTCTGATTACCGGAGTAAAAGCGGTTGTTGGGGCATAGGTCCCCATACCGCCGGTGTTTGGACCGGTATCCCCATCTCCGATGCGCTTGTGGTCCTGGACCGGAAGCATTGGAACAGCTAAACTCCCATCACAAAACGCCAGTAAGGACGCTTCTTCACCTTCCAGGTATTCCTCGATAATGATGGTTGAACCAGATTCGCCAAAGATTTTCGCTACCATAAAATCATCAATTGCTTTTATTGCCGTTTCCAATTCAAAAGCGACTACCACACCTTTCCCGGCGGCCAATCCGTCAGCTTTGACCACTATCGGGACCCCGACTTTTTTTAAGTATTCTTTCGCGCTTTCGGGATCGGTAAAAGCTTGGGAATGAGCGGTTGGAATATTATATTTATTCATAAATTCCTTGGCAAAAGCTTTACTCGACTCCAGCTCGGCAGCGGCCTGGGTTGGACCGTATACTTTCAGCCCTCTCATTTGAAAATAATCAACTGTTCCTTGAGCTAAATATGCTTCAGGACCTACTATAGTCAGATCAATTTGATTTTGTTCCGCAAAATCGGCAATTTCCTCGATTATATCACTATCAACATTAATATTTTCAGCAATTTGAGCTGTCCCTGCATTACCAGGAGAGCAATAAATCTTGGAAACCAGCGGACTTTGATTCAATTTCCAGGCTATCGCATGCTCCCGGCCGCCGTTCCCGATAATAAGGACTTTCATATAAACCTCCAGTATAAGTTGAAAGTTGAAAGATTAGAGTTTAGAATTGACAGTGTATAGTCTTCCTACCACTTATCTTCTTTTTCAATAGACATCAGCAAATCATTACTTATATTACAAACTTCTGTCTCTTGAAAACTATTCTATAGTTATAACAACTTGCTTCCTGTAATTTTTTGATATGCTTCTAAATACTTCTCACTGGTTTTTCGAATGACTTCTTCAGGTAGTGGCGGTGCCGGAGGTTGTTTATTCCAAGTCAAAGTCTCCAGATAATCACGGACGTATTGTTTATCAAAACTCGGTTGTGCCTTACCCGGCTGGTATTGGTCCATCGGCCAAAAACGGGAAGAATCGGGGGTAAATATTTCATCAACAACTGTTAATACCCCATTAATCGAGGCAAATTCGAATTTTGTATCCGCAATAATAATTCCATTAGCTTCAGCTCGAGACAGAGCAGCTTCAAAAAGGTTAATTGAAAAATCACGGAGCTTTTCCGCCAATTCAGCCCCAACTCTATTAGTAAGTTCGGCAAAAGTTATTGGTATATCATGACCGGTTGATTCCTTGGTTGTAGGAGTGAAAATCGGTTCCGGCAATTTACTGCTTTCTTGAAGTCCGGCAGGTAGCTTAATTCCGGTAACCGACCCCGAAGTTTGGTACTCTTTCCAACCACTTCCCGCCAGGTAACCTCGAACTACACATTCAATCGGAACCACATCGCCTTTTTTAACCAGCATCGACCTTCCGTCTAATATTTGGCGTTCTTCGGTAGTCAAGCCGGGAACTTGATTAATGTCCGAGGTGACCAGGTGATTGGGGAATTGAGTGCCGGTCTGATTGAACCAATATACTGATAAACCGGTTAAAACCCGACCCTTTTCCGGAATAGGTTCATTAAAAACAACATCAAATGCTGAAATCCGGTCGGTAGCAACAATTAATAAATATTGGTTCAAATCATAAATATCTCTTACTTTCCCCCGGGCAATTAAAGGAAACGTCTTTAAACTGGTCTGAGTAACGGACATGATTCATCCTCCCACATTTATCTGTTTTTAATTCATTTTTACTAAAACGCACGTTATCTGGGCTTCGCTGGCAATTTCATCACCAATATAAGTAGTAGCTTTAAACTTTCCGGTATTGGCCTTAAAACGCTTTAAAATTACCTCAATTCGAAGTTGGTCCCCCGGAACCGCCGGTTTACGAAATCGAGCTTTTTCAATAGCAGCAAAAAGTGGGATCTGAGACTTATCTTCAATTAAATCCATAACCACAAAAGCTGAAACTTGAGCCATGGCTTCAACCTGTAATGCGCCGGGCATAACATAATCACCGTTAAAATATTCTTGTTGAGAATAAAAATCATTAGTGGTCACATTTTTAATACCAACCGCTCTTTTCCCACTCTCAATTTCAATAATCCGATCAACTAATAAGAAAGGAAATCGGTGTGGCAAAAGCTCCTTAATCTGATTAATATCCAGCATTTTGTCACCTCTCTTAATGTTTGAAATGCCTGACTCCCGTAAAAATCATTGATAATCCCAATTTATCGGCCATATCGATTGAATCTTGGTCTTTAAGGGAACCGCCCGGCTGAATAATAGCTGAAACACCGGCTTTAGCGGCAGCCTCAACCGTATCCGTCATTGGAAAAAAAGCATCGGAAGCTAAACACGCACCTTTTGCCTTACTCCCGGCCTGTCCAATTGCTATCATGGCCGCCCCAATCCGGTTGGTTTGCCCCGGACCGATTCCAACAGTCCCAAAATCTTTAGTTAAAACGATGGCATTTGACTTAACATGCTTTACTACTTGCCATCCGAATTGCAGTTCGGCAAGTTCCTCCTTGGTAGGCTGCTTCTTGGTCACTACTTTCCATTCGGACGTAGCTGTTTTTATCGTATCAGTCTCTTGAATCAGTAACCCACCGGCCACTTTTTTCAGATCTATTCCAGGTGCGGATTCTATTTTACCAAGTTCGGGAAGTTCCAACAGGCGTAAATTCTTCTTTTTAGCTAATAAATCGAAAGCTTCCGGAGAAAAAAGTGGTGCGATAACTATTTCAAGAAATAACTCGCTCATTGCCTCAGCCGATTTTAAATCCACTTCCCGGTTAAAGGCAACAATTCCCCCAAATATTGAAACCGGATCACTTAAGTAAGCTTTCTGATATGCTTCAAACCCATTTTTACCGACGCCCACTCCGCATGGGTTGGCATGTTTAACCGCAACCACTGCCGGGTCCGTAAACTCCTTGACTATCTCAATCGCAGCATTAGCGTCATTGATATTATTGAAAGACAGTTCCTTACCGTGCAATTGTTTGGCCGAGGTAACCGTTCCCAATGGTGTAGGGACTTCCTGATAAAAAGCGGCTTTTTGGTGAGGATTTTCTCCATAACGCAAGCTTTGTTTCTTTTCATAAGTCAATTGGAGTAAGTCCGGCGACCCGTCTTCGGCCATTCCGTATTTCGAGTTGAGGTAATTGAAAATCATCGAATCATATAAAGAGGTGGTTTTAAATACTTTCAAAGCACATTTCTGGCGAAAATCCAACGAAGTGTCGCCGTTGTTCGACATCATTTCCCCAATCAACCCTTGATAATCTTCCGGATCCACCACTACTGTGACAAAACGGTGGTTTTTGGCGGCGGAACGAAGCATTGAAGGGCCACCGATATCGATATTTTCAATTGCGTCTTCCAGGGTAACGCCGGGCTTAGCAATTGTGGCGGCAAACGGATATAAGTTTACCACTACCAAATCGATGGATTCGATTTTTTCTGATTCCATTTGCCGGAGGTGTTCCGCTGAATCCCGGATGGCTAATAGCCCTCCGTGTATTTTGGGATGGAGTGTTTTGACCCTACCGTCTAAAATTTCTGGGAATCCGGTGACTTCCGAGATATATGTAACCGGTACTCCAGCTTCTTTAATCGTATTAAAAGTCCCTCCGGTCGAAATTAATTCAACTCCGGAATTAGTTAAAAACTTAGCCAGTTCAAGTAAACCGGTTTTGTCGGAAACACTAAGTAAAGCTCTTTTAATCATTCATTTCCCTCCTGACTACTCTCTCTAACTCTCATTCCATCAATAGTGACTCTTTCTTCTAAAATTAATTTAATAGCTTCGGGAAAGATTTGATGTTCGATTTTTAAGACTTTCTCCGCTAAACTCTCGGGTGTGTCCGTATCGGCAACTGCTACAATTCCTTGGCGGACAATCGGCCCGATATCCGTCTCGGGGGTTACCAAATGAACCGTTGCTCCTGAAAACTTAGTTCCGGAAGCAATAACCGCCTCATGAACATAATGGCCGTACATGCCTTTGCCGCCAAATGCCGGCAATAAAGCCGGATGAATATTAAGGACCCGGTTTGGATAAGCGTCGGTTAGCATCCGGTCCAGAATTCTTAGAAAACCGGCTAAACAAACCAGATTAACTTGATATTTCTGTAAACTATTAAGTATGGCTTCGGTAAACTCCCGGGCGGTTAAGTATTCGCGATGGTCAATTACCACAGCCGGGATTCCATGGCGAACTGCCCGTTCTAGCGCAAACACACCCGGCTTATTACTGATAACAACAGCAATCTCAGTCTTCAGCTTTCCGTCTTCAACGGAGTCGATAATAGCCTGAAGATTGCTCCCTCCGCCTGAAACCAAAACCCCAATCCGTTTCATATCACTAACTATCTCCCTGTTTTCTCTACCGAGTAAAATACTAATTGAAATTTTTATAGGGTTTTAATTGTAAATTGTACATTGTAAATTGTAAATTGAATTAAATCCCCGGTACCGGATATTTCGAACAAAAAGCTTCAACATTTTGTTTAATTTCAGCCAGGAATGGCTCATTTTGGTGATTTTTTAAGGCATCGACTATCCACATTCCAATCTGTTTCATTTCTGCCTCTTTCATGCCACGAGTGGTTGCAGCCGGTGTACCCAAACGAATTCCACTAGGCCGGAGCGGCGGATTGGGGTCGTCGGGAATAATTTGTTTATTTGTTGTAATACCTACCCGATCTAAAACCTTTTCAGCTTCTTTTCCGTCAATGCCGAAACTGGATACGGTATTGATTACCATCATGTGGTTGTCCGTACCCCCGGTGATTAACTGGGCACCGTTATTGAGTAAAGATTCAGCTAACGCTTTAGCGTTTTTAAGAGTTTGAGCAGCGTAGGTTTTAAACTCCGGTTCAAGCGCTTTACCAAGGGTAATAGCGATTCCGGCGATAGTGTGCATATGCGGTCCGCCCTGAAGCCCCGGGAAAACTGATTTATCAATGTCTTTCGCGTATTGTTCCCGGCACAAAACCAACCCCCCGCGGGGACCTCTTAAACTTTTATGAGTTGTAGTAGTCACAATATCGAACCCATAGTCAAACGGGTTACGCATCACGCCACCGGCGATTAAACCGCCGATGTGGGATACGTCAGCCATGGTTATAGCCCCCACGGCGTCGGCAACTTTTTTAAAATCTTCATAATTATAATCACGAGGATAAGAAGTGTATCCGCAAAGTACGATTTTGGGTTTGGTTTCTTTCGCAACCTGCATTAACTCTTCAAAGTCAATCTTACCGCCTGCTTCGGGTTGGGTTTTATAGCGGACAAAATTGAAGATCTTACCCATATGTGACACGGGAGCGCCATGAGTTAAGTGCCCACCGTGAGACAAATCCATACCTAACACAGTGTCCCCCGGTTTTAAGAAAGCCAGGTAAACTGCTTGATTCATCGGAGAACCCGAAAGGGCTTGTACATTTGCGTGTTCACAGCGGAATACTTTTTTTGCTCTTTCGATGGCTAACTTTTCAATCACGTCGGTATAATCTTGACCGCCGTAGTATCTTTTGCCGGGGTAACCTTCGGCGTATTTATTAGTAAAAACGGAACCATTGGCAGCAAGAACTTCAGGATATGTATAATTTTCCGAAGGAATCAATTCAATCCCCTTTTTTTCCCGCTCTTCTTCCCCTTTAATCGCTTGATATATTTCAGGGTCGTTTTTTTGCAACAAATTCCAATTCTCTTCCATAATCTCCACTCCTTTAATCCTTTTATAAACTATTTTAACTTAACACTTCAAACTATAAATAGGATTTAATTTGCAACATTTCAAAAAGAAAATCAAACAAGTCTTACCTCGTGTTCCCCTTCGATAACCGAACCTATTTGGTAAGCTCCGGATAATAAGGACCCAATCTGTTTCGCATTCTGAGAGTTACATATTAGTACCATTCCGATCCCCATATTAAAGACCCGATAAGCTTCGTCGTCAGGTATAGCGCCTTCTTTTTGGAGAAACTCAAAAATAGGGAGCACCGGCCAGGATCCTTTATTAATCCGAACACCGCATCCCTCAGGCAGGATTCGAGGAATATTGTCAAAAAATCCCCCGCCGGTAATATGAGCCAGGCCATTGACCAATCCATTCATGATTAACGGATATAGTTCCTTGAAATAAGACCGATGCGGTGCCAATAAAACTTCGCCAATCGAACCGGATAATCCGGCAACCATATCAGTTGGTTTTAGACCCAAAATTTCAAAACAAATCTTCCTTGCCAGTGAATAACCGTTGGTATGTAAACCTAAAGAGGGCAGACCAAAAACCAGGTCTCCCGGTTTTATGTTTGAACCGGTAATTACCTGCTTTCGGTCGGCAACTCCAACAATGGTACCTACCAAATCAAACTCTTCTTTAGAATAAATTCCCGGCATTTCTGCGGTTTCACCGCCAATTAACACACAACCGTTTTCGCGACAACCTCTGGCCAAACCGGAGACAATCGACTCAATATTAGCCGGATTAACGGAACCGGTCCCTATATAATCGAGAAAAAAGAGGGGTTTCGCTCCCTGGACCAAAATATCGTTAACACAATGATTGACCAAATCATAACCGACCGTATCATATTTATTTAAAGCAAAGGCTATTTTAAGTTTAGTCCCCACTCCATCGGTGCTGGACACCAATACCGGATCACAGTATTCGGAAGCCGGGAAAGAGTATAAACCTCCGAAACTGCCTAAATCCCCCAATACTTGCTGGTTATAGGTGCCTTGTACCAATTTTTTGATCCTTTTTACAGCTTCAATCCCGGCATCTATATTGACACCGGCTGATTTGTAGAGATCGGCCATCCTATTACTCCTCTTCTAATGAATATTTATTATTTCCTTCCGGGATTGGTATTGGAAAATTCCCGTTAAAACAAGCCACACAAAGATCCTTATTCGGTTGGACCGCCCGATATAAGCCTTCCAAAGTTAAATAAGTCAAACTATCGGCTTGAATAAAGTTACAGATTTCATTGACCGTATGGGCCGAAGCAATTAATTCTTTCCGGACCGAAGTATCAATCCCATAGTAACAAGGATGGGTAATTGGTGGAGCGCTAATGCACATATGAACCTCTTTAGCCCCCGCTTCCCGTAATAATCTAATGATCTTCCCGCTGGTAGTACCCCTTACGATAGAATCATCAATAATAACAACCCGTTTCCCCTTTAAGACTCCTTCAACCGGGTTTAGCTTAATCCTCACACCCATATCCCTCATTGTCTGATGAGGCTGGATGAAGGTTCGACCCATATATGGATTTTTAATCAATCCGATGTCATAAGGAATTCCGGAAGCCTCCGCGAATCCCATTGCTGCTGAACGGCCGGTATCAGGAACCGAAATGACCACATCAGCATCCCGGTTAAACAGTTTGGCTAGTTCACGCCCCATTGCTTTTCGGGATAGGTGTACATTGAGACCGTCGATATTACTATCGGGGCGGGCGAAATATATATACTCAAAAACACAAGTGGCTTGAGTTTTCTTCTCCGGTAGATAATAACTTTTTACCCCATCGCTATCAATCACAATCATTTCACCGGGGTTTACATCCCGGATAAAATGACCGCCAATACTTGAAAAAACACAACTTTCGGATGAAATAACGTAAGCGTCGGCTAATTTCCCAAGGCACAAAGGACGCACTCCAAATGGGTCCCTTAAGCCAATCAACGTATCCTTGGACATTAACACCAATGAATAAGAACCCTGCAAATCTCCGGCTGCTTTTATAATTGCGTTGCTTAAATTCTCCCGACTATGCCGGGCGATTAAATTAATAATCACTTCAGTATCGGTTGTAGATTGAAAGACTGATCCGTCATCCTCTAGCTTTTGCCGGAGTTCTTCGGTATTTACCAGATTACCGTTATGAGCGACTGCTAAGATTCCTTTAGAACAACGGGCCATCAAGGGTTGAGCATTCGCCAACAAACTGGAACCGGTAGTCGAATAACGGACATGTCCAATGGCGATCCTTCCTTTAAGTCCTTCAAGAATTTCCCGGTTAAAAACATTGGAAACCAGTCCCATATTTTTATGGACTGAAAAATGTTGACCGTCTGAAACTACTATCCCGGCGCTTTCTTGTCCCCGATGTTGTAGAGCGTATAATCCCAGGTAGGTCAAAGTAGCGGCTTCGAATTGGGAATCATTACTATAAATCCCGAAAACACCGCAAGCTTCTTCCTGCTTATCCTCCAAAATGAAACTTTCCATTAGCACATCCGGTTGTTCCATCATTATTTCCCTTCCGGCTTAAATTTGGTTTTTATTTTTCGCAAAACTAAAACAATCTTTTTTCCCAAATGTCGCATATTGCTTCGGCTTTTTGGGCCGCCCAGCCAATATATTTGGCGGGATTTTCGAGCACTTCCCTTTGTTTTGGAGTTAACTTACTCCAATAAGGCAGGAGCTCGGTCCGTTCCACCAAAAGCTCACGGAGGGTCTTACCGGTTTTTTGTGACTCAAGGGTCAATAATCGAACCGCCTCGTGAGCATCGGGGTGACCCATGGAAGCCAATAAAATATAGAGTGGTTCGGCAATCACCATTTCTTTGGTAAATTCAAAGTTTCGTTCCATTCGATCCCGATCAACCACTAGTTTCTTTAATACTCTAGTTAAACGATCTACCGCGGCTACAAAACCAACTACAATCTCAGGAACAAAACGTCCTGAAGCGGAATTGGTTAAATCACGTTGATGCTCGGAAATCTGGTCGGCATACATGGTAATCATCCGAGGCATAAATTCTTTCCACATACTTTTAACATGTTCAAAGTTCCACGGATTCCGTTTATGAGGCATGGTTGATGATCCTACTTGGGTAGCTTCAAAAGCTTCCCCAACCTCGCTAATTTCAGTTCGTTGAAGATTGCGAATATCATCGGCCAGATTGGCAAGAACACCGAATGCCGAAATAATAGCATGAATATAATCGGTTAAATATTCGGGGGCTACAATTTGATTTGAATATTCGGAAGGTTTTAAACCAAGTTCCCAGAGAACCTCCGCTTCAAATTCAAACGGATCATCGAAAAAGAGTGAACTGGCATTATAGGCTCCGACCGCTCCGGCGATCTTACCACGTAAGTTTTGAGAAGTTTGTTTGATTAATTCGATCCTGGACCCGAACCTACTTACATATTCGGCCAAAGCAAACCCAAAGGTCACCGGAACCGCGTGTTGGCCATGAGTTCGACCCACTTGCAGCGTACTTTTTTCCCGGCGGGTAATATTAATTAAAATCCTTTCCAGTTCAATAATTTTGGGAAGAACAACTTTCTCGGTGGCTTCCTTAAATCTCATTGCTGTGGCGGTATCCATAATATCCACCGATGTGGTAGTGAAATGTACAAAAGGTTTGGCATCGTCGCTCACCCGACGTTGAATGCAGTTGACCAAAGCCCGAATATTATGTTTGGTTATTTCTTCTTCTAAATAAACCTCTTCCGGCTCTACTTGTCCGCAAGCATTGGTAATCTCCTCGGCAATCGCTTGACTACAAAGGCCACGTTTCGCCAATACTCTGGCTAAAGCGGCTTCAACTTTCAATTCATAACGAATATAAGCATTTTCGGAGAAGAAATCAGCCAATTCGGTAAAAAGAGACTGATTTGAGGCATAATAACGGTGGTCGAGCGGGCTTAAGCTTAAAAAAATGTTCCGATCCAAAAAGGGCACCCCCATTGTCAGTATCAGTAGACACTATTGATGATAGAAATAATAAAAGAACTTCAAAAAAGTAGAAAACGGATAGGTAAGTAAGAACCTATCCGCCCGGGTTTTTATCCCTCTACGGTGTAACGCCTATGGCGCCTGCACCACTTGGACCAGACCTTCGCCAAATGACGAAACGGAACCCTAGGTGCACTTCCCAGTATTAAATTAATAAATAATCAAAACTTAACTAATTTATTGTAAGAGACGCTATCAGTTGTTGCAAAGTTAAGCAGTTTGGTAATTATTAAACGCGCTTAAGTATGAAAATGCTCAGTGACAACTATATTCTAACAAACCCGAAACTAGGTTGTCAATGATCGGTTTACTTCTGTTCTTTTTGAGCTAGATAAGCTTTATATCCGATCTCTTCCAGCAAAACCCCTTTATCATTTACTTCTTTAGCTAAGTGTTTTTTATAGTCCACAATTTTTAAACGTAGACCGGGGTCGACCACACTTAAAATTTGAGCTGCCAAGATTCCGGCATTTTTAGCTCCATTAATGCTGACTGTAGCCACAGGAATTCCACTTGGCATTTGGACAATGGAATACAAAGAATCGATTCCATCCAAAGTGCTGGTTTTAATAGGGACACCAATTACAGGTAATGGAGTCATTGCAGCAAGTACTCCCGGAAGATGAGCAGCCCCGCCCGCTCCGGCAATAATTACTTCCAGTCCTCTTTCTCCTGCTGTTGAAGCATATTCAATCGCCCGTTTTGGAGAACGGTGCGCTGAAATAACCGTCATTTCAAAATCTACACCGAATTTTTCCAACATCTCCGCAGCTAATTTCATAATCGGGAGATCGCTATCGCTACCCATAACTATCCCTACTAGCGGCATTTTACCTCACTCCTCTATCGAGAATACCTTCAAAAAAATTGTATCGAAACTATTTAGTATTATTTACGGCTTCCAGGTTTAACAATCGGAATTCCTTCTTTACATAAAGGACATTCCTCCGGTTCCCAGGTCTCGATCTCAACCGAAATCAAAGATTCGGTATGCACTCCGAAATGAACCTTGCCGGCACTCCGGTCTACTAATACTCCAACTCCGCTTACATTAGCTCCGCGTTCCCGAACCGCTTCCATTACTTCTTGAACGGATCCACCGGTAGTAATAACATCTTCTACTACTAATACATTTTCATCGTCTTCCAAGTCAAATCCTCGCCGAAAAGTCATTTTCCCATCTTCACGTTCGGTAAAGAGGGCTCTAACGCCTAGTACTTTAGCGACTTCATAAGCGATGATAATCCCACCTATAGCTGGTGCTACAACCGCGTGAATTTCATGTCCTTTAAAACGTCTGGCTAAATCTTCGCATAATTTCTCAGTAAATTTGGGATATTGTAAAACTTGAGCACATTGCATATACTTTTTACTATGACGACCTGATGTCAACCGAAAATGCCCTTCACGTAATACTTTTGTTTCCCTTAAAATTTCTAATATTTCTTTTTCTTCCAGCAACAGCGGCTCCTCCTTAGGTTATTGAAGAACAAACATGATGTAAATTCTATTATTTATGAGCAACTCCCTTTAATTCGGAAATACTAGTAAGTCCTTCTTCGACAAGAAACTCTCTGATTCCTTCAATAATTTTCATTGGGGCCATTGGATCTTTAAAAGTTCCAGTCCCAACGCCGACAGCAGTTGCTCCAGCCATAATGAATTCAATTGCGTCAGTTGGTGTACATATTCCACCAATTCCGATTAGTGGTATTTTAACCTTCTGATAAGTCTGCCAGACCATCCTGAGTGCAACCGGTTTTATAGCCGGACCCGATAATCCTCCTACCAAATTTCCCAAGACCGGTTTGCGTTTTCGAATATCAATCGCCATCCCTAGTAGGGTGTTTATCAAACTAAGGGCATCTGCTCCCGCGTCTTCAACTTGGCGGGCTATGGCAGTAATATCGGTAACATTAGGAGAAAGCTTTACAATCAATGTTTTTTTCGTTACCTTACGGACCTCACGGGTGACTGCGGCAGCCATCGCAGGATCAGTCCCAAAAGCAATACCGCCTTCTTTAACGTTAGGACAGGAAATATTGAGTTCAAATCCGGAGATCTCCGGATGCTCGCTTAAAATTTCCGCAACTTCGGCGTATTCTTCGATCTTCTTCCCCACTATATTTACGATCACTGGTGTTTGATATATTCTCAAAAAAGGTAATGCTTCCGTAATAAAATATTGTACTCCCGGGTTTTGTAATCCAATTGCGTTTAACATTCCTCCGGAAGTTTCAAAAATACGTGGCGATTTGTTTCCCGGCCATGGTTCCAAGGATACTC
Organism: Bacillota bacterium; assembly: GCA_023435565.1. Lineage (GTDB taxonomy): Bacteria > Bacillota > UBA4882 > UBA8346 > UBA8346 > JAAYHS01. The sequence goes on from JAEYRN010000085.1 coordinate 18,260, forward strand.
CTTTTGTTACTACAGCGCCTAGACAATCAGGGGTGAAAAAAGGTAAATATTCCTTACCATAACCATAGGTTCCCGAAGCTGGTAATACCGGATTCTTTAATTTTAGACCGCCGATTTTAACTTCCATTAAAGAGGGTTGCATTAAAAGATCACCTCTTTAATTGAAAAAACGGGACCATCCACACAAACCCGCTTCGAACCTTCGCTAGTATGACAAACACACCCTAAACAAGCCCCAACACCACAAGCCATATATGATTCTAAAGAAATTTGTCCGGAAAGGTCCAATAACGAAGCTGTTTTTTGAGTTGCGGCAAGCATTGGGGCCGGACCGCAAGCAAGGATAAAATCATAATCATTTATTTGATGCTCTTTCACGAAAAGCTCAGTGACTAATCCCTTAAAACCGATACTGCCGTCTTCCGTAGCCAGCTTTAATGTAACCGAACTCTTTTCCCATAAGTCTAACTCCAAAAAATCTTGGCTGGTGCGGCCTCCATAAAATAAAGTGAATTTTGGTCGATTCGAACTCAAAATCAGTTGCTCCTGCAAGCAAAAGAGGGGAGGCATTCCTATCCCTCCCGCTATCAAGGCAATATTACCCGCTTGTTTCGAAATTTCAAACCCATTACCGAGCGGACCCCAGATAGTCAAGGTATCTCCTTTTCGTTTTAAAGCTAATAACTTTGTCCCTCTTCCGACAACTTTAAAAAGCAGTGAGATACTGCCTTCCTCTTTATTAATACGAAAAATACTGATTGGTCTTGCCAGTAACGGATCATTACAAGATTCATCCGCAACCCGAATTTGAATAAACTGTCCTGGTTTTGCAGCTGCTGCAATTAAGGGAGCAACCAATTTTAAACGATAAAATCCAGGCGCCACTTGTATTATTTCATTAATTTCCGACTGAACTAAATGCATTTCTTTATCCTTTTCAAAATTTTTAGGAGATTACTTGTACTCCTGGCTCCTAACTTACTGATTACTGGTAATTCTTTTTAAATTGCTTGATCAATACGGTGAGTTTGATATTCCTGTAACGAAATTACAAAACCGGATTCTTTACCTTCTTCCAATGATATTAGGACTTGTAAAAATGCTTTTACCGTATCCAAAGAAGTAAGACAAGGAATATTATGTTCCACAGCAGCCCTGCGAATTTTAAAACCGTCACGCTCAGGCTCTTTACCACGGGTAATCGTATTCACCAACAACTTAATCTCACCATTTTTGATTGCGTCAATAATTGTTGGGGGTTCCTCATTAATCTTATTTAATTTGGTAACCGGTACACCGTTCACTCTTAGATAAGCGGCGGTCCCCATGGTTGCCATAATCTTAAAGCCGCGCTCCGATAATTTTTTTAATAAAGGCAACGCCTCAGCTTTATCACGATCCGACAGAGTAGCTAAGATAGTTCCACCTCTCGGCATAGAGAACCCGGCAGATACAAAAGCTTTATAAAGGGCGGCAGCATAATTAAGATCAACACCCATTACTTCACCGGTAGATTTCATCTCCGGTCCAAGATAAATATCAACCTGATTAAGTTTGGAAAATGAAAAGACAGGAGCTTTTACTGCTACCAACTTGGTTTCAGGCCACATCCCACCAGCATAGCCTTGTTGATAAAGGGATTCTTTCAATATACATTTAGTAGCAACTTGAATCATTGGAATCCCGGTAATCTTGCTCATAAACGGTACCGTCCGACTGGAACGAGGATTTACCTCAATACAGTAAACCTCGTCTTCCGAAAGAACATATTGAATATTTATTAGTCCGACTACTTTTAAACTTTGAGCAAGTTTTAAAGTATATTTGGAAATCTTCTCCTGCTCATGCATGCTCAAATGTTGGGTCGGATAAACCGCTATTGAGTCTCCCGAGTGGACCCCGGCTCGCTCCAAATGTTCCATAATACCAGGGATTAAAATATTGGTCCCGTCACAAATTGCATCTACCTCACACTCTCTTCCGGCAATATAACGATCAACCAGCACCGGATGTTCGGAAGAGGCTCGGACCGCCCCGGTCAGATAACTCCTAAGTTCATCTTCGTTATAAACAATTTCCATTGCCCGACCGCCCAATACATAAGAAGGGCGTACCAGGACCGGAAATCCTATCTCCGCTGCAACCGAAAGGGCCTCTTCCATAGAAACTACTGTCCGTCCCGGCGGTTTCGGAATTTTTAAATCCACTAAGAGTTTATCAAACCGCTTTCGATCCTCAGCCAAGTCGATTGAGTCAACTGAAGTCCCTAAAACTCTGATTCCGGCCTGTTCCAATTTGGCAGCTAAATTGATGGCGGTCTGCCCGCCAAACTGAACTATTATGCCTTCCGGTTGTTCCAGTTCTAAAATGTGAAGGACATCTTCCACGGTTAATGGTTCAAAATAAAGCCGGTCACCGGTATCGAAATCAGTACTTACCGTCTCCGGATTGTTATTGATGATAATTGCTTCAATTCCAGCATCTTTCAAAGCCCAAACCGAGTGAACACTACAGTAATCAAATTCAATTCCTTGCCCGATCCTGATTGGTCCCGAGCCAATAACAGCGATCTTACGCTTTTGAGAAGGTATTGCTTCATTTTCCTGGTCGTAACAGGAGTAAAAATAAGGTGTGGCAGCTTCAAACTCCGCGGCGCAAGTGTCAACCATCTTATAAACCGGTCGAATCCCTTTGCCATAACGGAATTCACGTACTTCCCCCTCAGTAGCGCATGTTAGTTCAGCAATTTCCCGATCGGCAAATCCCATCTGTTTAGCTGCGCGAAGCAGTTCCGGATTCTGATAACCCGAAACTTTAAATTCATTTTCCAAATTGACAATCATTTTGATTTTTTCAAGGAAAAACGGGTCAACACTTGTTTTTTGATAGAGAACATCAACAGAATATCCCCGCCGGAGACACTCTGCAAGGAAAAATAATCGGCGGTCGTCAGGAGTTACAATCGCTTTTTCTAAATCCGCGTCACTTATTTGTTCGGTACCGGGAAGCCTTAGTCCATACTGACCGATCTCTAATGATCGAACTGCTTTTAAAAGAGAAGCTTCCAGGGAGCGGTCAATGGCCATTACCTCTCCGGTGGCTTTCATTTGGGTTCCCAGTTTCCGGTCGGCCAAATCAAACTTATCAAAGGGCCAACGCGGTATTTTCATTACTACATAATCAAGGGCCGGTTCAAAAGAAGCATAGGTTTTTCCGGTTACCGCATTGATAATTTCATCTAAATGATAACCAATGGCAATTTTCGCGGCCACTTTGGCTATTGGGTATCCGGTAGCCTTGGACGCTAAAGCGCTGGAACGGCTAACCCGGGGATTTACTTCAATAACAATATAGCGAAAGCTTTTCGGATCCAAAGCAAATTGAACATTGCAGCCGCCCTCAATCCCCAAAGCCCTTATAATCTTCAAAGATGCCGTCCGTAACATTTGGTATTCACGATCGGCCAAAGTTTGACTAGGCGCCACTACAATGCTATCGCCGGTATGAATGCCTACCGGGTCAAAGTTTTCCATATTACAAATAGTGATACAGGTGTTATTGGAATCACGCATCACTTCATATTCAATCTCTTTATAACCCGCCACCGACTGTTCCAATAATACTTGAGAAATCGGACTTAGTGTCAGACCACGGATAGTGATTTCTTCCAATTCTTTCTTATTGGTTGCAATTCCTCCGCCGGTTCCGCCCATAGTATAGGCTGGGCGGATAATTAAAGGATAACCTACCCGTTCCGCAAATTCTAAAGATTCTTCCAACTTGGATACAATAGCGCTTTCGGGAATGGGTTCCCCTATTTCCAACATAGTGTTTTTAAATAATTGGCGATCCTCGGCCTTTTTGATGGCTTCCAATGGAGTGCCGAGTAATCTAACTTTATAATCGCTTAAAATACCTTCTTCCCAAAGCTTGACAGCAAGATTTAAGCCTACTTGCCCGCCAAGAGTAGGAAGCAGGCCGTCCGGACGTTCTTTGACAATGATTCGGCGTAAGGAGTCAACTGTAAGCGGTTCAATATAAACCCGATCGGCCATATTAGCATCAGTCATTATTGTGGCTGGGTTTGAATTAACCAACACCACTGAAATGCCTTCTTCTTTAAGGGAACGACAAGCTTGGGTCCCGGCATAATCAAATTCTGCGGCCTGGCCGATAATAATTGGCCCCGAACCGATAACTAATACTTTTTTTAAGGTCTTATCCAGCGGCAAATTAATTCACGCTCCATATCTTTTAGAAGTTTATGTTTCACTAAAAATCTATTCTACCTATGCGCTCTTCAGATTTGAAATAAACTGCTCGAATAGATAATCGGAATCCCAGGGTCCGGGTGTGGCTTCCGGATGGTATTGGACTGAAAAAACGGGCAAATATTTGTGTTTTAAACCTTCAACCGTCCGGTCATTTACATTAAGGTGTGAAACATATACTTCTTTAGAGTCCAATGAATCTTCGCGGACTGCAAATCCATGGTTTTGCGAAGTAATAGTAACTGCCCCGGAAATCAAATCCTTTACCGGATGATTGCCTCCCCGATGCCCAAATTTTAGTTTATAAGTGTCGCCTCCGAAAGCTAATCCCAGAATTTGATGACCAAGACAAATTCCGAAGATCGGTAACTTTCCAATCAACTTTTTAACACAATCCACTGCATACAAAACATCCTTTGGGTCGCCAGGCCCGTTAGAAAGCATTAATCCATCGGGTTTCAAATTTAATATTGTTTCATTATTGGTATCGCATGGTACAACTGTAACTTTACAACCATGTCTTATTAAGCTATTTTGAATATTGAGTTTTGCTCCAAAATCCATTAATACAACGTGTTTGTCACCGTCTCCCTCGGTGTAGATCTCTTTAGTCGATGCGGCTTTGACAAAATCATGTCCGGACAGATCCGGGTTGGACTTAACTTGCCCAATTAGAACTTTATCAGATTTTTCTGAAGTAGTAATCAAGCCTTTCATTACACCAACGGTCCGTAACCGCTTAGTTAAAGAACGAGTATCAATTCCGGCAATCCCCGGGATATTGTATTGTTTGAGAAAAGCGTCGATGGTTGTCTCCGACCGCCAATTACTCGGTGATTGGCAATACTCTTTGACCACAAAACCTCTGGCATAAGGGCGTTTCGACTCATAATCCGCGGAATTCAATCCATAATTCCCAATCAACGGATAGGTCATAGTAATAATCTGCCCGCTATAGGATGGATCGGTTAAAATCTCCTGATATCCGGTCATTCCAGTATTAAATACCACTTCACCACCGGTTTCAGCATCCGCTCCAAAATGAATTCCGTGATATATTGTTCCGTCCTCTAAGACCAGTCGTGCGCTTTTCATTTTTCCTCCGTATTTATCTTTGTTATGAGTTGAGAGTTGTGAGTCCTGAGTTGAGTCATAAGTCCAAGTGAATAAATAAAAAATAAACTCAAAACTCTAAACTCACTATCTCTCGACTCCAAACTTTATACTTCAAAATTATTCTATCATAAATATACATAAAAGTCGAATATTTATTCAATAAATTTTTCCTGATCCAACTTTAAAATGCCATTAATCCAAACTGAGTCCACTTTTCCTTTGAGTTTTCTGCCAATATAGGGAGAATTTTTTGACTTAGAACTAAACTCGGCCGCCTTTACCTCCCATTCCTTTTCCGGATTGAAAATAATCAAATCGGCAGGGTCACCCGGTGCTAAACGGCCCCCTTCTTTATTTAAGATTCGAGCCGGAGCCACAGACATTCTTTCCACTAATTGCTCCTTAGTTAACCAGCCTCCAAGAACTAATTCTGTCCAAGCTAGGCTTAAGGCTGTTTCCAAACCGATCATTCCAGTTGGGGCCAGCGCAAATTCACGATGTTTTTCTTCCAAAGTATGAGGGGCATGGTCCGTAGCAATAACCTCAATAACGCCGTCTTTTATTGCTTTACGTATTAAATCTCGATCCTCTTTTGATCTTAATGGCGGACTTACCCTGAAATTTGGATCATAACCTTGAAGGTCTTCATCGGTCAATGTAAAATGATGCGGTGTCGCCTCAGCCGTTACCGGTAAACCCTTCTCTTTGGCAACAGCAATCAATGATACGCTTCCTTTAGTACTCACATGACAAAAATGAACTCTAGCTCTGGTAAACTCAGCCAGAAAAAGATCCCGGGCTATCATTACATCTTCGGCTAACGAAGGGATTCCCGGTAAACCTAGTATTGTTGACCAGTATCCTTCATTCATTACTCCGTTCCCCGCCAAATTCGGATCCTCTTCATGTAAGAGTAACGGTAAACCGAATAAGGTTGAATATTCCAAAGCCGCCCTTAAAATTGCAGCGTTAGTAATGGTTTTTCCATCATCAGAAAAAGCAACCGCACCCGCATTTGCCATTTCACCCATTTCAGCCAATTCAACCCCTTGGAGTCCTTTGGTTACTGCTCCAACCGGGTACACTTTAGCAAAGCCGGCCATTTTGGCTTGTTTTAAAACGTATTCGATCGCAACCGAAGTATCAGCAACCGGGTTAGTATTAGCCATTGCCGTGACAGCTGTAAATCCTCCTTTTACAGCCGCTTTAGTTCCGGTTAATATTGTCTCTTCATCTTCTCTTCCGGGTTCCCGTAAGTGACAGTGAAGATCGATTAATCCCGGGAAAATAATTTTGCCTTTGGCGGAGATGATTTGCGCCTCCGCTAAATTAATTACTTTTTCAATCCCAACTACCTTACCGGACTCTATTAAAACATCTCCGGCTCCAATAAATCCGCCAGCCGGGTCAACTATCGTTCCCTCTTTAATGCAATACCGCATCTTTGCTGCCTCCTCCGGTTAAGAGATATAATAAAGCCATTCGGACGGCTACACCGTTAGTGACCTGTTCAGTTATTACCGACTGGTCATTTACGGAAACCTCTTCGCTTATTTCCACTCCAAGATTTGCGGGTCCGGGATGCATCACCAACAGATCCGGCTTGGCTTTGGCAAGCCGTTCCGAGTTAACACCGAATAATTTGGAATACTCACGTAAGGTTGGAAAACATGCCTTGGTCTGACGTTCCAACTGAATGCGCATAATATTCACAACATCAGCATCAACCAATGCTTTGTCAAGGTTCGTTTCAACTTTAACCCCCATTGACTCTAGTCCTATTGGGACCAATGTCGGTGGGGCAACTACGGTTACTTTGGCCCCCAATTTGGTAAGGCCCCAGATATTCGATTTAATAACCCTGCTATGCATGGCGTCGCCCACTAATACTACTTTCAACCCTTTAAATCCGCCTTTTTTCTCGCGAATCGTAAACAAATCCAGTAATCCTTGGGTAGGATGTTCGTGAGCGCCGTCTCCGGCGTTTATTACATGTGAATGTACCGACTCGGCCAGCAGTTTAGGAGTCCCGGCCAACGAATGACGGATAATAATGACATCCACACCCATTGCTTCGATAGTACGGGCTGTATCCACAAAACTTTCACCTTTAACAACACTGCTGGAAGAGACCGTTAAATTTACCACATCGGCGCTCATCCATTTGCCAGCGATTTCAAAAGAAGTACGAGTTCGAGTACTTGGTTCAAAAAACAAAGTAACCACTGTCTTTCCCCGTAGCGTTGGGACCTTTTTCAAATCACGGCCAAATATATCCTTACAAGCAGTAGCCGTATCCAAAATAAAATTAATTTGTTCCACCGATAATTCTCTCAGGCCTAAGATATCTTTTGGTAAATTCACCATCTGCACCGCTCCGTTTTACAATAATTTATATATTTAATTACAAAAAAAATCCTCCCAAAAAGGGAGGATTAAATCCTTAACCGCTCCTCCCTTACTTGCCTCACAGGACAAGATTTAAAGGGATTAGTTCGGACTGGTTTCATTTTCAGTAATTACCACTCGGTCCTCACCATCAATCTCGCTAAGTCTGACATGGACCACTTCTCGTTTTGACGTAGGAACATTTTTACCTACATAGTCAGCTCTTATCGGTAATTCGCGGTGGCCCCGATCGATTAAGACCGCTAGTTGAATACTGTCCGGCCTACCAAGGTCCATTAAAGCATCCAATGCCGCTCTGACAGTTCTCCCGGTATATAATACGTCGTCCACTAAAATTACTTTTTTATGAGTTATATTCACGGGAAGTTCGGTTCGGTGCAGTACCGGTTGACTGGATACCAGCGACAAATCATCGCGGTAAAAAGTAATATCTAAAGTTCCTACCGGAATCGAGGTCTTTTCTTGTTCTTCAATCAAAGTCGCAAGACGGTTGGCTAATGGTACGCCTCTGGTTCGTATTCCCACAAGAATAATATCTGAAGTTCCTTTATTATGTTCGGTGATCTCGTGTGAGAGGCGGTACATTGCGCGTCGAATATTTTCCCCATCCATAACTTGGGCTTTTATCTGATTAATTTGGAACGCCCCCCCAAATGTTTTCTCTGCTACCATTTTGATATAAAAAAACCTTCAGGGCGCATAGCATTAGAAGGTTAAGAATACTTATTTCGCCTTCCTAGCCTCGCCGGACTAGAGTTAAAGGGTCCTTAACTAGAGTAAGTTTATCAAAGTTAACTCTGGATGTCAATGAATATTCTTTTCAACACAAAAATTTAATCTTGCGTTTAAAAGGTTAATGTAAAAATTTCATAATTAGGATGTTTAAAAATTTATTGATTAGCCACAGAGACAAAGAGGTACGGAGAAAAATTTAATGTTTTCTCTGAGTCTCTGTGTCTCTGTGGCAAAATATTACTTGTTATATCTATTTCCAATCCTGTTGTTCTTTAAGCATTCGCTTTTTCAGTCGGGAAAATTAAAAAGATCAAGTTTAATAAAATTCCAAATACCGCAGCTGTTGCTATTGCCGGTAATTGGGCCCCAAACAAGGGTATCATTCCGTTTGGAAAAGCAAATGAACCACCGATTCCAATTACCAGTATGGTTGATACAATAGCTAGGTTTTTGGCCGAGAAAAGGTCAACCTTTTCCGAAATCATTAAAGCCACACCTTGAACTCCAATGACACCGAAGAGATAAATGGAAACTCCACCAATTACAGCTCCGGGAACTGTATTTACAGCACCGGCTAGTTTACCGAAGAACGATAGGACAACAGCAAAGCAAGCGGCAAGTATTATTACCGGCACTGAAAAGTTTTTGGTGATAGCCATAACGCTATTGTTTTCTCCATAATTAGTACCGGCTGGTCCTCCAATAGATCCGGCAATGATATCGGCTATGCCGTCACCAACCAAGTTTACTCCTAATAAGCCTGCTATCGAGTACTCTTTTTTAGAACCAAGCTTTTTAGCCAGATTATTAACGTAAAGGTCAATCTGATAAAGGTGAGCTGTGGATTCAGGGATAGTGGCAATCGCAATTGGCATGATTGCAAAAACTGCACCCCAACTCCAAACCGGTAAAGTAAAATGAGGAGCTGTTAAAATAGCGGCAGAGGTTACTTTGGAAAAATCAATAATACCCAAACCCCAACTAACAGCATAACCTACCAGAACACCAAAGAGGATCGGAAGCTGTCCTAAGGTCCCTTTTAAATAAACCGAAAAAAGAATGGTGGAAAGCAAAGTTATTACAGCAGCAGTCCAGTTTGATGAGGCACCGCTCATGGCTGCGCCTGCAAGAGCAATACCAATAACGATTGCTACGCTACCGGTAATAACCGGCGGAAGGACTTTTTCAACTTTGTCCCGTCCAAATTGATTGATAATTAGCCCGGCAATAATAGAAATCAAACCTGAAGCAATAATACCGCATTGGGCTTGAGAAATCAAAATATCGGGAGCAATTTCTCCGAATTGTTTGACTCCTGTAATGGCAACAACAGCAGCAATATAGGAAAAACTAGAGCCATAATATAGAGGAATCCGCCCTTTGGTAATCAAAACAAATCCAATAGTTGCCAGCCCACTGGCAAAGATAGTGGTTGAAACATGAAAACCCGTTAATAATGCGACCAATACCGTTGCGGGAAACATTACCACCATTTGTTGCAATGCAAAAAAGATTAGTTTCCAGACTGGCGGGGTATCATCAGGTAAAAATCCCGTTACTTTGGTTGTTTTTTTAGGTGACATTGTTTGGGCCTCCTATTATTTATTCGGTTACCCAATACCTTTTATGGACCTATCTAGCAACCCTGTTTCAAATAAAAAAGCGCTTCGGCCCGCCGGGCAAGAAGCGCTTTGAAATATCACATCCAAAGCCTGAACTCTTACCGGCCTCACAGGGCCGCTTTAAAGAGTAACCATTTCTATCACTAGGATATAACTTATCTAATATTTTGTCAATCAAAAAGATGGTTTTACCGGTAAATTACGCTAAAACTATGTATTTGTCATTATTATGAAAAATCATTCCGCCAAACCTGTATTCCGGTTAGTTTTGATTTATTATGACCACATAGATCACAACCATGACAAATAATAACCCTCTCCCGGAAAACATTTACAATGGTTTCCACAATTTCTGTCTTGTTGACGATATGAAGTACTATACTCCTTGGTGAAATAGTGATTAAGGTACTCAGTAAAAGGTCCTCGTAATCAACGTCATTGTTTAATTCGGTAAGGACACCTTGTAATTGGTCTTGATTGATAGGTTGCCTTTCTTCATCGAAAAGACAAAACCTTTGTTTGTCCTTAACCATTACATGTACCTCGTCAATTCGAGGTTCCTGGATTTCGACGAAATACCTTAATAATCTTAAGAATTCATTATATTCCTGCTCGACCAAGTAATTCTCAACTGCTTTTTCAATAGAAATTTCCAACTCCTTAAAATAATCCTTTAAACGGAAACGAAGAAACCCTTCCAAATAAAAACAAGAGTTGGATTCCATATATTGATTGACTTCAGCTAAGATTTGGTTGTGCCGGAACAGAGTTTTGCCGATATCTCCTTCTTCGTCTAAATTACTGAGGAAAAGATATGCATTCTGAACAATTTGCTTTAATTCTTCCTTAGATAAATAATGGTATTTAGCCCGAACGATTCGACGCATCATTTCTTTGGCGATCTCGTTCATTAATAAATCTGTAATAATGCTTGCTAAATAGTAGCGAAAAATTTTATCATGAGAAACCCGAACCACTTCGTCTGTTTCGGATACGGCACAGTCTAGAAAGAGATATTTGCCTTCAACTTTTTCATCGTATTCTACATTAATTCCTTCTCGTTTTAGAAAATTGATCTCTTTGAGAAGGTTTCCTCTGACTTCCGGGTCTATATTGAGGGTGCTGATCGTGATTCCTGACATCTCGGACCCCTCCGTTCTACGACTATTATATGTGAGGCTTCTTGTTTGTATACTGAAGAACAGAGGAACAATCACTGCATCCTTCCAGCTAAAATGGTTATTTTGGAAGGCATATAATTATATGGCAAAAAAGTCATAATAAAAAAAACGAGATATTAATCTCGTTTAGAAAACAAAAATGGTGGGGAAGGTTGGGATCGAACCAATGACCTCCACGATGTCAACGTGGCGCTCTAACCAACTGAGCTACTCCCCCGACGCAAAAAATATTTTAGCATTAAATGTAGAGGTTGTCAAGAAAGATTAGTAATCAGGAGTCCTAACTCCTGATTACTTATGCTACTTTATCTTCTCGTTATATATCCCTCGTTTAGTATATTTTGTGTGAAGCAACTCGTGGGATTTGTGACCCAACGGTTCTTTTAAATAATCTTGATAAATTTGAGTTATAAATGGATTTTCATGGGATTTTCTAATTTCTTTTCCTTCATCCTCCAGGTAAATGGCTTCCAAACGTTTTTTTCTAACATAATTATTGGTGGGGCGCGGCTGTCCGCCTCCGCTGATGCATCCTCCCGGACAACCCATTACTTCAATAAAATGATAAGGCGATTTCCCGTCGGCAACATCCTCCATTAACTTCTTGGCCCCCGCCAAACCGCTGGTAACCGCTATCTTAAGAGTTACACCCTTTAAAAAACAAAATTCGGGTTTAGGGTCTTCTATGGTGAGATCCGCTGTCTTAACTTGGCTTAAACCCATAATTGGCTGGACATGTAACTGGTCGAAGGGCAACTCTCTTCCGGTAATCACTTCATATACCGTCCGTAAAGCCGCTTCCATTACTCCACCGGAATTAGCAAAAATGTCGGCCGCACCGGTCGATAATCCCAGTGGATTGTCAAATAAAGAATCACTTAATTTGGTAAATTCGATCCCGGCATCCTTAATCATCCTAGCTAATTCCCTGGTTGTTAAAACGGCATCTACATTAGGATAACCGTTATTAACCATCTCCGGTCTGGTTATCTCAAACTTTTTAGCAGTACAGGGCATCACCGAGACAACAAAAATATCTTTCGGATCTACCCCGATTTTATCCGCATAATATGATTTAACCAATGCGCCCAACATCATGTGAGGTGATTTACAGGTGGAGAGATGGTCTAATTGATCCGGGTAAGAATGTTCCACATATTTAATCCAACCCGGACTACAACTGGTAATCATCGGTAGGACTGCTTTTTTACCGGTAAAAGTATGTTGGATCCGTTCCAACAATTCGTGTCCTTCCTCCATAATCGTAAGATCGGCGGTAAAGTTGGTATCGAAAACGTCATCGAAACCAATCTCTTTTAATGCAGTGACCATTTTGCCTGTAACCAAAGTTCCCGGTTCATATCCGAACTCTTCTCCCAAAGCAGCCCGAATTGCTGGTGCAGTCTGAATAACCACCCGTTTGGTTTTATCGAAAAGCGCCTTCCAAACCGAGGAAATACCATCCTTCTCTTGAAGAGCACCTACAGGGCAAACAGTGGTACACTGACCGCAAAAAGCGCAATTTACCGAGTTTAAAGGCAATTCATCAGCGGCCCCGATAACAGTTTTAAAACCTCTTTTTTGAGCATTCAAAACTCCAATACCCTGAATTTGGTTACATACAGTTACACATCTACGGCAAAGAATACATTTAGAAGTGTCACGAATGATAGAGGGTGAAGAATCATCAATAAAGGTTTTAGAACGTTCACCTTCGAATCTGAATTCATCGATTTGAATTAGTTCTCCCAACTTTTGAAATTCACAATTCTGATTTCGAGAGCAGCTAAGACAATTACGAGGGTGATCGGAAAGCATCAGTTCATATAATAATTTACGGGCTTGTTTCACTCTTTCCGAATTAGTACTTACCACCATTCCTTCCTTTACTTGCACCATACAGGAAGGTTGGAGGTTTTTAGCCCCTTCGACTTCAACCACACAAATTCGGCAGGAACCGATCTGGTGCACATTTTCCAAATAACAAAAATGAGGAATCAAAATATTATTCTGTTTTGCAGCTTCAAGGATGGTCAAGTTTTCATCGGCAGTTATCTTTTTTTGGTTTATCGTCAACGTTACCATTCTAAGCCCTCCTGTCACAGCGCAAGCAGCGCATTGCTTCGGCAATCGCGTTTAATTTGTGGAAACCGATAGCAACTTCGTCATAACAATTTTTTCGATTATCAGGGTCCAGATACTTCATAGTAAAACGCTCGTGTTCAACTAATTCCTTATCATCGGCCGCTTTCGGGATTTCAATCTCCTCACCGGTATTTAATTCACCCTTACCGCCAAGATATTTGTCAATAGCTTTGGCGGCATTTTTACCATCGGCAATTGCCGAAATCACTACATCCGAGCCCCGGACTACATCCCCTCCGGCAAAAACACCCTTCATCTTAGTCATTAACGAATCTTTATCGGTAACAAAGGTTCCCCATCCTGTAATCTCGACTTCATCCTTATTAATAAAGGGTAAATCCGAGTATTGGCTAACAGCCGTAATTACCATATCGGCCTTGATTTGATATTCCGAGCCGGAGACTTCTTTTGGTTTGCGGCGTCCGCTTGAGTCAAACTCACCAAGCTCCATTTTAACGCATTCCACCGCTTCAACTGTCTTTTTGCCTACGAGCCGGACCGGGGCCACTAGGGTAATAATTTTTATCCCTTCCTCCACTGCATCCCTGATTTCTCTTGAGTCAGCCGGCATATCCTCTTCCTGCCGCCGGTATAAAATAGTAACCTCACCTGCTCCTTCCCTTAGAGCTACCCGGGCGGCATCAATAGCAGTATTACCGCCTCCGATTACTGCTACACTTGATCCGACTTTGACGTCTCTGCCTAAATTGATATCTCGCAAGAATTCCAACCCATGATAAACTCCGGCTAAGTCTTCTCCCGGTATATTAATTTTACGGGAAAATTGGGTACCGGTAGCAATATAAACGGCTTCATGTTTTTCTTTTAATTCTTGGAAGGTCAGATCTTTACCAATTTCGCTATTTAAATGAATTTTTACACCTACCTGTTCGATCATACGTATCTCTTGTTGTAATACTTCCTTGGGCAGCCGGTACTCCGGAATTCCAAAGGCCAAAACTCCACCTGCCACCGGTTGGGATTCGTACACTTCAATGTCATATCCAAGCCGAGCTAAATAATAACCACAGGTCAAACCGGATGGCCCGGCCCCGATTATTGCAATACTCTTACCTTTTTTAGGAAATACCAAATCCATATACGGCTCATCACTTTTTAAAACCTGATCAGCCACATACCGCTTTAAGTCCGCTATTGCTATCGATTCATCCAATTGCCCCCGTCGGCACCTGCTCTCGCAAGGATGAGTGCAGACTCGACCGCATACTGCCGGAAAGGGGTTTTCTTTCCTTACAAGATTATAAGCATCCCGAACCCGGCCGGCGGCTATTAAGGAAACATAACCGGGAACATTTACTCCGGCGGGACAAGCATTTTGACAGGGAGAAATGAATAACTCGCTACAAACTCCGGCTCGGCAATGTTTATACTTAATATGCTCTTCGTATTCTTCCCGAAAATTCTTAATCGTGCTTATAACCGGATTTGGCGCGGTCTGTCCCAAACCACAAATAGCTGTCTCTTTAATGATTTCTCCTAATTCCTCTAAAAGTTCGATATCGCCTTCACGGCCTTTACCTTGGGTAATTCTCTCCAAGATCTCCAGCATTCTTTTGGTCCCCAACCTACAAGGTACGCATTTACCGCAAGATTCTTCCTGGACAAATTCCATAAAGAACCTGGCCACATCAACCATACAAGTATCTTCATCCATGATGATTAACCCGCCGGAACCCATAATTGCGCCTAATTTAACCAACGAATCATAATCAACCGGAGTATTTAAATATTGATTGGTTATACAACCACCGGACGGTCCCCCGGTCTGAGCAGCTTTAAACCGCTTGTTTCTGGGAATTCCGCCACCAATATCAAAAACGATATCTCCCAAGGTGACTCCCATTGGCACCTCAACAATACCGGCGTTATTAATATCACCGGCTAAGGCAAACACCTTGGTCCCTTTACTTCCGGCGGTCCCAAAACCGGCAAACCAATCGCCACCGTTTAGCATAATTGCCGGAACATTAGCATATGTCTCGACATTATTAATAATGGTCGGTTTGCCAAATAACCCTTTTTGAAACGGGAAGGGAGGTTTTTGTCGAGGTTCGCCACGTTCACCCTCGATAGAAGCCATTAAAGCGGTTTCCTCTCCACAAACGAAAGCACCGGCTCCAATTCTGATTTCCAAATCAAAACTAAATTTACTCTGTAAAATTTTATTGCCAAGTAAACCGGCTGCACGGGCTGATTCGATGGCTTTTGATAGCCTCTCGACCGCTAACGGATATTCGGCCCTAACATAAACGTAACCCTTATTAGCTCCAATCGCGTATCCCGCAATCATCATTCCTTCAATTACCGAGTGGGGATCGCCTTCCAGAAGACTCCGATCCATAAAAGCTCCGGGATCGCCTTCATCCGCATTACAGACTACATATTTTTCAGTCCCGGGAGAGTTCATTCCCGCTTCCCACTTTACACCGGTAGGAAATCCGCCGCCCCCCCGACCGCGAAGCCCCGATTTTTTCATCTCGGCCACTACATCCATTGGAACCATTGACTTTAATATTTTACCCAGGGCTTGATAACCATCTCTTCCAATATAAGCTTCCAAAGAAGCGTAATCCATATTTCCACAGTTACGGAGAGCAATCTTTAACTGACTTTTAAAATAATCAATGTCTTTAATAAGTGGAATATATTTACCGGTTTTACTATCAAAATAGGTCTTCTCAGTCACGATATTACCGTCCACCAAATGAGAAGCTACGATTCGCGGTATATCGGCGGGATTCAATTTATTATAAAAGACTCCTTCCGGCATAACCACCATTACCGGGCCGATGGCACAAGTTCCGATACATCCGGTTTCACTTACGGTAACTTTCTCCGTTAACTCCTGTTCCTTAATAGCCTTTAACAATGCATCCCGTACCTCATAACAATTGGATGAAATACAACCGGCTCCGGAACAAACTAAAATATGATAACGGTATTTATTCAATTTTTCGTGGTAGCTTTTTTTTACCTTTAACAGATCATCATTGGTCCTGATTTTTATTTCCTTATGGTTATTCATCCTGTACACCTCCATCCTTTAGTAGTACTTTTCAATCAGAGACTGTAATTTGTCCGGGTTTACCTGTTTAAAGACCTGATCATTAATTGTGATGGCAGGAGCTAATCCGCAGGCCCCGATGCATCTCATAACCTCCAAGGTAAACTTGCCGTCGGATGTGGTTTCTCCGATTTCAATATCTAAAATATCCTTAAGTTTTTCCAAGATTTTCTTGCCGCCCCTAACATAGCAAGCAGTTCCCAAACATACCTTGATCGTGTATTCACCCCGAGGCTTGGTTGAAAAGAAAGAATAGAAGGTGGTGACCCCATAAACCTTAGAGAGGGGTAAATCTAATTTGGCGGCAATAAATTGTTGCAGTTCCAAAGAAAGATAGCCGTAGATGCCTTGTGCCAAATGCAAAATCTGGATCAAATTACCTTCCCGATCTTTGTACTCCTCAATTACTTGGTTAATTCGTTCCAATTTTTCCTGTTCGGTTTCGGACTGACATTGGCAATGTTTAACCTGTTCTTTCATGAACACTCCTCCAAACCCCGAAAATTACGGGCATCTAATTTTTAAACTCAGAGAGGATCGTGATTGTTTTCTCTTTCACAAACTAACTACTTAAAAAATTTCACATTCTTTTGCATTTAAACTAAGTAGGTCAATAGAATAGGTTAACATGAACTGATGGAGAAACACGAGGTATGTTAAAATTTTTTTAAATATATATTAATAATAACACATTTTGTATTACAATTTCTAGATACAAAAAATATTTTTGAAATAATCTCTTAGGGAATATCATTTATAACATTATGAGAAAATTAGGAATTAAGAAAATGCCTAATTTATGTAGATTTTAACAATTCATTCATACTACCGGTCCGGTAACCTTCCAAATCATAACAAATATATTGATAACCCAGATTCTTCAAATAAGCTACTATCCTTTGTTTATTTTGTAAAACTTTCTCTATTTGTACTAATTCCACTTCAATCCTAACTACCGGACCATGATCTCGAAGACGAAATTGATTAAAACCCAGTTCATGCAATAGCTTTTCCCCAGCCTCCACTCTTACCAATCCCTCTTTAGTAATCCGGGTTCCATAGGGGAACCGTGAAGCAAGACAAGCAAAAGACGGCCGGTCCCAATTGGGTAATTGGTAATCACGTGATAGTTCCCTAATTTCCATTTTAGTTAATCCCGCCTCTTGCAATGGACTACGTACCCTCAATTCTTTAACAGCACGGGTTCCAGGGCGAAAGTCATTGATATCGTCGGCATTAGTCCCTTCCACTATTTCATTTAAACCCTTTTCCACCATTACTAACTTGGCCCGGGTAAAGAGTTCCTTTTTACAATAATAACATCGGTCTGGTGAGTTCTCACTAAACTCGGGTATATCAAATTCTGATACTTTTAATATCATATGCGGTACTTTTAACAAAATAGCTAATTCTTTGGCTGACTCCAATTCTTTAGAGGGAAAAGAATCTAAGTCAAAAATTACCGCTTCAACTCTATCCGGTTTAACCTCTTGAGCAATTCGTAACAACAAGCTGCTATCAACCCCGCCTGAAAAGGCGACCAAAATCCCATCCAACTTCATCAATATGGATTTTAAATGATCCAGTTTTGTCAAAGCTTCCTCCTCATGTTAACCACAAAGTCGTCCACGTCAATCTCCGATTGACCCAAGCGAAACAATGAAAATAAATTGACAAAAAACTAATCCTTCACTTTAAAGCATTCAGTAAATTTAATAGAGTTCTGCTCCCAAATCTGCTTTAAGCTCATTTTAGAAAGAGGATCGACAAACTCCGGTTCCAGATCCAACAACGGCAACAATACAAAGGAACGTTGATCAAACCGGGGGTGTGGAATGATTAAATTAGCGCTCTCAAAGACCCAATTATCATAAAATAATAAATCAAGATCGATTAAACGAGGGCCAAAACGTATTGTTGGTACTCGTCCCATTTGAAACTCAATTTCCTTTAAGGCGGCTAAGATAGAAACCGGTCCTAATTGTTGATTATCAGTAAAATAACCAGCTTGATTTAAAAACCATGGTTGTTCCTTAACACCTACCGGTTCGCTCCGATAAACCGGAGAAACAACCAAGGCAACATTAAGCTTTTCTTCCAGTCGGTAAACGGCTTGTTTAAGATTTAAAGTTGGTTCCCCTAAGTTACTACCGAATCCAATTAATACCCGATTATGCTTTATTGATTGCATCATACATCCTAACCGCCCTTGTCACGGCTTTAACGTCATGAACCCGTAAAATATTCGCCCCTTTGGATACTCCCCACAAATTAGCGGCGATAGTCCCTTCGAGTCTTTCCTCCACCGGAAGATCCAAGGTTAACCCGATTACCGATTTACGTGAGATCCCCAAAAGAATGGGCTTTCCTAATACTTGGAGCTGCTCAAGGTTATGAAGTATTTGTAGATTATCTTGATATGTCTTACCAAATCCAACCCCGGGGTCAATGATGATTTTCCCGGCCTCAACCTCATTATCCAAGGCAATAGTAATGGATTTTTCAAGTGACTCTATGACTTCTTTTACTAAAAAATCGTATCCCGGTTCTCTTTTGTTATGCATAATAATTACCGGGCATTTAGCGGCAGCTGCTACTTTAGCCATACGTCTTTCCGGGTCATCAGGCGCTTGTAATCCCCAGATATCATTTATTATCGTAGCACCTATATTTAATGCCCCTTCGGCCAGTGCAGGTTTATAGGTATCAATCGAAATAGGGACTGAAACCACCTTTGCCAATTCTTTTAGAACAGGAAGGACCCGTTTTGCTTCTTCATCCTCGGATATTTTTTCAGCTCCGGGGCGGGTTGACTCAGCTCCGAGATCTAAAAAATCAGCCCCTGCAGTTATCATCTCCTCGGCTTGTCTGAGAGCCAAGTCGATATAATTTTCTTTACCATATATACCGTCTTTAGAGAATGAGTCGGGGGTAAGATTAATAATGCCCATGATGTAAGTACGGGCTTTCAAGTCATAGATTTGTTCCCGCACAGTCAAATTAAAATCGGTTGAAACCTTCGAATAATTTTTAATGGCAGATCACCTTCTAATCAATTCTTAACCTTTTTTTCGCTGTCATAAATTAATCTCCTGCCTATATAGTTTTCATATAAATAAAAAATGGTCATTATTTAGACCATTTTTTTACCAGAGCGAATAAGGATACAATGAAAAGACCCGGTTATAGAATGATACAGATTAAACCGCCACTGCCATCATTCAATATTTTTGTTAAGGTTTCTTGGAGTTTTTCTTGGGCATTTTCCGGCATTCGTGCTAATTTCGATTGAATTCCTTCCTTGACCAAATCATTCATTGACTTACCGAAGAAGTCGGTTTGCCAAATACGGGAAGGATCTTTTTCAAATTCATCAGTAAGGTACTGTAGGAATTCCTCACCCTGCTTTTCAGTACCCACTATTGGTGAAATTTCCGTCATAATATCGACTTTTATCATATGGATTGACGGAGCACTTGCTTTAAGTTTAACTCCAAAGCGGTTTCCTTGTTTGATTAATTCCGGTTCGGCCAATGTCATTTCATTTAAAAGAGGTTGGACTACTCCATATCCCTGATCCCTAACCTGTTGAAGGGCAACTGCAACCTTGTCATACTCTCGTTTTGCTACGGATAATTCACGGATCAATCGCATTAAATGATGGTCACCGCTAATAGTAAATCCGGAGATCTCCTCCAAAATCCGATAAAATAAATTTGGTGGAGTTTCCATGGTAATCTGAACTGAGCCATTACCTAAACTTAGATTATCCAATCGAACATTCCAAACATCTTCAAGTCCCCGCAGTAAGTTGACTGCTCCATCTACATCACGTACCCGATTTAAATTTGAGACAGCCGTGTATGCACCATTTTCAAAGCGGGAGCGTAGCCAATGATCGACGGCCAACTCCTCCACCCATCTTGGAAAATCAATTTGGATCTCCCGAACCGGAAACATATACAGCAATTCCTGGAGGACATTTTCAATATCGGTTGAACTCATTTGTAAACAATTTACGGCTAATACCGGTACCTGATATTTATTTTGCAATTCCCTTACCAGGCCTCTAGCTTCATCACGTTCCGGATGAACAGAGTTTACAATAACCACAAATGGTTTTCCCAAAGCCCTAAGTTCATTAACTACTCGTTCCTCTGCCGGAAGATAGTCAGTTCTAGAAATATCCGTTATGCTTCCATCAGTGGTGATTACCAGTCCAACAGTTGAATGATCATTGATAACTTTTTCGGTTCCCATTTCAGCGGCTTCTACAAAACTTACAGGTTCAGCTCGCCAGGGTGTAAGTACCATCCGGGGGCCATTTTGATCTTCATAACCGACGGCTCCCCCAACCGCATATCCAACACAGTCAACCATTCGTACCCGGAAATGGATGTTATCCGCTATCACTACCTCAACTGCTTCACTGGGGACAAACTTGGGTTCGGTAGTCATGATTGTCCGTCCGCTTCCGCTTTGAGGAAGTTCATCTTGAGAACGTTCCCGATCATATATGTTACTAATATTCGGGATCACCAACATTTCCATAAATCGTTTAATAAAAGTCGACTTCCCTGTCCGTACCGGACCGACTACCCCGATATAAATATCTCCACCGGTACGTTCGGCGATATCTTGGAAGATATCATACCTCTCCATCTGTTTCCCCCCTTTTTTAATAGTAATTAATACTCTATTACTACTTTGCCGAAATCCTTAAAACAACTTGATTCAACAAAGTAGTCTTTAAATGGGAATTTAGTCATCCCCCCCTTAGTTTCAGTTGTCCATGCCAATTAACAATATATATATATTGGTTGCTTACTCTCAATATAACTAATATTCGAAACCAATCTAATAAACATCAATTTGGGCATAGCGAACGTAATAGCTATCCACTTAACTCTCGGAATTTAGCAAAAAAAAAAGCCCCCGTAGGAGCCACTTAAATCATTTTTTTATTTCCAAGAATATGTCGCAAAAATAACCTCTTCCATTTCATGAGTTTTCATCCGCTCCATTAGTTGACTTACTCCTTCTTTAGCGGATAGATTTTCAAACAAAATTTTATATGTAATAAATGTGATCGGCATTTCAACGTTTAATCGTTTTGCTATATGGTATGCGGCTTTGGTAGTATGAACTCCTTCAACCACCATTTTAGTGGAGGTAACTATTTCGTCCAAACTCTTTCCCTTACCTAATTCGCGGCCGGCCCATGCGTTTCGGCTATGCATGCTAGCAGCTGTTACAAAAAGGTCTCCCATACCCGATAGGCCCGAAAAAGTAGGTGATTGGGCCCCTAAGGCCAAGCCTAGTCGGGCCATCTCAACCAAACCCCTAGTCACTAAAGCCGCTTTGGAATTATCTCCAAAACCTAAACCATCAGATATTCCTGCAGCTAGGGCTATGATATTTTTAAGCGCTCCACCCAACTGGACCCCGATCCGATCAGGATTGGTATAAACCCTAAAAACCGGAGAAATTAATAAATCTTGAACCTCTTCCGCAAATTGTAAAACCGGAGTAGCTACCACCGTAGCTGAAGGTACTTGTCTGGCAACCTCTTCGGCATGGTTTGGCCCTGAAAGCGCAATAATCGCATTCGGATTAACCATTGGTAGTTCTTCCTCCAGTACCTTGGTTAACAGATCTAGACTTTCCCCGTCAAGACCTTTGGAAACATTAATAATTCTAGTTTCTGGTCTTACATATGCCGCCATTTGTTTAGCAATGCTTCGCACCCACTGACTCGGCGTTGCCGTAAAAAGGTACTTTTTCCCTGCAACAACTTCCTCAATTGAATTACTGGCATGAATCGAATCCGGCAATACAACACCGGACAAAAACGTATTATTGGTATGATTGCGATTGATTTCAGCTACTACCTCAGGCTCCATTGCCCATATGTGGACTTGATGTCCTTTTTCAGCGCATACTTTGGCAAGAGCGGTTCCCCATCCACCACTCCCGATAATTCCGATCATTATTTTTGAGCTCCCTTTTTCTTATTGTATAAAATTCGATGTTCTTTTCCTTGAAACAATCTTTGCAAATTGGGTTTATGTCTGTAAATCGCTAAAATTGCGATTACCAATGAAATCAACAATTTGTAGTAATCACCGCTATAATTTAAATAGACTGAAATTGGATAAGTTATTGCGGCTAAGACAGACGCCAGCGAGACGAAGCCAAAGGCGACAAAGGAAATAATCCAAACTAATAATACTATCAATAGACTTTTGGTGGTTAATGCAATAATAACACCCAAAGAAGTGGCAATTCCCTTTCCACCTCGGAAACCGGTGTAAATTGGCCAATTATGCCCAACGATCGCTGCGACTCCAGCAAGAATCGCAAAGTCAAAACCGCCGATTACTCCTACTAACCTACTTCCTAATAAAACAGCAATTATCCCCTTGAGAGCATCCCCCGCTAAAACAACTGCCGCATAAAACCAACCCATGGCGCGATAGACATTGGTGGCCCCGATACTTCCGCTGCCTTGCCCCCGCAAATCTATCTTTTTAAAATAGGCCACAATGTCACCGGTAGTAATTGAACCGATTAAATAACTAAGAACCAAAACAAGTAATGGCATTAATAATTCTTTAGTCTGGAACACTTAATTCACTCCTGTTGATTAGAATTATCTTTCTTTGTCTTCAATTGAAACCGGATTGGCGTACCTATAAAGCCGAAATATTCGCGTAATTTATTTTCCAAATAACGTTGGTAGGAAAAATGCATACTTTCCGGATCATTTACACTCAATTGAAAAGTAGGCGGCTTAACCTTAATTTGTTTTGTATAATAAATCTTAAGTATTCTGCCTTTGACGGAAGGAGGTTGGTGTAAGGCAGTAATCTCTCCGATAACATGATTAAGCCGATTACTGGAAATTCTAAAGGTATAGCTTTCCATAACTGAATTGACCAACGACAAAATCTTTTCTAACCGTTGTCCGGTTTTAGCGGAAACAAATAGAAGCGGCGCATAGTCCAGAAAACCGAGATCGCGGCGAATTTGTTCCTCGAAATTCCCAGCAGTCGCATTATTTTTATCAATCAAATCCCATTTATTAATTAGAATAAGACAAGCCTTTCCAGCATCTTTTATAATCCCGGCGATTCTCAAGTCCTGCTCGGTAATTACCTCAGCAGCGTCTAAAACCATAACCACTACGTCCGATCTTTCCACCGCTCTGATTGCTCTCAAGACGCTATAATATTCCACTGCCTCTTCAACCTTAGCTTTACGTCTGATACCGGCAGTATCAACTAAGAGATAATTCATGCCGTTAAGATGGAGGGGGGTATCAATTGCATCACGGGTTGTACCCGGCTGATCGCTTACTATTACCCTCTCTTCCCCTAAAAGAGCATTGACCAAAGATGATTTCCCAACATTGGGCCGACCGACGAAGGTCACCCGGATTAGATCATCTTCTTCTACTTCCTGCTCCAAAGTTACATGGGCCAATGCGGTTTCTAATAGATCACCGATGTTTAAACCGTGATCGGCCGAAATTAAAACCGGCTCTCCCAAACCCAAGCTATATATCTCCGGATCCGCTGTGGACGGATACGATTCAATTTTATTGACTGCTAGAACAATGGGCTTTTTGGTTTTTCGAAGTAATTCCGCCACTTGATAATCGGAAGTAGTCAACGTTTCTCGCCCATCGGTCACCATAATGATTGCATCGGCCTCGTCCAAAGCCAAGTCTACTTGTTTACGGATCTGAGTTTGAATCGGATCCCTCTCGTCAGTTAAACCTCCGGTATCAATCAGCAAAAATTCCCGATTCAGCCAATTGCTTTTAGCATAAAGCCTATCTCTTGTAACTCCTGGAGTATCTTCAACAATTGCTAACCTCTGCTTGATAATTCGATTAAATAGGGTCGACTTACCCACATTAGGCCTGCCGACAATGGCAATCACCGGTCGCGCCAACCGTTAACACATCCTTTGTTAATAATTCTACTTTGGTATTGAATTTACCAAAGTAGATATAATCCAATCCAGCCAATCCGAAGCTCTGGTTGGAACAATCGCTACTTTTTTCGGAAGACAACCTTCTAATAATTCATTGACTGATAAACCATCTAAAAACAAAGCTTCCCCTTGTTTCAGAGTAATTTCGGGAACCAGATAAGTTTCTGCGGTTGATCCCGAGTGATTTTTAATAGTTTGAAGAATATCCCGCCCGCTTAATAAACCGGTAACAGTAACCGAGGAGCCAAAAAAACGATTTACTACCGGTAAAATATCCAGCTTTAACCGGGGAAAGCTCTGTTTCAACTTTAATTTTACTTCTTTCCAAAGCTGGATGGTGGATTCTCCGGTAACGATCACTATTTCATCCTCTAATGTTTGTAATAATGGAGTTACTCCAGGCAAACACTCATCCAATTCGGATAAAAACCACCGAATTAAACCCACTCCGTTATCTAGTTGAGGATACCCTTCATATTCTTCATCCGATGGAAATACATCCCTCGCTATAATATACCATTCATCAGCGGCAAATACAAACCTTGTCTCAAATTTTCTTAAAAACTCTTTCTGATATCTTTTGACCATTTCTAAGACCAGTCTTGCTTCATCTTGGTTTGGTGTCCTCAAATTGAATAATTTTTGTCTATGCCCTGTCAAACCTACAGGGACTATTGCCAATGAAACTACTTGAGGCCAAAGTTCTCCAAGATCACTAATTGTCCGTTCCAAAATAAGGCCGTCGTTAATCCCGGGACAAATTACGGCTTGAGTGTGTATACTTATCCCGGCGGCTGCCAACCGTTTTAATTGTTCCATAATGCGGCCACCCGTCCTAGAACCCAACATCTTACGGCGAATAACCGGATCAGTAGCATGGACCGATACATATAAGGGGCTTAAATGCATTTTTATAATTCGATCCCAATCTGTCTCGGTCAGATTGGTCAAAGTTACGTAACTTCCTTGTAAAAAAGAGAGCCGATAATCGTCGTCCTTAATATAAAGGGAGCTCCGTTGACCAACAGGGAGCTGATGGACAAAACAAAATAAACAATGATTGTCGCAAGTTCTGATTCCATCAAAAACAACCGCTTCGAAACCTAATCCCAGTTGTTCCTCGGCATCTTTTTCGAACTCCAACTCCAACAAATCCCCGGAGCGCTTTAGTATTCTGATGCTAAGGTTTTCTTCAGCTGTTAATAACAAATAATCGATATAATCAACCGGCTTGGTACCATTAATAGCTACTATCCGGTCCCCCGGTTCCAATTCAAGCTCAGCGCCAATACTACCGGGTTCAACTTGAGTAATTAAGGCCCCATCTGCTGTTACCATTTGATTCCTCCCTAGGAATGGTAACTATTCGCCTTTTTGCCTAATAACTCCTCCCTTTTTGAAACTACTACTCTAAATTCGATCTGTAATAGCTTTATGATAATTAAAAACAAAGGCATTAGTCAATAATAGTAATCTCCGCTCCCTCGCTTTCTAAAATTATCTCAATTTGGGAAACAATCTCATCCTCGGCTTCGATAATCGTAATAACTTTATTATTTTTTAAATCTTCCGCTATTATTTCTTTGTTAGTCACAACCGACTCTTCACTTAAGCTAGAATCAGCATCGGGTTTTAAACTGACTGCTATTTTAACAATACCGATACCATCAACTTCTTTATCTTGCAGGACAGGCCAGACCGTATTTTTTCTGGAATATGGTGTATCCAAGAAATGTTCATCCCCAAATTCATAATGATTATCATTGGCTGTAATCGGTTCTCCGGGTAAAATCACAACCAAACCCGCCCGATTCCAACTTTCTTTTTTTACCCTTCCAACTGCGGCTCTTGCGTTTTCAACTCTTTCAAAGGCGGCATATATCCGTTTCATTTTCTCCTCCTATTTGGACCAGAATAAACAAGTTAAATTTTAAAATAGTTTTTCCTTAAATTTTAATAGTACGCGTTAAAACTCGAATTTTTTTCTTATTAAAGATAATACTTCCAATCGTTAAAAGGTTTAGGTAGAATTTACCCGATAAGAAGGCGAATACTTCCATACCTGCTGGAGAAGATATTAGTGGATTACTTGAGGCAAAGGGGGTGAAATAAATGGATTGGTTAAGAACAATCATACGCTTTGTTGTAGCAGCGCTGGTTTTGATGTTTATAGGGGCAATCGTTCCCGGATTTAGGGCTATTGGATTTGGCAGCGCGTTATTAGCCGCTTTGGTTATCGCCGGGATCAGTTATCTAATCGAACTGGTTCTAGGGCGTGATATTTCCCCTTACGCCCATGGAGTTGTAGGTTTCCTTGTCTCTGCGATAGTAATTTATATTACTCAGTTTATTGTTCCGGGAATGTCGGTATCTGTGATTGGAGCTTTATTGGCATCTTTGGTGATTGGATTAATAGATTTGTTTGTGCCCACGAAAGTAAAGTAAGGGGCTGTTGCAAAATTTATTTTGTCAACCGTGAGGGTAAACCTCACGGCTATAAGATGCAAGCCCTGGCTAATTTAAGGCAAATATTCATCCCCAAAGAGGGCCAAAGGTCCTTACATCTTGCAGCCGGATGGCTTTTAGCCTCCGGTTGGCAGTTTATTCGGCTAAACAAAAAAACTACTACAAAAATTCTTGTTTACAATAGTTCCTTGTTTAAAAGAGTCCTAACTGATCCGATTCAGACATTCCTTCCAAACAACCATGTTTCTGCAAAACCTCAATAACCGCAGAACTCAAACGAGCCCGGCTTTTTAAATCTTCAATCGAAAGAAAAGTTCCTTCTTCTCTGGCTGCTGCCACGTACTTTGCTGCATTATCACCCAATCCTTGAAGGGAAGCTAATGGCGGGAGCAAACCTTCATCGGTAATGATAAACTTTTGGGGATCGGACCTATAGAGGTCCACTCTCAGAAAACTAACTCCTCTCAGCATCGCTTCATATGCTACTTCAAGAATTGTCTCCAAGTTTTTCTCTTTTTGAGTAGCGTCATTTCCCTTACTTCGAATTTGCTCCAAAGTCATTTTAACGGTTTCTTTACCATGGACCACGATGTCGGCATCAAACTCATCGGCCCGGACACTGAAATAGGTAGCGTAAAAAGCCAATGGATAATTTACTTTAAAATAGGCAATTCGGAAAGCCATCATTACATAAGCGACTGCGTGGGCTTTCGGAAACATATACTTTATCTTCAGACAAGAGTCAATGTACCAGTCGGGAACACCATGTTCTTTCATAATTTGAATCTCGTCTTCCTCAAGGCCCTTACCTTTACGGACTTTTTCCATAATCTTAAAAGCGGTTTTAGGAGGTAACCGTTTAAAGATTAAATAGTTCATAATATCATCGCGGGTGGAGATAACCTCCGATAGTTTCGCTTTACCATTTTTAATCAATTCTTGGGCATTTCCCAGCCACACACTTGTTCCATGAGATAGCCCGGAAATGAATACCAACTCCGCAAAGGTAGTCGGCCGGGTTTCTTCCAACATTTGACGAACAAATCCGGTTCCAAACTCTGGAATTCCAAGCGTACCCAGGTTAAATCCCATCTGTTCCTCGGTTATCCCCAGTGGTTCTATGGAGGAGAAAATCTTCATCGTATTCGATTCAGCCATTATCACAGTTCGGGGATCAATACCGGTCAAGTCATGCAACATCCGAATGACCGTTGGATCGTCATGACCAAGAATATCAAGCTTGACTAAACGGCCTTCCAATGCTCCGTGATAATCAAAATGAGTAGTTATCCATTCGGCTTTTTTATCGTTAGCCGGAAACTGTATCGGAGTAAAGTTATATATCTCCTGATCTTGTGGAACTACATAAAGCCCACCCGGATGTTGGCCGGTGGAACGGCGTACGCCGGTGCACCCTTTAACCAGTCGGTTCATTTCCGCTTGGCGAAGACTAATCCCTTTGTCTTCCATATAGCCTTTAACAAAACCAAAGGCTGTCTTATCCGCCAGTCCGGTCACGGTTCCTGCCCGAAACACATAGCCTTTGCCAAAAACTTCTTCGGTATATTTGTGGACAATAGGTTGATATTCACCGGAAAAGTTTAAGTCAATATCCGGTTCCTTATCACCTTCAAAACCCATAAAGGTTGCAAACGGAATATCCTGCCCGTCTTTGGAAAGGGCATAGCCGCATTTAGGGCAATTTTTATCGGGTAGATCATATCCTGAAGCGATAGCTCCGGTATCCATAAACTCGCTATACTTGCACTTAGGGCAAAGATAATGCCCTGGTAATGGGTTGACCTCGGTAATCCGGCACATAGTAGCTACAAAGGAAGAACCCACCGACCCCCGTGAACCAACCAGATAGCCGTCATCTAATGATTTCTTAACCAATTTTTGGGCCGTCAAATACAATACGGCATATCCATGATCGATAATGCTCTTTAATTCCCATTCGAGCCGTTCTTGCACCAGCTGCGGCAAAGGATTGCCATATAATTCCTTGGCCCGGGTATATGACATTGCGCGAATTTCATCTTCAGCGCCTGGAATTTGCGGCGGGCAAAATTTATTCGGTAAAGGTGATACGTCTTCAATCTGCTCTAAAATATGAAGTGGAGCAGTGATAACAACTTTTCTTGCCAAAGCGTCGCCTAGATACTTAAACTCCTGCAACATCTCATCGGTGGTTCGGAAATATAGCGGCGCCTGGCGGTCGGCATCTTGAAACCCTTGTCCCATTAGTAATATTTTGCGATAAATTTCTTCATGGGGGTGGAGAAAATGAACATCGCCCGTAGCCACCACCGGTTTACCCAGTTTGCCGCCGAGTTCAATTATTTTCCTATTATTATCTTGAAGCTCCTCAACTGATTTAACCCGGCCGGAATTGATTAAAAATTGGTTATTTCCAACTGGTTGGATTTCCAGGTAATCGTAAAATTCGGCAATCTCCTCCAATTTACCCTCATCTGCTCCGTCCAGAATCGCCTGATATAACTCGCCGGCTTCGCAGGCGCTGCCGATAATCAACCCATCCCGCAACTCCATTAGCAAAGAACGGGGAATCCGCGGGTGGCGGTGGAAATATTGAATATGGGAATCAGAGACTAAACGGTAGAGATGTTTCATACCGATCTGATTCTTGACCAAGATGATCACATGATTGGTTTGGAGATGTTCAACGCCGCTTTCTTTCACTAAAGAATTTAAATCGTTCAACAATTCAAATTTTCGGTCGCTGATCTTCTCCAATGCTTTTAATAAGATCTCGGCGGCGCATTGAGCATCGTCGGTGGCCCGGTGATGGTTCTGCAGTTTGATCCCAAGTTCTTTGGCAACATTGTTCAGACGATAACTCTTGAAGTTTGGCCAGACCGAACGGGCTAATCCCAAGGTATCCAGATAAACCGGAAGCACCTTTTCCCCTAATAATTGCTGGTATTTGGCGGTGATAAACCGGACATCAAAGCGGGCATTATGCGCTACTAGGACACTTCCCAGGCTAAAGTCCTGAAACTTACGTAATACATCTTCCGGTAAAGGCGCCTCAGCGACCATCTCCGGAGTAATGCCGGTTAATTTTTGGATTTCTTCTGAGATCTCTTTACCGGGACGAATAAGACTGGAAAATTCATCGATTCTAATCCCGTTTTTATATTTAACAGCGCCAATCTCTAATAAATCCTCTTTTAGCGGGTTAAAGCCAGTGGTTTCAATATCGAATATTACAAATTCCGCATCTTCAATCTTTTCATCCGACGCTCCTACCACAATCGGAACCCCGTCATCAACCAAGTAACCTTCTAACCCATAAATTACTTTTATTTTTGCCTTCTTCGCCATACTGGCAACTTCGGGAAAGGAATGAACTACTCCATGATCAGTAATTGCTATCGACGGATGGCCCCAAGCGGCGGCCAAATTAATAGCGCTGGCTATATCGACGGTAGCGTCCATGGCACTCATTTTGGTATGTAAATGAAGTTCCACCCTTTTTTCAGGTGCCTCGTCGAAACGAGTGAAGATTGATTTCCCAGGCAAAATATCCGAAACTAATAGACTTAATTCCTTAGTATAGGGATCAAACTGAAGACTGCCCCGCATTACTACCCAAACGCCTTCCTTAAGTCGGTCCTCCAATTGGACCGCAGCACGGGGAAAAATCTTAAAGCTGATCGAATCGGTATAGTCGGTGATATCCCCCAAGTAGAACTTTTTCCCACTCTTAGCGGTCCGGGACTCAAACCGAAAAATTTCACCACTGACAACTACCCCTTCGGCTTCTTCAGTCAACTGTTTAATTGGAGAAGGTTCCTGACTGAATTTCTTGCCGTAAATTATGTCCTGGCTGATGCTTGGCTTAGTTGTTTTCGTAGTAACCGGTTGGGTTTTTGCCGCTAATGCTTGTAAATCGGCTTCCTCCCGTTCCTTCCGAAGCTGATCTTGGATAATTTCCTCGTTAAAGTCGCCAACTGCAAAACTAAGATTAAGGTCTTCTAAAATCGTATCCCGGAACAACTCGACCAATTCTTCCCTGCGCCGTTCAAAATACTCTACTCCGGCCTTATTTCGGACCAGTATTTCCAAGTTGCGTTCACCGGCCAATTTATATTTAGCCTCAGTAAGCCAGCCGTTAATCCCGGGGAATTTATTACCGGCGGCAGTGACGATCTTCTCCCAATGACGATCAATTCTCTCACTTAATGAGGGAAGATCTTTAAGATAGATTAATTTCAACCGGACCCTAGACGATCCCAATGATAAAGAACCGACAGCTTCTTCCAATTCCCGAGTTTGCTCCGAAGTTAATTCGTTTTGTATTAACAAACTGATTTGCCAGGTTTCTTTGGCTGTATCCACCAGTATCTCCTGGATCTTGGCTTCTTCTAATAAAGGCCCAATCGGAAAAGAAAAGGAGATCTCTTCAATCCCCCGGAAAACCTTTAATGATCGATTGTCAGGTTTGATAATATATTGCCCTGCCATTATGCACCCCAACTGATATAGAGTAATGATTTTCGGGCCTGTAGGAGTCAGAAGTCAGTAACTTGAAAGTGCACGCTCCACCTCTTTAAACCAAAACACATTACTGTTTCTGAGTAATCCGCAAAGCCATGTTTTCATTAATGGTTACTGAATACTAGCTCCTGACTCCTGGAAACTTAGCTCCAAAAGCATTAACCAGCAGTCGCTAGATACCCCTTTACTCTTGCCACAACTTCAGACAATAGCCACCGTTCCTCGGCGCCGCTTTGACGGTATTTAACCTCAACCTCTCCTTGGGCGAGGCCCTTAGGGCCGATTGTGATCCGGACCGGAATTCCGATTAGATCGGCGTCTTTAAATTTTACACCCGGCCGTTCGTTCCGGTCATCTAATAAAGTTTCGACCCCGGCATCGTTTAACTTATTATACAAGTCTTCAGCCACAGGCAATTGATCGCCGCTCACCGAAATCAAATGCACATGGAAAGGAGCAATGGCAACCGGCCATTTAATCCCGTTTTCATCAAAATGCTGTTCGATAGCAGCAGCCATGGTTCGGCTAACCCCAATCCCATAACATCCCATGATTATCAATTGGCTCTGACCCTGGTCATCCAAGAAAGTAGCGCCTAAAGCCTTACTATACTTAGTGCCCAGTTTAAAAATCTGTCCGGCTTCAATTCCCCGGGCGTCATGAAGATGGCCTCGGCACCGTGGGCATTGCTCACCGGTTTTAACGGTCCTTAAGTCGGTATAAGTAACCTCCGAAAAGTCCCGTGAAGGCTCAACATTAATAAGATGGTATCCTTCCTGATTGGCTCCGACAACAGCTTGATGCAGCTCTTTAACCAAGTTATCAGCGTATATCTTAATCCCGGTATTAAGGCCAATCGGGCCTACAAATCCTACCGGCAGTCCATACTGTTGGTTAATCTCTTCCGGCGGCGCCAAATACAACTTATTTCCGCCAACCAAGTTACCCAGTTTAATCTCGTTTACTTGGTCGTCACCCCGGACCAATACGGCAACATAGCCCTCTTCAATTCCATAAAAGAGAGTTTTGATGGTATCTTCCGGTTTAACTTTTAAAAAGGCAGATACATCTTCGATAGTTTTCTGATTGGGAGTAGCGATTTTTTCAAGTTCTTTAACCGGACCGGCGGCTTCTACTTTTACTTTGGAAGTGGCCTTTTCGATATTAGCCGCATAATCGCATTGATCGCAATAAAGGATTAACGCTTCGCCGTTCTCAGCCAAAACCATAAACTCCTGACTGGAATTTCCGCCGATTGCACCCGAATCAGCTTCTACCGGGCGGAACTTTAGACCACAGCGGGTAAAGATCCTGGTATAAGCCCGGTACATAGCCTGATAGCTATCTTCCAATCCGGCCTCGTCAACATCAAACGAATATAAATCCTTCATTATGAACTCGCGGCCCCGCATTAACCCGAACCGAGGCCGGATTTCATCACGATACTTATTTTGAATCTGATAAAGTCTTAGCGGCAGATCCCGGTAAGATCGGACATCCCCCTTGACAATGGTAGTCACAATCTCCTCATGGGTCGGTCCAAGACAAAACTCCCGATGGTGCCGGTCCTCAAGGCGAAACATTTCCGGGCCGTATACATCCCAACGCCCGCTCTCTCTCCAAATTTCCGCCGGTTGGACAATGGGCAGCGCCAGTTCCTGGCCTCCCTCCCGGTCCATCTCTTCCCGGACAATCGCCATAATTTTTCTTAAAACACGTTGAGCCAAGGGTAGATAAGTATAAACACCGGCAGCGGATTTACGAATTATTCCGGCCCGGAGCATCAGTTGATGGCTGACGACCTCCGCTTCCGCCGGCGTTTCCCTCAGTGTTGGCGCAAAAAGGTTGGATTGTCGCATTAAAAACTCCTCCAGTAAAAAAAGTTTAAAGGTAAAAGTGAAAAGTTAAAAGTTATAGACTCAACTTTCGCAGAGCGAAAGTTGGAACAAACCCAATAAACAGTAATTATCAGGCATAAAAATGAACAGTAATTGACAAATTAGCGAAAATCATATAAAAACACCCCTTCATTTGGTATAGT
>JAEYRN010000087.1 GCA_023435565.1 Bacillota bacterium
AATCCTTAATGCATTATTCAGTTCTAAATGTGCTTGGCGTTAATTGTATATGGAAAATTATTCTAGTGACATTTTCACTGAATAATTTTCCTACTTTTACATGACATTTTCACAGAATATTGACATTTTTTTGCCAATGTTAAAAGCACTAAAAAAGTCAACCACTTGGTTGACCTGAAACTACCTCAGATTAATGAAGTTGATTCAAAATTATCCAAAATTGACTACTGTGGTCTGATCATCGACATAATTAGGAGTGTCTACTAAAATTACATCAACGCCTATTTTTTTAATCCGCTCCCAAGGGATGATAAAATCTTCGCTCTTACCAAATAGCCATAAAAATTTTCCCGGTCCGGGAACGATAATCGCTTTTATCCTGCCCGTTTCCGCTTCAATCTCCAGGTCACTGGCCAGTCCAAGCCTTTTACCATCCAAAACGTTAACAACCTCGCGCTCCCTTAATTCTGAGGTTTTAGTCAACAACCAAACCCGCCCCTTTCATCTTAATCATATGCTAAAGGTATCGGATTTGGAACTAAGAAAGATAGTAATTAGGAGATAGGAGTTCTCATTTCGTAACCGCATCCACCTGCGTATCACTTTTTCCTACTAAACGGATTACCAACCGGTTCGGCACACAGATAATTGTCTCCCCCGCCCGTTTAATCCAACCCGTATGTGAACAAATCTTACGGGGACAAACCGACTCCGGCATCGGTAAAAGGCGGATTGCCCCTTGTTTTACTTCCATTTGGGCATCCCCATGCTCCAAAGGTATCGTTACAATACTATCATCAACTTTACTAAGATTGACTATCCGAACGATTTCGCCTTTCAATTCGATCTGAGCTTGGGCTTGTTCTCCGGAAACCGGTAACAACCGAAAACCAAACAAGAGAAGAGAAACTAATCCCACTATAGCTATAAGTATCCCATCGGATCTGGTCATAAAAAAGTCACACCCTTTTTCATTTTACCAATATACCGGAAAAAGCTTCCCATAAAGTATAAAAACCGATACCTACAAATAAAAATCCGGCACCAATCTTCAAATAATGGGGCGGGACCAATTTGGTAACCAGTCCGCCAAAAATTACCCCGATTAAAGTGACCACTGCCAAAGCCAAACTAGCGCCTAAAAAAACTGAAAACGGCTGCTTGGATTCGGTAACTAACGAAAAAACCGCTAATTGTGTCTTATCCCCCATTTCAGCAATGAAAAGAGTTGAAAAAGTTAAAACAAAAACTTGCCAACTAAGGATGTTCTTCATCAGTCAGGCCTCCTGATATGTAGTTTATCGTTTTCAGTTTTTTTATATGACTACATTGATTATCTTGTAAAAAAAAGAGGGACTTTATGTCCCTCACTCTTTGTTTTAATTTGGGGTGAACGATGGGAGTCGAACCCACGACCTCCAGGGCCACAACCTGGCGCTCTAACCAACTGAGCTACGCCCACCATCTGTGCAAAAGATATCTTACCACAAAAACAGGGGACCTGTCAAATACAACCTACAATTTAACAACCCCGTTTAAATATCCTTACTCCTATTGGAGGAATCTCCGGATAGTTAAGCCCGGAAAGGCTACATCCCAAAGCGTAAATCGGTTCCCAACCCTTATTCCATTCTTGGGGCACTTCCAACAACCTACATTCCCTGGTCATGTTGAAGCAAACTAAAACCTGTTCGTTTCTACCGGTCCTGACAAAACCAAATAAACCGTCTCCTAGATAAAGGTCGTGGTAAGAACCGGTTTGTAACGATTGATACTGTTGCCGTATTTTTGAAAGTTTTCTGGTTGCTTCTAAAATATTTTGATCTTGTTGGTCTTCATCCCAACGCATTGTTTTACGGCAATCCGGATCCTTGTCGCCACAAATACCGATTTCGTCACCATAATATAAAGCCGGTACCCCTGGGTAAGTGAATTGAAATGCCAATGCGGCCAGCATCTTACGTCGATCTTGACCACATATAGTTAAAAAACGAGGTGTATCATGACTTCCCAATAAATTATAAGTGCTAATAATATATTCCCATGGTAAATTTGAACGGTTTCCCGCTAACTCCATCCTGAATTGCTCGGCCGAAATTTCTTCGTGGGCAAAATAACGAATCAAAGATTCACGCCATTTATAATTCATTACTGCATCACAAGTATCGCCGGCAAGCCATCCAAAAGGTTCATCCCATATTTCACCTACAATATAAGCCTCAGGGTTTATTGATTTTACCAATTGCCGGAAAACCCTCCAAAAGTCCATATGAACTTCATTGGGAACATCCAAGCGCCAACCGTCAATTCCAATGCTGGTCCAAAAAGCGATTGCCCGGAGTAAATAACGGACTACCTCCGGATTATGATGGTTTAGTTTTGGAAGAGTCCCGAAGTTCCACCAACATTCATAGTTTGGAGAATGGCCTTGGACAATCGGAAACTCGCGACAATAGTACCAATCTTTAAAACGAGACTTCTCTCCCCGTTTAATAATATCCTGGAAGGCCCAAAAAGTATCGCCGGTATGATTAAAAACCCCGTCAATAATCACCTTCATACCTTCCCGATGAAGCTCATTCACTAAATTTTTGAAAGTCCATAGATCGCCGAACTCCGGGGCTATCTTAAGATAATCTCTGGTATCGTATTTATGATTAGACGGCGAATCAAAGATTGGATTCAAATAAAGCGCGGTAACACCTAATTTTTTCAAATAAGGGATTTGTCTAATAATTCCTGTTAAATCACCCCCGAAAAAATTGTAACAAGAGGGTTGATCATCCCAACCAACTTTATTATCGGGATCGTTATTCGGATCTCCGTTACAAAAACGGTCTGGGAAAATCTGATAAAAAATGGCTTTGGCAGCCCAAGCCGGAGGCATATTGGAAACTGAGTTCTTGGATAAATTAGTAAATTCTTTGTTTCCCGCACATCCCGGTTGAGTCAAAATTTATCACCTCTGCTTAATTTGTATTACAAAAGAGGCCAAAAAATGTCACGAGCCGCGAAGTAGCCTTTCACGACTCATGAACACAATGTTTTGGCATGTAATGCGAAATAATCATTCGAATTACATGCCTAAAAATAAAAATTTAAATCTTTATTAACATTATATCAATAAATGATATACTCCGGGCAATAGGTAATTAAAGGTAATATTTGAGACTGTTTAAGTATCTAGTTTTGTTTCCAAATAATGAACTGCTGCTAATGCGGCAATTTGTCCCTGACCAATTGCCCGGCTAATCTGCCAAGGTTTACCGGTACAATCTCCAGCGGCGAAAATTCCGGCAACGTTCGTAGCCTGCTCCAAGTCGGTAACAATAAACCCGTTTTCCATCTTTAACCCTTCGATTAATTGGTCCGCAGGGCGGCCGGCCCGTTCTATAAAAATCCCGTCAACCACCAAATCGCCATTGCTAGTTTTTAATGACTCCACTTTCTCATTCCCTAAGATACTTATCGGTTTCCCCTCCAAAAGTTCTATATTGGGGTTTAATTCACCCTTAAAACTATACTGGGGCATAAAATAGACTTTTTGGCAAACTTCCGCTAAAAAATTAACTTCCGTCTCGGCTTCGGGAATATAACCGATTAAAGCTACTGTTTTTCCTTTAAAAAACATTCCATCACAGGTGGCGCAATAACTTACTCCACGTCCAATAAAATCTGACTCACCGGCAATTGCTTTCCCTATTGCTATACCAGTTGCTAAAATTACTGCTGGGGTTTGGATGGCATTTTCCCTGCCAATTAGATTAATTACCTGGTCATCCTTATATAATGATTGAATCTCATCCTTTAGAAAATTTGTTCCCAGAGCTAGGGCATGTTCTTTCATTCTACCGGCCAATTCGGGTCCGCTGATTGCCGGCAACCCCAAGTAATTTTCGATTAAATGTGCTTGAATAATTTTAGAACTTTGTTCCTCCTTAGAGACTATCACCACTTTCTTATTGCGTCGGCGTGCATTTACAGCAGCGCTTAACCCGGCCGGACCTCCGCCAATAATGGCAATATCATACATTTAAATGCCTCCCCAAAAAAATAATAATTTTTATTAAAAAGATAACAGGAATAACTCAACACCTAACGAAATTATCTTTGTTGGAGTTTTCATAGAAAAACCCCTCGATGTTTATTAGAGAAAGGTTGTGTTCGGAATGACGAAAAATCCGTCATCCGGACTTCGGAGTCAACTAAAAAAAATAAATGGTCTTCTCTTAAATGAAAGATCAATTCTAATAGCCCGCCTAGTAATTATTGCTTTTTATTATTGTTTCATTTTCCATAGGCCTCAGGCTTATGGTTCTATTAACCTTTTTCCCCCTTTTTCTACCCCTTTATTTATTTTAATATACGGACTATTAGTCTGGTTTGGCCCCAAATTTTTAAGTTATCCAAATATCAACCGAATACTTTCTATTCCCGAAATAATATTAGTTTCGTTTGGTTTTTATCTTTTCCCGCATCAGCTGATTACTGAAGGCTTCTTTATTTATTTGGTCGGAATAACAGTCAATATTCTTTATGGCGACTATCTTTTCAGCCTTCTCCTCTCGATATTGGTTAATCTATGTTATACCGCCGCAATTTTTCACCAGTTAAGCCCGGAACAATACCAACATTTTTATCTATTATTAATCAGTTTCAACTTGGTAACTTTTTTAATTAGCATTATCGGGTGGAAAATCAAGAAAATGATAGAAACTATTCAATTGGAAAAAGAGGCGTCTAAGAAGCAACTGTATCGTCTCCAAGCTTTGTCCCGAATTGCAAAAGAGATAACCAGCGAACTTGAGCTTGATAAATTATTAAAATTAATTGTCCAAAAAACTACCGAGTTGATGAAGTCAAACGCCGGCGGAATTATTACTCTTGAAAACGAGAATTCATATCGGATTAAGGCTGCTAAAGGGATTCCCAAAAATTTGATTGGAAAAGAAGTTCAACCCGTTAAGGGACTACTTGGCGATTCCTTAAAAGAACGGAAATTTGTTTTTACAAAAATTAATACGGAAATTATGGAAACAGCCTCTCCGTTGGATTCACAATATACTTTTCTAATAACTTCTCCGATTTTTTCAAAAGGAGAATTTATAGGTCTAATCTTCATATTAAGCGATTCTCAAACCAGCTCTTTGTCAAAAGACGATAAAATAATATTGGAAACCATGAGTGAATATGCAGCCATAGGAATGGTTAATGCAAATCTATTTAAAACAACCGTCTCTTTAGGTGTGAATGATTATTTAACAGGTGTCGGGAACTTACGCTTCTTTTACCAACAGCTTGAACATTGTCTGGCAGTGGCCGACCGTTATAAACATCCCTGCAGTTTAATGATGGTCGATTCCGATTGTTTCCGGGAAATCAAACATACTTATGGTAATGCACAGGGTTTTATGCATATTAAATACTTAGCGGAAATTTTAAAAATATCTGTCCGTAATTCCGACTTGATTTCCAGGTATGATCGTGATACTTTCATGATTATCTTACCTCAGACTTCGTTAGAAGAAGCAAAAATTCTTGGTGAAAGGATAAAAAGTCAAGTAATTGATAACCCCGGAAATATTGAGGGCAAACAGATTAATACAACAGTTTCGATTGGAATTGCATCGTATCCGGCTCAGGCGGAAAATATAAAAACATTAGTCAACAAAGTAGAATCTGCTCTTTACCAAGCAGCCAAACTTGGCGGCAATCAATTGATCGCGGCTACCGTCGAAGATTACCGGTAGAATAACATACTTTACTAAAAAAATTCTATTCAAATCCCTATTTTCCTGTTAATTTTAAATTATTAACCTTTTTAAAAGCGCTAATATAACTAACACAGCAAAGGAGATTAACCGTGCTTTATACTATTTTTAAGTTTATTTTTTCACTAATCCTCAAAATATTAGGCCGTTATCAAGTAATTGGAATTAATAATTTTCCAAGTTCAGGTCCGGCGATTGTAGTTTCCAATCATATCAGCAATTGGGACCCTTTAATGGTAGGTGTGGCAATGCCTCAGCCTATCAATTTTATTGCTAAGTCAGAACTTTCAAGAATACCGTTAGTGGGTTTTCTTATGAAAAAATGGGGCGTAGTTTCCATTAAAAGGGGGCATAGCGACCGAGAAGCGCTGTCAAAATCCCTCGAACTGTTAAAAGACGGCAAAGTGATTGGTATCTTTATCGAGGGGAAACGTAATCTCGGAAATCCGGAAATAATGATCAAACCTCAACCCGGAGCTGCAATGCTTGCTTTAAAAAGTGAAGTTCCAATAGTACCGGTAGCTGTAATTAATACTAATCGAATTTTACGTTCTTTTAAAAGAATAAAGGTCATTATCGGCAAACCAATATTATTTTCTCATAAAACCGACTTGGAGGGTTTGGAACGAAAAGAACAATACTCCCAAGTAAGTCAGGAACTAATCATGACAATCCAAGATTTAATTAAAAAAGCTAATTATATAGGAAAAAAATGAATACCTTAACCAAGACTTGCCTTTTTTCTTCAATAAATAGGGTATTGCAAAAATATAATTAAATAGAGGGCTTGAATAATCTCAAGCCCTCTTTCAATTGTCTTAAAACTCGGGTTCAATCAATCCATAGTTACCGTCTTTTCTACGGTAAACCACATTTACTTCCTCAGTGTCACTATTAGAAAAAACATAAAAGTCGTGTCCAAGCAGATCCATTTGCATAACAGCCTCTTCAACCGACATCGGTTTGATTGCAAAACGTTTGGTCCGTTTAATTACCGGCGCTGCCGCCTCTTCGGTTTGAGGTGACGAAGCTACCACAACTTGGTTTTCCTCGCGTAATTTTCGATTTATTCTGGTTTTGAATTTATGTACTTGGCGCTCGATTTTTTCAATTGCCCCATCAATCGAGGCATACATATCACTGGTTCCTTCTTCGCCCCGTAATAAGATTCCGTTCACTTGAACGGTGATATCAATGATGTGTTTGTTCCGTTCGGTACTGAATGTTACTTTTGCCTCAATCGGACTTTTTTCAAAAAACTTGCCAATCTTGGCCACTTTCTTTTCGGCGTATTCTCTTAATGCGTTTGTAACTTCAACATTTTTTCCACTGACTGTAACTAACATCGCAACCAGCTCCTCTCATGATAATAAAAAAACGGTTATACGATATTAAAATCTCAAGTAACCATTCAGGATTAAATTGCTTTTCCCTGACTAGTTACTTTATTACTATATAGGATGAAAAAATTTCTTAACTAAGATTTGCATTCCTTAAGCCGAATGCAAATAGAATAAATTTATATTTTTTTCATCCTATTACAGCTGTAATAAATTGAATTAAATTCATTTATTTTTAATTCAACTTATATATATATTAACTGTTGAGGCCGGAAGATCCTTCCGTAAAATAAAAATAATAAATGACTATTTCATTAACTCAGCATAAGTTAAAGATTTAGAGCCTAAGCAGGTATTTAACAATCGATTGAAAAGTTGGGGTTCCCAAAATCTACGGTTAAAGCGAAAGCAAAACTCATCAAGATAA
>JAEYRN010000088.1 GCA_023435565.1 Bacillota bacterium
TTGAGGGCTTATACTCATCCATCGCTGGTTGCAGTATCCTCATTCTCTTTCAACTGAATGGCTATTAGTTGAACCGGACTTTCACCGGCTGGCATTCGTGCGCATCGTGGCGCACCCATTGGATGGCTACCAAATTATCATATGGTCATTGGATGGCGGGAAATATCATTTTCTTCTATCCACTATTATTAATCGGAGTTTTTTTGTATCGGGTTGCGGGTGAAAAATTCTTATTTGCCGGTGTTGCCGTACTGATTTGGAGATTGATGAACTTTCTGGAACATAGTGTTTATACATTGATTGACCTTCAGATTTCTCCGGGTCTTTTCACCAGTTTTTTATTTGCTTTTATTGGAGTAGCCGGTCTTGTAACACTGTATCAAATGAAAAAAATGTCTTTTAAGTTAATGATTTCATCGTTTTTAACCGCCCTATTTTATGCCGGGTTACCGGTTTTGCTACAAATTATCTTTAGCCCGATTTTTAGGGAAATATATATTTAAACTATTCGTAAAAAACCGGGGCAGAACTATCTTCAAAGAGAATCGATGAAATTATTTTTGAGGGGGTATAACTTTAACCGTAGGGAACAGCTTAATTTTTATCTATTAAGCTTGGATCTGGATTGCTATTGGCGCCGGTAAAATTTTTGCTTCCAAGTATAAAAACTACTACTCTTTTACCGAAGAGCCGCCGCACTATTATATTAAATATTACAACGACTTCATGCCGCTTGTAACGGAGATTGAAACCATGCCCTGATTACAAGCAAAACCAAACTAATGGAATTCTTGGTGTTTTAGAATTGTATATTATAAATTGTTAATTGTTAATTGCTCAACGCACTTACGGCTTTGCGGATCCGATCAATGACCCGTTCTTTACCAAGGGCATGTAGCATCTCGTACATTCCGGGGGTAGCGGTTTTACCGGAAACAGCCACCCGCAAAGGCATAAAGACATCGCCCATTTTTAATTCCAGTTTTTCGGGAAGCGAATGGAGAGCGGCTTCTAGATCAGCAACAGCGAAGGTCGCCGGGATTCCTTGAAGCGTCTCCATTATTGATTTCAATACTCTATTTGCCGTTTCCGTGTCTAATTTCTTTGGAATTAATAATTCCCGTGCCGGGACCGGTATCTCTTCCTGAAGGAAAAAGTCGACCCAACCGGAAATATCCGTCAGTAATTTTAACCGTTCTTGGACCAAAGGCATCAGCTGTATCAGGTACTCGAAACGTTCCACCGGACAAGGATCCGGCAATAAACCGTCTTTTTGCAAAAATGGCAAACAACGCCCGGCCAAATCCCGGGGCTCCAGTCCGCGAATATAGACGCCGTTATACCAGTTAAGTTTATCAAGAGCAAATCGGACCGGCGAAGCATTAACCCGATCTAGGCCGAACAATTTTATTGCTTCCTTTTTAGGGATAACCTCTTGGTCATTACCGGGGTTCCAACCTAACAGCAATAGAAAATTGAACAAAGCTTCCGGCAGGTAGCCCAATTCTCTGTATTCTTTAACACTGGTTGCGCCATGTCTTTTACTCAACTTGCCTTTACCGTCGGGAGATAAAAAGATCGATAGGTGGACAAATTGGGGATGCTCCCAACCCAATGCCTGATATAATAAGACATGAATCGGCGTACTGGGCAGCCATTCATCACCGCGTAAAACATGAGTCACCTTCATAAAATGGTCGTCAATCACATTGGCGAAATGGTAGGTTGGGAAACCGTCCGATTTGATTAAGACCAAATCTTCCAAAACACTGTTTTCAAATTCCAGATCGCCCCGAAGTAAGTCTTTGACAATGGTTTTGCCGACAAAGGGCGTTTTGAACCTAATGACCCGCTTCATTCCTGACTGTTCGGCCTGGGCCTCGGGTGAAATATCTCGGCAATACCGATCATAACCTACTTGT
This sequence comes from Bacillota bacterium, assembly GCA_023435565.1. GTDB lineage: Bacteria > Bacillota > UBA4882 > UBA8346 > UBA8346 > JAAYHS01. The sequence goes on from JAEYRN010000088.1 coordinate 1,923, forward strand.
TCTTTAGCACCCTCCTGGGATTGCCGGACCTGCTGCAAGCGTTCCGGCGTACAATAACAATAATATGCTTTTCCTTCATTGATCAATTGCTGTGCAAACCGTTGATAAATTTCCAAGCGTTCCGATTGAAAATAAGGACCATAATCTCCGCCAATCTCCGGACCTTCGTCCCAATCCAATCCCAACCAACGTAAGCTTTCCTTAATATCCTCCAATGATCCAGGCACAAACCGGTTACGGTCGGTATCTTCAATCCGTAAAATGAATTTGCCGCCGTTTTGATTAGCTAACAACCAATCGTATATGGCAGTCCGCGCTCCTCCAATATGTAAATATCCGGTCGGGCTCGGCGCAAATCGTGTTCTTATGCCGTTCGGATTCACTTGAAACCACTCCTATTAATAAAATTCAAATTCACAATCATAACTTTATTATCATACCATAATTAAGCGACCAAATTAAAGAAGTTTTGCTATACAGCCAAAGCAAAATTAATAGTCCGTTACTAAACTTCGCTTATTGCCTCAACTTATATATTAAATTAAGGAATTGCATAATTCATGATTTAAGCTTTGGCTCACAATATATTGATAAGATACATCTGGGCTAGTCACTATATATTGTGGCCAAAGGGTTTATTAAGGTAATTATGCAATTCCCTCAAATAGTTAATTTTGATTGTGCCAATTCTTAACATTAATGCCATTGATTCTTAACTGGACACTTGGGAAAAAAAGTCTTATGATTGAGTTGAGGTGATGTCAATGCTTTGTCCTTTCTGTGGCCAACACAAACTGTTGCGCGCTGAGGGAAAATGGTATTGTCCGCATTGTTTTCACGTTTATCACCGTTTACCACTCTATGGCACCGCATAACAAACGGCCGGGTCCTACCCGGCCGTTTTATTGTTAGAAACTTACTAACTCCTGACTACTTCTTATAATTGGAGCATTCGCGCCACTTATTAAAAGTAGTCTCCCAATCCCCTCTTGCTACTCCATACTCGGAAATAATCGCCGTTACATATTTGGCAGGGGTCACATCAAAAGCCGGGTTAAACACCTTTACTCCCGCCGGAGCTACCGCCACTCCGCCAAAAGATGTCACTTCCTCCGGAGAACGTTCCTCAATCGGAATTTCGGCCCCCGTTTTCAAACTCAGATCTATGGTTGAAAGTGGAGCTGCCACGTAAAATGGAATATTGTGTTCCTTGGCTAAAACAGCTACTCCATAAGTACCAATTTTATTGGCTACATCCCCATTGGCGGTGATTCGATCCGCCCCCACAATTACAGCTTGGATTTTTCCCAAACTCATTACGGCAGCAGCCATATTGTCCGTAATTAAAGTAACAGGAATGTTTTCCTGCATAAGTTCCCAAACTGTCAAACGGGCTCCCTGGAGCAGCGGCCTGGTCTCGTCGGCGAAAACACTGATTCGTTTTCCCTGTTCCACTGCTACCCGAATAGCAGCCAGCGCCGTGCCGTAAGCCCCGGTAGCCAAAGCTCCGGCATTACAATGAGTTAAAATACTCATGCCATCTTTAAATAAAGCCGCTCCATTTTCCCCAATTTTCCTGTTAATCAGTCCGTCATCAGCGGCAATAGCTTTCGCCTCCGTTTCAAGAAGATTAATCAATTCAGAGTTGGATTTTTGCCGGGCATTTTCTAAAACAGCCTTTTGCCGGTTTAAAGCCCAAAAAAGGTTGACCGCCGTAGGACGGGTAGCAGCTAATTCAGTAATTATTTTTTCAATTTGACCGGGCAAATCGGCTAAATCTTTATACTCGAAAGCCCCTAGTACTACCCCAAAAGCGGCGGCGATTCCTATAGCTGGCGCTCCTCTTACCCGAAGCTTTTTAATAGCCTCAGCGACAACCCGGTAATCGGAAGTAGTTAAATATTTAATCTCTCCCGGGAGCAAAGTTTGGTCGATTAAAGTTACTTTTCCATCTTTATACTCTAATGTTTTCCAAGCCATTAGTTTTCTCCTCGTCCGCAGCGGCAATTGAAAGTTCCTACGATCACCGTTGTTAAACATTTAAGTATTAATTCCCTCAGTTTGTTTTGATTATCCTTCATTACCGACACAACTTCCTCATGGGTTAATGGATTTTGGTTAAGTCCGGCAGCCCAGTTGGTTATAGTACTGATACCGGCATAACATAAACCTAATTCCCGCGCCAGGACCACTTCCGGGACTCCGGTCATCCCAACTACACTTCCGCCTAATTTTTGAAACATTCTGATTTCAGCCGCAGTTTCATAACGGGGCCCCTCGGCGCATACATAACAGCCTCCGATTTTAACCGGTATTTTACATACTGCCGCCGCTTTTTTGATACTTTCCCGAAGCTCCGAACAGTAAGGTTCGGTCATATCCACATGAGCCCGGAAAGCGTCTCCTTTATCAAAAAAAGTGAATGGGCGCTGCTTGGTAAAGTCTAAAAATTGGTCAATCACAGCCATTGTTCCCGGCGGGTATTTCCGATCCAAACTCCCTACCGCGCTGGTTGCAATGATCCGTTTCACACCCAGTTCTTTTAATGCCCAAATATTGGCCCGATAGTTAAGCTGATGGGGTAATAACAAATGTTCTTTCCCATGCCTCGGAATAAAAGCCACCTCTAATCCGTTAGCCTTTCCGATTAACGGATGGACCATGCCGTATGGAGTATCAACCTCAATTTCTTTTGGTTCAGTAAAAATTCCGGGCTGATAAAATCCGGAACCGCCGATGATCGCCAATTCAGCCATATTATTTCCTCCCAAATTTCGCTATTTTATCTCTAAGCTGTTGCTCAATTTTCTCCGGTAAACGCACCAATGGGGGAAAATCTGCTTCAACCTGATTTTTCTCGTTAATTGAATCCGAATCATTGTGGAGCATTTTTGGTATATAAGGCTCCATTTCCAATAAGTCATGTAGCATCACCAAGGCCCCTTCCTTGTCGGGGATCCGGCCCTTAGCCGTTGAATCCGGGTCCAATTGGGGATTGGGCGGCAAAGGAGATCCGACGCAAGAGGGGCAACCGTTCTCGCAAGAACAACCCATAATCAGCTCGCGGGCTGCATTAAACAATTCCTCAACCCGCTCAAAGGAACGAAGCGCAAAACCAAGGCCACCCGGATATTTATCGTAGACAAAGAGCGCCGGCGAACCGAGATTAGCCAAATCAACCACTGATCCGATATCACCGCCGTCACACATTACTAAAAAAGGCAACACTTCCGCCAAGACATTGGCAATACCCAACAAGCTCTCCACCGGGTCTTTGCCAAACTCCTTTACCAGGTGTAAAGTTGAGGGCGGTGGAACAACCCAAAAAGCATTCGTCTGCATTGTTTGTGGATCCAGGCTTATCTTTCCAAAACCGATACTATCACGGGAACCGAATTTGATCTTTCGGAACAAGTATGGTTTGATCATTACTTCGACGCCGCCGAAACCGGTCTCAGCCTTCCGCCATTTCGTTTCCAATTCCTTTTCGGTAGTCCGGATCTGGACTTCGGTAATCGATTGGGTGAAGTAATCCACTTCGAGCTTTTGGACGTAAGATATCTTTTGCGGAACATTCATTTCTTTGACGAAATAAGTTTCGCCGTCATGAAGATAAATTGCTTCGGTAAAAATCTGTTGGTAAGCACTGGCCTCGTCCAGCGTCCCAATTACCTTTCCCGGAGTGGTTGAAGTATCGACGATACTAAAAGTATTATCGGAAATGTTCCTTAGATTGACTTCGGTGGAAGGAAACCCGGCACTCCGCCAAAAAAACCGGTTTCCCGTTCTTTGTAACTGGCCGCCTTCCAATAATAACTCTAACAAAGCCGGTGCGTATTCGCCGAATTGGCGGCAATCGTCGGCTACCACCGGGGCCTCAAAAGCGGCGCAACGCAGATGCCCCATTAAAATGTGGGGATTGTTTGGGTCAATTACAGCCGCTTCCGGATTTTGGCCGAAGAAATACCCGGGGTGCTTTACTAGATATTGATCAATCGGGTTCTGGTGCGGAATATAAATTACCAGTGAATCTTCACGCGCCCGCCCGACTCGGCCCGCCTGCTGCCAGCTGGAGGCGATGGTCCCCGGATAACCTACGACCAAACAAGCTTCCAGTTGACCGATATCAATTCCCAGCTCCAAGGCGTTGGTGCTGGTCACTCCCAAAAGTTCACCTTCGAATAACTGCCTTTCAATCTCCCGGCGTTCCTCCGGCAGGTAACCACCACGGTAGGCACGGATTTTCTTTGCCAGACTGGGGCTGTGTTTTTGTAGTTGATCCTGAACATAGCGATACATTAACTCGGTTACTACTCGGGTTTTAGTAAACGCAATTGTCGGAATCCGGTTTCGGATCAGTTCCGTCATCAAATACGCGGCCTCGGAATTGGCGCTCTTCCGTTCGGTCTTGGTCTGATCCAGATAAGGCGGGTTCCAAAAGACAAAATATTTCTTACCCCGCGGGGCTCCGTCTTGATCGATCAAACACATCGGCAGGCCTACTAAAGCTTCGGCATGGGCCTGGGGATTGTTAATCGTCGCCGAGGTGGCGATGAATACCGGAGAACCGCCATAGTGGTTGCAAATCCGGCGCAAACGCCGAATCACATTGGCTACGTTAGAACCGAAGACCCCGCGATAGGTATGAAGTTCATCAAGGATAACATATTTCAAGTTCCCAAAGAATTGGGACCAACCGGGATGTTTGGGCATAATTCCCTGGTGGAGCATGTCGGGATTAGTCAGAATCAAATTCCCGGAGTCACGCAGTTTTTTGCGGAGATTGACCGGAGTGTCCCCATCATAGGTACCCATTACTGGCGAGTCGCTTTCCCCGTCAAACAGCCGAAGTAAGTTCTTCAACTGGTCCTGGGCCAAGGCTTTGGTGGGGTATAAAAAGAGCGCCCTGGAACGCCGGTCTCTGAAGAAACTCTCTAGCACCGGCAAATTATAACAAAGCGACTTCCCGCTGGCGGTCCCGGTGACGATCACCGTATGTTCCCCGCCTCGGATAGCGTTGATGGCTTCCGCTTGATGGGAATAGAGCTTTTGGATGCCTTTCTTTTGCAGCAGCCGCTCCACTTCCGGACTCAGCCCCGGAATCACTTCCCCAAAAACCGGTTCCCGGCCGGGAAGTTCTTGAATGAAGGCAATTTGGTCCTGGTAATATTGGCTGTTTCTAATTTCATTTAAAAAGCGTTGTACGTCCATAAAAATACCTCTCTCTATTGTTTGATTGATTCGACAATAGCGAGAGGCTTCCTGCTTTTTGGGTGTAATGAAGGTTTTTGGAGCGTATGAGGGAAAAAGTATAAATTTTCTTAAACAAAAAGTATCATGTCTAATCCAGGGCAGTATAATTGTCCGGATAAAATTTTGCAGCCTTAAGAAAAGTGGAAATTATTGATCGGTCTCTATTTCAAGCTGTTCAACCAGCCAAGCCTTACGATCCATTTTAATCATCCCTTCTTCCATCTCATGTTTCGATGCATATGTAGCGATCCGCTTCGGATTCGGTGCGGCCATATAAAAATCAATAAAATTTTCCCGTGGTGTATAAAAGTCATTTTCGCCAAATTGGAAGAAAAAACTGGCTTTGGCGGTTTTAAGCGCATTCACTGGATCGAGACTGGTAAGATCGGTGCAATATTTTTTTAAAGCCTCGCCCTTTGGTATTCCATCGACTGAATTAAACTTGTACCAGTCAAAATAGCGTCCGGAGCCGGCGATTAATACATAAGCCTTTGACCTCACGTCCACACCAGCCATCGTCGCTCCGAACATTGCCCCGAAGTCGTGACCGACATAACCAATGCGATTAGGATCGATGTTTGGCTGGGCCAACAAAACATCTATTGCGCGTCTCAATTCTATAGTTTGTTTGAGGGTATTTTGGTAATCATCGGCGCTTTTCCGATTGAAAAACCAATCAGGGTCCGACCACATGGTGGAAACCAACAGTGAAATGACCCCTTGCTTAGCTAAGTCTTTGGCTTCATTTAAAAACTGGGTGCGGTTTGAATTTGACGAATGCGGTTCATACCAATGTACAAAAAGGATTCCTGCACAAAGTCCAGCTGCTTTTTTTGGTAAAACCAGATAAGCTTGAGTCTGTTTATTATCCGATGCGTTATCAAATGTAACATCCCGGATGATTACACCCTGTTTTTCTTCCGCACTTGTTACACTCAGGTTGAAAGGTTTTTCGGCTTGATATGTAAGTAATTGTGCCAAATCAAGTGATCCGGCCTGACAAGTAAATTTCTGATATAAACCGGAAATGAGTAAGTTAACCAAAAATATTATACCGATTACTTTATAATTCATTTTTGACACTCCCCGTTATCAGTAGTTAATGTTATCAGCCTACCATAAATGAACTGAAAAATTTTCATCAATATATCTAAAATTATATTCAATACCTTTTTCCCAATTCCTGTTAACTAATCACATAAATAAACCCCTCACTCTCAAGTAAGGGGCAATAATACTTATATTAGCGGTATAAAGAATTAACTAATCCACCGAATAATTCGGAGCTTCCTTAGTAATCTGAATATCATGCGGGTGGCTTTCTCGCAATCCGGCCGCCGTTATCCGTACGAATTTGGTCTGGGTTTTCATCTCCTCAATCGTGCGGCAACCACAATAACCCATACCGGCCCGGAGTCCGCCAACCAGTTGAAAGGCGGTTTCCGATAATGAACCTTTAAATGCCACCCGGCCTTCAATCCCCTCCGGGACCAATTTGCGCTGGTCTTCTTGAAAATATCGGTCTTTACTGCCTTGTTTCATCGCCGACACCGAACCCATTCCCCGGTAAACCTTATAACTTCTCCCTTGATAAATTTCCATATCCCCGGGGCTTTCTTCGGTCCCTGCGAATAAACTGCCGATCATCACTACATCGGCCCCGGCGGCGATTGCTTTACTAATATCACCGGAATATTTAATTCCGCCGTCGCTGACAATCGGGACCCCATACTTTCGAGCAGCTTGAGCACAGTTATAAACCGCCGTTACTTGCGGTACTCCAATCCCGGCTACTACACGTGTCGTACAGATCGAACCCGGACCGATTCCTACTTTTACAACATCCGCTCCGGCTTCGATCAAGTCAATAGTCGCCTCGGCGGTAGCCACATTACCGGCCATTAATTCCGTATTCGGGAAATTCTTTTTTAACTCTCTAACGCTCATTATTACATTCTTACTGTGACCATGGGCCGAATCAATAGCGATCAGATCAACTCCGGCTTCAATCAAAGCAGCGGCCCGCTCCAAAGTACCAGTTATTCCTACTGCCCCAGCCACCCGTAGCCTTCCCCGCTCATCTTTGGCGGAGTTCGGATACTGGACCGCTTTTTGAATGTCTTTAATGGTGATTAAACCTTTTAAATTGAAATCTTTATCGACTAAAGGCAGTTTCTCAACCCGGTGTTTTTGCAAAATAGCTTTGGCCTGCTCGACAGTGGTGCCAACCGCCGCTGTAATTAAATTATCTTTGGTCATTACATTTTTAATCGGTTGTTCAAAATTAGTTTCAAAGCGCAGATCCCGGTTGGTTAAAATTCCGACTAATTTACCTTGAGCAGTAATGGGTACACCGGAGATCCGGTAACGCTCCATAATCTCCAATGCTTCATTGATCGACTGCTCCGGACTTAACGATATTGGATCGGTAATAACCCCATGTTCCGAACGCTTTACTTTGTCCACTTCCAAAGCTTGCTGCTGAACGGACATATTCTTATGGATAACTCCCAAACCGCCTTCCCGAGCCAAAGCGATCGCCAGTCTTGCTTCAGTAACCGTATCCATCGCTGCGCTGATTAAAGGTATGTTTAAGTTTATTTTCTTTGTTAATCGTGTGCCGGTATTAACCTCACCAGGTAAAACTTCGGACTTCGCCGGAATTAGCAAAACATCGTCAAAAGTAAGGGCCTCTCCCAAAAACCGGTCATTCAACAACTAGATCACCCTCCGGATAATTCTTATATAGTTTTATCTATTCTACCATATAAACCGCTTATTGCAAGATAAAAAGTTAGTTAAAACCTTAACCTAAAAAGAATATAAAATAAAGCCAACAATAAAGGTTGGTGGATTAGATAAATCTTCAATGAATGCCTCCCTAAAAAACAAAAACTATTAATAATTGGATTCCTGGAATAATCTTTCAAACCAAACTTGGGGACTCCTTTGGGATAAAAGGTATTCCCTAAGAAAATCCCGATTAATATATACCCGAACCATGGGAGAATTGGGAAATAGTCAAGACTGCAAAATCCTCCCGGCATCAAACCGAGCCATACTAACCAACCGAAACCGAAACGACATCCGTCCAAATATTTCCCAACCAAAATGATACCGGAGCCAAGTCCTAGATTTAGATATTTAAAATTTCGGAATGGATATTGCATAATCGAACTGACTCCCATTAGATGCAGGATTCCGAAGACTACCAATTCTTTCTTGATAAAAATAGCGGTTATAAGAGTAATAATCATTCCCCAACTTAATAAAACCAAGCCCTTACGTACCGCTTTTTTGAATCCGGGTTTTAAGTCCGAATTATTCCTGGAATTACTTAGAGTAGCCCCTATCCCGGAAATGAGCAAGAATAACATCGCGGTTCCCTCTTGCCAGTAGAAATTAAATCCGGTTAGCCGGAAAGGGATGTCTTTTATAAACGCAAAATCAGCTAGCGCATGATAAATTATCATTGAAACAATTGCTAGCCCTCTAAGAAAATCCAACTCCCAATAACGTTGCGAATTAAAATTTATCATAGGGATATTTTCTACATCGTTACTCAAAAAACTGCTAAACGAATTAATTTGAAATAAAAAAATAGAATTTGACAAAAAACGAAAGTAAACGTAAAATGGAAGTGGAGGGATATTGATGTTTCCTGAAGAACGCCGTTCATTCATTATTGATACATTAAACAAACAAGGACGCTGTTTGGTTAATGATTTGTCCAAACAAATGGAGGTCTCCGAGGTTACGATCCGCCAGGATTTAGACGCCTTGGAGCGCGAAGGCCTACTCCGGCGAACCCACGGGGGAGCTATCTTACCTTTCAAGATCGGATTTGAACGCCCTTTCCAAGCCGAAGAAACATCTTTCAAAACCCAAAAGGAAAAAATCGCCCAGGCGGCTGCCGAATTGGTTTCCCCCGGTGATACCTTAATACTAGATGTAGGCACCACTGTTTCCGAATTAGCGCGTAAACTTTTAGAACATCATGATTTGACTATTTTTACAAATGCCTTGAATATTGCAACTATTCTCGAAGCCAACCCCAGAATTAATACCATCGTTACCGGAGGAACTCTTCGCGCCAAACAACATTCCCTGGTAAATCCCTATGCCACTATGATTTTGGATAAAATCAGGGCGGACATGGCTTTTATTGGAATAGGCGGTATCGAAGCCAATCATGGGGTTACTAACGTTAATATTCCCGAAGCGGAATTAAAATCTATTTTTCTAAAATCCGCAGAACGCCGGGTGGTTTTGGCTGACTCCAGCAAAGTTGGAAATATCGGTTTGGTGAAAATATCGGAAATCGAGCAAATTGATTTATTAATTACCGATAAACAAGCCGACGCTGAAGCAATTGCATCCTTAAGGCGAAAAGGTTTAAACATAGTTTTAGTTTAAAATTTGGTTCAAAAAATTATTTAGACTTCAACGAAGAAAAAGGAGGCTTTTAAAATGCCCTTGAAAAAAATGGAGTTCGAGAGGGAAAAAGTAATAATGCCTGATGGGAGGTACCTGTTGTTCTATAACTTTGACCAGGTTCCCATAGGCAGTGATGAGGAGTCGGCCAAATCAAACCAGAATAAAGAAAACGAGGAAAAATAACATGTCTGAACTTCGTTGGCATCCTTTTTTAGAAGAATGGGTAATCACTGCTACTCACCGTCAAGACCGAACCTTTCTCCCGCCTAAGGATTATTGTCCCTTATGCCCCACCAAACCCGGTGGCTTCCCGACGGAAGTCCCCCGTGACAACTATGATATCGTTGTTTTTGAAAATAAATTCCCTTCGCTTAAGAGCGATCCCCCCCAACCGGCAGTGGAAACCACAGCCGTATCACCAGTAAAAGCAGCTCAGGGAATCTGCGAGGTTGTATTATACTCCTCCGAACATTCCACGTCGCTGGCGAACATGCCTTTGGCCCGTATTCGAAATCTACTCCGGGTATGGCAAGACCGATTTCAAGAATTAGGTTCACTTGATTATATCAAATATGTCTTGATCTTTGAAAACAAGGGTGAAGCAGTCGGGGTTACCCTCCACCATCCCCATGGACAAATATATGCCTTCCCTTTTATTCCTCCTAAAATTGAAAAAGAACTAAATGCCTCTACTAAATTTTACAAACAAAATAATAAATGTCTTTTTTGCGCGACCTTAGAAGAGGAATACCGCGACAGTCGACGAATCGTCTTTGAAGGTGAAAAATTCGTCGCTTTTATTCCTTTCTTTGCCCGTTACCCATATGAAGTTTATCTCGCCCCTAAAAGACATCTGGCTTCTATGAATGACTTTTCCGCAGAAGATCTTAATGATTTGGCTCTAACTCTAAAAGGATTACTGGTTAAATATGATTTATTATTTAAGGTGTCTTTTCCGTATATCATGGTAATTCACCAAGCCCCGACCGATGGTAAGGATCACCCCGATTATCATTTCCATTTTGAATTTTATCCCCCGCTTCGGACTGCTTCCAAAATTAAATATTTAGCTGGATGTGAATCAGGCGCCGGTAATTTTATTAATGATACTTTGGCTGAGGAAAAAGCAGCGGAACTCCGAAATATCGGCCCCAAAAATATTAATGAGGTATTAGAATTAGAAAGATAAGGAGTATCTGATAATGGCCCAAGCAAATAATCTCCAATCTATTAACAAAGCTTTCGCTTCTTTCTCCGGTGGAAAAGAACCCTCAGTCATCGCCCGGGCTCCCGGGCGGGTAAACCTAATCGGAGAACATACGGATTATAATGAAGGTTATGTTTTCCCGATGGCTTTGGGTTTTCAAATCTTGACCGCCGCTCGTAAGCGCCAAGACCGGCTGGTTCGAATCCATTCAGTTGATTACCAAAAAACAGTAGAATTCACCTTAGATCAACCGATTCAGTATGATTCCGAAGAGCGTTGGAGTAATTATCCCCGAGGCGTGTTAGCCCTTTTAATGGAATGCGGTATAACTCTAACCGGAATGGACTTGGCTTTTATGGGCGATATCCCCCAAGGTTCCGGTTTGAGTTCCTCTGCTGCGCTCGAGGTTTCAGTAGCCCTTACACTTCAAGCCTTAAACGGTTTTCAAATGAGTGGACCGGAACTGGCCCGTCTCTGTCAAAAAGCCGAAAATACATTTGTAGGAATGAATTGCGGCATAATGGACCAATTCATTTCAATGATGGGTCAGAAAGATCATGCCTTATTCCTAGATTGCCGTTCTTTAGAATACAGGCATATTCCTTTGAAGCTAAGAGAATATCAAATTTTGATTTGTCATAGCGGGGTTAAACATTCATTAGTGGATTCGGAATATAATAAAAGACGCAAAGAATGCGAAGCCGGAGTAGCGGTCCTCTCAGAAAAGTTCCCCAGAATAAAATCATTACGGGACGCAACCTTAACTGAACTTGATGCATGTAAAGACCGACTTGATAAAATTGTATACTGCCGTTGCCGCCATGTAATCACCGAAAACGAACGGGTCCTAAAAAGTATTAAGTGTTTAAATCAAGGCGATTTAACAACTTTCGGCAAATTAATGAACTCTTCTCACGACTCATTAAGGGACGATTATCAAGTAAGCTGCTCCGAAATTGATCTTTTAGTCGATTTCGCCAGAAAATTTGACGGTGTCCTAGGTTCCAGAATCACCGGAGGCGGTTTCGGCGGTTGTACTGTCAGTTTGATTTCAAATTCTATTGTCAAAGACTTTACCGATCAAGTCAAAGATTACTACCAACATAAAACAGGGATTACTCCCCATCTATATATTAGTACTCCGGCAGCAGGAGCGGAGCTGATAAAATAAATCAAATTATTAAGGACAATATTAGGTATATATTGGAGGTAAAAATAAATGAATATTCTGGTTACCGGGGGCGCCGGATATATTGGGAGTCAAGTTGCCTTAGATTTAGCCCGCAACGGCCATCAACCCATAATCTTTGATAATTTATCCAAGGGACACCGGGAAGCGGTAAAAGCAGGCCGACTGGTGGTAGGGGATCTTAGCGACTCAAATTTATTACAGCAGGTATTAACCGGAGAAAAGATTGAAGCAGTTATCCACTTAGCGGCTTATAGCCTAGTTGGAGAATCAGTTCAGGACCCTAGTAAATATTTCCGGAATAATATTGGCAATGGGATTAACCTTCTAGATGCCATGTGTGCTTGTAAAATAAAATACTTTGTTCTTTCTTCCACAGCAGCTGTTTTTGGCGAGCCTGATCAAACCCCAATCACTGAAGATCACCCTAAAAAGCCCACTAATCCATATGGATTCTCAAAACTTACCTTGGAGGGCATTTTAGATGCCTACGACCGGGCCTATGGACTTCGTTATATTTCACTGCGTTATTTCAATGCTGCCGGAGCCGACCCCGAAGTGGAAATCGGCGAAGACCACAATCCGGAAAGTCACTTAATCCCTATAGTGTTGCAGGCCGCTCTAGGAACACGCCCAAACATTCAGTTGTTTGGCAATGATTATCCAACTCCTGACGGCACCTGTATTCGCGACTATATTCATGTTGCGGATCTTTCACAGGCTCATTTATTGGCTTTAAAATCGTTAATCGGAGGTTCAACTTCCATGTGTTATAATTTAGGCATCGGACATGGCTATTCAAACCTACAAGTTATCGAAACCGCCCGAAAGGTTACGGGCAAACCAATTAACATAGTCAAAGCTCCACGCCGTCCCGGAGATCCGGCAGTGTTGGTTGCCTCATCCAATCGGATTAAACAAGAATTAGGATGGACCCCTAAATATTTTGAATTGAATGAAATTATCGAAACAGCTTGGAATTGGCACCGAAATCATCCCAACGGTTACCAAACAAATTGAAATAAGAATAATCGGGAATTAGAAGTTAGAAAGCAGAATTGATGGGCTAATACAAAGATATCAAAAAGTTTTTTTGACAAATTAACTAAAAAAAATCAACTTTATTAAATGAAAGCCTAATGTTATCATTAAATATACTAACTTATAAAGTTTGAGGTGGAAAAGATGAAAATCGGTGTTTTAACCAGCGGCGGCGATGCTCCTGGTATGAATGCGGCGATTAGGGCAGTGGTCCGAAGAGCCCTTTACCATGGCTGTGAGGTATATGGCATCAAAAGAGGTTATAGTGGTTTATTAACCGGTGAAATTGTGTCCCTTGATTCCCATTCGGTAAGTGATATTCTTCAAAAAGGCGGTACTATTCTTCAGTCGGCCCGGTGCCAAGAATTTAAAACCCCGGAAGGACAAGCTAAAGCAAAAGCTCAACTTGAGAAACTTGGATTAAACGGATTGGTAATAATCGGCGGCGATGGTTCTTTTCGCGGAGCCCAAGTACTCAACAGAATGGGATTTCTAACTGTCGGAATTCCCGGCACTATTGATAACGATATTGGTTGTACCGATTATTCAATTGGTTTTGATACAGCCGTCAATACGGTCTTAGATGCGTTAAATAAAATCAGAGATACTGCATCTTCTCATAACCGTGTATATGTAGTAGAAGTGATGGGTAAAAATGCAGGTTTTATTGCAGTGGGAGCAGGGTTGACCGGTGGCGCCGAAGCAATCTTAATACCGGAGACTCCGGTAGATCTTGATAAAGTGTGCGAGAATATTATCGAAAATGCCAAATTAGGTAAATCCCACAGCATTGTTTTGGTTGCTGAGGGTTACTATGAAGATCCAATTTCGGCCCAACAGTCAAGCGGCTTCCGGGTAGGAAAATATCTCGGCGAAAAAACCGGTTGCGATACGCGGATCACAGTATTAGGCCATATTCAAAGAGGCGGGACCCCATCCTTTTTCGACCGTAAACTAGCGACATTAATGGGAAATAAAGCCGTTGAAATGCTGTTAAATGGTGAAACCGAAAAAATGGTTGGAATGGTTAATAACCGAATTCAAACCTTTCCTTTGGAGCAAGCTATCAACACTAAGAAAAAAGTTGAACTACAAGAATTGGAATTGGCAGGAATTATGTCCAGTATATAATTCTATAATTTTTGTGTAACAATTTTAGTTTTTATTTTTTAGAATTCATAGGAAGGGAGAGGTATTCACCTCTCCCTTTTCATACCGGATTATTAAATCCCCTTATATTTTATCGAAACTACTCTTGTTCGTTTAACATTTTATAGAAAAGTTGATTCTTTATCTTAATATAGGTCCCCTTAATCCCTAAAGAACGGGATTCTACTACCCCGGCGCTTTCCATCTTACGCATGGCGTTAACAATTACCGAACGGGAGATCCCGATTCGATCGGCAATCTTACTGGCAACTAAAAATCCTTCAGTGCCATTTAAATCCATTAATACATTTTTTATAGCTTTAAGTTCCGAAAAAGATAAAGAGTCTAAGACCATCCTAGCGGTCTCTGTTTGGCCATGTTCAGCGTCCTTTACCACAGGGTTGTTCTCATAGAAATAAATGCTGATTACCAAAGAGGCTATTTCAGCTAAAATCAATTGCTCCTCGGTGAATTGTTGTTCGGGTTGTGTTAATAGTAAATGGGCCGAAGTAGTGCGATTGTTTCTCACCGGCACTATTGTCATATATAAATTTGGTCGGACACACAGGTCATCCTCAAAAAAACAGCTTTCAACTGGAATATTGGCTGCGGTTTGAAAAATAAAACTAATTCGTTGTTTCAATTCCGATTTTAAAATATCATTTACCCCATGGGTGGTTTTTGTACAATCATTTCCTTTGGGTAATGCCGTAGCTAATAATTCTCCTTGAGCCCCAAACAAATATCCATTACAATTGATTAATCTTGAAATTAAAGCGATTATCTCATTTAATTCCATACTTCCTTGTTTTATAACACTCCGTAATTCCTGAATTTTTGCGGTAAGCGGCATCCGATTCTCTCCTTATTCATTTGAGTGAGTTTCATAATTACCTTTAGTAAGATTTTGATACAATATATGGTGTCCAACCCAGATTAGTCTATCAAATATTGTATCAAAGAAATTTAAGAATTATGAAACCGCCTAATTTATGTAATATACGGATAACTTTTTATTTATAAATCCAAAGATAATGCTCTATGCTCGCGGATGGCTTTTTAAATAGACTGACCGGATTCTTTCTTTGGTTACATGTGTATAAATCTGAGTAGTAGATATATCAACATGTCCCAACAGTTCTTGAACCACTCTCAAATCCGCTCCGTTTTCCAAAAGGTGAGTGGCAAAAGTATGACGGAATGTATGGGGTGTTATTTTTCGTTTTAAAAGAACTAGTTTCTTCAAATATTTTAAAACCATTCTCTGAATACTTCGACCGCTTAACGAAGTCCCCCGATAGTTTAGAAAAACGTTATTCTGAGATTCCGGCTGAGGGGTCAATTTTGCTAAACCAGGCCTAACTTCCTTTAAATAACGTTGTAAAACTCTTTGCGCTACTCCGCCTAAAGGAGCAAGTCGTTCTTTGGAACCTTTTCCAAAAACCCTAAGATACCCTCGGGATAAATCCAGGTCCTCCAATTTTATATCAACAATTTCTTGCAAACGTAAACCGCTGGAATATAGGATCTCCAAAATCGCCTGGTCTCTGATACCCAAACCTTTTGATTGATCGGGCATAGTCAATAAAGCATTAATTTCATCGGGATACATAAATTCAGGTAAACGTTTTTCGCGACGCGGAGAAGTAACCCCTTTTACAGGATTATCTTGAAGATAACCCTGCTTGCAAAGATATTTAAAAAAAGTTCTAAGACATGCAATTTTTCTAGCAATCGAGGATTTGGCAAAAGCAGCTTGTTTTAAAGTTGTTAAGTATTTTCGGAGCAATAAGTGATCAACATCTTTCGGTCCGTTTACCTTTTCCGCCTCGATAAACTGGAGAAATTGTCTTAGATCAAGTCCATAACTTTCGATAGTATGGTTTGAGTAATGGTTACCTACATTTAAATAAGTTAAAAACTCATCAACCAGGTTCTCAAACATCTTTTTCCCTTCTCTATCCCAAAAATAACACAGTTCTAAAAAGGGGATTAAAAAGACGACTAATTCAAAGTCCTATTTCTTTTAATACTTGCAAGGAGCGTTCCGCCATTTTTAAGTGTCTAGCTTGTTTCCCTTTAGGCCTTTCATCTAATTCGGGAAATAAACCAAAATTCACATTCATCGGCTGAAAATACTTCGAATCAGCATGGGTTATATAGTGGGTTAATGCCCCAAACCCGGTTTCAAGTGGAAATATAATCGGTTTTTCACCGGAAATCACACGAGCGCAATTAACGCCTGCAATCAAACCTGTAGCGGCAGATTCCACATATCCCTCTACTCCGGTTATTTGTCCCGCAAAAAAAAGATCCGCTCTGATTTTAGTCTGTAAAGTCTCTATTAAAAACACGGGAGCGTTTATGTAAGTATTCCGATGCATTACTCCGAAACGAATAAATTCCGCATTCTCTAGCCCTGGTATCATTTGAAAAACACGTTTTTGTTCTCCCCACTTAAGATGGGTTTGAAAACCTACTAAATTATATAATCGGCCTTCCCGATCCTCCGGTCGAAGTTGGACTATGGCATAGGGTCGTTTTCCGGTACGAGGATCAAAGATTCCGACCGGTTTCATCGGCCCATAACGCAACGTATCAATTCCCCTTTTGGCTAACACCTCAACAGGCATACATCCTTCAAAAAAAATAGCCCGTTCATCCGGGAGATGGCTCTCGGAGACTTCAGCTTCAACAAGCTCTTTCCAAAAAAGTTCGTATTCTTCTTTATTGAACGGGCAATTGATATATTCTCCTTCTCCCTTATCATAACGGGAAGCACGAAAAACCTTTTCAAAGTCCAGTGAATTATTGGTAACAATCGGAGCGGCTGCATCATAGAAATAAAAATATTTTTCCCCCAATAATCGCTGTAGAGAATCTCCCAAAGCGGCGGAAGTTAATGGCCCGGTAGCTATAATAACCGGTCCCTCCGGAGGCGAACTAATTTCTTCCCGAATAACTTCAACTAAAGGATGCTCAGTAAGTATACCGGTTAAAGCCTTTGAAAACTGATTTCGTTCGACTGCCAAAGCTCCTCCGGCGGGAACCGCGGTTAGATCGGCGGTTTTTATCACAAGGGAGTCGAGACGCCTCATCTCCTCTTTTAAAAGTCCGACAGCATTTTCTAAAGCAGCGCCACGTAAAGAATTACTACAAACTAGTTCCGCAAAATCCCCGGTATGATGGGCGGGTGTCATTTTATTAGGCCGCATTTCATATAACCGAACCGGGATACCTCGTTTAACAAGTTGCCAGGTGGCTTCCGTCCCGGCTAAACCAGCGCCGACTACTGTTGCTTTCACTGACTATCACCTTTTATATTTTTTCAAGCTTTTCAGTATAACCACAAACGGTTTTTAAACAAACCGCAGTTTTATCAAGTTTTCCACCTTTTACTGCCATCATTGAACCACATTGGGGGCAAGCTGTCTGATAAGGGCGCTCCCAACTAAGAAAATCACATTCAGGGTAGCGGTTACAGCCAAAAAACACTCGCCCTTTTTTAGATTTTCGCTCAACTATTTCCCCTTCGCCGCATTTAGGACATTTAACATTCCAAATTTTACGAATGGGTTTTGTATTCTTACATTCCGGATAACCGGGACATGCTAAAAACCTTCCAAATCGACCATATTTATACACCATCAACCGGCCACATTTGTCGCAACGGACGTCGCTCTCTTCCAATGGAACTTCAACTTTTCCCAAGCTTTCCTTAGCTTCCTCAACTTCCTGGTTAAATGTTTGATAGAACTGGTCTAAAACCTTAACCCAATCAGTTTCACCATCTTCAATTTTATCCAATAATTCTTCCAATTCGGCTGTAAAATCATAATCGATAATTTTCGAAAATTTATCTTTAAGTAATTCGACTACTATTTGTCCAAGATCGGTAGGTTTGAGTTTCTTTTCTTCAATTGAAATATAATTTCGCTTAATAATAGTATCGATAGTCGGAGCATAGGTACTGGGGCGTCCGATCCCTTTTTCTTCAAGTGTTTTGATTAAAGCCGCTTCGGTATAACGAGGTGGAGGCTGAGTAAAATGTTGTTTTAAACCAAAATTTATTAGATTCAAGGATTCTCCCGAAGTTAACTCCGGCAAGCTTTCTTCTTGTTCCTGGTTATCGTCGTCCCTGCCTTCTTGATAAACCTCCAGAAAACCCGGAAACTTTAGCGTATTGCCGTTAGCGCGTAACAAATTGACCCCGCCTTTGATATCGGCCATTACCGTATCAAATATTGCCGGGCGCATTTGGCTCGCGATAAAACGAGACCAAATTAATTGGTATAATCTAAATTGATCTCGGGACAAAAATGCTTTAATTGTATCGGGATGGCGTGAAATCGAAGTGGGACGAATAGCTTCATGGGCTTCTTGGGCTGAAGTGTTTTTGGTTTTGTATATTGGAGGAGTTTCCGGAAGAAACTTTTCCCCATAACGTTCGGAAATAACTTGTCTAGCTTCATTCTGGGCTTCAGTGGCTATTCGAACTGAGTCGGTACGAATATAAGTGATTACACCCTCTACTCCGGAAGGGCCTAATTCTAAACCTTCATATAATTGCTGGGCAATCATCATTGTTTTTCGAGCGCCAAAACCCAGCTTACGACCGGCTTCCTGTTGTAGGCTACTGGTGTTAAAAGGCGGTGCTGGAGCCCGTAGTCTTTCCTTTTTTTTGACTTCAGCCACCACATACTTCTCTTTTTTAAGGTCTGCCTCGATTTCTTTTGCTTGCGTTTCATTGATAATCTGGACCTTCTTACCGGCTATCGAAAGCAGTTTGGCTTGAAATTGTTTACGGGCCGTAGTTTTGAAGTTTCCGATGACACTCCAATACTCTTCTACCACGAAATCCTTTATTTCTTGTTCACGCTCACAGATTAATCTTAAAGCCACCGACTGAACCCGACCGGCACTCAAACCGCGTCGGACTTTCTTCCATAATAGAGGACTCAGCTCATATCCGACGATTCGATCTAAAATACGACGCGCCTGTTGGGCATTGACCAAATTCATATCAATGTCCCTAGGATGATTTAAGGAATCTTCAACCGCTCGTTTTGTTATTTCATGAAATTCGATTCGCTTCAAATATTTCGACCCAAGGTCTAAAACATTGGCAAGATGCCATGAAATAGCCTCTCCCTCACGATCAGGGTCAGTAGCTAAATAAACAGCATCAGCTTTATTGGCGGATTCTTTTAGATCATTGATTAACTTTGCTTTGCCCCTGATTTTAATGTATTTAGGCTTAAAACCATTTTTTACATCTACGCCATATTGACTTTTGGGTAAATCAACAACATGCCCCATTGAGGCCTTTACGGTAAATTTTTTACCTAAATACTTTTCGATAGTTTTTGCTTTTGCTGGTGATTCAACAATCACCAAGGATTTTGCCACACTGATACCCCCGATGCTCCAAACGATTCCGCTATATATAATTCCTTAAAAAGTTTTTTTGGCAAACTTTTTCACGCAAGGCCATATAGCGCAAGCTAATATGGCACTTTTTGAGGATAATTTGTTCCTTGGTCCATCGCGTGGCGAAGCGTTTGCTACTTCGCAGCGATATGTAATTAACATTTTAATAAAATAAGGGTTATTAATTAACCCCTCTTTAGAGACACCTTAATTTAAAAAGAAACAAGGTCCGTTATCTAACGGATATTGGAGGATCATTAATAATCGTTCCTCATCGTTTATTACTTTATGCAGGATTGATTCCAGCTCTTTGACGCCAACTTCATTTGATTCCACCTGCAAGGCTTCGGATATAACTTTCTCCAGTTCGTCCCTGGATATTAAGGAACTATTCATCAAACGAAAAATTTCTCCCTGAAAAGCTATGGAAAACTTTCTTTTCTCAATTGGACTAAAAACCCGATATCCATTGGTGGAATTATCTACTTCAACTTTGGAATCAAAATAATTCGGGATTAAACACATTAGGCTAATTGCCGTTTCTACCTCCTGTTGAGTATAACCTAACCGAAATAATTCGGCGACTAACGTCTGATCGGGACTGAACTCACCAATAGGCTTGGTTAAATACTGCCGAATAACATAACTAACGATTTCAACCACACGTTCCATCACTTTTTCATCCCCTTAATCATGGTTGATATTAAATTCTTCGGCAGGATGAATCTTAACCTTTATAAAAAAAGCTTTCCAAAGTTACCACCATTTACTTGAGGTTTATCTTATTATAATCATTTTCAAACAGGATGTAAAGAGAGTTGTCTGTTAAGAGCGGTAATCAGTGGCCAGAAGCCAGGAGCATAACTATTTTACTCTCAAATATAATTGCCCGGGATACCGTTTTACTAACCCTCTTATTTCAAGTTGGGTCAAAGTTGAGCTTACCTGGGCCGGAGCAAGAGATGCCTGTCTTAGTATATGATCAATATGGAGGGGTTCCCTACTCATAACCGCTATAATTTTCTTTTCTAATTCATTTAAAGTTAAACTATCTACAGCTTGAATCTCTGCTTTGGATAACTGAGGAATAGCTAATTCGGATAGGATATCCTGATAACTCTCAACCAATTTTGCGCCTTGGCGAATCAATTTGTGCGGCCCCTTACTCCGATCATTTTCAATATTGCCCGGAACAGCAAATACATCACGCCCTTGTTCCAAGGCAAAACCGGCTGTAATTAACGAACCGCTATCCTGAGCCGCTTCAACTACTACTACTCCTAAACTCAAACCGCTAATGATTCGATTACGCGCCGGAAAATTCTTGGCATAAGGCTCAGTCCCAAGTGGAAATTCGGAAATGACCACTCCCTGGCTGGCGATTCTTTCCATTAATGATTCATTTTCGATTGGATAGGGCATATCCAATCCGCTACCCAATACCGCCACGGTCCTTCCATTGGCCTCAAGGGCGCCCCGATGGGCCTCAGAGTCAATCCCTCTAGCCATACCGCTTATAATCGTTAATCCCTGGAAAGAAAGTTGCAAGGCCAGATCTTTGGCTGTAAAGGTCCCCATTGGAGTAGGACTCCGGGTCCCAACGATTGCGACTGCAACGTCATCTCCATATTCGAAATTCCCCCACCCATATAGGACCGGTGGAGGATCGGAGATTTGCTTTAAATTGGCCGGATAATCGGAGTCGTTATAACAATAAATCCGAAACCCTAAATGTTCAACCTTTTTCAGCTCCAGATCCGGGTCCCATTCGGCTAAAGTTGTTTTGTATCCCGCATATGCTTTTATGCCGACAATCGGCTTAAGTTCACTTTCACCAGCTAACCAGGCGTCTTTCATACTTCCGAATTCTTCTAAAAGTTTAAAGAAACGGTTCGGTCCAATTCCCGGAACTCGATTCCACCATAACCAGTATTTTAGCTCTTCACTTTGCATTTTGACACCCCCACCTGTAATATTCGTGCCATAAAATGCCATTCCTGCTTTTTATAGTAAAGAGCTGAAACTTTTTAATTTTATCTTTCAACTTGCCAGCATTATATGTGACTTATCAAGAGATAATAGATTTAACAGCTAAAGCTTAAATGAGGTGTGATAATTGAACCAAACCGAAATAAACCATATATATCTCTGTCCTCGTTGCGGAGTGGATACCCTTCATTATGTTAAAAACCGTAACCATGATTTGGTTGGAATAATTTGTTCCAACTGTAATACGCCTTCATTGGTTAAAAAAGAGATCCTGACTTACCATCAACTAAAATGGGAAGACGAGTTGCGACAGATTCTGAATAATCTGGAAAACCCATTTGATGAAAACTAAATTTACACTTCCATAATGATCGGTAGAATCATCGGGCGTCTTTTCATACGTTCATATAGATGTTTTCCAAGGATTTCACGGATTTGATTCTTAGTGGTAGCCCAATCCGAGTATACGGAACAACGTTCCAAAGCGCTCTTTACTTTTTCTTTAGCTTCTTCGATTAAGGACTCCGACTCTCTTACGTAGACAAACCCCCGGGAAACAATATCAGGTCCGGCCGCTACCCGGCCGGTTTCTTTATCAATAGTAACTACCACAATTAAAATACCATCTTGGGATAATTGTTTTCGGTCTCGGAGAACTATATTTCCAACATCCCCTACGCCCAAACCGTCAACAAATACCTTACCGGAAGCTACCTTACCGGCGACTCGAATCTTCTCCTTTGACACCTCAATTAAATCTCCAATTTCGGCAATGATTACGTTTTCACTCTCGATACCCATATCAACTGCCAGTCTGGCATGCTGGACCAGATGCCGATACTCTCCGTGGACCGGAATAAAGTATTTTGGTTTGATTAAATTGATCATCAGCTTTTGTTCTTCTTGGCTGGCATGACCGGATACATGGATGCCCGAGGCAGACTCATATATTACCCGGGCGCCGTGTTTAAATAAATGATTGATGGTCCGGGCGACTAATTTTTCATTTCCCGGTATAGCCGAAGCAGAGATTATTACTGTATCACCAGGGACTATGCTCACCTTCTTGTGTTCCATAGTTGCCATTCTAGTTAATGCAGACATTGGTTCCCCTTGACTTCCGGTGGTAATAATTACGATCTGGTTGGACGGATAACGGTCAATTTCATCCAAGTCGATGATAATTCCTTCAGGAACTCTCAAATATCCTAAGTTCATAGCAATTGAAGCCACATTAACCATGCTGCGACCGATAAAAGCAACTTTACGATTATGTTGAAAAGCAGCATCTACGATCTGTTGGATCCGATGAATATTTGAAGCAAAAGTGGCGACTAAAATTCGCCCTTCCGCTTGAACGAATAATTCCTCAAAAGTTTTCCCCAGTTCACGTTCGGAAGGGGTATAGCCGGTCTTTTCAACATTAGTACTATCCGACAAAAGTACTAATACCCCTTTATCTCCCAATTCCGCTAATTTCCGAAAGTCAGTTGCTTTACCGTCAACCGGTGTATAATCAAATTTAAAATCTGCGGTATGAAAAATGATCCCTGCCGGAGTATGTACTGCTAAAGCTACTACATCGGCAATACTATGATTAACATGGACTAATTCTACTAGAAAGCTGCCAATGCTAATCTCATCCCCAGCTTGAACAATCTTCATATTAACATCTCTGGCCATGTTATGCTCTTCAAATTTACCTTTGGCTAAGCCTAAAGTTAATCTCGTGCCGTAAATAGGGACATTAATTTGTTTTAAAATATAGGGTAATGCTCCAATATGGTCCTCATGCCCATGGGTTAGAATTATTCCTTTAACCTTATCACGATTATCGAGTAAATAAGATATATCCGGAATTACCAAATCTATTCCAAGCATATCCTCATCCGGAAACATTAGACCTGCGTCAATTACGATTATTTCTTTGTTATACTCGATAGCGAGCATATTCTTACCAATTTCACCCAACCCACCGAGGGGAATTAATAAGACACGCTCATTTTTTAAAATTCCCAATAAAAAAAACACCTCCTGATGTGCTTGCATCTAAAAACTATATAGTCGTCCACGTCAACACCCTGTTGACCCAAGCAAAATTATAAAAAAAAGTTGACGTGGATCGACAAGCATCGATAGCATTTTCTATATAGCGGGAATTTTTCCGACAGGTATCCCGTAAACCCTCTTTAATAAACTTTAAATTCAAATGCCGCACGTATATATATGAAATATTATACCGAATTTTATTCTAGTAAACAAGTGTTCAAAAGGAAAAGTTTAGTAAACTTAATATATTGGTTTATCTTAGTTTCCCCAAAATAAAAAAAACCTATCGACCGGTTTTTAAAAAACGGTTATTTCTATTATAAAAATAATCCAAGCAGCTTATAAAGTTACTATCATTCCAAATTTTGGTTGTAATTAACGAGCATGATTTGGTTGTTTAGCGACGAGTTCGGCTGATTCAATAATCATTACCAAAGCATCAGCCCTTACCTGTCGATCTTCCCTGGATAATTTAGCAAAAATTTCACCCTCAGGGCTAACCGCATATCTCCCTTTCAGCTTAGATAGAGCTAAAACAAGAATATCGGCGCTACAACGCGGGCAACTACAATATTGGGGGTAATTCTTTTTGAATTCTTTGTAGACATCAACTACTACATCTTCCATATAGTTTTTAAAATTATATTTTTCCAAAATGATCACCACCAATCAAAATTGAGGGTTAACCACATTCCGACTCGATGTAGGGAGGACTAACGCCTGGCCTTCGTTAACTTTTGTTTGATCTTCAATTCCATTCAAATCCATTAAAACTTCGATAGCTACCCCATAACGCTTAGCTATTCTCCATAAAGTTTCTTTGGGTTTTACGACATAAATCCGTTCGGTTGGTGTAGGAATTATTAGCATTGATCCGGCCTTAATTACTTCTGAGCCGCTAATATTATTCTTATTTAAAATTGTCGATAGATCCGCCCCAAATTTTTTTGCAATTCCGGTTGGAGTGTCCCCCGGTTTAACCATATACTTAACATTATATAAACCAGCAGCTTTCTGAGGAGACCCTACCACATCCTTAGAAAGCTCCGTTTGATTTTCCGGTATAACAACCGCATCAAAAATTACCACCGGTTTTTCCTCTTCGGGTATGGTTAATCCTTCATTTGTAGAATTTTCAACTTGTACCGGAGTAAGATTTCCTTCAAGTGAAGGAACTGCCTCACCATTAACGTTGTTTTGATCGCTTCCATTAAGCGCAGGGCTTATACCTTCGTCGGTTTTTGTCTTTTCATCCCCATCAGCCAAACTAGGAGTTATTAGAAGTACAATTCTGGTTGTTTGCCCCTGATCCGGCGCAATTTGTTTTTGAAACATATTATCTAAAATTGGATATTGGTAGCCGTTTGTATTTATTTTCAAGTTAAGATACTCTTGTCTTTGCATTGCACCATTTAAAAGAATTGTTTGATTAAAGTTCATCCCAATTAATGAATGGATCCCACGAACAGGGTTTTGTTGTTGACCGTTATTAATCTTCACAGAAGTATTAACTTTAAGGTTTATGCGTGAACCGTTGATAACTGACGGAGAAAGAATTAACCGGGTTCCGCTTTCGATTTCCTCGGCAAAACCCTTATTGTTACTTCCATCATTTGACTGGGTGACTTTGGGAAGGTAATCGCCAATTAATACTCTGGCCTCTTGATTATTAAAGCAAGTTAAACCTGATCTGCCAAGCAATAGTTGATTAGCGCTTTCATGCAATAATTTTAGTTGTTCGTTATTTAGTACCACCGCTCCTAATTCGGTAGATCTCCAGTCCATCTCCAGCCGTAACTCTCTCCAAAATGACTCGGTCAACTCTTCAACCCTAATCTCCAAATTAATGGAGGGATTTGAATGGTCCATCCGGTTAACTATTTCTGAGATATTTTGGTGTTCAGCAACGTCGGCTGTCACGGTCAACTCTTTTTTTTGATTGTCGATTTTAATCCGTTCCCGAGGAATAACTGTTTGTAACTTTTCAACAACTAAAACCGGATCTGCGTATTTTAAAGTATGAATCCTAGTAGAACGAGCCGCAAAATTACCATTTATATAAGCAGAAGTCCCGACCATCAAAGTAGCGGCATTTAGCCAACGACTACTATAACCATATCCTCTGGCCACCGTAGCAATTGCTTCTTTGGCTGTTACACCATGCATTAAAGTTAAGGATACTTCCCCTTGGACCTGCCGATCCAAGATGACACGATAGCCGCCGATTTCCGCCAAATCCCTAATTACATCCTGCAAATCCGAGTTTATATATTCTAAATCCTGATTTAATACAACATCCCCCTCGGCTTGAATAATCGGGCAGATAATAACAATCAGTATAAATACTATCAAATACCTTGAGAACAATTTCAAAGACTTTAACCTCCGTTACTTTTTTCGGCTTTGATAAATCAGCCGAAAGCGGAAAAATATTATTTATGAACTGTCAGGGCGTCCCTCATAACATTTATCGGCGGGTCTATCTCAAACCATAACCGAAAACTTTCTACGCCCTGGTATAAAAGTAAGGAAATACCTGACAAAACTTGACACCCTGCTTTAGCTGCCTGTTCAACCAAAGTTGTAACATATCCGCTGCGGTAAACCAAATCGTAAACGAATAATTTACGGTGTAAAAAATGTTGTGGTATTAAGGAATCCTGATCTTTCAACCCCACCGAGGTGGTATTAATCACTAAATCAATTGATTCCCATGCTAAAGAGTTCAAATGGTTATAATCGCCGATACTTAACTGAAACCCAGTGTCATCCAGCAGTTTTTGAGCAAGATTGGCGGCATTTGTTAATGTCCGATTTAATAAAGTTATCGAATTAACCTCTTCGGCTATTAAACGATAAACAATCGCCGTTGCCGAACCACCGGCCCCCATAATTAAAACATTTTTCCCGGCAACTTCAAACCCGGCCTCTTCCCGAAGAGACCTTACCAATCCGATACCGTCGGTGCTGGTTCCACAAAGTTTTCCATTTCGATTGACAATGGTATTAACCGAACCACTCAACAGGCTATCACCGAAAAATTCATCAAGTTCCCCCATTATTGCTTGTTTATGAGGGATTGTTACATTAACTCCTTTTAAATTAAAAGCCCGAATTCCTAATACAGCATTTTTTAGTTGTTCGGGACGAACATGGCATGGTATGTAAACACAATTCAACCCCAAGGCTTGAAAGGCGGAATTATGCATTGTCGGTGAAAGACTATGATTTATCGGATCGCCAATTACTGCTAAAACTTGAGTATCACCTTTAATGAAAAAATAATCCATTTAATATAATTTCGTCCTCACTCGATAAACTCCTTTTTGTTATATAAGGATGAAGTAAATTTCTTAACAAGAATTTGCATTCCTATAACCGAATGCAAATAGCATCAAATCGGTATTTACTTCATCCTTTTACATCTGATATAAGTTGAATTAAATTCATTAATCTTTTCATCAGCTCCGGCTTTAGGGAGCTGATGCATTTTTGATATTTAATTCAACTTATTTATTAATCTTTCTTCCCAACCAAAGCCGGTCTTATTTCCCAGCGAATCCCTTCCGGATACCATATTTTAAATTCAGCTTCCGTACCCCTTAATGAAAACCAACCAAGGCCTGCCACTGCCAGATCATTATTGGGGGTTAACCGAATTATTGCTTCTTTCCATTTTAACTTGGATGCGCATTTTTTGCATTCCTTCCCCATCCACGAAGGGCCGGTTGTCAAAAACTCGCCTATTTTGGAATTATCAGTCCGATGGATTGGTAACTCTGGAGAAATAAAGCTGAGTAAAACAGCTTCCTTCTCCCCCAGTTGGGCTATACCAAAAAATTTACCAACAATCATTCCTTTTCCAGGTTTAAATCCCCATAGTTTATGACCCAACTTAAAAGTTGAAACCAATTCACTGGCGCATTCGAGACAGAGTAAATCGCCTAATCGATCTCCCGGAGCCATACCCGGAGTATCGATTAAAGTATTTCGCCCCTTTAAAATACTCCAATTACTTAAGCCGAGAGTTGTTCCGGGATATTTTGACACTGTAGGAAGCTGCGAAGATTTTTCAGCTGCCAGCATTTTTTTAATTAAAGAGGACTTTCCAACATTGGTCATTCCCAATAAACCAATTCGAGCGCCGGGTTGAGTTGCTTTCTTGATCTCTTCTAAGAGTATTGCCACGCCATTTCCCTTGAGCCCGCTTGTTAAAATTAGTTTTATCGGTTCCTTAATAAACTTGTCTTTTAAATATTCTTGAAGATATTCGATTATTTCCGGATGTTTAGTTCGTTCCGGCGCCAAATCAAGCTTATTAAGGACAATAAGATAGGGCTTATCAGATATCCATTCGGACCAGGCCGGCAAAGTACCGGTCAGATCCGAGAAATCGGCCACAATTACTAATAATTGGCTTAACTCGACCGCTTTTCGAATATTGTTTTCAATTTGTTCCGGGTTTAATTGTATATTTCCCGTTTTTCCATAGTGGGTCATTTGGTAGCATCTTTGACAAACCTGGCTTTTACTACGAACCGACTCCGGAATAAATCCCGGTTTATTTGGATTAGTGCTTTGCATCACACAGCCACAACCACGGCAATATTCAACGGTCATTTTAAAAAACCTTTCTTCCGAAATCGCTTGATAACCAAACGTTCAATTTGTCGGACGGCTTTCGTACTTACAAACTCGGTGGAACTAAGCGGAGGGGTCCAGATAGTATAGAGTTCCATCCGATTGCCCCCTAAAATGTCAGTAAATAATTGATCGCCAACCACCGCAGTTTCCTCAGGGCTAGTACCCATTATCTCTAAAGCCTTTCGAAATGGTGTTTTGCGTGGTTTTACGGCATTAGATACGTAGGGAACCTTTAAAACCTGTGCCACAGCTTCAACCCGCCGTTCGAGTGCATTTGAAAGAATACATAATTTAAAGCCTTTATCCTTAAAACGGGAGATCATATTAATCACTTCTGAGGACAATGTATCTTTCTTCCACTCAACTAAGGTATTATCTAGGTCAAAAATAATTCCCTTGATCCCGGCCCTTTCTAATTCTTCCAGGTCAAGTTCTAAAATTGATTGTGCCTGAAATTTGGGACATAATTTTTTGAGCATCCCTGCCTCCTTACACCCATTATTTATATTACTTCCGATCGTTCATAATGGTATATTTGATTGCAAAAATGACAACGTACTTCAATCCTTCCTTGCTCTATGATAATTCCTTCCAATTCATGATGACCCAAACTGAGTAAAGGACCTAAAAAACGCTCCCGTGAGCAGTCACATCGATACCTAAGATCAATCTTCTCTAATATCTTAACTTCGGATTCCCCGACAACTTCATTGATTAGTGCCGTAGGAGTTATACCCGAACTTAAGATAGTTGTAATCGGAGGCAATTGGTTTAGTTTTTCCTCCAAAAAATTAATTTTTTCCTCGGAAGCCCCGGGCATCAATTGGATAATTAGTCCACCGGACATTTTAACTGAGCCATCCTGACCAACCAGCACCCCTAAAGAAACAGCCGAAGGAGTTTGTTCCGATTTAGCAAAGTAATAGGAAAAATCCGCGGCTATTTCACCGTTTTGGAGTGGCGCTAATCCGTGGTAAGGATTTTTTAAACCATAATCTTTGATAACGGTAATTATTCCGGAACCGATTGCAGCTCCAACATCCAATTTACCAAACCGGTTTAAATTCAAGTCAACCTGAGGGTTATCCAGATAACCCTTAACCTCTCCCCGTAAGTTAGAAACAGCTAAAACGGTACCTAGAGGACCATCTCCGGAAAATTTAACTGTTAAACGATAAGGATTATTACTCATTGCTCCGGTAATCAAAGTTCCGGTTAATACTCTTCCAAATGCGGCAGTTGCGGTTGGCCAAGTATTATGGATTTTACGGGCGGTTTCAACTGTCTCGGAAGAGAGAGCGGAATAAATCCTTACAGTACCATTACTACTGGTGGCAATTATTAAATGATCGTTCATCCCAACAATCCTTATAAAAGTAGTCTTTCACCTAAAGAGTGACAATCGGTATTCTTAGATATCGGTCCACATCAACAATTAAAAAAGAAGTTGATGCGATCGACAAGCATTGATAGCTTTTCCTAAATCGTGCTCGTGCTCAGCGAAGCGGTGCTCGTAATCGTAATCATTTTTCAGATATGATACTTTAAACACCGTTCGATTATTATTAAGTGCACGCACCCAATAATCAAATTTTAGAAGTTAAACCGGAACTCCACTTTTCGAAGTCCCGGTTTAACTATATTAATAATCAAATCACAATTTTGTTTCAACTACTGCCGGTTACCTCGTTCGACCATTCTCTGGGCAATTAGATGTTGTTGATAAGTACTGCTAAAAACATGCCCACCGTCAGGCTTGGCCACAAAATAAAGATAATCGACATTAGCCGGAGCCGCCGATGCTCTTATTGAAGCCAAACCGGGGTTGGCAATGGGTCCAGGAGGTAAACCGCTATAACGATAAGTATTATATGGTGAACTAACCTCCAAATCTTTATAATAGAGGCGCTCCTTATGTTTTCCCAGAGCATATTGAACGGTAGCGCATGATTGTAAAGGATAACCTCGTCTTAATCGGTTATAAAAAACACCGGCGATTATCGGCCGTTCATCCGCTTTTTTAGCTTCTTTTTCAACAATCGATGCGATAATAACTATTTCACGTTTTTGCAACGGGGTTACGACGCCGACTTCTGCTTCAAAAACTTCCTCAAACCGTTTCAACATTTTAGTAATAATCTCTTCTTCAGTGGTATTAAGGCTAAAATCATAAGTATCCGGAAACAACAACCCTTCCGGTATACCTCGCCACTCTTCGCCTACAATCCCGCTGATGAATTGTGTATCTTTAATAAGCGCCAGAAAACGGTCGCGGTTTGCCAAACCCTTGGTTGAAAATAAGGTGGCTACCTCTGTTGAAGTCAGTCCCTCCGGAACAGTTATCCTAATTTGACCCGGAATCCCCCGTCTTAATTCTTTAACGATTTGAAACAGGTTCATCCCCGGCCCTAACTGACACCTTCCCGCTTTAACCATTCGTTTTTTAGAGTTTAAGCGGATATAAATTTCAAAAGCCATTCCACTACGAATAATTCCGCGTGCATGTAACTGGGACCCGACTTGGCGTAAGGATGTCCCATAAGGAACCTCAAAAATCTGTAATTGAGCCGAACCAGGATCAACCGGGAAAAAATTCCAAAAAAAAGCTGTCAGAAAAATAACAATAAAAACAGCCGAAATGATAATTCCACCCCCGAACCGAGGGTGGTCTTGCCAAAACTTCAGTCGAAAAATCTTTGTAAAAAAACTATTCGAATCAAATCTGATTATTGATAAACCATTGTTGTTTCTTACCCAAGAGGTTATTTTTTGACGCACTCGAAAATCATCCTCCTGGTGAACATTATACTAGAAAATTCGTTCCCTGAAAATACTTATTGTTCTTCCGGTCCTTCTTCATCTTCTTCGTACATGTCTTCCAATACTTCACAAACCTTGGCGAACTCATCATCATCTTCGATATCGACCAGGATTTCCTCACCAGCCTCATCAGTGTCAATTCTGAAGATTACCGCCTCTTCATCTTCTTCCTCTTGAGGTATTTCCGGGAGCATGACCGCATATTTTAAACCATTAACTTCCACCACATTTAAGAGGTTAAAACGATGTTCATGCCCGTCTTCATCCACCAAGGTAATCCAGTTCGTTTCTTGTTCCGTCATAATTGCGCCTCCATTTTTTTAATAAATATATACACCATATTAATCAAATTGACCTGTGTTTATTCCAAAGCTATTAATATCTTGGATATTTTACCCGTTCAGTTAATCTTAATTCTCTAAAACGTTAAAAGTAAATTTTATTTCTTTCTCCGGGAGTCGAGATAATTTTGAAGAATAAACACAGCCGCAACTTGATCAATCTTTTGTTTCCTTTTTTTTCTTGATAGATCCGCTTCCAAAAGAACCCTTTCGGCAGCGACAGTAGAAAGCCTTTCATCCCAAAAAATTAAAGGAATATTGTTTTTTTCCTCTAACTTCCGGCTAAAAGCCCTGACCTTTTCCGCCATAACCCCTTCAGTGCCATTCATGTTTCTAGGAAGACCCACTACAATTCCTTCAACCGTTTCCTTAATGATTATTTCATTTAATGCTTGAATATCTTTCCCAAGGGAAGCGCTCCGTTCCAGAACCGAGTACCCTTGTGCAAAAAGCTCCAAAGGGTCGCTGAGCGCAATCCCGATTCGGCGTTGACCTACATCCAGACCCATCCATCGCATATTGTTAGATACCTCAACATATTTTTAAACAAAATTCAGGGCAAATACGAGCGCAATAACCGCAACAAACACATTTGTCCCGATCCACATGAACCCTGCCATTATTCAAGCTCAATGCTCCGAATTGACATTTGGTCAAACAACGGCCACATCCCTGACACCAACCAGCCACATGTAGAAACCGCTCTGTTTGACTTATTTCGGAAACTAAATCCGGCGGTGCAGGTAAACTCTCTAATAAAGCCAGGTTCGTTTTTATTTCAGCCAGCGATTGCATGCCGATAGCGATGGAGTCAACACAATTCAAATCGGTAATAAACTTGATAGCCGCTGCAGCATCATTTATTAAATGACCGCCTGCCAACACTTTCATCCCATAGATACCTTTCCCGAATTCTTTAGCGGTCCGAATTGCAGCCACCATATCCGCGACCGAACCGTCCCGGATTCCAATTCCTTCCCGGTTTATCAATGGATGAATGACCTCAACCGCCGGTTCAGTCGCTCCCGCCCTTACTCCGGCAACAGTATGAGTGGAGATTCCAATCGCTTTTATAATTCCTTTGGCTTTTACCTCGGTTAAATAATCAAGTGCCTCCCGGTGACCCTTTAATGAAGCAGCGTTCTCCATTTCATGCAAACAAAAAAGATCAATATAGTCCCGATCCAATTCCGTTCTGGCCTTTTCAATACTAGCTTGCATTTGGGCGGCGGTTATCGCATATGACTTGGTTGCTATAACCATTTCCGGATATCTCCGTATTGCCAACGCTATTGGGTGATAAACACCATAAATTTCTGCGGTATCAAAAAAGTTAACCCCTAACTCATAAGCCTGACAAAATAAATCGGCTGCTTTCTCAGGCAAAAAATTTTTCTGATGAGGGCCAACAGTAAGGGTTCCAAAACAGAGCTTTGATACTTTTAAGTCAGTATATCCGAGATTTTTCAATTCCATTGTATCGCCTATTCTTGGCCTCCCGCAGGTAAAACTATTTTTATCTGAAAAGCATGATTAGGCAATTTTTGAGAATTGTTTTTGATGTTAATTTTAAAATGGGCTACTTCATTCTGCTGAGTCAATAAATCCGTTACCTCATCTCTGGTCTTTCCTTTAATTAAATTTTTGATTTTTCCGGAGTCCAAGACTCCCTTGATCAAACCCTTCCCTTCCAGTTTCAACCGGGCTTTATTAGTCGTAAATTCCCTGGGTTTGACCACCGTTAATGCTACTTGCTCATTTTTTCGTTGAAAACCTTGGGGAATACTTTCCTCAAACTTACGGACCAGATATTTTAAAACATCATCCTTTAAAGGGGTTAAAACCGAAGTACGATAGTCAAGGGTAGTTTGAACTAGATCGCTTTCGTCCCCAATATCGGGCTCATTTCTAATTCTAATTATTTCCGTAAAGGCCAAATCAGAATGGTTAAGGTATTCCTTGCCGGTAAGGGCAGATACCTCCTCATTCCCTACCAACTGCATTTGCCGCTTAGCCTCAATCTCCCCTTTTTTAACATCATTAAGAGTAACTACCGCAACTTTCTTATCAGATCCGTTTCTAGTAGGTGCGGAATTAATCACCTTTAAAAAACGGCGATGTTTTCCATTCAGAGTCGATATGGCTTTGGCCGGTTGATTACCGATGGTCCCTTTCTTTTCGGCGGTAATACTCACTTGAGCGCGGCCGTATTCTTCACCTACGGCAATTCCGTCTTGATATTTGGTATACCGTTTTGGAACCAAAACATCCCGGTCAGTGAGAAATCCAACCCCGGCCTTTCCTATGGCGACGCTTCCTTTAGGTAGGACTATCGGTTGTCCGGTACTATTAATCAATGTAAGTATCCCAACCGCCGGAGTTACACCCACAATTTTCGAACCGGTGGTAATGGTCTGTACCTTAATTTGGTTATCTTTTTCCAATAGTTTGGCAGGTATCTTACCCTCTAAAAGCTCTTGGGAGTTAAAAGCGGTTCCAATTTGAGCGTCGGCGGAAAAATTAAAAGATTGTTCCTTAGGGTAGACAAGGATTACCGCCCGGGGTTGAAAAACCCACCAACAGGCTAGAATCAAACTAAACATTGAGATAATGATCGCAATCGGTAACCCGCCCTGCCATTGGGTCCATCCGAAGCCGGTCATTTCGTTTTCGGTCTCAGGAGAAGCGGCTATTTCAATTTTTGCCCTTTGATAAGCCGCCTCCGGTTCAACCCTGCCTTTAGAAAAAGGCAATTGGTTCTCCTTCAAAGTCGAAATCCCAATTTTATGGGCCAAACCTCTTAATACGACGTCATCCGTATTAATGACGATTTCTTTTTCCTCTTCTTCAGCATAAAATTTAAGGAGCCTTAAATTGACCTCATTATTAAGAATTGTTGCTTCTTCAGCCGCTTCAATAATTACTCGTTTTCCTCCGGCATCAATTAACTCCTTAACCAGGTTTTCAATTGTCAACCCCTCTGTAACCTTGATCTTCGTCGTACCCATTTACAGACTCCTTTTGTCTTGTTCTTCAAACAATACCAAAAGTAGTAAGACACCGCCAAAGATAAGCATCGTGGCTACCGCAACAATCCCGGAATCGTTAACTACTAAAGCGATGAATGCGGTAAAAATCAAACCTAAAAAACCTCTTAATGAATCCGGATACTTCCGGAGCAGCTCGATGATTTTTTGCGAGGGTTTATAGTAAAGTAACGGAACTAATATTAACACACCCAATAATACTTTAGACCATGGTGAATAATCAATTAGTCGAAGATTCATTTCCCATTTGCGGGATACCATTTCTTTAATAACTTGAAAACCTTCTTCTTTTATTAAAAAGAGCATCTGTCCAAAATGGGTCATACTGCTTTTATTAATGAAAAAGTCCCAGATTCCCACTACTGTTAACAAAGCGATTAACGATAAGAAAAAAATCCCGATTTCTTTGAAGTTAATTTTTTTTCTTAAAAGAAGGTGGTTGGTGATTCCCAAGCCAAGTATTACCGTAGAACCGCCGCCAATATTTGCTCCAAAATTCGGGTGGGAAACTAATAAAGCAGTCAACCACATTCCTAACTGGAGAACTAGCCCTTGATATTTTTCAAGGTTTTTAAAATTTATAGCTAGATATACCGTATAGGCCCCTAAAAGAAATCCCATATATTCATTGCCAATTCCATAAAAACGTGCTCCCGCAACCGACGAATAGCCTAAAAATGAGTTGGATTCCAAAAAACCATTACCCAGACCGTCAATGACAATTATGATTACCGTTGTCAAACAGATCAAAGATAAAATATGGAAAGGTTCTTTTCCCTTTAACCAAACCGCTACTCCAAAAAACAAGGCGACTAAAGCCAGAGTCAAACCAATAATCGAAAACCAATTTAACGGATTAAAGGCCGCCATTATCAAAAACACTGCCGGAATCATTAGTAATGATAGATAGGTATAGGTTAGGAATTTAAAAACAATGGCGTGCCATTTAAAGATTAAACCGGTTATTCCTGCTAAGATCGAACCGATTAAAATGTATGCATAACCGGTAAGCAACGGCCAACGGACCCCGTAGTTTTGGACTAACTCCGGACGGAGACTTACTACTTGACCCCAATCTCCCGGAACAGACTTTAAATGTTGGCCGTTAAAGCGGCCCGATTTCTTAATCCCCAAAAATTTAAGGATGGTTGCCGGAAGGTCATATTCACTAACTACCCCGGCTTTTCTGGTACTTTGTGAGTAAATAATCCCTGGTTTGAGCTCTGGCGAACTAATGGCTACCGGTGTCAACTTATCCCCAATTTTAGCTTTCCTCCCGGGAGTAACTCCGGTAAAAAGTACCATTAAGGTGGATTTATGGTCAATCGTCGCTTGCAATCCGCCTAAAAGCCGGTCGTATCTTTTCATAATCGAGCGTCGGTAATAGTTCCACCGTTCATCGTTTAAATATGAGGCAAACCTTTCCAACCGTTCAAAATCACCGAGAGTAATAACAATTACATCAGCTTCTTTTTTAAATGCCGACCAATAGGAGATAATCTTATCATTATCAGTCATCAGTTCAAAGGGAAAGTTCGGATCAATTTTCAGCGTTTCCCTCCCCAACGCCGCCAAATCAACCAAGCCTCTTTCATCCATTAATAAAAGAGCGCCGCAGCGGTTTGGATACGCGGCGTCAGCGTTACCAATAGCAGCCGTCCTGAATGAATTTTGATGCAACAACCAACCGAAGCGTCCGACATTTTGACTCAGTGAACCGGTATTTAATTGAATTATTTTTGCAAGTCCGAGATGAACCCCTTTATTACCGTTTATTTTATATCCGGTTAACGACTGAAATAGTTCACCTGCAGAAAGGTGATTATACTCTTCATTTGCGTTTAAAATCAATAAACTGTCCTGGGGTGAAGGTTTTAACTGAGTCCCTGCATTAAATCCCAGATAGACTTTTTCAAGAGTCACCGGTTCAACGGGAACAGTCATCAGACCGACAGCACCACCGGCAAAGAAATTTCTAAAATTAGGAGTATCATTTATATCTTCAAAAGTAAGACGGGGAATATCGATTATTAAGACCTGTTTCCTGGGTTCTGCCGTTAAGGGGGCGCTTACGGCCAGTAATAGTAAAGCCAAACATATTAAGAACAGCAATTTACGAATCCGCACCAAGTGACCCTCGCTTTTTAGTCATTCAAATAATTTTTCTCTGTGCCGCTGCGCCTCTGTGGCCAATAATGATTTTTGCCACAGAGACACTGAGACACAGAGAGTTCATTTAAAACCTTAAGACACATCTTTAACTTAAAAAGCGGACTATACCCGCCTTTTATTATTAAAAAAAACGAATAACATAAAATTATTCAATAACTGTATTATCAATCATAACCAATCCGGTAATACTTGTCAATCTAACTCAAGGTCATTAAATTCAAGTTTTTCCGAAATTGGTTCGTTATTCGCTAGTCCAAAAGATTTTTCATAAAAACTTTTAATTAATATCAAAATAATAGTTCCCAAAGGCACAGCGAATACCATCCCGACTAACCCTCCGATTTTACTCCCCACCAATATCAAATAAACAACCGTAATCGGATGGATTTTTAAGCTGCCACCGATAATCCGGGGAACAAGCACCATAACTTCCAATTGGTTGACGACAAGAAATATTATTATCACATATAAGGCGACCCAGGGCGACTTTAATAATGCTAATAATACAATCGGTATCGCCCCTAGGACCGGACCGAAATATGGTATTAAGTTAAAAACTCCGGCCACCATACCGAATAAAAACGCACCTTCTACTCCCAATATACTCAAGCCTATACCGATCAGCAGTCCCACAATCATTGTGGTTAACAATTGGCCCCTGATATAAATTTTTAAGACTGCATCCAATTTTAAAAAGGTACGGGTCCAATGGTTCCCAAGATTTTGAGTTAACCAACAATAACTTTGCTGTTTTAATCTCGGGTAATCCCGACTGATATAATAGGCTAAAATCGGAACCAAGATAAAAATAATAGCTCTGGAAATAAGATTTACAGTTGTCTCCGCCATTTGAATTAATGTGTTTCGCAGCAGAGTCTCCAACCGCGCTATTATCTGAGCCACAATCGGTTTAATATTAATCGGCAGCTTCCAATAGATCCTGCTTAATTTGCCGCCGAGTTGCTCAAAATCTTTATAAACGTTGGGCAACCTTTGTAAGACTTTGGTCATGTCCTCGACCAACCAGGGCATAATTATCCCAATAACTACCGCAGCTATTAGAAACAAAGCGAAATAGATCGTTATAATAGCATATTCACGCCGTGCACCTCTTTTTTGTAAGAACTCAACCAGGGGGTTAATTGCATAAGCCAAAAAAAAAGCCATTATAAAAGGACTGATAATCGCTCTTGATAAAAAAAGAATGTAACCTGCCAATGGAATAATTAACAGAATAAAAAAGAGCTTTTTAACGGGCATGGACCACCTAAGATTGTTGATTTATCATAGGTAGTCTGTCCAATTTTAGGTGATGTTAGTAGTTTTTATAAACTTTTTTCCATCGGGATAAAGTTCATAAATACCTATACCATCGGCATGAGTAGTGGTCAATCCGGCTAAGTGATAGATTGCTTATCAAACATTGGCATTCAAGTATAGGTTTTTATAATCGTCAATTGCAAATTATACATTGTAAATTGTAAATTAAATACACTCTTCCCCTCTTCCAATCCTCTCAATCCATCTGCACAAAAAAACAACACCGTCTCCGTCGCCAGCATTTGCATGTCGGGCGGATAACCATATTGGCGCAAGATTCGTTTGACAATGACTTTTAGCTTTGCTTTCACGCTCTCCTTAATTGTCCAGTCGATGGAGGCATTTTCTTTTACTTTCTACCACAAAAAATTTCCAAATAAATCTTGTAACCCATTCCAATATATGTTATATTGTTCATAAACTTTTCCAAAATTTATCTATAAAAGAGATTATTGCCTAAATTACAAAAATACGCCGTATCTTAAAATCGTTGCGCCGCGATTAAAAATCAATCCGCCGCCTGAAAAAAACGTCGGGCCTTATCCCAAAATCACTGTGCCCCTCGAAAAAACAGTTCCGCCGCGCCAAAAAATCGCTCGGCCGCACCCTAAAATCATTGCGCCGCTCAAAAAAATGGTTCCGCCGCATCAAAAAATCATTGGGCCGCACGTAGGAACCGTTGTGCCGGAAACAAAAATCATTTATAACGAATTGGAGGATTGCTAATAAACAATAGTCAAATTAGCCTTCTTTCAAATATAAAAAAACCAAAGGAGTGTTGAATGATGGCACATGAAAAAACCCGGATCGACCAATTCCTCTTAGCATCACGAGTAATGATCGAAAACGCCCTCCAAAACGTTGACATCAAACAAGCTTTGGCGGCTTACGGTTACTCCGAGGAAAAACTGAACAACGGGAAGGCCTTGTATAACAATGCCGAAACCCTCCAAAACGCCCAAAAAAAAGAATACGGCGAACAGGTGGCGGCCACCGCCGAACTGGACACCGTATGGGAAGAAGCGGAACAACAATATATGAAAACCCTTAAAATCGCCAGAGTCGCCTTTAAAGACAACGTTAAAGCGAATAAATCAACCATGCTCTACGGCGATCGGAAACGCAGCCTCTCCGGTTGGCTCGAACAAGCAAAAGCCTTTTATGCCAACATCCTGAAAGATACGGATTTAATGACGCTAATCTCCGCCTATGGCTACACCCAAGCAAAACTTGAGCAAGAGTCGGACCTGATCGACCAGGTTTTCACCAAACACATCGCCCAAAAGAAAGAAAGCGGCGAAGCCCAAGAAGCGACCGAAACCAGGGACAAAGCTTTGGATACCTTAGCAAAATGGATATCGGATTTGAGGGCCGTGGCCAAAGTGGCCCTGGAGAGTAACCCGCAGCAACTGGAGAAACTGGGGATATTGGCAAGGAGCAAGTCATGACCACCTGCATAGCGGGTGGTTTGACTAGTCCTATAAGGACCTTTTACTTGCTACACCTAAAAGTGTCACGTTCATTATATAAATCGAATATATCAAAATTATCATTTTAGCCACTTAGTCGGTACCCGAGAACCAGCGCAATTGACCCAAACGCGCTGGTGTGAAACCCTTGCCGAATTGGCTGAACTTTCAGTTTATTCATTCGCTCCGTCAAAAGGGGTACAGTGCAAGACGCGCCGGGAGCGAGGAACGGAGGCGTACTTGATGTACGGTGAGTACCGCAGCGACCAAGCAACGCAGCAATGTGCCCCTTTTCACGGAGCATCAGCCAATTCGGCAAAACCCACTGAACCTCTCCAATCTTTTACTAACAGAACACTTGAATCCATACATACTTTGGCGAAGCCTTTTCTATCCTCCCAAGCATAGCGTGGAGTTTTGTTCGCTTCGCTTGGTGGAGATCTTAAACGCTATTTAATGTTCGAATTTCCAACAAAACTTTCCCAATATCTTCAACCGTTGCAACAATAAAATCCGCGCCTGCTTTCTCTAGTTCTTCCCGGTCGCCATATCCGAATAAAACACCAATTGAACTGATGCCGACCTCTTTGGCGCCGAAAATGTCATGCTCCCTGTCTCCAATCATTATTGCCTTTGATAAGTCGGTAATATTGCAATTCTCAAGGGCATACTTTATTATTTCACCTTTTTTTACTCTTGTTCCATCAAGGTTGCTTCCGGCAATATAAGTGAAATATTTTGCAATATCAAAATGCACCAATATTTGTTTAGCAAACACTTCAGGTTTGGATGTCGCGACAATAAGTATTTTGTTTTTCTCTTTTAACCTCTTAAGTAAATCTTCAATCCCATCATAAACCGAATTTTCGTAAATTCCCTTTTCCCGATAATATTCCCGATAGTATTCAACGGCATTTTTAGCTTCCTCTCTTGAAAACCCGTAATATGATTCAAATGAATCCCATAAAGGAGGGCCGATAAATTTATACAGCTCACTCCTGTTACTTACCTCAATGCCGTATTTTTTGAGAGCATACATAACGGAATTGGTTATTCCGACTACAGGATCGGTTAGTGTGCCGTCGAGGTCAAACAATATGTAATGATATCCCATAAATCGTTTCTCCTTTTATTAAATAAAAACTATTTAGCCACAGAGACACGGAGACACAGAGGTAGAGTTTTAAAAAATATATTTTCCTCTGAGTCTCTGTGTCTCTGTGGCAAAAAAACATAATCCTTTACTAATAATATTATACCATGAAAAAGGAGGACACGAAAAAAGGCTGTCTCGATTTTGTTAGTTTATCAAGACAGCCCCTGTTTTTCATGTCATCCTCCGCGCCATTCTGCGTGAAAAGGCTTCAGTGCCGTTTTTTAGAGCTGAAGTCCACCTCATTGTGTTATCACGAACCATTTTCATAGCACCATGGGCGCTATTGACCTGCCTGGCATTCATCATTCCTCGTCTTCGGCCAGCCAACATTACCAAACCAACCGCAGCCCCGACTAAACTTCCGGCAACCAAACTACGAATGACCTTGTTCATTATCTGCTTCACCTCTTTCCGAAAATATTATTTCCACCGGAAAGAGAGTTAATCCCTTCATTCAATAGCTCTTTCGATAGTTCCCCCTCCCAATACCAGGTCTTCCTGGTAAAAAACCACTGCTTGTCCAGGTGTCACCGCCCGTTGCGGTTCGTCAAAGATGACTTCAGCTTGATTTTCGTAAGCTTTGATTCGTGCCGGAGCGGGCTTGGCCGTATATCTGATTTTCGCTTCTACCGTTAATTCCCGATCAAGCCGATCAAAGGCGATCCAATTAAGATTGGCAGCCAACAACTTCTTGGTAAAAACCGCTTCCGCCGGTCCTACAATTACCTCATTTCGCTCCGGGTCGATGGCGGTTACAAACAGGGGTACCCCTGCGGCAATTCCAAGCCCTTTTCGTTGTCCTATGGTAAAATTAGTTATCCCGGTATGCTCCCCTAAGATTTTCCCTTCCAGATCCACAATTTTCCCTGATCTAGTGGAGCCCGGCCGGTATTCTTCAATAAAGCGCCGGTAATCCTGATCGGGAACGAAACAAATTTCTTGACTTTCCTGTTTAGAAGCTACCGCTAATCCGAATCGCTCGGCCTCTTTTCTAATCTCCGCTTTGGTAAAACCTCCAAGCGGAAATAGACTCTCCTTCAACTGTTCCTGGTTCAGTCCGTATAAAACATAACTCTGATCTTTGGTCAAATCGTTCCCTTTACGCAATAACCAACGGCCCTTAACGGAATCATAATCATTCCGAACATAATGGCCGGTAGCCACATACTGGCCCCCCAAAGCCTTTACCTTATCCAACAATTTGGCGAATTTGAGGCGCTGGTTACAGACAATACAAGGATTCGGAGTCCGGCCTTGAAGGTATTCGGCGACAAAATTGTCAATTACATTTTCACGAAAAGACTCGTGTAAATTCAAAACATAATAGGGAATCCGCAGCTTATTGGCAACCGCCCGCGCGTCTTCAACTGCTTCTAATGAACAACAACCGTCTTCCGCTGCGTTTCCATAAGGCAATTCAGGGGACCAAAGCTGCATTGTCACCCCGATTACTTCATGACCTTGTTCTAGAAGGAGGGCAGCCGCGACTGAACTATCAACTCCCCCGCTCATTGCTACGATAACCGTTGCCATTAAACCATCCGTTCTTATATTCGTTACGCGTGAAAATCATGGTTTATTTACCCTATCATGGGTTTTAATTTCATGTCCGCCGCGGATTAAAACCCACGGCTAAGCAGTAAATTCATTCTAAAGCCCAGTTTCACCGGGCTCCGTGATACTTCCAAGCCTGTTTAAAAATAAGAGCTAAAAAGACCAATCATCGCTTAACGCGGTACTTTTAACGCGTAACGACTTTAGCCCGATAATCCTCAATCGCCTTATGCAGCGCGTCAGCCGCTAAATTAGAACAATGCATTTTCTGAGGGGGCAGTCCGTCAAGGGCTTCCGCCACCGCCCGATTCGTTATTTGTAAAGCTTCGTCAAGGGTCTTGCCTTTAACCATCTCCGTGACCATACTGCTAGTAGCGATGGCCGCTCCACAGCCAAATGTCTTAAACTTGACATCGGCGATCCGATCACCTTCTATTTTTAAATAGATTTTCATAATATCCCCGCAAACTGCGTTTCCAACCTCCCCGATTCCGTCTGCGCCGGATATTTCACCCACATTACGCGGGTTTTGAAAATGGTCCATTACCTTTTCAGTGTACATGTCGAACACTCCCTTCGCTCCGAATTATAAAGCGGTGACATCGCTCTGAGTTTGGCGACAATCTCGGGTAAAATATCCAGTAAATAATCGATCTCTTCCCTGGTGGTCGATTTACCCAAAGTTAGGCGGAGCGAGCCATGAGCAATTTCATGACAAATTCCCATTGCTAAAAGTACATGAGACGGCTCCAACGATCCGGAAGTGCAAGCCGAACCGCTTGATGCGGCAATCCCTTTAAGGTCAAGGTTCAGTAATAGTGATTCTCCCTCAATAAACTCAAAACTGAAGTTGGTATTTCCGGGCAATCTCAAGTTCCGATCGCCGTTTAAACGGACGTGATCGAACCGGGAGAGCACTGAGTCGATTAAATAATCCCTTAAAGCGGTGATTCGTTTTTGACTCTGCTCCAATTCGGAATTGGCCAAACTTAACGCTTTTGCCATACCGACGATTCCGGCAATGTTTTCCGTTCCAGCCCGCCGGTTCCGTTCTTGGCCCCCACCTAAGATCAAAGGTTCCAATTTTATCCCCTTACGGACGTATAATGCGCCGACGCCCTTCAGTCCGTAAAATTTATGAGCAGCCATTGACAGAAGATCCACTGAAAGGTCGTTTACATTTACCGGAATTGAGCCTACTGTTTGAACGGCGTCGGTATGAAAAATCACCTTACGTTCCCTTAATAACCTTCCAATATCCGCAACTGGTTGAATCGTTCCAACCTCATTATTGGCATGCATTATTGAAACCAAAATCGTACGGTCGGTCAAAGCGTTGAGTATATCATCGGGGTTGACTATCCCTTGTCTGTTCACTGGGATGATCGTCAGTTCAAACCCTTGTTTTTCTAAAAACTTACATGTATCATAAACCGCATGATGCTCGATGGCAGAGGTTATGATATGATTGCCCCGGTCACGATAGGCAAAAGCCACTCCCCGCAAAGCCATGTTATCGCTTTCCGAACCGCTACCGGTAAAGATAATCTCTCTTGGTTCGGCGGCGCCGATTTCCCGAGCGATTACTGACCTAGCGTC
Source organism: Bacillota bacterium (assembly GCA_023435565.1). Taxonomy (GTDB): domain Bacteria; phylum Bacillota; class UBA4882; order UBA8346; family UBA8346; genus JAAYHS01. The sequence goes on from JAEYRN010000088.1 coordinate 45,789, forward strand.
TTCGATGACTTTCCGATTATCCCGCCCGAATGAATGAATGCTGGAAGGATTACCAAATGACTCGACAAAGTATGGCATTATTTCTTCCAATACTCTCGGATCAACTGGAGTAGTAGCGGCATGGTCGAGGTAAATTCGTTTCATCTTGCATCCCTTCTTAGTAATTAATTTAAACACAGTATTTTTTAATTCCTACTAATTTACTAGGATTTATTTAAATCCTACCATACCTCCACCGCACTGTCAATAAATAATTTAACCATATTAATAATTTATTAATATAAATAATCTAACCAGATACATCGAAGTACATTCTTATCAATATTAGTATTCATAAAACTTTTCCACATAGGGCGAGGTCATTAATGCTAAAAGTCCCCAATAACTCGGTAAAAAACGAATCGCAGCCCCAACCTTTATCTGTTCTCGGCTTGCCAATATTAAATAGTCACTACTTCCGCCTAAAATTTCAACTCCCGGCTCCAACGGGGTTAGTCCGGATAAAGCGGTATCCTGTTGGCCGAGATTAACCAATAGTCGATATCCATCCTTAACTTCCGGAAACTCCGGTTTTCGTCCGAAAGCATCACAACCGATTTCTCCATCGGAAAGAGCGGGTTTCCATCGGCTCTGCAACACTTCAGCTTCTACTATAAATGCGTCGGAAAATAAATCCGGAATAATCTTGCCGGTTAAAGTTTCCCGCCCTAACAAAATCCCTTCTCCAATACGAAGATGATTTATTCCTAAAGGGAGCGAACCCGAATATAACATAGGGAGACTGCTGGAATTCCCTCCCGAAACGTACTGTATCGGAAAATGAAATTCCTCTTTTAACAGATTCGCGATGGCGATCAATTTATTTAGCTTATTCGGCGTCGGTTTTACACCTGCAAAACAAGAAAAATTAGCCCCGACTCCAATAATGTCCGTATGTTTCAATTTACTGCAAAAACGTGCTAATTCAATTATTTCATTTTCTAAAACGCCTTCGCGCCTATCTCCTAGATCCACCATCAACATAATCCGATGATGGCCCCCGATTCCATCAATCGAAGCGATTGTTTCCGGTTCTGAGTTCAGACTGGTATCGGTAAACCGGACTACTTTTTCCAATTTACTAATACTGGGGAGCCGCAGTAGAACTCGGTTTACTCCTGTTAAGACACTAAACCGTTCCAAATTTTCAATCCGGGAATCGCCCAATTCCCTCAGCCCGGCGGCAACCAACGCCTCCACAATCTTCAAATCGCCGGCCAGCCCTTTAACTACTCCATTTAAAATAACACCCTGCTGATAACATTTTTTTTGGATCAGTTGAAGATTACGGACTATTTTAGGAATATCGATTACAATACGGGGTAAAGCCATTTTATCCCTCGGTTTTGATTTTTGATTGAATCCGTTCCAAATAATCCTGGATTTCTTTTTCATAGCCGTGGTTGGTCGGTTGATAATATATTTTTCCCAAAAGGTTAGCTGGTAAATAGTCTTGTTTGATAAACCCACATGGGTAATCATGAGGGTAGAGGTAACCGATACCGTCTCCCAACCGGGAAGCGCCGGGATGGGAGGAGTCACGCAAGTGGGCAGGGACTGTCTGGTTTTCATAATTTTGAACATCGGACATAGCTTGATGGATTGCCTGGCAGCCGGCATTAGACTTAGGGGCGGTAGCAATATAAATAGCCGCCTGGGCCATGGGAATCTGAGCCTCAGGTAGCCCAATCATCTCCAATGCCTGTGCCGCTGCAACCGCTACCAATAAAGCCCTAGGATCGGCATTGCCTACATCTTCGGCAGCGTGAATAATCATCCTCCGAGCTATAAACTTTGGGTCTTCTCCTGCGCTTAGCATTCTTGCCAGATAATAAACGGCGGCGTCAGGATCGGAGCCCCGCATCGACTTAATAAAAGCAGATATAGTATCATAATGGTTCTGTCCGTCCCGATCGTAATCGATAGGCCGTTGTTGGATACAATCGGACAAAATCTCTAAAGTTATATGTACTTTTCCGGAGTCCGGCTCTGATTTGGTAGTAAGCGCCGCAAGTTCAAGAGCATTCAAAGCGATTCTGGCGTCACCGTCAGCTTTATTTACTAGAAACTCCAGGGCGGATTCATCCAATTCTACCCGGTAATCAGCCAAACCGCGTTCCTTGTCTAAAAGAGCATTGTTAATAATCCGTTTCAAAGCACTGTTAGTCAAAGTAGAAAATCTAAAAATCATACTCCGGGATATTAATGGTGAATTCACTTCATAGAGAGGATTTTCGGTAGTGGCCCCAATCAATAAAACCGTACCGTCTTCCACTGCCGGAAGTAGAGCGTCTTGTTGTGATTTATTAAAACGGTGGATTTCATCAACGAATAAGATCGTCTTACGCTGGTAAAGTTGATAACGTTCCCGGGCTTCGGAAATAAGCCGCCGGATGTCAGCTACCCCGGCAGTAACGGCATTAAGGCTTTCAAATACAGCGCTGGTTGTATTGGCTATAATTCGTGCTAAAGTTGTTTTTCCAGTCCCCGGCGGTCCGTAAAAAATCATTGACCTTAACCGATCAGCTTCAATTGCCCTTCGGAGTAATCGCCCCGGCCCTACTATCTCATCCTGTCCCATAAATTCATCGAGGTTCCGTGGACGCATCCTGGCAGCCAGTGGAGCTTCTTTTTGGAGATTTGATTCCGCGCTAGATGAAAAGAGATCCATACTATTCACCCCAATAGCTCAGTTCTATTATTAAAATAAATATAAACTTTGATATAATCACTGTCAAGGCACTATTGATTTTAGTAAATATAAAAAGTACGGAAAACATTGCATTCTCCGTACCTTTAATCGTGTACAATCGATTACCTTTGAACGAATTTAGTTTACCTTTTTGAGATTTTAATCATTTTCACCAAGCCTTGAGGATTCACCAAAAATCTTAAGACCGAACCCCCTCGACGCGCTTGATAATCAACTTGCCATCTATCGTAATTATAATTAATATCTATTAATTTACCCAATTCAATCGAATTAAACTCCGCCCAAGTTTGCGCCGCCCGTTCCGCCTCGGAAAGAGATTGTACTTCGCCTTTTCCGGCAGTGACCGGAGGTTCGAAACTATCCCAATGATATTCCGGTGAGAAACCTACCACTTGTTCCGGTAACACCCAATTGTCTTCCTTAAGGCTGATGTTAATCCGGTAAGGTCCGGAAATTTTATACTTTTGGATATTACCGGTAGCAAATGTCATTTCAATCCGAGAGTTTTGAGGCGACCATTTGAAAGGCGTTACCGTGGTAGCTAGGCCTAACCACTCACCTTTTTTTTGTCCTTCCAAATTGCCGGTTACAACAAAATCTCCTTCCCGGTAAGCTTTGATCTCTAATTCAAATTTAATCGACTCCGCTTTTTGATCTTGATCGACGTCGACCAATTCAAAGGTACCAGGTAGCACTAGCTCAACCTGTTCATCAAGGATTACTTCGTCCTGGTTGGCGTCGCTCGGAAGAATGAACATTAAACTAATTCCAATTACTACTCCGATAATCAGAATTTTTTTTAACAAAAAAATCACTCCGTATCTTTTTATACCAAATATCATTCAAAGATATAGTAAAACTTACATCTCGAATGCAATATGGTATTACGGAGTAGTTTCGGTTTACGGTTTAACAATCCTTTATGTAAATTTAGCCAACAATCTTGTGATGTCTCACGAAAAAGCAACCCGACTGATAACTTTAATCACCTGAGACTTTTCCAAGGGCTTAAGTATAAAATCCCGGGCCCCCGCTTTTAAGGCTTCCAGTATCTGCTCCCGTGAACTTTCTGTCGTGCAAATAATGATTTTAACTTTATGGTTGTCTTTAAGAAAAAGACGGATTGATTCCAAAGCATCACTGTCGGGCATAAACAGATCCTTAATTATTAATTCCGGTTGTAATCTGGAAGAAAGATTTTGAGCTTCCTGAGTAGTCCCGGCCTCATAAACCTCAAAGCCTTCATTTTTAAGTATATCTTTAATAATCATCCGCATTAAGGGTGAATCATCGACGATTAAAATTCTCATCTACTGAAAACACCCCCTAAAACTATTCATATTATAGGTTCGCTCTAATCAATAATTTTCCTTTGAAAATTTCCTTTTATTTATAGTAACAACTGTCAATGTGTTACATTATCTCCGGTATGTACTTGATAAGACCAGTTACGTCCGTAATTGTTATCCCAATTTTGGGCATTATCGTGAAAACAAAAGTTAAAGTTGGTTGGTTCATCGATATTTAAGGTAACCGACCAACTACCGTCCCGTCCTTTTTTCATCTGAATATCAACCGGTTTTTCCCATTCCGAACCATATCCGGCATGAATAAAGACTTTCTCAGCTTTTGCCTCAGCCAATAACCCTTTATATTTAATTTTAACTTCATCACCAAGAGTTATCGGAACGGGTTCCATAAAAATCCCGTCAGCTACTTCTTCCAATTTTTTTCTGGGCATACTATTTTTCCTCCTTTATAAATATCTTTACAATAGTATACCCGAATTTTATTAGCATACACCAAGTAAATCATGAAAAATGGTCCAAGGGTAAATTGATGGAGGACTTGATTTGAATTCCAAGTACTCTTTCGTAATGGGGTGTTGGAACCGGAGTTTGGAAGAGAATAAAGCCAACTGTTCTCCAAGTTGATTGACCTTGGCCCCATATTTTTGGTCGCCGTAAAGCGGATGACCGATAGCAGCTAATTGCACTCGGATCTGATGTGAACGTCCGGTATCAAGAGCTATCTTTATAAAACTTAATTGCTCCCTTTTCCCAACGACCGTATAATCAAGTAATGCTTCCTTAGAACCGGGAATGGGTTTTGGTACTACAGAAACAATATTCTGACGGGAATCCTTGACTAGATGATTATGCAACCTGTTATTATCTTTTATTAATAATCCACGAACTACCGCTAAATAGTATTTTTCAAACTTCCTTTCCCGAATCTGGGCTGATAAACGAGAGGCAGCCTTTGATGTTTTGGCAAAAACCATCACTCCACCCACCGGCCGATCGAGTCTGTGTACTAATCCCAGATAGACATTACCTGGTTTTTGATAACGTGTTTTAAGGTCATTTTTTAAAAATGTAAAAAGGTCCAAATCTCCGGATTGGTCACTCTGGGTCAGCATATTGACTGGTTTTTCTACCACCAGCAGGTGATTATCCTCAAAAATAATCTTAATTTTCAAAATCTAATCCTTAGCCTCCCACCGCCCTGAAGCCCCACAAGGCAGAGTCAATTTGGAAGCCGATACCGGCAAACCAATTTCAGCGGAGGTTATTCTTCCAGTATGTTTCCTCCCTACAGTCAAAGCCAATATGTTATTCAAAACTCCCGGAGCTAAACCCGTAGTATATGAGTTAATAAGGAAGAATAAAGGATCCTCCGTAAGCAAGTCGGCACAAATTTGAGTTAACCCGTATAACTCATCCTCAATCTTCCAAATCTCCCCGTTAGGTCCCCTACCAAAAGAAGGCGGATCCATAATAATGCCATGGTATAGTCTGCCGCGCCGCTTTTCACGATTGACAAATTTAATCGTATCATCAACAATCCAACGAATCGGCTTTCCCTCCATGCCTGAAAGGGCTGCGTTTTCCTTAGCCCAGGCGACCATGCCTTTAGCGGCATCTACATGACAAACTTCAGCTCCGGCTGAAGCAGCCGCTAGCGTAGCACCCCCGGTATAAGCAAACAAATTAAGCACCCTAATCGATGTTTTTCTAGTTTTAATCAATCCATCAAGCCAATCCCAGTTGACGGCTTGTTCCGGAAAAAGACCGGTATGCTTAAAACCAGTAGGTCGGACATTGAATTTTAGCGTTCGATAACTTACAGACCACCGCTCGGGCAACTCTTTTAAAAAACTCCATCTGCCTCCGCCGTTGGAATTTCGAGCATAATGTCCATGAACCTCGCCCCAAGCTTTTTTCCCTAATGTAGTCGGCCAAATGACCTGTGGGTCCGGCCTCCGTAAAACAAAACGGCCCCAACGTTCCAACCGCTCGCCTTCTCCGGTATCAAGCAACTCATAGTCTTCCCACCCATTACTAACAAACACCAACCCAACCTCCAGATTTCCAAAATATTGTACGGACAAATTTTATCATTACCCTAGTTTAAAATCAACAAACTACTTTTTTAATCAAAACCTAAAAAAACAAAAAAGGAGCAATCAAACTGCTCCATTATTACGGTTTGTTCATCTACTTGAATGAACTATTAATTAAGTGTCCATTGAGGTTAATTTTTCAGTATCAAAGGTTATTACTTTCTCCAAATCTATGATTAAAATTAATCTGCCGTTAATCTTAACAATTGCTTTCAGATATTTTTGATTGCCTTCGATTGTAGTTCCACAATTCTCATTTAATTTGGATACTGGGACATTAACCATATCTAAAACGCGGTCTACCGCCATCCCAAAGATCTTTCCTTCATTTTCAATAATTACGATAACGGTAAATTGATCAACCTGCAACTGACTAAGCCCAAATGTTTTCCGTAAGTCGACTACCGGAATAACATCACCCCGGAAATTTATAACTCCTTGGATCGGCTCCGGAGCATTTGGGACTTTTACTGGGGGAAAATAGCGAATTATCTCTTTAACTTTTAGAGCATCCACTCCATATTCTTCAGTGTCAACCAAGAAAGTAATTTGTTGGACTTGTTCTTCAATATTATCGGTATCATCAGGTTGTTTAATAAAATCAGTTGTATCCATCCAAATTATCTCCTTAAAATTTTTCCCAACTGTCACCGATAAAATCTTTTTGAACAGTCGGCGCTGGTTTTGGTTCAAGTACTGCTGCTTCTATCGGTTGATGGCTAATCTTTTTTTGAGGAAGACTTTGAGATACTTGAAAACGGTTTACAATACGATTAAGATTACCCGATTCCGTGCTCAGCATCATACTGGAAGCCGCCATTTCTTCAACCATTGCCGCGTTTTGTTGGGTCACTTGATTAAGTTGTTCAATAGAAACTTGAATTTGCTCTCCCGCAGACGCTTGCTCTTTCATAGTCGACGCTACATTAGTAATTTCCATAACGGTTTTTTTAGTATTCTCAACAATTTGGTTGAGTAGTTCAGCGGATTGCCGTACCAGGGAATTACCGCGGTCAACCCGTTCAGCGCTTTCTCTAATTAAACTTTCGACCTCTTTTGACAATTCACTGGTTCTTCCCGCCAGATTTCGAACTTCAGCCGCGACTACCGCAAAACCGCGGCCATGATCTCCGGCACGGGCAGCTTCAACTGCTGCGTTCAAAGCCAGCAAATTTGTTTGAAAGGCGATATCATTGACAACCCGGATAATATCTCCAATCTTTTGACTACTGGTAGAAATCTGTTCCATGGCCTTTAATGTTTCCTGGACCGAATCTTGTCCGGCATTGACCGCGTCCAGGGTTGAACGGGACAGTTGGTTTGCATGTTCGGAGTTGGAAGTTGTTACTTGAATTGATGAATTTACTTCCTCAATAGTCGCTGCAACTTCCTCCAAAGTAGAAGCTTGCTCCTGTGTACGACGGGATAAATCCTGGTTACCTACGGCAATTTCTTCAGCAGTCTCTTCCACTTGAGCCGCGGAATAAAGTACTTGAGTGATTATCTCGGCAAGGTTTTCTCCCATCTTACTTAGCTCCTGGGCCAACTCTCCGATTTCGTCCTTGTTTGAAACTTTTATCAATCCGGTAAAGTCTCCGGTAGCGATCTGTTTAATATTCTTAACAACCGAGTTAATAGGTTTTGATATTTGTACGGATATGTAGAGATGAATAAAGACTAAAACGATTATAATCGTGATCGCGCCAACTAATAAAGCCAATACAGCTTTTTGAGCCTGGTCTTTGCTAAAAATATTGCCAATCGCCATTCTTATAGACTCAATCGAGGGGAGATATTCACCGGTTCCAATCAGTACTTCCGCTTCGCCAATCTTTAATGGCGCCACATAGGATACTTTCTGTTCTTGCTTTTGGGTAGCCGGATTTAACCAAATATATGATACAAAGCCTCCACCTTTTTTTGCGGTTGCGACGAATTCCTGAATCGGCTTTTTCCCGTTAGGGTCGGTCAGATCCCATAAATTCTTACCTTCCTGGACTTTGTTTTCCGGCGCGACCAACCGAACTCCATTATATTGGTAAGCAAAGAAATAGCCACTTTCTCCATATCGAATGTTATCCAGTTCAACTTTAACAAGCTTTAATGCTTCCGATTCCTCAATCGCTTGTTCCTTATATTTCCCTTGAATAGAGCTTATAGTTGATTCAACAATGAATCTTAACCTGTTATGAACTTCATCAATTATTATTTTATTGTAGGCCTTTTCGGAAGCGATTCGCACTCCGTTAACTGAAAAATAATAACCTCCCAATAAAACACTTGCCGTTATTATAATCCCGAAAAATATCAAAGCCAACAGCTTAAACTTTAAACTGCGCGATTTTGTTTTTTGGGGCATCTTTTCCATCCCTTTCATATATTCCAATCTTTAATTAATGTTCTATCCTATAAAATCGACCAATTGACAATATTTCTTAAATGGTTTTTATTGAATTTTCAAGAATAAAAATAGAAACTTGGAAAAAAGGGTTTGTAGTAACTCATTATTGGTTTTATTTGACAGCCATATTAATTGTTATATATAATTAAAATTAGCTAAAAAAAATAGTTGGCTACTTGCTATTTGCTTGTTTGGAGGTATAATCCCATGAAAATAACATCCACCGAAGCTCAAAATAATTTCGGTCGCTATCTGAAACTGGCCCAGTTCGAAGAGATCATCGTCACCAAAAACGGAAAAAAAGCAGTGGTAATTAAACCTTATGAAAAACCGGAACAAAATTTTTCAATTGTAGCCGAAAAGGCTGAAGCATACGATTGGCGGAATGAAAAAATATCTTATGAGGACTTTCTTAAGCTTGTAGAGGAAAGCGAAAACCGCTATGAGTATATTGACGGGGAAGTCTACCTGCTTTCCTCCCCTTCTTTTGACCATCAGAGTATCGTTATGGAAATATCCAATGTGATGTATAACTGGTTCAAGGGAAAGAAATGCCGTCCGTTGACGGCGCCCTTTGATGTCACTCTGTCTAAAGATGATCAAAAAAATGTCGTCCAACCGGATATTATGGTGATTTGCGATACTGAAAACATTAACGAAAAAGGTAGATATACAGGTATCCCAACTTTGGTGGTTGAAGTTCTCTCCAATTCGACACGACAAAAAGATATGCTTAAAAAACTAAATTTATATTTCCTGAATGGTGTAAAGGAATACTGGATTGTCAACCCTTTACGTAATGAGGTTTATGTTTACTGCTTTGAAGAGCAAGATATTAAAGATTACCGGGTGTATAAGGGGGATGAAACGATACAATCACTAACTTTCGAGGGTTTGGAGATTCCCCTGGTGCGGATGTTTGAAGGGTTATAAAACCAGAAAATAGAAGACAGAAGGTTCTAGCTAAAAGCCCTGACCTATATTTCATAGCTCTTAACAAGACTACAAGTCACACTCACTCTACTGTCTCCTGGTTTCTGGTTTCTGACAACTTCTCTCAAGACTATTTCTTCCCCGCCCACGAATCCTTCAACCCGACGGTCCGGTTGAAAATCAGCCTTCCCGAAGCGCTGTCCTTATCAACACAAAAATATCCCTGCCTTAAAAACTGAAAACGTTCACCGGGAACCGCTTTAGCCAAACTGGGTTCCGCTTTACAGCCGGTAAGCGCCACCAAGGAATCCGGATTAATATTGGAATCAGGATTAGGTTCATCATCAAGAAATAGATAATCGTAAAGCCGCACTTCGACATCAATGGCATGAGCGGCCGAGACCCAATGAGATGTCCCTTTAACCTTACGCCCGTCATTGGTCCAACCGCCTCGGGAGGCCGGATCATAGGTGCAATGAAGCTCAATCACTTCTCCGGTGTGCTCGTCTTTGACTACAGACTCGCACTTGATGTAGTAGGCGTGTTTTAAACGGACTTCCCGACCGGGGGCCAATCGGAAAAAGCCTTTTGGCGGATTTTCAGCAAAATCTTCTTGTTCAATATAAATTACCTTTGAGAAAGGCACTTTACGTGTTCCCAAATCCGGATTCTCGGGGTTGATTTCCGCATCAAATTCCTCAACCTGATCTTCGGGGTAATTATCGATGATTACTTTTAAAGGCCGGAGCACTGTCATCACTCGGGCCGCCTTTAGATTTAAATCCTCCCGAACACAGTGTTCCAATAATGCGATATGAACCAGACTGTTACTTTTAGCAACCCCAATCCGGTCACAAAAGTCCCGGATCGCCTCCGGAGTATAACCGCGCCGCCTGATTCCGGATATAGTCGGCATCCGCGGGTCATCCCAACCGTTGACCAACTTGTTTTTGACCAATTCCAACAATTTTCTCTTACTCATCATCGTATGAGTAAGGTTAAGCCTTGCAAATTCAATCTGTTGGGGATGATTATCAATTGAGATATTATCAAGGACCCAATCATAAAGAGGACGGTGGTCCTCAAACTCCAAAGTACAGATGGAGTGAGTTATCCCTTCTATAGCGTCGGAAATTGGATGAGCATAATCATACATCGGGTAAATACACCATTTATCTCCGGTACGGTGATGGGAAGCCCTTAGAATCCGGTATATTACAGGGTCGCGCATATTAATATTCGGAGATGCCATATCGATTTTAGCCCGTAATGTCCGGGTTCCGTCCGGGAATTCACCGGCCCGCATCCGTCGAAATAAATCCAAATTCTCGGCAATTGAACGGTCTCGATAAGGACTCTCTTTTCCCGGCTCGGTCAAAGTCCCCCGGTATTCTTTCATTGCTTGCGGATCAAGGTCGCAAACATAAGCTTTTCCTTTATTAATCAATTCCTCGGCATATTGATACAATTTCTCATAATAATCGGAGGCATAGAATAAACGCTCGTTCCAATCAAACCCGAGCCAACGGATATCTTCTTGGATCGATTCTACATACTCGGTGTCTTCTTTGGATGGATTAGTATCGTCAAAACGAAGATTGCATAAGCCCCCATTTTTAGCAGCTATTCCAAAGTCAAGACAGATCGCCTTGGCATGTCCGATATGCAAATAACCATTGGGCTCAGGAGGAAAACGGGTATGAACCCGCCCGCCATGTTTTCCGGTTTGCTGGTCTCCGTTAATAATCTCCTGAATAAAATTGACAGGTTCTTGATTTAAACCGGTTTCTCCCTGCTCTTTAATAAGATCTGTCTTTTCCATTAAACTCTTCCCCCTAAAGCAACGCACATCATTTTATTTTCCTTATATTATAAGCTTAATTCCTTCAAAATTGCAATCATTTAAGTCTAACCTATTAATTTTTTAACGACATTTCTATAAATAGATTAGTTAGTGCAATATAAAGATCCAGATATATTAAAATATTTTACCAATCTTAATGTTGAAAAAGGGATTTTCTCCTTCCCCATAACTACCCCCAATAAACACCGGGCCAAAGACAGTCGAACTAAGTAAACCTACTGATAGGTCAGTCGTTAGTTCCAGATTAGACCAATCTTTAAAAACTCCGCCATGCTCCAACCAGACCCCTAAATAAACCTTACCGGTCATGGGAAATTTGCGCCAATACTTAAGATAACCAATGTTTGTTAATAAATAGTTGTTGCCACGTAATTGATCGGTATAATAAGTACCTAAGCGTAAGGGGCCTCCCAGACAAAATTGTTGTAGAACGGGAGCAGTTTGATTAAATGAAGTACCTGCCGAAAATTGGGTTAGTACTGAATCTTCCCGTCCAACCGGATTGGTCCAGCTAATTTTGGTCTCCGCTTGTTTAAATGAATTCATTTCGGGCCCAGTATGGTAATCAGTAAAAGTAAACTGACAATATAAACCTTTACTATCCAGCATACCCCCATCGGCGCTGGAATAGGTCCACTTAAAATTAGTTGCTCTAATGTCTCCTTCCAAATCGTCGGGTAGTTCTGCTCCAATTTTAGTCCGGGGATTTTGATAAGATAAGGAATAACCCAAACGGGCTTCACAATATTTATTGAAGTTATACCCTAAGTCCAACTTTATACCGCCATTAAGTTCTTGATAATCAGTGACCTTAGTATTACCCTCATAAATGCAACTGTTAGTTTGGTTTATAGCCAATGATGGAGCAACAAACCATTTCTCAGGGAAGAATGGTTTATACAATTCGGAAAAAAACTTGAATTCAGTTCCAATACCAATGTCGGTTCGCAATTCCGAACCGGGACCGGCCAGGTTGAAGGAACTAAATCGACAAAGAGCATTTATATCCAAATAATCAGCCTTCATTCCGTCCACATTCAATAAAAAAGCAAAATTTAAAAATGGGGGACCGTACTTTTTTTCAACCGCAGTAATTAATAAAATTGGTAGCCCGTCTTCATTTAATTTATACCCATAACGTAATCCTTCGTAAAGGCCGGACCCAAGGAGATCATTCAAATCACATTCAAGTTCCTCAAGATTAACCGGTTGGCCCAAGTGTTTGATTAGCTTTCTCTCAATGATTTTCTGATTAATATCGGATGTCCCAATAATCTCAATCCCAAGCAGTACCGGAGTTTTTTCAATCCGTTTCGATTGCCTTTGGCGATGATGTTTTGCCCAGGCGACTTCATCCAAAGCGTAGTTTTTAAGCAGCTCCCCTTTTTCCGCTGCTGCTTGATAACCTCGGTCAATAAACTTAACGACTGCTTTCCAACTAATTGGAGTAAGCCCTTCCGGATTGGGGGTTATCACTAAGTCAGCCATTTTAGCCGAACGGCGGGTATTATCGATAGTTATCGTGTCAACGGTATTTAATAAGATTTTATCCAGCCCGTTTATTTCACTATGATCTGTATAGTTAAATAAATCAACTGCGATTATATAATCCGCTCCCATTTTCTTAACTACATCCGCCGGCAAATTGTTTAAAATACCACCATCTACCAATAAACAGTCCCGCCATTCTACCGGAGTAAAGACTCCCGGGATAGCCATTGTCGCCCTCATGGCTTCCGCTAAAGACCCATCGCCAATGGTGACGGACTTGGAATGCTTAATATCCGATGCTACACAACGAAAAGGAATCGGTAATTCATCAAATCCATTGACCGTCGAGTAAGGATAGGTTAACCTGCTTAACAACAACCCAATTTCATGGACAGATAGCCCATTGGGAAGATTTAACGACCCGTCTTTAAAACCTAATTCGGTTTTAATTGGGTAATCCATTCGGTCCTCTTTTCGCCTAAAATCTAATGTATCATACGGTGGAACCGGATTAAAAACACGCTCCCAAGGTATTTCACTCATAAAGATTCCAATGGAATCCGGCCTCATCCCCATTGCATAACAGCCGCCAACCAAACCTCCCATGCTGGTACCGGCAACAAAATCCACAGGAATCCGGTGCTCTTCCAACCATTTGAGAACTCCAATGTGGGCTAGTCCCAAAGCACCTCCACCACCAAGCGCCAAACCAATTTTGGGTCGGGGCGTTTCCTCCGATACGGCTTGGGCCGAACTTATGCAGGTTAATCCGATGGCAATAACTATCAAGTAAATGAATAATGGTCGATACTGATTTACCCTATTAAAAGCCACAAACGACACCCTTTCAATCAAACTTAGTTCATTATCAGTTAAAATTGTTGCTTTTGTTATATCATTCGTCATTCAAGCTGCCATCCTAAAGTTAAATATGGATGAAATTCAACCTACATAAAAAAGTCATGGAGCATAAAGCTACATGACTTGGAAAAGCATTTCCGAAAAGAATTTTATTATCTTTCATTCCAAAGGTTGCAAAAAGCCTTCCGGGCTCCAGCCCCCTGTAATTCGAATTAACCAACTGCTTATTACCGTTAGGCCGCCGGTTATCAGCAAAACACCCATTAAAATTAATAATAAACCGGATGCCCATTGAAAATACTTTAGATAAGGTTTAATTCGATTAAGACCGCTACTAATTTTCTGAAAACCTAGGGCTAATAAGAAAAAAGGCGTTCCCAACCCCAGAGAATAAACTCCTAGTAATAGTAGGGCTTGTCCCGGTTCTCCTTGGTTTCCGGCAAGCGCTAAAATTGATCCTAATACAGGACCTACACAGGGCGTCCATCCCAAAGCAAAAGCCAAACCCGCCAAGAATGCACCTAAAGATCCACTCGAAGAGCTCGAAGAGTTTGAATTATTAACAAAACGTCGTTCCCGATAAAGTAAGGGTATCTTTATCCAACCGGCTTGATGTAGCCCTAAAATAATTACTACCAACCCACTCACTCTAGCTAACCAATTTCGGTTCGCTCGCAATAGTCCACCAAGAAATGAACTACCGATCCCGAGAATAGTAAAAATAATTGTGAATCCCAGGATAAAAGCTATGGTCCCCTTTAACACCTTTTGCTTTGGAAATTCCCCTGATTGAAGATTAGTTAAGGATATCCCTGATACAATCGCCAAATAACCAGGTGCTACCGGAAGAATACAAGGTGATAGAAAAGAAAGGGCACCGCCGATAAATGCAATCCAAATCATCAATGGTTCCATTTATTGCTCCTTAAATTATTATATTAATCTTTAATTAACTTCCGATAGATTGATTCCATCCGCGAAAGGTTGAGTGAACCTTCTATTTTTTCCCTTATTACACCTGAATCATCAATAAAGAAAGTAGTGGGGATGGCATAAATTTGGTAGACTTGAGCCACCTTACCACTTTGGTCAAGCAAGACCGGAAAATTCATTCCGGCTTTTTGAACAAAACTACTAACCTGTTTGGGTTCTTCCTGAATGTTCACTGCCACTAGCGCCACTCTTTCCGATTGATATTTCTCGGCAAACTCGACAAACTCGGGAATTTCAGCACGGCAAGGCGGGCACCAGGTTGCCCAAAAATTAAGGATCGTCACTTTATTCTTACCAATGACTGACTTCAAATCCAGCTTATCTCCTTCAATACTTTTTAAGCTAAAGTCCGGAGCGGGCCGACCTATTTGAGGAGCCGCTTTCTGGGAACCGGGGCTAACCGAAAAGCCAACTGAAACCAATATTCCTGTCATAACTATTGCTATACCGATTATCCAAAAAGTTTTTTTCATCTCATCCCCGCCTTTTTTTATTTAAATATCATAATTCATAACGAAACTCGAGTAGTTAAATTCCAAATATACCCCACAGGGTATAGTATAATAAAATAATTGAAAATTGTCAACTTTCTAGAACAATGATAATGATGAAATTTTGTATTAATTCTCAAACCCAATTAGCCGGTGCGATTGAAAGGTAAAAAAATAAAATCCCAGTCTTTTTAACTGGGATAATAATTATCATTTATGTAAGTTTTTCCTGATGGATCTGGCCGACTTTTTTCAAGCGGAGTCGCTCGGCCAACATCAACATCTCGCGAGCATGCTGTCTGGTAGTATCGGTTACTTGAGCGCCTCCCAGCATTCGCGATAATTCTTCCACTCTTTCGTTCATGGAGAGGACTCTGACTGTAACCTCGGTCCTATTTCCCACCACTTTCTTTTCAATGAAAAAGTGGCGTTTGGCCAAACTTGAAATCTGTGGAAGGTGAGTGACACAGATCACCTGGCGTGACTGGCCGATTAACAACAATTTTTCCGCCACTGCCTGAGCTGTACGTCCACCAATCCCCACATCAATTTCATCAAAGACCATTGTAGGTATCTGATCCAATTCAGCTAAAATTGACTTTAAAGCAAGCATAATTCGGGATAATTCGCCACCGGAAGCTATCTTAGCCATTGGTTTCAAACCTTCGCCAAGATTTGGGGCTACCTGGAACTCAACCCGGTCCGATCCTTTGGCTGATATCTCAACTGTTCTTCCCTTAAAGGGGATTCCATCGGATTTATCAATTTGGGTAAGGCTAATTTTGAATTGAGTTTTTTCCATATTCAACTCACTTAACTGCCCTACAATAGCCTGTTCCAATTTTTGGGCTCCAAGTTGCCGGTGACGGTTCAAGATTTCCGCCAATTCTCCCAAACGGGTTTTAAGTTTGGCCAAACTCTCCTCCAGTTGTTGGGAACGTTCTTCCCGGTTGGAGATCCCGGCCAACTCCTGACTGCATTTGTCTGCATATAATAATACTTCTGCAATAGTGGCGCCGTATTTTCGTTTCAAACGAGTAATTTCTTCCAACCGGTCCTCAATTGCGGAAAGTCGTTCCGGATCAAACTGAATCTCCCCTTGATAACTGCGTAACTCCCGCGATACTTCTTCAACCTGACAAGCAGCTTCCCGTAATGAATTTAGAATCTGCTCCAACCGGGGGTCAATCCCGGAGACTTGATCCAGGCTCCGTTCGGCAGATCCTAAAAGCTCAACCGCTGCTTGCCCACCGGAAGAATTTTCATATAAGGCCTGATATGAGGCTGAAGCAGCTCCGTACAATTTTTCGGAAGCGCCAAGAATTTCCCGTTCTTTTAAGAGATCTTCATCTTCGCCAATGACTAGTTTAGCGTCGCTGATCTCTTTAATTTCAAATTCCAATAATTCAATTTTTCGGGCCAAATCGACCTCATTTTGTTGTAAATTGCGGTATTCATTATCCAGGTTTTGATATTCCCGGAATATCTTACCCAATTCTTCTTTGGTCTTTAAACAAAAAGATCCGCAATATTCATCAAGAAGTTCCAGTTGCTTATCAGGGAATAACAAGGATTGATGCTCGTGTTGACCGTGAATATCAAGTAAGAACTCTCCCAATTTGCCCAAAGATAGTACCGTAACCAACTGCCCGTTAATCCGGCACCGGTTTTTACTGGACACACCGATCTCCCGTTGGATAATTAACGTTTGATCCGGCCCAATCCCGACACCGATACTTTCAAGGTATTGCTTTAAATCCAAACGATTTTCCACTAAAAAAACAGCCTCTACCGTAGCGCTTTCCGCTCCGGCTCGGATCATTTCCGAACTAAACCTGCCTCCCAACGCCAAACCCAAAGCATCGATTATAATCGATTTCCCAGCGCCGGTTTCTCCAGTCAATACATTAAAACCAGCGTCAAATTCCAAATGAAGTTCGTCGATTAAGGCCAGATTCTTTACAATAATCTCCTGAAGCACGGTGCTACCTCCTTAATTGATTAAACCGTTTTAGAATCATAGAGACCGCTTCCTTGCTCCGGATTACCATTAAAATGGTATTGTCCCCGGCAACAGTTCCCACCACTTCCGGCCAATCCAGATCGTCCAACGCATCCGCTACTCCTTGAGCGCTGCCGCCGGTTGTCTTGACTACTATTGTATTTTCAGCGAAATCCACTGAAATAACCGCATCTGCGAACATTCGCTGCGCCCGGCGTAGAATGTCTCCGGGAGTCCTATCTTGGGGTAATGAATAACGGTAATAACCATCGGGAGTCGGTATCTTAATCAAACCTAATTCCTTGATATCCCGTGATAAAGTTGCCTGAGTTACCATTACATCTTTACTTTTTAAAGCTTCCCCCAATTCTTCCTGAGTGCCGATTACTTGCTCTTTAATGATAGCGATAATCATTGCCTGACGGTTATTTTTCATAGTTTCCTTGGTAACCTCCGGATCAAATTCTACCTTCCTTTAACCTGGATTTTAATACCTCAAATAAACCTTGGCCGTTAAAACGTAACAACTTAGTAATCGATGAAATTCTTTTAAAATAAACACAATCCGCCGGTTCCAGTTCGGTTCCGGACTGCCCGTCAGCGGTAAGCGTGACTTCGGCGTGAGAGGAATTGACACACACTTTGACTTGAGCGTCTTCACTTAGAACCACTGGTCTGGCATAAAGTGAATGGGCGCAAATGGGAGTAACTAAAATTGCTTTTAGTCTTGGGTCAAGAATTGGACCCCCGGCAGATAAGGAATAAGCGGTGGAACCGGTTGCAGTGGCCACAATTAAGCCATCTGCCGGATAAGTGGTAAAATACTCTTCATCAATCCAGGTCTCTAGCCTTACCATTTTTGCAAAAGCATTTCGGGTTAAGACTAATTCGTTCAAACCAACTACCTTAGCGACAGCCTGTCCATTACGAACCACTTTTGCCTCAAGCATCGCTCTTTCTTCAAATTGAAAATTCCCTTTTTTCAAATTGGTTAATGCTAATTGTAAATTATGACTCTCGACCCTGGTTAAAAAACCAAGATGTCCAAGATTAACGCCCAATAGCGGTATCTCCCGGGGGTAAACCTTCCGAGCGGCATTTAACATTGACCCGTCACCGCCTAAAACCATTACCAAATCAAGGTTATCCCACAACTCAACCGCTTCTTTGCCGAATAACGGACAACCAATTTGGTAGGCCGTCTCTTTCTCCAATACCGGTTGAAAACCTTGTTCAGTTAATAGCGCAACCAATTTTCCGGTAAGCTCGATCGCTTCCGGTTTAACCGGATTGGGAAGGACCAAAATATTTTTCAATCGATGCACCCTCATCATCATTTATAAAACATAAAAGTACCTATATTTTATTCCTTATGATTTAAAATTTTCCTGCTCCAGTATATCGGAGATTAATAATTCCCCATTTCATTCTGTTATAACTAAAAAACGGAAACCCATTCGGTTTCCGCCTCTTATTCAATAATTTTAGAAAAAAGCTTATTTTTGAATTAAATTGGTTAAGGCCAACAACCCGAAGGCAACCGTTACCATCCAAAAACTAGTAAAACGTGGAATTATTATGATATCGAATTTCATTAGAATACCAAGTATTCCAATAATTACTGCTATCCACCATATTACTCCGTATTTACCCATAAACAGCGCCTCCGTTCTCAATTTAAGCTTTTATTATTTTTAATATGTATTCATTCACTCAATTATACCAAAAATTCGCCTATCGCTCTTGATTTTCCTGCTCGAAATTAGAATAAACATTTTATAGTGGAAACGGTTTATTCGCCTCATCTATAGTAACAGCTACTTCTTCCCCATCAAAATCTGCTTCTTGGTTGACGATCTCCTCGCTTTGCAAAGAGCGGGTGGCTTTATCAATCACTTCCAAACTTTCGATTTCTTCGCCGCTGGATACTCCTAATTCTTTAAAACGGCGTGCGGTAACCAAAACCCGGTTTTCCAAAGAACCAACCGCTTTATTATACGCGTCCACTGTCGAATCAATCCCTTTACGAATCCCTGCAAAATGGGCGGCCAAGGTCCGGACCCGTTCATAAAGAGTTTTGCCAAGTTCACTAATAATCTGTGCATTTTCAGCCAATTGTTCCTGGCGCCAACCATACGCAACCGCCCGTAAAAGAGCAATTAGGGTAGTGGGTGTCGCCAAAATAACCCGTTGTTCAACCCCATATTCGATTAATCCCGGGTCTTGCTCCAATGCGGCGCTAAAAAAGGTTTCTCCCGGTAAAAACAACACGGCAAACTCCGGGGTTGGTTTGAACTGGTCCCAATATGATTTACTTGCCAACTGGGATAAATGGGTCCTAATTTGGCGCGCATGGTCCTTTAATTTGATTTGTTTTACCGAATCATCCTGGGCTTCCAATGCTTCCAGATAAGCCTGAAGTGGAGCTTTGGAATCAACAATAATATTTTTATTATTGGGCAATTTGATAACCATATCCGGACGTAACCGTCCGGTCTCGGTAGTAACCGACTCTTGTTGCACGAAATCACAGTACTCAATCATTCCGGCCATTTCGACAACTCGTTTTAATTGAATCTCGCCCCAACGGCCCCTAACAGTCGGAGTCCGTAAAGCTTTCACCAAATTGGCGGTTTCGGATTGTAGTTGAATCTGAGTGGATGCCAAAGATTTCACTTGTTCGGTTAGACTAGTGTAGGCGATATCGCGATTTTTTTCAATTTCCTGCATTTTAAGGTCAACCTTATCCAGGGATTCTTTTAAAGGTTTAACCAATTCATTAATAGCCTGATGTCTTTGTTCAAGATCGTTTTTAGCGCCTTCCTGATATTTTTCCAATGAGACCTTTGCCAACTCAAGAAACGCTCGATTATTACTTTTTAATGCATCGTCCGAAAGCGCTTTAAAAGCGTCCATCAATTTTTTCTGGGCTTCATCCAATAACGCCATTTTTTCAACGGCCATTTTTCTTTCCGCATCCAGCCTTGTTTCTAGTTTAGCCCCTTCGGCCCGAAGGCTGATTGTTTCAGCCTGGGCTTTTTCAAAACCTTGTTGTAATTCAACTAATTTCTGTTCGCGATTTTGAAGCCTTTCTTTTAAAGTGGCCAGTTCCGCTTCATACCCGGATCTGGCTTGAGCATAGCTGTTTTTAATCTTGCTCCACATTACTAAAAAGACGATTGTCCCACCGGATATAAAACTAATTATGAGCAAAAATAACGAGCTTATTTTTTCCAAATTACTCGCCGCCTTCATTTCAATTTGGCTACAGTTTTATGTCCCCGATGTATATTACAAATATAATTCAAACTTGTCTTTAAATCACTACGAAACAACCACATTGACTTGATCAATTCAATATTGCGATTATATTTCCTTCATTAATTACCATTAGCTATAATAATAGCTAATAACTATTGGCCCTTTTTCAATATTTTTTTCTGTTTTAGATTAATATTACTTTGGGGCAAACATTAGTATTGTCTAATATTAATAAACTTAAATACCTCAAAACTAAAAGCCGCTCTGTCGAGCGGCTTTTTCCGTAAATAAGAGGAACGTCAAGTTTTCCAAAAACAATCTGAACTTTCAACCAATTTCCAAATTCCTTTCACGTGCCTAAAACTTACTGAACTACTAGAGTATTTCCATGCCGATTCGGTTTTGGTTTTAGGTTTTTTAGGGAAAATAGACGAACTTAAGAACTAAGAACTAAGAACTAAGAACTAAAGAACTAAAGAACTAAGAACTAAGAACTAAAGAACTAAGAACTAAGAACTAAGAACTAAGAACTAAGATAAGGTCAATGGTACTAAAAACAACTTTGAACTAAAAAAATAGGAAACCAACCAAGATACTTACCAGTTAAACGACTAGTAATACGAAAAACCACAAGCTCTTGACGTTCCCCTTGGTTATATTATAACTCCGGTTGTTTTAAATGTAAAGTAAATTTTTATTATAACCATAAATTGGGACAAATGTCAATGGCAAGTTTATATTGCAAGTTTATATTGTTAATGAAAAGGATTCTTCGGTTTGCAAACAAATTGAGTATAAATACCACAATCAAAGCAATCGAACTTAACTTCTTTTTTGTCTTCTACCGGATAATCACAGATCGGGATCGTACAACTGCTAATAAAGTGTGCGGTTCCAGAAGGACCGATTGGCCCGGTAGCACCCATTGGACCTTCCGGCCCCGGAGAACCAGTTGGTCCAGTTGCTCCCGTAGCTCCTACTCTCCCATCACACCCTGCGGGCCCGGTTGCTCCCTTCGGCCCCGGTTTGCCTTCCGGTCCGATTGGTCCTGTGGCTCCCGTAGCTCCTACTGTATTTACCGGTAGTTTGATTAAGAACTGTAGTAATCGTTGAATACATAGTAATAGAGGTTCAACAGCGGTACAAGGGCAAAGGGCGGCGATGGCATGAGTATGTAGTTTGCCGACGATTACCAATAAGCAGTTAATGACGCCCAATATATTTTGACTTCTTAAAAAGGATTTAGCCAAGTCAAGATCTTCTTGGAGCAATTTTTTAAAATCATTTTTAACATTAAGCTCGTTAATTTTAGCGTCAATCTCCAATAATTGTTCTTCAATATCATTAATACTTACAGCTTTCAATCAACTCACCTCCCCTCTGTATGTTATTTATTCATTATACGGAGAGATGAGTAAATTAGCGCTAAAGGCTAAAAACATTTTATGCTTTAAACCAAGTTATTGAAAATAATACTGAACCTCTTTGTTAGGAAATCAAAAACCATGCCGGACGATTATCGGTTGAATCTACCCCGCTTTCCAAAAATTTAAATTGAAATCCGTGAGGTTCTAGAAGATCTATTATTGAGATAAGGTCTTCCCCGCCTACAATCCATATTGTACCGCCTTGAGATCGAAGGTCGATAATCTCCAGTCCGTGATCACTTAAAAAATCAAGTAAGTCAAACCTGGCTTCAGGAAATTTTTTAGCGAGTTTCATTGCAAAAGTTTTCAAATGGGAAACCGGTGCTTCTTCAACAATACTTTCAATACTTGCGGACTGCTCAGCCCGGGACTTCTTGATTATCCTACTAAACTTCTCTTTTTCGTTAGAACACCCATGAATCCCTTTGGTTTCTTGAGAAGGTTGAATATTGTTCTTGCCAAACATAATAACATTATCTTGCTTAACCGGTTGTATAACTTCTATTGGATCATTTGCATCCGTCTTTATTATTTTCGACTCTGCACTTATTTTACTTCCGATCAATTGATTATAAATTTGACCAGCTTGGCAAATAATCCGCTCTTTTAATTCGAAACCGCAATCATTAATAACCAGCTCATGATTTTCCTTTTTCGGATCAATTTTAAGCTCGGCAAGTCTATCTAAAATCGGTTTAATGGACCGTTCCGGATTGCGGAAGAACTGACTAGCTCTAATACGAATAAATGTCCAACCAAGGCGCTCAAGTAAAGCTTGCCGTGCCATATCTTCCGCCATTTTCTCCACAGGAAGCACCCGATCACCGTCGCATTCTATTGCCAACCGCTTACCATCACCCTCCACAACTAAATCAATGGAATAATAACCGACTTTCCACTGGGGAATAACTTGGTATCCCGCTTGCCGAAGTTGTAATAGTACTTCTTTTTCTAATAAAGATTGGGCGAGCATGTCAGTATTATTTGTGTGATCTACTAAACATTCCAAATTTTCAGCATGTTCGATTAAACGTCTCCGTAAATCACCGGGTTTTAAGTTAACTTTGGGATCTAATGAATAAACCACCCACATTTGGTCTTTGGCCCGACTGGCAGCTACATTAAAACGTTTTTGAAACATACTCTGATAACCGGAGTCGAGCATTTTTAAGGGTCTGCTATCCATCGGCCCATGTACAATGGATAAAAACATGACATCCCTTTCATCACCTTGAAATTGGGCCGCATTGCCACAGACAATTTTACGATTGGCGTATTCATCCTCACTTAAATGCCTGCGTAGTATCTTATCAATCTCGAGTGCCTGGTCATCTCCTAATAAAGAAATTACGCCAATAGTTTTATTTCGATATTCGGGTTGTTCAACCAAAGCCAAGATTAATGAGGCAATTGTCTTAGCTTCTTCACGGTTAACTTTTTCATCGGATAAACCATTCGAAACACGGTACGGAATTATCGCAGGTTTTAACCGGACCTGACTGGTATCCCTCAATGCTTTAATCCGGCCCCGGTAGGAAAGTTGATTACTGAATTCGATAATCTCCGGCACACATCGGAAATGCTCAAGCAGACAAATAGTTCCGCCAAATGAAGTCCGGGCCAGATCATAAACTGACATCTGCCCATCATATAGCAGGTTGTTAGGAATGCCTTGGAGGTGCTCGGCAATCATATGTTCAACAATCTCAATTTTTTGCCCGATGGCAAGCGGACTAACCTGCTCATGGTCGCCGACAATTACTACTTTTTGACCCAAGTATAAAGCGATTAGTCCCATTACATCGGATTGACTGGCTTCATCGACTATTACTACATCAAACCGAGTTTCCTTAGGGTTGAAGTTCTCAGCTACTCGCGAGAGCGGCATAATCCAAACCGGAACCGCCGTCCGGCACTGCGCCATTTTAAGACGGGCCTCAACACGAAGCCGAGGGGCCCTTTTCCCTTTACCTGATCCGATTTTTTTCATCAGATCCAAATAGCCGACTAATGACTGTCTTTCATGTATTTTAACACGCTCCAGTTGAGCAGCCCAGGCTTTGGCTTCAATCAGCCTAGAGGTAATGGTTCTCAAATCCGAACTTAAGCTTTCAATTTTTTGTTGCAGCTCGACTAAGGACACTTGGCCGCGAAGATCCAATTCATCATTAATCTGACGCCATAACCAAGCTGCACCTGCATCGCCGGGAACATTATCCGAAGCATGAATACCGTTACGCAAGCGAATTTTTTTGGCCCAACCGGGCGCATGTTCTTCTAAGCGCTTCAACAACAAATTACGACGTTCAAGGGTGACTCGTTTACTATCTAAAACAAGTAATTGTTGAAAAGCTTTTTGATAAGCTTCGC
Organism: Bacillota bacterium; assembly: GCA_023435565.1. GTDB lineage: Bacteria > Bacillota > UBA4882 > UBA8346 > UBA8346 > JAAYHS01. The sequence continues at coordinate 70,041 of JAEYRN010000088.1, forward strand.
TATTATTGGTTTGGATCGCTCTCTTTAAATGTAATACAACCTCGGAGCAGTCGTTTCCCAACCTTAAAAGTAGGTTTTCCATTTGTTCAAGTTGTTTCTTAAATTCATGATAGTGAAGATAATTAGCCCGTGAAGTCAAAATCGTTTGTAAAGGACCCGTCACTGCCTCTTTTAAACGGAGCATTTCACCATATGGATTTATATTGGGAGGAGACTCTTCCAAAAAACTTTCCCATTGGAACCCAACGTCTACTAAGGACCGTTCCAAAGGTGACCATGTTTTTTGACGCCAATCCAGACAATTGGTGATAATTTTACAAAACTGTATTGCAGCCGTCTCAGGTTCGGTCCCAAGGGCGGCGGCTGACGGTGCTCCTTGTGAGGCTAATTGCAAATCCCAGCGCTCAACCATTTCTTGGCGGAAGATTTTAAGCTTAATTAGATTTGCGAGTGCGGTAAAGTGCTCTAATGTTTCAGGTGGTTTTCCTTTCACCTTAGAATTTTCGATAAACTTTGCCCAACTTGGATGAGTTAATTTTTGAACCCCGTTTAGTTTTGTCCTTTTAGTTAAATGCTCAATAATTTGAGTTACAGTAGCGAGTTGTCTTACTAAAGGAATATATTCCGTTATTACCGGTTGAAAGCGGATGAAACTTTCTTTACAAGTTACTGAAAAATCTAAAGTATCAGCGACAATCTTAAGTAACGAATCCCAATGTTCACGGTATAGCCCTCCTTTAAACCCGGCCATTAAAACAGCCAGCTTCCAAGGTTCTTGTTCGGAAATGTAACTTACCGCAATAACCATTTGAGAAGCAACGGTTTCGATTAAATTGGGTGTATGAATCGATTCCGGTTTGGGATCACCCCATAAATCGGAACGATAGTTAAGGTTTTGACTGGCAACCAGAGTTATTTCATTAAGCAGCCTGGTAAAATCACCGGGGCTAATCAAATCGGATGGATCGGGCATCGGATGCCCCAGTTCTTCCTCTTCCCGCGCGGTAAGGCTGACATTAGTATGATAGAGCTCAACCAGCTCGTTTTCGGAAAGAGGTAAAGGGACTCCCGGAGTCACCGGTTTTGGAATCCAATCATTGACGCCATATTCTCGGGCAACTTTACGGGCGGCTTCAGCCGGGCTATAGCTTTCACCGGCAATAACCAATTCCCGATATTCTTCGCTTCGAGCTTCCACCAGTTTTTGCCGGGCAGTTCTCAGCTTAGTAATTAAAACCTTTCTTTCGGTAAGCAGCCTATCTGCCATTATATTTAGAGCAGTTGGGTTGGATGTGTTGAGTCGGTTGACAATTCCTTCAATCGATGCCTCCAGTTGCTGACGGCTAAAGCTATCGCTGTCTAGTACACTGACACAGAGCGGACGCAACTCATCGACTACTTGGTCGCGCAAAACACGCAAAGCCTTGGTAGTATGACTGGTAACCAGCACACTTTTGCCTTGGGATAGAAAATGACCGATTAGATTAGCAATACTATGGGTTTTACCGGTTCCGGGAGGGCCTTGGACCAATACTCCGTGATGTTTCTCAATATTTCGCGCAATTGTTATTTGTTCGGGATTAGCCGGTTTCCCAAGTAAAATATCTTCCGGTTCCGACCAAGTATCCTCAGGAGCGGGCTCATATTCTCCTTCATCCATCGGCGTTTCAATTCCCACAATATTTAAGAGGTGTTTAGGAAGATCTGGCCGTTCTTTTAAATCTTCCAAAACAGCCTCAATGGCTACGCCGAACCCAAGGGAGCGGTCTCGGACAAAGATCACCGGACTGCGAACGATCATCGGTTCGTAATTATCAATTTCCGGGTGGTCATATTCGCTATACTCGCCTCTGGGGGATAATTGGTTAACAAAACGCTTTAAAAATTCGGATGTCCCTGTTTTGCCCAACGGATGGTACATCCCATGCCCCAGCTCCTCATGGAATCTGGCAACCAACTCACCGTCTACGTCAGTCATTGATCTGAATAAGGCTGAATAAAGTTGGGTTTCGGAATCAGCCTCGGTAATGATAAATTCCGGGATACTTGGATTGAACTCCAACTGCAACCTAGTCAGTAAGATGGGATGATTAATACTACCATCTCCGCGCCGCCAATTTAAAATGCCATCCCCAAGCATTATTTCGATCCGTTCCGATTCCTTTTGAATCCAGCCATACAGATTATAAAATCGTTCAAAGATCCCCATTGCCGCCCGGGCTGGTCGTTCGCCTTCCGCCCATTCGTTTCGCCGGTTATGCCAATCTTTTAAAGCCTCAATCCGTTCGGGATCGGACTCAAAGTTTTCAAGGATTGTCTCTTCATTTTCGGTCCAACCGATGGTCGCTTTGATCTTTACTTCCGATTCCGGGTTATCCCAACCCGGTTCCAGCCATCCGATAATCGATTCGGGGGGTTCCGGAACCGGAGTCAGTTTAGGCCGGCCCACTTTAATGATAAAGTCATCGGCCATTATTGTTTCATCCGTCTCAACGCCGTTATTAAAGAGAAGGTCACTTTTGGTGATAGTTGAATACTCGGGTAGATCCCGTAACCATAATACCCATTGCTGTTCGTGAATCTGACGTTTTACCGGGTTGCGGTGCTGATGCAATGCTTCCAGATATTGATAGACCTTGATCAACCGTTCCCGCCCGATATTTAAATTCGCTTCAGTTTGGTTCATTTTAGAATACCTCAAAAAAAATTTGGACTAATCCCATAAAGTATATTCATTTATAAAAGTTTGAAAACCCTTTATATTACCTTTACTAAAACCAATCTTAAATATATATGTCGCAATAAGTTTCTTGGATAAGCGCGGATTATTACGACACATTTTCCATGATTCATATGTTGAAAAAAGCCCAATAATTTCGGCATTCACATCCAGTATTTAGAATGTGAATGTTTTACTCAAAACTTTTTTAACAAACCGTAATATTTATAACCGATTTATTATATCCCTTTCTATACACATAAAAAGACTGGTTCAAGTTTCATTGTTTTAAATCTTCTATTTCAATTCCATGTTATTACGGTAATTCCTTTTGATGAAGTTCAAATCAGAATTGATTAAAGTTTAAATAGTTTTTGGTTAAAATCGGCTGCTTGTTGTAGTATTTAAGTCAATGTGTTATAATAAATTCGCAATTAATAGACATGCGCCCGTAGCTCAGTTGGATAGAGTGGCAGACTTCGAATCTGTAGGTCGGGGGTTCGAGCCCCTCCGGGCGCGCCATTACAGTTAACATTGATTCATTAAACAGTAATCAGCTTAGAAAGATAGGGCTGATTATTTTTGTTATACAATCACTGAACACTGATTACTAATAACTGTAGATCTGCCTTTATCCCTATTACCTTATCTCTATCTTCCTAATACAATATCATCGAAAACCGACTGAGGAGGAGAAAATATGGAGTATAGGGATCAAATGCATATGTACCAAAGACCGGCCGGCATGGACCAACCGATGATGTACTGTAATCAAGATCAGATGATGATGGAAATGTATCAAACTCTTATGGGAATAAACCGGATGTGTATGGAGATGCATCAGATGATGCGAGAAATGCACCATAGTCATATGAAAGACGAACATCGGGGCTGTTAGACTCAAAATTGGTGGCCTTTGGAATCCTCAAAAACCTTCGTTTGAAAACTTAAAGAGGTTTCGTAAGGATATAATCGAATCATCCCAGATAATAAAAATGACGGTCTTTATGCCGTCATTTTTATCTTTTAAATGGTCGGGGCAACAGGTTTTAAACCTTCAATTTCCTTATTTTTCTAATTTAATCTAGTCGCCTTTATCGAAAACTTTATCAAATACAAAAGCAAAACTGGTTTAGCTCATCTATGACATTTATCGTATCAAGCATGACAAATGCCTCATTTTTATAATGCTATACTCTATTTTGCTTCACACTCAGGCAAATCACCAAACAGGATACGCAGATAATCCCGCCTGCCGTAAAGAATTCTCGACACGAAAACAGTTTCCTCCTCACACCTGTAAAATATCAAGTAATTGGCACAAACAAGGAAACGATAGTCTGTTTGAATATCCATGATAGAGGATAAAGAGGCGCCAATTCCAGGATGCTCGGACAGTCCGCGTATTTTTTTTGTGATTTTAGCTGTCAAATTTACAGCGGCTTGTGGATTACAAAGTTCCCGAGAAATATAATCTTTAATTTCCGCCAAATCATTTTTGGCTTCGGGCGAAATTTTCAGCTTAAACATTAATACCCAGTTCCGCTTCTACTTCCTCCATAGTCATCCATCCTTTTTCTTTTCCAGCCTGCTCTCCTTGGGCAAGTTGCGACATTAGCTTCAGCGAAGCTTTTAATTTTTCATATTCTTGAATATCGATAATCGCAAATTTCCCCCGGCCGTTTTTGGTTAAAAACACTGGTTCGCCTATGGCGATATCTCGAAGGACTTCATTGTAATTCCTTAGATCGGAGATCGGTTTGATATTAGGCATAGATGACAACTCCTTTCATTGTTGATATTATTGTACCCTTATTATTCGTAAAATACAACAACATTATGCAATTATGACAAATATCATTTTCGCTATTTTGATAATATGCATATTTCGGTCAATGCCGGCCACCCATAATCCTGACGGCAATCCGCTATGCAATCAATATACACCTTGTTATCCTTAATTTGATAGAGCAGCAAATATCGCTTGCTTATCAATAATTTTCGATATTTGTTTACCGGAAAATTTCCGGTATTTAAAGTTAAAAAAAACCCTACTTTTAGTGAGGGCTTAATGTTGTACAGATACAATTGCGTATTCCGATGAAATCAGATCATCGATTCCGATTTAAATTGATCAGTTAGTCCGGTTTAAAATGATCGGAGCGAAGCGACGTTTGGGTTTTAATGGAATTACTCAGATGGTTCCAGTTTAT
>JAEYRN010000001.1 GCA_023435565.1 Bacillota bacterium
CTTTCTCAGTTAAGTCATATCAATCAATATCAATTTTTGAAAATATCGAAAGCTTTAACGATTTTTCAAAAATTGATGTTCCGAAGCGTTGACTTAACTGTATAATTTTAAGGTGGGAAAGTTGTATTAATAATTAATAATAATAAGTAGCAACATTTATTAGGAAATTAATCCCTTATTATTATCGGTAATATATAAATTTTAACAAGATAAAACACTTGTGAGCGGGGAACATTCGTTTAAATAGCTGTCAGTAAGGCTTGAGGTTCATTACAAATTGATATGCAAATAATAGGGATTTAATAATAGATTTAAAAGGGGTGCCCTTATTCAAGGCGCCCCATTTATTTTATCTTCTTTAGTAAGCGGTTCTTCCCCTACCAGAAGATCGACCCTTCGATTATAGGTCCAGGATTCTTCATCATGCCCTTTTTTGGAAGGGTAGTCTTCTCCATAGGCATAAACAGTAACTTTGGACGGATCAATCCCTTTTTCTAACAAATACTCTTTGATAGCTACGGCGCGCCGCTTTGAAAGAACCAAATTATATTCCCTGGGGCCTCTTTCATCCGCATGCCCGCCTAGAAGAATATATGAATCAGGGTTTTCAGTCAACCATTTCAGGTTACCCTTAAGGATTACTATTTGGTCCGGGCGAATTTCAGATTTGTCAAAATCAAAGAAGATTGGTTTGGTTAAGTCTTTTAAAATTTGATCTGCCGCGTTAAATTCTTTGATGTTAAAACCGGCGGATAATAAAGCTTCCCGTCCGTCGGAGTTAATGACAATAACATCGTAAACCCCAATCGGTTGTTCACATAAGTCAAAGCGGCAACTAATTTCACGAGCATTGTTTACAATTATATCAAACCCGGGAATTTCTCTCCCGTCAGCTCCCTTTATAATAACTAAAGAGCCGGGATCAAAATTGGCTCCATGAATTTTAGTTAGTATAATACAATTATTATAACCTTCAGCCGGTTCAATCCTCCCGACAACCGGAATTGCTAATTGTCTTTCCAAGATTTCAAATCCACCGGGCAGTAATGCGGTTTTACCATCATCATTGATAACCTTAAGGTCATATTTTCCAGGTGCCGAACCAGCTAAATCAAACCGGGCCGCGATCTGTGATTCGGAAAGAACATTGACTTCAGATGCCCGAATTTTCCCTTCTTGGGTAGCCAGTTCAACCACGGCCTTGTTGCGAAAATTAGCTCCGATTAAGTTTAATGTTAAATTTTCTGAGCTTAACCCGGTGTTTGGGTCAATCGTATTTATATGAGGTGCAGGATATTGAATCGTAAATCCTTCAGCTAAAATACCAGCTTTAGTTTTTTTAGCCATTTTACTCGGATTTTCTACTATAACATTCCATTTTCCTACGGTTTGACCGCGTAAATCAAAAGAACAGCTAATTTTCTCTTTGGAAATGACTTTTACATTAACGGCAGTCAAATCGGCTTTTCCGGGTTTCACCATTTTTACTGTTGCTTTGTCATCAAATTTCATTCCTTCAATGGTCATTTCCACTTTACCGTTATTTAATCCGTAATTGGGACTGACTGAGTCAATCACGGGTGTTGGAGTGATTAGAAATAAGGCGGCCAATATAATTACAACCAGTAATTTGGATTCCATAACAATGCCTCCTTCAAAATATTTATTATTTCTAGAGTTACCAAATTTTATATTTTAAATACATTATTTACTTGTATATAAGTTGAATTCACAATTCAATTTTGAGTAAATCCCGATTTAAAGCCATTTGCATTCGGCTTTAGGAATGCAATTTTTATATAAGAAATTTACTTCATCCTATTTAGTTATGCTTTTACCCCAGAAATCTTGATATCTAAATCAATATAATATATTAATCATAACCAGAAGGGGGGTTAGCAAATGACACCCAATAGCTTTTGGGTACGGAAGCTCTCTTTACCGCTTCGAACTGATGAAGTTTTGAGCCAGTCGGATTCTCCACGCCGGTTAATCATAGAAGTTATGAGCAGTCGAAATATGGACAGGATTGCGGCAATGGTTGACGCCAATCAAGGCAGAATTCACAAGGAAATTCGAATGATTCCGTCGCTGGTGGCGGATTTGCCTTTTTCATCCCTTGAAGAATTGGCACGGTCTAGATATGTCTATAAAATATGGCAGGATGCCCCCGTCTATGCACGATTGGATGTGGCGGTACCATCATCCGGGGGATTAATCCCATACCAAGCTGGGTTAACTGGGAAAGGGATTGTGGTTGCAGTCTTGGATACGGGGATCGACCCGCATGAGGACTTAACTACACCCACAAACCGAATTTTAGCTTGGAAAGATATAGTGAACAAGGAGAATTCGTCTTATGACGATAATGGGCATGGCACCCATGTAGCCGGAATAATCGCCGGCAATGGTCGATACTCCAATGGTAAATATCGGGGAATAGCGCCGGAAGCTAAGTTGGTTGGAGTAAAAATACTAAATGAAGAAGGCAACGGAAAACTATCTGACGTCATCTCCGGTATTGAATGGTGTATCGATAGTTTGTCGGCTTTGAATATTAGAGTAATCAATTTATCAATCGGTTCCGAAGTCCAGGAGTCATATCGCTCCGATCCTTTATGCCGGGCAACTACAACTGCCTGGGAAAACGGTATTACAGTTTGTACCGCTGCGGGAAATAGCGGGCCAGGGCCAGGAAGTATAAACACACCAGGGATTAATCCGGTAATTATCACCGTAGGTAATCTTGACGATCAAAACACTCTAACAAATATTGATGACATCCTTAGTCCAAGCTCCAGCAGGGGGCCTACCCCGGATGATGTAATCAAGCCGGATTTGGTCGCGCCTGGAACCGATATTACTTCTCTCAAAGTAGGAGGGGGTTATACTACTTTAAGCGGTACTTCAATGGCGACTCCACTCGTGACCGGGGCCGTTGCCTTAATCCTGCAAAAGTGGTCCAATCTCAAACCGGACCAAATCAAATCGATTTTGATGCGGAAAGCCCGTGATGTAGGCGTCGGCCCTAATCTACAAGGAGCCGGAGCTTTAGATTTGGAGACTATTTTTGAGGATGAAATCACGAAAAAAAAACCAAGTGAAAACGAACCGGACCTAAATTTCGGTGGTTTGCTACTTAAAACAATTTTAAAAATGTTAGTCTCTAATATTTCCTCCGGTCAACAGTTTAAAGGGACTAACCTTCTTAAAATGATCCTTAATATCTTTGGAAATTCCAAATAAATAAAAGAAAATAAAAACCCGAATCATAAATTCGGGTTTTAAAATATACTTTTTTAATACCGTATTATAGAAACCTTCTTACTCCCACTAAACGTCTAATCCAAACCTTGTTTAAAGGGGATACACAAACTTCGCTTTTTTGTAAGACATGGATAAAATAACCAGGATAAATCATTACTCCACTGTGAGAGATAAACCTGCCAAGCCTAAAATATACCAAGTCCAAGGGTTGTATGTCAGAGACAGGGGCTTCCCTTCCATAACGCTTAATCCCGCGGAGATATCGTTCCGGATCCTCATAGACCCAATTTTCAGAATAAAACTGTCCATCTCCATCAGGAAATTGAATATTACAGTCTTTATAAAAAAGATGGACTAGTCCTAGGCAATCAAGACCGGTCAAGTCCCGTCCGCCGTGACAGTACGGTACGCCTAAATACTTTCGGACTATTTGGGCAATTTCATCCGATTTCATGTTTGTCTCCATTTAATTATTTGGTATATAGTACGGTTCACTTTTTCAGAAAGTACCATACATGGTTATCGATTCATCTAAGTTCTCAAAACTTAAATCTTGTGACAAAATGTATTTCCACTCAGGGATATATGTATTTAAGATTATAAATCATGCCAATCTTCCAGAAACAACAGTAATATTAACGAGTATAATATTTTAATCGGATACGATTGGAGGTGATACATTTTGCCTGACGCATTATTGCATAAGCTCTCTCCCGAATTACGCAACGCGGAGTTTACTGAAAACCCGGATCGTTCCTGTAGGGTTATTGTGGAAATGAATCAACAGGCCGCCGGGAAGATTGCTTATTTCGTAAATCACAGCCAAGGGAGGGTTCACCGGAAAGTGGATATTTTTCCGGGATTAGTTGTGGAAGTACCTTTCACTAGTATTCAGCAAATGAGTTGGTCTCCTTACATAAAAAAGATATGGCATGATAATAAGGTTAAAACACTTCTTGATATAGCGGTTCCAACAGTCGGCGGTTATGCAGCTCAGGATTCCGGATTGACTGGAAAAGATATGGTAGCTGCAATAATTGATACTGGAATTTATCCTCACTTGGACCTAGTTTACCCGGAAAACCGGATCATCGGTTGGTACGATTTAATAAACGAAAGAAACAGTCCTTACGATGATAATGGACATGGAACTCATATAGCCGGGATTATAGCCGGGAACGGAACCATTTCTCGGGGCCGTTACAGGGGAATGGCCCCTGAAGCCAAACTGGTAGGGATCAAAGTGTTGGATCAGGACGGCTCTGGAAATACCTCGGATGTAATTGCCGCTATTGAATGGTGTATTAGAAACAGAGAAAAATATAACATTAAGGTGATTAATCTGTCTGTAGGCTCAATTGCTCAGGATTCTTGCAGGAACGACCCACTTTGTCGGGCAACGACCGCCGCCTGGAAAAGCGGGATTGTGGTATGTGTAGCAGCGGGCAATGATGGTCCGGGAGCTAGGACTATCAATACACCAGGTATAAATTCATCCGTCATTACCGTTGGAAATTTGGATGATCAAGCAACTGTGGAGTGGGAAGACGATGTATTGAGCTCTTCCTCCAGCCGGGGCCCAACTATTGACAATCAAACCAAACCGGATATTCTGGCTCCGGGAACGGCAATAAACTCATTACGAGTACCTCGTGGTTATAGATCGTTAAGCGGAACATCCATGGCTACGGGAGTTGTCACCGGAGCAGCGCTTCAAATATTACAAAAGAGTCCTAATTTAAGGCCTGATGATATCAAACGTCTATTATCAAAGAATACCCGTGGTCTAGACCTTGACTCCAATCAACAAGGAGCAGGTGTTATTAGCCTTGAGAGTATCTTTGAAAAATCGGAAGATAGTAATGCGGATATAAAAATCCTCAAAAAAGCTATGCCTTTAGCCTTAATGGCATTAGCGCCTTTTGCGCTAGGATTAATAATTTAAACAGGCCTATTACTGACCCGGTTACCAGCCGGGTCAGTTTTTGTAACCGAATCAGACAAAGGAATAAGGGAATCAATATTTGACTAATGTTACATTTGCCTGATTCAAAGGAGCTATAGGAGACATATTATGGGATATATAGAGGACGGTTCAGTCCTCGATTCTAAATTAAGGAGATGAATTAGTATGGCAGATAACGCATTAAAATCCCTATTTGACGGCTTTTTAGGTGGATGTAATCCGTATTGGCTCTTTTTGATTCTGGTATTGTTAACCGCCGCTTGTTGCGGTCTTGGCTGCGGTAGAGGAATCTGCTAATAAAATGCTATTGAAACAAATTCAAAAAGATACAATTGCGTAATATCAGCATTAATTAAATCTCATATTATAGGTTATAGGACAGTAATGTCCTTGATTAAGTCAAGGGAGTGAAAATAATGGCTGACAATCCAAAATCTTTATTAGACGGTATCTTAGGTGGATGTAATCCGTTTTGGCTCTTCTTAATTCTGGTTTTGTTAGTCGCCGCTTGCTGTGGCCTTGGCTGCGGTTTCTAAAAAGGAGTCAAGTAAAACAGCCCGGTTTACCCGGGCTTTTTTAATATGTTTAGGAAAGAAATTGAGTCTAACAGCATAGTCTAAAGTTATTTCAGCATATTCCTTTTGGTGTAATTAGTTCATACAATAAATCAGGAAAAAACCTTAATCCCAAAATCAAAAGGAGGTATAAATCATGGCTGATGCCAAATTTGACGGAATTTTCGGTAATAATTGTTTATGGATTATCTTATTAGTTCTTTTCTTCGTCTGTTGCTGCGGTGGCGGTGGATTATTCTAATTCTAAGCAATAATTGCTTGAGCCCGGTTCTCCGGGCTCTTTAAAATTAATCAAGTATCAGGCTAATGTAACTAATGATAAAAACGATGATCCAAAATGCTTTTCTCCGCGAAACAGGAAGAAGTAGCTCCAATATAATGAAGTATATGTTGTGCTTTATTAGGCGGTTTCATAATTTCTAAATTTCTCAGTTTGATACAATATACTGATAGACTAATCCGGGTCGGGCACCATATATTGTATCAAATCTTACTAAAGGTAATTGTGAAACGCGCTTATATAAAAAATATCTATTAAAAATATGCTTTCCTCCCATTTAATCGGCAAATAAGGAGGTGATCCCTTTGTCCATTAATCGAATCGCAAGAAAACTTTCTCCATTGCTTCAACATGGGGAACATTCAACCAGTGAATTATGCAAAATCATAGTTGAATTGTCAGGCTCGAGAACCGACCAAATAGATGCCCTGGTTCACGCTAATAATGGTAAAATCCACCGTAAACTCGGCGTGGTACCTTCTTTGGTAGTGGAACTTCCTTATCATTTAATTCCGGAACTTGCTAAGTTAAGACAAGTGAAAAGAATATGGTATGATGCCCAGGTCAAGTCATTACTAAATACAGCAGTTCCTGCAGTCTGCGGTTTTGGAGTAAAAAAAACGGGTTTTTCCGGAAAAAACATCACTGTAGCCGTTCTTGATACGGGAGTTTATCCCCACGATGATCTTACCTATCCAAGGAACCGAATTATTGCTTGGGCTGATTTTGTAAACGACAAAAAAAGTCCTTACGATGATAATGGTCATGGAACCCATGTGGCCGGGATAATCGCCGGAAATGGCTCAAGTTCATTTGGGAAATACAAGGGTATTGCTCCCGAAGCTAATTTGGCCGTGGTAAAGGTTTTGGATAAACACGGGAACGGATCTTTATCGGCAATTATTGAGGGGATTGATTGGTGTATAAAGAATAAATCAAAATATAATATCAGAGTTATTAATCTCTCATTTGGAGCAGTAGTCCAGGATTCGTATCGAACTGACTTGCTATGTAGGGCAACCTCCGTAGCATGGGAGGAAGGTATTCTGGTATGTACCGCTGCGGGAAATGATGGCCCAGAAGATAAAACGATAAATACTCCGGGTATTAATCCAAAAGTTATTACTGTAGGTAATTTAGACCATAGAAGAACAATTACAGACGATGACGATAGTATACATCCCACTTCCAGCAGGGGACCGACACGGGATAGAATAAAAAAGCCCGACTTACTTGCCCCTGGGACCAATATCATCTCAATCAAATTGGGCGGTAGATACCGTTCCTTGACTGGAACTTCAATGGCTGCATCATTGGTTTCCGGAGCGGTTGCTTTGGTTTTGGAAAAAGATCCAAAACTAAAGCCGGATCAAGTCAAGAAAATGTTATTAAACAATGCCCGAAAAATAGGGTTAAATTGGAACCAGCAGGGAGCAGGAGTAATTAATCTTCAAAAGTTATTAACCCCTCATATAAAAAGCTCCCAAACACAAATTCTCGGAGGAAATCGAATAACAGAAAGTTTGGATTTAAAGGCCTGCTATATCGAAAATTATCTCGAATATAATAATAATTTATTTACCAACCCTTATTTACTGTTTTTAATCTTGATTCTCTTAATTTCAGCATCACCCGGTTACTATTATAATGTTAATCCATATTTTCTTTTTTTAATTTTAATCTTACTAATACTAAGTTTTAATCCAAAACTGTCATTAAGATTTACCATTTAGTTAATATTGGGCCGCTGAAGATTTCAGTGGCCTTTATCGGCCAAATAAAGCAAAGGTAATATTTGAAATAAGACTTATTAGCTTTAAATGGTCTTCGTTTAAGGAGGGAGTGTCGTTGGCGACTGGTGAAGATGCTCAACATGATATTCTTTTAATTATTATAGTCGCATTAGTTATTCTCTTTGTTACAGGGCTGGCAGTGCCTCCGGAAATTCCGACCGCACCAATAGTTTTACCTTGAACCATAAGGAGCGATGTTCTTGTTTTCCGAGGAGGATCTGGATCGATTTAAGAAAATAGTTGATCAACTCAAAATTAGTACTGCGAATAACCATCAAGGGAATGATAATGAAAAACCAGATGATAATGAAAACAATGCTAAAGCTTGTCCCAATATAACCCCGTCCGCGATCTTAGTAATAGCCGGATTATTGAGCGGCGCCTTAGAGGTTAGTTCGGTTTTGGTAAGCAAAAATCAAATTGTCGAAGTTGTCCTTGCCGGTTCTCTCCGGAGACAAACTCAGTTGGAGAAAATTATGGAGCAAATCGGTAAGCGCTCTTTTGAAGAAGTAATCCAGGCTATGTTAAATGGTATTAGGTAAGATACAATTATGATAAACTACTGGATATTTTATAAAAAAAGGGTGATTCGAGGATCACCCCTTTAATATTCGGAAATAAGCTTCAAAGATTTTTAGTCAGAATGGTTAATAAAAAAATACGGACCGATTCCGATTATCCTCCTTGAACTTAAAGCTTTTTCATCCCGTTTTAGCGGAAAGCCTCCCCAAGGGAAACCAAAAAACGGCCTACGGAAAAATCCGGGAAAACCAAAGAATGGATATCGTCCTGGGAAACCAAAAAACGGTCCTCCGTAAAAGCCCATCTTTTTCACCTCGCTTTTTGCATTACAAGGGGGTCATTTAATCCGTATTACAATATATGCAACCTTTATGGATAGGGAATGAATCAATGGAATAAATCTCCGAAAGTATTTATGGCATACCGGTATTATCGGGATCATTGCATAAATTTCTTGAATTTTTGGACAGGAAAATAAACAAAATAGACCTAGTCCAATTTGAGGGGAGAAGCGTTTGGCAAAGAAAAAAAAGCTTAATAGCACTCAACAAAAATATCAAAAACTTGTAAAAAAGACCAATCCCAAACCTAACTTGGTCCAAAATTCGTTACTAGCTTTCATTTCCGGCGGCTTTGTCTGTGTAGTAGGGCAATGCTTCATTGATTTATATATTTGGGCTATGAAACTTCCTTCGGACAAAGCCAGTAATCCGGCAGTAGCTACTATGATCCTGGTTGGGGCACTATTAACCGGATTTGGTTACTTTGATAAATTGGCCCATTATGCCGGTGCCGGCTTGGCGGTCCCAGTGACTGGATTTGCTAACTCGATTGTCTCCTCGGCGCTGGAGTTTAAGCGTGAGGGATACATTATGGGGATCGGAAGCAAGATGTTTATGCTGGCCGGATCGGTGATTACATATGGAGTGGTAACCGCATTTTTCGTAGGATTGATTAGGGCGGTGTTAAAGTAATCTTGACTAAAAAACTCGGTAAACAGTCTTTTTATTTCGCCAATCCCCCGGTTATTATCAGCACCGGGACAGTAGTAGGGCCTTTTGAAGCAAATAGCCCTTTTAAAGATGATTTCGATTTTATCTTTGATGACAATTTGGCCGGTGAAGAGAGCTTTGAGAAAGCTGAACGCGCTCTGTTACTCAACGCCTGTTATATTGCTCTAAACAAAATAAATACTCCCCCGGAAAATATTGAATATTTTTTTGCCGGAGATTTGTTAAACCAAATTATTTCAGCCGGATTTAGCGCATTAAAACTGGAGATTCCCTTTTTCGGAATTTACGGGGCTTGTTCCACGGCAGTTGAAGGATTGATTCTTGCTTCGGTAATAATAGACGGGGGTTTTGGCAATCTGACGATGGCTGCTACTTCCAGCCATAATAGTTCCGCCGAAAGGCAATACCGCTATCCGACCGAATATGGAAATCAGCGAAAACCCTTTTCTCAATGGACTGTAACCGGTGCGGGAGCTGCAGTGGTTTCAATCGCCGGTATTGGGCCGGTTGTAACTCATGCTACAGTTGGTAAAGTAACCGACCTAGCTTGTAAAGATCCTTTGAATATGGGAGCAGCTATGGCTCCAGCAGCTGCGGACACTATCATTCGACACTTTGCGGATACCGGCCGGGGTCCGACTGATTATGATTTAATCCTTACCGGCGACTTGGGTAAGGTTGGACAAGAGCTGGCAATTAAGTGGACGGCCGAAAGTGGTGGGTTTGACTTATCTAAGAACTATTATGACTGCGGAGTGTTGATTTATGACATGATTGACGAGCGGGTCCATGCCGGTGGAAGCGGCTGCGCTTGTTCGGCGCTTATGGCTTATGGAAATATTTATCGCCGTTTGAAGCAGGGCGAGTTAAAACGTGTATTGTTAGTGGCAACAGGCGCTATGCATAGCCCTACCTCATTTCAACAAGGGGAGAATATACCATGCATCGCTCATGCAGTCAGTATTGAAGCGAGGTGATCAAAGCTGGACCCAATGATGTATCTGAAAGCTTTTTTGGTTGGTGGGATAATTTGTTTGATTGGACAAGTTATTTATGATACCACCAAATTTACCATGGGACATATTTTAACCGGAATGGTGATTGCCGGCGGTATTTTAGGGGGTTTCGGCATTTACGACAAACTGGTCAAGTATGCCGGCGCAGGGGCTAGTATGCCAATTATTAGCTTTGGAAACTCTTTAGCAAAAGGGGCAATTCGGGAAGCAGAGACAAGCGGAGTTTTGGGAGTATTGACCGGGATGTTCGAATTGACCAGCACCGGAATTACCGCGGCGATTGTCTTTGGATTTTTAGTGGCTTTATTTTTTAAACCAAAAGGGTAAAAAGGAGGGAAAAAGATGACCGTAGAAAGCGATCTTCAGAAAGCCATTGCTTCTGCCCAAAGTTCACTGGGGAACTATCAAATGTTTGCCGAATCAACCCAGGATCCGGCAGCCAAGCAAATGTTCCAAAGTATGGCTCAGGATATGGAAAGACATGTTAATCAATTAAACGCGAGAAAGGATTATCTTTCAAATAGAAACCCATTAAATTAAAATAAACAGTAATCTCTTTATGATTTATTTTATTAGTAGAGAGCAGTTTTGATTTATAACTGCTCTTTTTATTTGAAAAAACCGATAATATAATATCAAATACACTTGTTTTTCCAATCACTTATCTGGAAAGGAGAGGAAGGCGCTGTCCGACTTTGAACCGTTAATTCTTCCCGAGGATATAAATAACCGGGAAAAAGAATTGCAGTTATACAAATCACTGTGCAATTTAAATGATGCTTTGGAATTTATGGAACGAGACGGAAATGGGATTAAAATGAAAGTCACCACCAGATATTTTGGCGGTGAGTTCCCATTTGATATTGGTTATGTATTGATTAGTAAGTACGATGACAGAAAGTTTCTAGTTACCAAGATCGATCTTTCCAATGCCTGTCTATGGTTGGGGGCATGGGAAGATTGACCTTAGGATCTGGCAAATACATCAAACATTTGTTTAGCTTTATCCAGGTTTGCTTTTACTTTTTTGTGGTATGCCGGATAATCCTCACTGGTATAGATAGCTAAAGCCTCTTCGTATGCCTGCATCGCTTTCATCAAGTTATCGCCCCGGTTCTCACGCTCAGCCTCGGCCAGCATACTAAATGCAGTCCCCATATTATTTTGGACCATTGCATAGTCTTCTGGGGTATGATTGGAAGAAAGGTTTCGTAAAGCCTCCTGGAAAGCTAAAATGGCGTTGGTCAAATTACCGGTCCGATTACGAAGTTCGGCAAGATTTTTGTATGTTACCCCTAGATAATTCAATGCTAACGAGTAATCCACCGGGTGTTTATCAACCGTGTAAACCTTGACTGACTCTTCAAAGGCGTTGAAGGCTTTGACTAAGTTGGCATCGGGGTCGCGGAATTCGGACAGCGCTAGTAACGCATTTCCAAGATTGGTTTGAATTGCGGCATATTCCAGAGATTCATTATTAGTATTAAATACTTTCAGAGACTCACCATATGCTTCAACCGCTTTCAACAGACTTCTTTCCTGGTCCCTGCCATCAGCCAAGGAAAGGTAGGTATCTCCTAAACTTTTATGGATTGATGCATATTGATTAGGATATTTATCTATAGTTTGTATTTTTAGCGCTTCTTGGAAGGCTTTGACCGCTTTCGAGAGGTTATCTTCTTTATT
Organism: Bacillota bacterium; assembly: GCA_023435565.1. GTDB lineage: Bacteria > Bacillota > UBA4882 > UBA8346 > UBA8346 > JAAYHS01. The sequence continues at coordinate 12,119 of JAEYRN010000001.1, forward strand.
TTTTACTTTGGCGAAACCTTGATAAGCTTTCCCTAGGTTGCTTTGGGTATTTGCATATTCCAAGGGGTGTTGAGTGATTGAATAATATTTAAGGGCTTCATCAAAAGACATAATGGCTCGGGTATAATTATCCTCAGGCTCCAAAGCTTCCGCTCTTAAGCAGTATGTTTCCCCCAAATTCGCCTGGATTGAGGCATAGTCGGCAGGATGTTCCGTAGTATTAAAAACTGTTAAGGCAGCTTCAAAAGATTGTTGAGCTTTGGCAAGGTTTGCTTCTTTTTCAATATTCCGTGCCAGATCTTTAAAAGCAATCCCGGTTTTTTTCTGGAGATAGGCATATTCGAGGGGATGTTCATTTATATCAAAAACCCTTAAGGCCTCGCTAAAAGATTCAATCGCTTTGGGAAGAGTTCCCTCGGGATCTCCGAAGGGGGCCACGGCTTGATAAGCGTCGCCCAAAGTATGTTGAATCCGGCCAAATGGAATTGTATATTGTTCGATATTATAGAATTTGATGGCATTTTCAAGATTGGCAATGGCTTTATAATAATAATCTTCACTCTTTAATAATTGGGCCAGAGCTTGATAAACGGTACCTAAATTATGTTGGGTCTGGGCGAAAGTTTCCGGTTGTTTTTTGCTGGAATAAAATTTCAAGACTTCTTCATAAGCTCGGGCGGCATTACTTAAGTTGTTCTCCCGATCACGGACCTCGGCCAGTAATTGGTATGCCATTCCTTGGTTTAGTTGGACCGAAGCATAACTAATCGGGGTTTTTTCCAAGGTAAAAACTCGCAAAGCCTCTTTGGCGGCGGTAATTGATTTTCCAAGGTTCTCTTCTTTTTGTTGAAACTCGGAATAAAGCCGGTAAACCTTGGAGAGGGTATTTTGGTTTTGGGCGTATTCATTGGGATAACGTGTAACGGTAAAAACTGAGATCGTTTCCTCCAAAGCAGCGGTGGCATTGGCCAAGTTTTCTTCGGGATTTTCAACTACTGCTAAAGCCGCATAGGCTGATCCTAAGTTACTTTGGGTCAGCGCAAAACTATATGGGTAATTATCGACGTTAACAAAATTTAAAGTTTCCTGGCCGGCCTTGATGGTCTTTCTGAGATATTCCTCTTTGTCCCGGTATTCGGAGAGAGCAATAAAACAGTTTCCCAAGTTATATTGGGTCATGGCGAAATCCATCGGATATTCTTCGGGAGTATAAACTTTAAGAGCTTCTTCGAGATTTTGGGCCGCTTTGAGATAGTTTCCTTCTTTGTCAAGTTCTTGGAGTACGGCCAGAGACTCGTAGGAAACGCCCAGATTATAGTAGATGGTAGCGTACATTGATGGATATTTTTTCATTTTGAAAAAGCGTCGGGCTTCTTCAAAAGCTCGAATTGCCCTAGTCAAGTTAATCTCTTTATCCTTGATCTCCGCCAGGGTCCCGAAGGCCGCCCCAAGGTCGTTTTGGACAGTTGCGTATTCGGTGGGATATTTTTTAGGGTTATAGATTTCCAATGCTTCTTCATAGGATTTAATTGCTTTGAGCAAATTCTCTTCTTTATCCTGGATTCCGGCTAGTTTTTTAAAGGCGAAGCCGATATTTTGCTTCAGATGGGCATATATTTTGGGTTGTTTAGTTTTTAGAACCAAAGTTTGAGGGTCTCCCGGCGCTAAAATGGTGTTATAAATGCTTAAGGCGTCGGCATACATGTTGTTTTCCAACAAATCATCCGCCCGTTCAATTTGCGCGACCCGCTCTTCATTGGCCAATCTACGTTTACGATACGCCGCCAATGCGTATAAGATAATCCCAGTCAAAATAGCGATTGTACCGGTAATAATACCGATCATCCAGGGGCTGGTTTTATTCAAAAACATCCACATCATCCTTTTTTGCTGGTGTATGGGTTTTATTTGCCAGTTAAATTATTAGTAAATTAATACATTCTACAAATTCTGTCATTTTCCTTGTTTATATATTTAAGGCTGGCCATTTTAACTCAAGTAAATGGATTAAACGGAGTAATTATAATAGGGATTTGAGAAAACCTTTAAAAACGCGCTCAAAGGGGTGTGTTTTTAAATTGATATCTCTAGAGGCTAATCATTCCGGGTCCAGTTTTAAAATGTAAAGAATGTAAAAAAATATAAAGGAAAAATTGGGAATACATAGAATTAATGCCGTTAACTGGGTTACGTAATAAAATGGCATATTAAGCTCACTCTTAAGAGGGTATTAGCTTAATAATTATCGATTGGCTGATTGGAGGTGTAATAACTAAAAGACTAACGTCTAACAAGAATAAAAAAAGATTGGAGTGATGGCTAAAATCTAATTTAGTTACATGATTGATTTTTTGTGGGATTGTTATGCATGTTATTAAATGAGAGAATTGCATAATTTAAAATTTAAGCTTCAGCTCACAATATATTGATAGATACACCTGGGTTTTTCATTGTATATTGTGGCTGATGGGTCAACTAAGGTAGTTATGCAATTCTCATACATAATTATGTGGGGGGGTTAATAATGTTTAAAAAAATAGCTTTACTTACATTTGTTCTTACGTTCATTTTTACTTTACCTGCCTTTGCCGCAACCGGGATGGAGTATATATACAATCAATCTATAACCAATGAGGACTATACTTATAATAGTCTGGCAATGGTTACGAAAACACTGTCAATGATGGGAGATGATACGACTAATTTAAAGCAAAAACTAAGTGATAGATTAATAGGGCAGGATTTAAAATCACAAGCCTTTAGATTATGGACAACTTCCGATCCTGATATTGCCGCTTCCCTTATTGCTAAGCAGAGTTCTAAGGGTTCTTGGAATGACAATATAAGCTTGACTGCATTGATTACTTTTGTTTTACAAGAAGTCAATCTCGAAATTAATACTCAAAACGCAATTACCTATCTCTGCAGTCATCAAAATGAAGACGGCGGCTGGGGAGAAAGTAATATCTCAACGCCGGTGGATACCGCTTTGGCTTTAATGGTTCTCAAAAATAGCAATTATAATGATAGCGCCTATCAAAAAGGGCTCCAATGGATTTTACATCAACAATCCAGTGAAGGAGGCTGGAGTAACAATATAAATACAGCTTGGGCATGTTTCGCATTGCAGAATATTGGAAGCGCACCAAATGAGCTAAAAAAGGGTGTTGAAAATTTAAAATCAACAATCATCAAAGACGGAGGTTGGGGAATATCAGCAGGAGAAGCTAGTGATCCGTTTGCAACAGCTTTAGTGTTACAAATCATGCAAAAGTATGATCCTAGCTTAAACGAAGTTGTTAGAGGGCGCCTTTATCTCCGAAAATTAGTTGAAAATGAATACTGGGTTAATAAAGCTTCGGATTATTATAACATCACGGAGATTTGTCATTTGCTTTGGGATAATCCTGATTTTGCTTTAATTAAAGCCAATTATTTAAACTATTTAAAAGAATTTCCCGTTCAACAGAACAATGATTACCTCGCCCGGAAAATATCAATAATGTCCAAAAACGGTGAAGTAACAACCGAGCTTATTAATCAACTTTTAGCCGGACAAAACAGCGATGGCGGTTGGGGATTTGGGCAAGGCAATAGTAGCAACCCATGGGAAACAGTATTAGCCCTTCGAGCTTTGCTTGATTCCGGTCATACAGATATAACAAGATATCAAAGGATTGCTGCCTACTTTAGATCAAGCCAAAACAATGACGGTAGCTATAATACCAAAAAAGGCGAAGCAGGGCAAGTATACCTTACCGCTATGATTACTGAAGAATTAATCCGTTTAAATTCAATTTTAGAGTGTACTTATATCATTAACTCATCGTACCAATGGCTAATTGGCCGGGAAAATAAAACGGGAGGCTATGGGGATGGGATATTGGAGACGGCCCGGGCCCTAAGGGTAATTATTTCTAACTTGACCGGTCCGGATATGGAAAAAGTTCTAACTTTCATAAATAACAGTCAGAGCATAAACGGTAGTTGGAATGGCGACCTTTTAACCACGGCGTTAATTTTATCGGTGTTAAATTCGGGTGCTAAAAAAGAGTCAGATATTTATTTTTCACCAATAATAACAATAACAGGTAGTATTATGGCAGATAAGCCGGAGTATGTTCAGAATGAAACCGCGGTATTTGATGTTAAAATCGAAAATAATCGGGAACTGACTTGGAGCGGTTCGGCAGAAGTAATCATCAAAGATAAACACGGAAATACAATTGCGGTAGTTGGCCGGTATAACTCACTTAAGCTGGGTCCTATCTCATCTGGTAATAATAAATGGGCTGTGAAGGCTTCTTGGAACACAGGACTCTCTGAACCGGCAGTTTATTCCGTAGAACTTAATGTTTCGGGTGAAAACAACATTATAATTGCCAAATATTCCACTCCATTCAGCATTATCGCCTGTAAATCGGTAAGTGGGGAACTTAAAACCGATAAAACTGTGTATACGTCGAATGAAACGGTAGAATTAACCATGCAATTAAAAAATGAAAGTCCGAATATTAATTTGGAAAACTTAATCGGAAAAATCGAAATATTAAATTCATCCAACCAATTAATCTGGGTCCAAGAATATAATATTTCCTCTCTTCCAACAGGTCAAACCGATACGCAGAGTTTCAATTGGGCGATTGGAAATGCTACTCCCGGTGAATACCAGGTTCGGGCAATTGTTTATGGAGACGGGGAGATAGTTTGGAGCGGAGCCAAATTTATCTCAGTCAGTTCAACTTTGGAGTTTTTAGGAAACTTAGATATTATTCCAAACGAAGGAAAGGTCGGTCAGACGGTTGATTTAACTTATACCCTTACAAATAAGGGCAATCAAAACTGTAAAGGGCTATTAGTGCGGTTTATTTTTGTTAACCTAGATTCAAACCAAGGGATTATGACTTTTACTGTTAGCCATAATTTATCCATGTCCCAATCCTTGTCCGAAGTATTAAAATATGTAGTTGACATATCTGATGCTCAATATCTAGTTAATATGGAGGCTGAGGTTAATGGCAAAACTTTTCATATTGATAGTGCAACCTTACTTGTTGATTCAACTCCACCAGTAAGTTCGGTAGAATTATCGGATCAGCGTCTTCAAAAAAACGGAGTCCATTACGGGGTATTAAGCTCAGAACTAGCGCTTAACGCTATTGATGATCTAAGCGGTGTAGCCGAAATACTTTACGATATAGGTAGTGGATACCAGGTTTACTCTAAGCAAATCATATTTCCGGCTGAGGGAAAATATACGATCAAATATAAGTCCAAGGACCGTTTGGGTAATGAGGAAGCTGAAAAGGGAATAATAGTTGTCATCGACCAAACACCGCCGGTCGCGGTGATCAATTCACCTTTCGATGGGCAAGAAGTCGGGATGGACTTTATAACATCATTAGCGGCTTGGGATAATGTGGCACTTGACCATTATGAGCTGTATATTGATGGTTTGAAACACATGGATTATAATGGCTCGCCGGTGGAACAGAACCTGGTTTTACAACCGGGATCTCATATTTTGAAAGTACGCGCTGTTGATAATGCTGAATATGAATCATGGAGTGCTCCGGTAAATATTTTGATAGCTATTCCTGATATTACGCCTCCGGTCACTGTTCCTTGGTATCCTACCTCTTGGAAAAATACAAATGTTATGGTGGGATTGACTGCCACAGATGATATAAGCGGTGTGAAAGAGACTAAATACCGTGTTAACGGCGGTTTGTGGGAAACAGGGATTATCATCTTGGTTAAGGATGAAGGAAACCATTCAATTGAATTTTATAGTACGGATAAGGCTGGTAATATTGAAACTATAAAAATGATTACGGTAAAAATTGATAAAACCAGTCCACATACAATAGTCACCTTAACAGGAGAAAAAAAGCCGGATGGCGTGTATAAATCCGATGTCGCCATATCTTTGACAGCCACAGATAATATAAATGGTTCGGGAGTAGCAAGCATATTTTACCGTATAGGCACAGGAGAGAATTATAACCGTTATATTGAACCTTTTGTCATTACTGAAGAAGGATTAACGGAACTCTATGTTTATTCAATTGATTATGCCGGTAATATTGAACCGGCGCAACGGTTTGAAATTCAAATAATCAAAGGTTGGGAACTGGATTATTCATTAATCTGCAATAATCTAACTGTTTATGGCACCCTCAATGTCGACCGGATCTTTGTCAACGGGCCTGTAAATATTTATGGACAATGCCAGACGAACTACCTTGGTACTATTCAGAATTCAATATTAACAACCGGGCCATCGGTGATTAATGTTTTGGAAACAAGCCAGCCCTATCGAACGATACCGAACCCCGATTGGGGCGCTTTGAAAAACGCGACTACCTTACGCCAAGAGGCGCAGATACCCCAAAATGTAGCATTATCCAATGTTCGATTTGAAAATAGTTTAATGATAGCCGGTACTACTAAACTAAATGGGTTAATCGTGGTTAAAGGTGATCTTATTATCAATGGAGATGTACATATGGATGATACTGGTATTTTCTGCAGCGGTAAAATTACTTTTAACGGTAATGTCAAAGGTTCCGGATTAATATTCTGTTTAGGATTAACTGCGCATGGGAATCCTCAATTGAATGGAGCAGTAATTGTTAATGGACCGGTAGAGGCTTCGGGAACAATAGGCAATAATGGGCCAAATCTTCAGAAATACTTAAAATGGTTTAATTAGACGAGTATTGTTTTGGGATATATAAAAAGAGGCGTGTCCTTAATACACGCCTCTTTGCCGTACCATTTCTTTTTAATAGTTAAAAAACACATGATCTCCAATTCTTGCGGTCACTGGATGCGATCTAACCCACTGACTATTGGTCCTGGCTGGGTTGAAAAATCCATTGGCGCCATTACTGGGGTCCCAACCGGTCAGAGCCGCTTGGACCGCCTTATAAGCGCTGGAGGTTGGCGGCAGATTTATTCGGCCGTCCAAAACCGGACTATACTGATAACGCCCATAATCAACTTGATAAACAATACCGGGAACCGTTTTCGGATAGCGCGGATCTTTTAACCTGTTTAAGATAGTGGCTGCAACAGCTACTTGTCCGGTATAAGGCTCTCCTCCGGCTTCGGCAGTAACTAATCTGGCTAATAAATCGATATCGCTTTGACTAATGCTATAATTACTTTTAGCACTCACCGAGCCCCCGGATGACGTCGGAATTTTTAAAGTTTGTCCGACCCAAAGATAGGAACCGTTCATACCATTTGCTTTTTTCAACGACTCAACAGTAATGCCGTACTTTCTGGCAATCAGATAAAGGGTATCTCCTGCTTGAACACGGTAACTGGAACCCGAAGCCTTAGCGGCAGAACCGCTGGGAATATTCAATCGTTGCCCGGCAGACAGGTAATTACTTGACAGGTTATTGGCGCGTTTTAACGAATCCACTGTAGTTCCGTACCTTTTAGCAAGCAGGAAAAGGGTATCACCGGATCGAACCGTATATACCCAACCCGAACCGGATGCAGCGTTTCCCGATGTTACATTTAGGGCTTGTCCAGGGTATAAAGCGGTTGACTTTAATCCGTTATTTCGTTGGAGAGCCGTAACCGATGTTCCATACCGAGCGGCGATCTTGTAAAGGGAATCACCCGGCTGAACATAATAAGTCTGCGCCCATACGGTACCAATAGTTAGAGATAAAGTTCCCAATGCCATTACTAAAAATAATCTTCGCGTGCGTGGCACATTCTCAGCTCCTTCTTGTCCTCGTTTTCCACGGTGGGCAAAAGGTCGGCTGCGAAAATTGCTGTTGTTAGAGTTTGTTTTTTAGAATGATTTAAGATTTCCGTGGTTTTTTGTTTGGAAAAATGAACCTACCTGTCAGGCAATTTCTTGTTTTAGCAATTTCTTTTTGGTAAGGGAAATTCCTTGTGGAAAACGGAGGGAAACCCATTTCGGTATGGCTTTACCATCAATGGGTTTTGATGGAGGATTTATAAGTTTTAGTAGTAGGTGAATTTGAACTTTAAATAAGACTTACAATAACCATTTAAAAACTTTAAAGAGTTTCATGTTAAATCCGATAATAATAGTATGTTTTTATTATTATTATTATATTGTTAATGGTTGCCGAATTAAGAAAACCACAACACTTAACGCTTCATTAATTATCCACGCTTCAGGCTAGAAGAACAGATATTTGGAGGCAACATGCGAAAGAAAATTTTGTTTGTAAACGATTCTGTAACTGTTCAAAATATGCAGGACATGTTAGATAAAATGCTTGAATTTTGGGAACTAAAATTTGTGGAGGATGAAACGGGTGTTTGGGAGCAATTAGGGAATGAACATTTTGATGTTATCGTATTAGACCTGAGGGTAACGGAAGTAAATTGTATGGATTTGCTCCAACAAGTAATGGAGCGATACCCCCAATTGGTAAGAGTAATTATTGCAGGACCTTCCGACCAAGAGTTGGTATTAAGGGCGATCCGTTCCAATCATCAAATTATTGCCCAACCATTTAACCCCCTCTCCTTAAAGGGAGTTATCGACCGTTCCTGCCAGTTACGAGAGATTTTACGTAATGAAGAATTAAAAAGATATATTGCTGAGATTAAATATTTACCAAGCCTACCTAGCCTATACCAGCAGATTATGACTGAGTTGCAATCTCCAAGAGTCTCGGTAAAAAGAGTGGCAGATCTAATCGCCCAAGATGTGACAATGACAGCCAAAATCCTTCAGTTAGTCAATTCAGCTTTTTTTAGTTTACCGCAAAAGATTATCAACCCTCACCAAGCAGTAGTTTTATTGGGGATTGATATTATAAAAGGGTTGGTTCTTCATGTTCATATTTTTTCTTCATTCAAATTAGATCCTCGCATCAAGGAATTTTCTATCGAAGGTCTGTCTAAGCATAGCTTACTAGTTGGGAAACTAGCCCGAGAGATCGTTTTAGCGGAAACAAATGTGCGAAGTATGGAAGAAGATGCCCTAGTTGCTGGTTTATTGCATGATATTGGTAAATTAGTTTTACTCCAAGATCCGGATCGTTATAATCAAGTGCTCTCTCATTGCCACGCAAGAAGCTGTAATCATTATCATGCTGAATATGAAGTCATGGGGGCATCTCACGCTGAAGTCGGGGCCTACTTATTAAACCTTTGGGGAATACCAGAGCCTGTGGTCCAGGCGATTGCTTTCCATCACAATCCGTCAAAAGCGATGGAAACCAATTTTTCGGTGCTAACCGCCGTGCATGCAGCTAATGCGTTGGTTTGTCAGAAAAACTTCGATAGCAATCAATTTCCTGAGCTTGACCTATTCTACTTATTATCGATCCACAAAAAAGAAGAGATTTCTAAGTGGGTGGAAATATATAAACGGATTAAGTCAACCGAATAATAAACTACTGGTTACGGAATAATTTTCGGAGCCATTTTAGAAAATACCTTCTTTCATGGCATACGTCGCATATTTCTTCCGGTTGTTCACTTAATAAAAAGGTCTTTTCTTCGGTACGGCAATAAGGCCCGGGAAGCAGTCCCGTTCTTTTACAGACCTCCAGCTTAATGAAACGATGTTTGGAACAATATTCCTTTGGCTCGGTCCCGGTAATAAAATATTCATGAAATTGCTCGCAAAAAGCGGTTGCTTTGGCTCCTGTTTCCTTACAAATCAGTACTTTCACGACATCGCCCGGGATAATGAAATCGAGTTTCGGTTTACCCGCCAAGGCTTTTCTAACAAAATTTGCCCAAATAGGAGCGGCGATTCGATTCCCTGATCCCGGAAGTGGGCGTTCGTTACGATCACAACCGACAAATACCGAGACTAGTAGATCCGGTGTATAACCGATAAACCAAGCATCGCGGTTGTCTTCAGTAGTCCCGGTTTTACCGGCTGCAGGGCGGTCAATTAAATCACGAATATTGGCAGCAGTCCCTCCTTCTTCAAATACTCCGGTTAAAGCTTGAGTTACAAGATAAGCTACCCCGGGTTTTAGTACACGAGACTGGGTTAACGGAGTTTGATAGATTAGTCGGCCCTTTTGGTCAAAGATTCGCCGAATTGTGGTAGGCTGAATTTGAATACCACCATTAGCCAGCGGTAAGTATGATTTGGTTATTTCCAATGGGGAGACTTCTCCCGATCCTAATGCTAACGAAAGCTGTTGGGGTAAGTTAGAATCGATCCCAAGTCTTTTGGCCATGTCTAGGACCGGACCAAACCCCATTTGATCGAGTAATTTTACTGCAATGACATTGCTGGAACAGGCTAAAGCGTCTCTAAGTGACAATAGCCCCTTTTCCGCCGTAATTTGATTGTCCAAAGGTTGATAAACTTCAGTCCCTACGGTGTATGACTGAGGCGTAGCATCAATCATACTAGCCAATGTATAATTTCCGTTAAGAGCTGCTGCATATAAAATCGGTTTAAAAGACGATCCCGGTTGTCGTTTGGCCTGTATCGCCCGGTTAAATTCCGATTTTGAATAATCGGTTCCGCCAACCAAGGCTACAATTTGACCAGATCGGGGATCTATTGCAATTAAGGAACCTTGAGGTTGGACTAAACCATTTGAATCATATAATAGTTTTGGTAAACTTTTTATTAATGATTTTTCGGCTATATTTTGGAGTTCTAAATTTAGAGTAGATTCAATTCTTAATCCCCCGGTGTAAATTAGTCCATTGGTTTTGGGAAAAATTTGCGTTAATTCCGATTGGAGTAAATCTAAAAAGTAAGGCGCTCTTTGTTCCCTACTTTGGATCCCAGGGAGACAAAGTGGTTGTTGAGAGAATTCTAAAAATTCCGCTTCTGTCAAATAGCCACAATCAACCATTCTTTTTAAAACCTGTTTTAATCGCTTTCGGGCAGATTTTTTGTGGTTATATGGCGAATAATAAGCCGGCCCTTTGGGTAATCCCGCCAGCAAAGCCATCTCTGCTTCGTTTAGCCGCTCTAATTCTTTGCCATAATAAGTTGAGGCGGCAATTTTTATACCGTAAGCGCCGTGACCGAAATAAATTTGATTTAAATAATTTTCCAGTATTTGATCTTTAGATAGATGTAATTCCACTTTGACGGTATAAAATAACTCTTTTAGTTTTCTAATTACCGTCCTTTTTTGATCCAAATAGGCATTTTTTACTAATTGTTGGGTAATAGTACTGGCCCCCTGTTCAAGCCGTTGGTGAATTAAATTATTAATTAGGGCTTTGCCAATCCGCCCAATATTTATACCACGGTGATTGTAAAAACGGTGATCTTCAACCGCTAAAAATGCTTGGCGTAAAAAAAGAGGAACTTCGGTTAGGGAAACAGGCAGGCGGTTTTGCATATAAAATGTAGCCACTAAATTATGTTGACAATCATATACTTCCGAGGCTGTCGGCATTAGTGAAGACGGTAACGGAAGATAGAAGAAGACTAATGTCGTAGCGCATAGGGTGAATGTCAAGAAAAGAAGCAACTGATTCCAGGATAATTTAGAAATCGGCAACTTATTCCAGTATTGTTTTATGAGTTCTATCATTGAGTTCCTTTCTAATATTATCAGACATGGACGACTATTTAATAATATGTCCTTACTGTCACTTTTTATGAGAATATTTGGTATTTGATACTGAAAGTGATAAGCAAAAACAGGATAAAATTCATCGTAGAGTTACATACCGAGCTCTCTTTAATTAAAGATTCAAGAAATTCAAACCTTGAACCGATAAAATATGGTGTAAGCTCGTTTTTATTATTTATATTACGGAGTTTTCCGTTAATGCTGAGCAACAAAAAAATTGTCACCATTTATAGCGGTAATTATTATGTTTCGAATGATCCCGAAGTGGTAATCCATACTTTACTTGGTTCATGTATTGCAGTCTGTCTGTTTGACATCAAAAACAGTATTGGCGGGATGAACCATTTCATATTGCCTCAGCAAAGTTCACTCACGATTCGAGCACCGGAATATAAATCTGGTTGGTTTGGTTTGGATTCGATGGAGTCAATGATCGATAAAATTTTGAGTCTTGGAGGTTCTTTTTCTAATTTACAAGCGAAGGTATTTGGTGGGGGGCAAGTAGTTGAAAACCTTACCCCTTTCAATATTAATATTTCTTCTGCTAATATTGATTTTTCTCTTAACTATCTAAATGAAAAAAAGATTCCGGTAATTGCAAAGGATGTAGGGGGCTGTTTTGGAAGAAAGGTTTTCTATTACTTGGAAGACCATTCTGTTCTAGTCCAGCGATTGGAGAAGGAGCTGAAGTCGGATGTCTGATACAACAACTAGTATGGACAACGCCTTGGTTTCGTTGTTTAAAAATGAGACAAGGGAGCAATTGGAGCGTTTTATGGAAATCCTTCTGGAGCTGGAACAAAATCCGGATAAGCAAGGTGATGTTATCAACGAATTGTTTCGGTTAGCCCATAATGTCAAGGGTTCCTCCGGAATGATGGGGTTGAATGAACTCAAAGAAATTATGCACCAGGTAGAGAACTTATTCGATGGAGTTCGCAAAACGGTTGTTACATTAGAAGCGAATAGGATCGATGCTTTGATTGAATTTTGTGACTCGGTTCAAAAGTATATCGAGAGTGAACGCTGGGAACAAGTAGAACAGCTCATTAACTGGAAAGAGCAGTTTGATTATGAAGCTGAACAAAACATGTTACCTAAGGATCGCTATTATAATAATCTAACCCTAAATGAAGAGGAAAAACAGGAAGTTGCTTTATGGCAAAGTTCAGGTAAAGATGTATATGGAATCGAGGTCCAATTTTCCCTTGATGCGACTATGAAATCAGCATCGGCATTAGTTTTCGTGAAATACCTTGAAAAATACGGCTCAATTTATAGAATGGTCCCTTCAATAAAGGAACTGGCGGCGGAGAAATTTGATATTTTTAAAGCTATTTTATTTGTTGAAAAGCCTTTAAATTCGGAACAAGAGAAAACTATCACCACATATCCAGTAAATGACGCTTTAGAAACAAGGCTTCGCAAGTGGGTTTATCGTCCGGAAGAAGCTAAAGCTCCAATTAAGGCTGAGCCGGAAAGCCAGGAACATTTAATAACTCCGGTAGGAGAACGTTCCATTAGAGTTGAACCGGCGAAGATTGATAAATTGGTCAATAATGTCGGCGAACTGCTTAACATCAAAGCTAATTTAGTTAAATTAACCCAATTTGGTTATCAGGGCCAGATAACTTGGGAGCAATTAACCAAAACCACTCAAAAACTGGAACAATTAATTACGGCTTTTCAAGAAGATATAATGGATTTGAGAATGGTCCCGGTACGACAACTTTTCTCACGGTTTCCCAAGCTTATTCGGGATGTGGCCAAAAAAAGCAATAAACAAGTGGAATTGACCATTTTTGGTGAAGATACGGAAATTGATAAGCAAATTGCTGAGAATTTAGTAGATCCCTTAACCCACATTATTCGTAATGCTGTTGACCATGGATTGGAAAGTGGTAATCAACGAATTGCTGCTGGTAAACCGGAGGTTGGCCGTATTAAACTAGGGGCTTATCAAGACGGTGACTATATCGTAATTAGTATAAGTGATGATGGAAAAGGCCTCGACATTCAAAAAATCAGGGACAAGGCTATAAAAAACGGCATTATCAAGTCAAACGATAAAATCAATGATGAAGAAGCTTGTAAACTTATTTTCGCTCCCGGCTTTTCAACTGCTGAAGAAGTTAGTGATATATCTGGGCGCGGAGTGGGACTAGATGTAGTTTCAAATAGCATTAATATTTTAAAAGGAGATATCGAAGTTGATACTCAACCAAACCGCGGGACAACCTTCTATCTAAAAGTTCCATTAACTCTAGCGATTATTCAAGCTTTGTTGGTTAAGACAGGCAATCAATCTTTTGGAATTCCATCCGGTGATGTACTGGAAAGTCTAATGGTTGATGAACATGAGATACATACAGTCTCAGGTCAAATGATATATACTTTACGTCAGGAAGCTTTTCCAATAATTGACCTTAGAAGGTTATTCGGATATGAGAGTAAAACTGATTTGGAACAGATTCCTTTGGTGGTGTTTAGAAACGGTCATGGTAAAATGGGATTGATTGTTGACGAACTAATCGGGCAAGAAGAAGTTGTAATTAAGCAGATTAACCCGGCTTTTCCAAACAATCCGATGATAGCCGGCGCCGCAATCCTAGGCGGTGGCGAAATCGCTTTAATGATAAATGTTAATAATTTTAAATCCAACTGATCTGCCTCATTACTAAATTTGTCTTGGGGAGAGAGGGTCATTGAATGATTAAAATCAACCGTTCGTTTGATAAAGATAATACGGATCATGTTGAGGTTTGCCAGACTGAGCCCTACATTGTCTTTACAATAAATAATGAAGAGTTCGGAGTTGATGCTAAAAAGGTTTTGGAGCTTGTAAAGTATATGACTCCTTTAACGATTCCCAACAATTTTATTAATGTATGCGGAATGAGCGTTTTTCGTGGTAAAATCATTCCAATTATTGATTTAAGGATTGTCTTTGGATTGGAACATGTCTCTTATGATAAGAACACGGTAACTATTATAGTTGAATCAAGTGTAAGCGAATTTGGGATTATAGCCGAACGGATTATTGATATCAATTATTTCCCTATCACTTCTATCAAAAATGTAACCACTTTAAATTTTGGAGAAAAAACTAAATATTTAAAGAGTGTTGCGAATCTTGGCGGACATCTAATCTTATTGCTCGATCTTGAAAAAATGATCGAACCTAAACCCAAGCAGTCTGTATTTGAGGGTCCGGTTCAAACTCAAGTTTCTTCTCAACTTGAAACATCAAGTACTATTTTAGAACCTGAAAAGATTTCGGATAATAGTTATCTAATTGACCCTAAAGAGTGTGAGGATCTCATAAAGGCAACTGAATCTATACCCGAGCAAACAGAGGGAAAAAACCTTCCATTAACCTTAGAAGATAAAATATCTAACGAATTAAATGTGATATCGGAGAGTTTAATAGATTCGGCTAAAATTGAAACTATTTTAGACGAATTAGACTCTGAGAATCAAGGTCAAAAGGAAATCTTATATTCAATGGAGGAAAACTTAATTGATAGTTTTCCTTTGGACAATTCTAGTGAAGCTCAGAATAGCCTTAAAACAGATGATACATTGAATGATGTTTTGAAGGCGGAACAAGTTGCGGAAATATTGCAAAGTTTGGAAGCTGATTTAAACCTGGATTTGCCAGATAACTTAAAAACCGATACGGAAAAGGGGTTCATTCCGAACCAACCAGATCAGACTTTATCAGATGAGGTTATAGAAGATATATTAAAAGAGTTGGAAGTTGAAGCCCAATCCGGGGTAATAGAACTACCACCTGATAATGATAATCAAATAATAAAAATTGATCACGTGGAACCACCCAAGGAGAAATTCAATGATTAACCGGACCCGAGAAGCGAGTGACCATGAGATCGAGCAAATATGTACCATACTCAATCAAAGGCTGGGCTTTAACTATACATTACAAAAAAAGTATCTAGTCCAATCACGTCTAAATAAAAGGCTTAACGACCTCAATCTGGATAGTTACCAAGCTTATTTGGACTTGGTAGAGAAAGACTCCGCTGAATTTAATAAGCTTGTTTCTTTGGTAACTACAAATGTAACAAGTTTTTTTAGGGAATCCTATCAATTTCAAGTATTACAACATGAATTGCTTCCGGATCTTCTTGCCAATATTAAAACCAATAATAAAGTTAGATGTTGGTCGGCGGGTTGTTCTTCGGGAGAAGAAGCATATACACTTGCTATAGTATTCAACGAAGCGCTTGGAGAAGGATGGGATCTTCGAATCCTTGCTTCCGATATTAGTACTGTTAAATTGCAAGAGGGTATGGCCGGAGAATATCCTCAAGAAAGAATTGAAGGTATTCCGAAAGAGTTACGCCAAAAATACTTTAAACAGCTGACAATGAAGCCTGAATATTTTCAGGTCAAACCCTTCTTACGCGAACAAATTTGCTTTCGCAAGATAAACCTAGTTGAACAGATGGACATTCCGGGATATGTCAAGTTTGATCTAATTTTATGTAGAAATGTGTTTATTTATTTAACCCCATCGTCCCAGGAAAAAGTGGTCCAAGGCTTTTACAATCTATTAAAAAATAAAGGTTATTTATTTTTAGGGCATTCAGAATCATTAAACTATTCTGACCCAAAATGGATACCTTTAAAAAAGAATATTTATCAGAAGAAATAAAGAGGAGATGACGATGGGTCAAAAGTACCGTGTTTTGGTAATTGATGATTCGACATTATTTCGGCAAATACTCTCGGAGATAATTAATGCTGCTTCTGATATGGAAGTGGCGGCTTCGTTTGGGAATCCTATTGAAGCTTTGGAAATATTAAAGACCGAAAAATTTGATGTTGTAACCTTAGACGTGGTAATGCCCAAGATGGACGGTTTGGAATTTTTAACTCGGTTAATGGAATATAAACCAATGCCGGTAATAATGATTAGTTCATGGACTCAGTCAAGCAGTCAAATAGGTATTAAGTCCTTGGAATTAGGAGCGGTGGATATTATAGCTAAGCCACAAACTAATTATCGAGAGGGTATTAGGCTTTTAGAAAGTGAAATTCATACCAAAATAAGGACTGCCGTACGAGCCAAAGTTGGGATGGCTACAACCCGAAATCAAGCACCCAGTATGCGGACGGTGGATCTACCTAAAAAAACAGGGCTTTCAGAGCGAATAATTGCTATCGGGGCTTCTACCGGTGGAACTACCGCAATTGGGGATTTCTTTAAATTTCTTGATCCGGACTTGCCTGGAATGTTGATTGTCCAACATATGCCGGCGATGTTTACGGGCGCTTTTGCCCAAACCTTAAATCAAAACGGAGTTATTCAGGTTAAAGAAGCCGAAGATGGTGAAGAAATTGTAAGAGGTAAGGCTTTGGTGGCCCCAGGGGGGAAGAGTTTGGCTGTAGTCAGCCAGGGTAAAAGGTATTGTGTTAAGATAGGACAACCGGTGAATAATAGTTTTTATAATCCTTCAATCAATTATACTTTAACATCAATCGCCCCATTAGGGGAAAAAGCAATGGGAGTAATCCTTACCGGTATGGGGGATGACGGCGCAAAAGGGTTAAAGGCTATGCGAGACCAAGGAGCCTTTACTATTGCCCAGGATGAAAAGAGTTCGGTAGTGTATGGGATGCCCCAAAAGGCAGTTGAATACGGCGGAGTTCTTAAAATTGTCCCTTTGGATCAAATGGCGGTGGAGATTAACAAATGGGGACGGATGGAATAAATTTGAAAAACGTAAAAAAACCAAATTTTATTTGACTTACAAAACCCTGAGAAGTATGATTATCATAAAAAAGATTAAATAATTGTCTGAACCGAGTTTGCATCTGATAAGAGAGGTGAGCTTATGAAGATCTTGGTGGTTGATGACGCGAACCTGGCTCGAGCAATGCTCAGAAAGATACTTGAAGATCATGGTTTCAAGGAAGTTTTAGAAGCAGCCAGTGGTATGGAAGCGATAGATCTCTATCAGGAGCACCATCCGGCTTTAGTAACCATGGATATAACTATGCCGGAAATGGACGGGATAACCGCTATTAAAAAGATCATTGAAATCGATGCTAATGCAAATATCATTGTTTGTAGCGCTTTAGGCCAAAAAGAAGTGGTTATGGAAGCTATTGAAGCCGGAGCCAAACATTTTTTGGTAAAGCCGTTTGAGCCCGAGAAAGTGATCCAAATCATTAAAGCTTTACTTAGTTAGCATTCCATGAGTAATCTCCGGTTCCATAAGACAAACAAATGAAAGATCAAGTATTATTCCAAATTAATTACAAATTGAAAAAACAACTCTCACCTTTCGGAAGATTATCAATACGTTTAATGATTCCAGAGGTGAGTTTGATTTTACTCCAGAAAAACAGATGTGAAGGATAAATTTGATTAAAACACGAATTATATAAAATTAAATCATTGATGTAATAGCGAAATACCGGTAATAATACAACTAAAGATTTGATGAATAGAACGAGGTGTTTGGGGTGACTGGTTCAGCAGCAATCGGGGTTTTTGATTCCGGTGTGGGAGGGCTTTCCATACTTAAGGAGATTAGGCGAGCACTCCCGGGAGAGGACTTGATTTATTTGGCAGATTCGGCATACTGCCCGTATGGAACCAAACCTATCCCGGTAATCCGTGCTCGGAGCTTAAATGTGGCCGCTTTTTTAGTTGGTTTTGGGATTAAGGCGTTGGTGGTAGCGTGTAATACGGCTTCCATCGCTGGATTGGATGAGGTTAGAAGTGCTTTCCCGCAGATGCCGGTTGTTGGAGTTGAACCGGCGATTAAACCCGCCCATGATTTGACCCATAATGGAAAAATCGGAGTGTTAGCCACCAGTTTAACCTTGAAAGGGGACCGTTTTTCGGTCTTGGTTGAAAGGTTTGGGACTGGTGTAGAGGTATATACCCAACCTGCTCCGGGACTAGTCGAATTAGTAGAAGCCGGAAAATTAGAAACCCCCGAGACTGAAATATTATTACATCAATATCTCGATCCGTTATTAGAAAAACAAATCGATACTTTGGTTTTGGGTTGTACCCATTATCCTTTTTTAATCCCAATCATAAAAAAAATTTGCGGCCCAAATATCACTATTCTAGATACAGGTTTGGCTGTAGCCAGGCAGACTGTCCGCGTACTGGAGCAAAAAAGGGCACTAAACCCGCGGGGTAGCGGAGGAGAAGAGGTTTTCTATACCAGTGGCGATCCGGAAGCTGTTAGGGAGGTAGTAGTCAAGTTATGGCCTAAAGAACAAGTTAAGGTTTTAAAAGCCCAGGTTTAATTGGCACTTTCAAATGATAACGGAGATTAGAAATGAAATTTAACAGGAATATTAGCTTTGATATTAAAAGATCAGAATTCCCGAAACCTAAAACTCAATCAGATATGGCAATACATTTAAATAATGCCGATCAGCTGATGGATAGTAACAAGTTAGATGAGGGACTAGCTTATATTACCGGTCTCTTCGACCAGGTTTCAAAAAATCGAGATACTAGATTATATGGTTATCTTAAGTTATCACAAGGCATCTGTTATCAAAAAATAGCTTTCTTACAAGAAGAGGTCGAGAATCTGGTTAAAGCGGCGGCAGCTTTTGAAGAGGCCCTTAGTTTATTTAAGGAATCTGATTGGGAGTATGGCCCTGTCCAACTAAACCTGGGGGTTGTGCTCACTTCATTGGCCCAATATCAAGAACGGGAAGTAAATATCGAAAAAGCTAACAATTCTTTTGAAAAGGCCAAATTGGTGTTGGAAAAGGCATTATCGGCCTATGGTAAAAATAAGAGTTCCAATGAATATTTATTAATATCTTTATACCTAGGTGCTTCATATAACTGTTTAGCTGATTTTCAGGACCGTGAGCAAAATCTTGAGAGGGCAATCAAATCTTCCCAAGAAGCGTTACAATTATTAAACCAAGGGCAATCGCCTTCGTGCTATGCCTTGCTCCAGTTTCAGCTAGGGCACAGCTTTGGTTCTTTAGCGGATACAAGAGATTCTATGGATAATTACCAAAAAGCGATTGGTGCCTTTGAAGGGGCCTTAGAGGTTTATAACATTCAGTCTTACCCGGTTGAATACTCTCATACTCTTAACAATCTTGCAAATATTTATATCGATTTGGCCCGGCTTAAAAATGAAGAAGCCAACTTGAACAAGGCGATGGAAATTTGTAAGCAGGTCCTAAATGCCTTGACTTCGGCCGCCGAGTATCCGATGGGCTATGTTTTCATATTACATAACTTAGGCTCCGCTTGTAAATTATATTCGAAAATACGAAACCATGATTCATATTTGGATAAAGCGGTCCATTATTTTGAAACCATTTTTACAATTAAAAATCTCTCTTCTACCTCGGAAATCATTGCCTCTACTCATTTAAACCTAGGAGTAATCCATAATATTATCGCCAAGATCCGGGATCGTGATCAACACTTAACTGAAGGGGTTGTCCAATTTGAAAAGGCTCTTCGAATATATGACACCCAACAATATTCTTTGCGGCGCGCAATTACCCAAAGTAACCTTGGTGAGACTTACTGGGCTCTCGCTGAAAACGAAAACGGGTCCGAATACTTAAATAAGGCGATTGCTGCTTTTCAGGAAGCAGTTGGACTTTTTAATCCTCGTGAAAACCGTGGAGAATTTATTGAAAGCCAGTTGAATTTGGGAATGGCCAGACTAGAGTCAGCCCAAAGGTGTTTTCAAGCGGAGATTGTGAAGCAAGCAATTCAAGATTATGAGGCAACACTCCAAATTTGCAACCCGGAGGAGATGCCGCCTGAATATGGAAAACTCCAAATGGGTTTGGGAGAAGCATATCAATATCTTGGATTAGCAGAACGTCAAGCGGACCATTTTGGGAAAGCAATTAACGCCTTAGAAGCGGCCTTAAAAATTCTTTCCGCGAAACAGCTAATGCAGGAGCAAGCCTTAGTAATGGAAAAGTTGGGTTTTGCCTACTGCGACTTTGCCAAGGTGGTTAATAAGGAAGCTAATCTTCAAAAAGCAGAAAAGTACTATCAAGACGCACAGCGAATTTTGGACCTTGAAAAACATCCTCTAGAGTTTGCGGAATTAAATGAAGCGCTGGCTGAAACCTACGTTGAACGGGCCGGAATTAATCAAAAAGAACATTATCTGAGTCTGGCGATTAAAACGTTGGAAGAAACAGTACCGATCCTGGCCGTTACCGGCAGACCGGAACGAAGCAGCCGCTTACAAAGCCGTTTGGGAGATCTATACCGTAATTTGGCTGAAGTGACGGATGAGAAAAAAGGGATGTATCGGAAAGCGATTACCGCTTATGAATCTGCTTTACAATACTTTACAAGCGACCGGTTTCCCAAGGAATTTGCGGACAATACCTTGCAAATAGGTATTACTTATAAAACAATGGCTGAAACCATCAAAAATTATGCCTTTAATAGTATTAGTGAATATAACGAATTTCGAGCGGACCGGTTACTGAACGCAATGGGAGCTTTTCAAGGGGCATTAATGGTATTATCCCTTGATAAATTTCCCTATGATTATGCCATAGTCCAATTTAATATGGGGGAAGCTTATGCGATGCTGGCGGAACTTCAGGAAAGAAATGAAAATTTATCCAGAGCGCTCACCGCTTTTGAAGAAGCACTGAAGGTTTATACTCCGACCCGATACCCGAGTGAACATAAAAAGGTGATTTATTATTATGAAAAAGTGAAACACAGGATGTAATCATAAAATAAATATCAAGGGGCTGTCTCAAAAGCAACAGAAAAATTATTAGACAGGATTTACACGGATTAACCGGATTAGAAAAAGACCTGTTAAATAATATTTTAAAAATTCTGTAAATCCAGTTAATCCTGTCAAAAAAAATATCTTTTGGGACAGCCCCTTTAGTTTGCTTTGTTAACCGAACCAGTTTATATTAAGTTATATTCCTTTGCCAGAGCGGTAAAGGCGGGCAAAGAGTTAAGTATGATTTCTTTCGAGACGCAATAGGCGATCCGGAAATAACCGGGAGCCCCAAAACCCGTTCCCGGTACCAACAGTAAGTTATACTTTACGGCAGATTGGATAAAGGCCACATCATCAGGGATCGGGCTTTTCGGGAAGAAGTAAAAAGCGCCTTGCGGTTTGACCATTTCGAAACCATTAGCGGTTAAATGATTATAAAGGAGATCGCGCCGTTCACGATAAATTTCAACTCCAATTGATTTTCCCTGCAACTCGGTGATTAATCGTTGCATTAAGGCAGGGGCGTTAACAAAACCCAACACCCGGTTAGCGAAGACTAAACCGTCAAAGAGGAGTTCGGCTTCGGGGATTTTGGGGTTAACCGCAATGTATCCGATGCGTTCGCCCGGAAGGGCCAAATCCTTACTGTGGGAAGTAACCAGCAGGCTATGGTCGAAGATACTTAATACTTGGGGAATATTAATTCCATCATAGACAAGTGCTGAGTAGGGCTCATCGGAGATGAGATAAATGACAGAACCAAACTCAGTTTCTTTTTTGGCGATCAGTTTGGCCAGGTCTTTTAAAATAGCTTCCGTATAAACCACGCCCGTAGGGTTATTAGGGGAATTAATCATAATCGCTTTGGTTTTGGGAGTGATCGCTTTTTCAATGGCGGCTATATCCAGTTGAAAATCAGGTTGGGAATTGACAACGACTAGTTTTCCCTGATGATTGTCGGTATAGAAACCGTATTCGACAAAGTAAGGGGCCGAGACGATTACTTCGTCGCCGGGGTTTAGGATGGTTTTAAAGATTACGTTTAAGCCCCCTCCGGCGCCAACGGTCATCACAATATTATTTTCGTTAAGATTCAGTCCTGTCTTTCGGCTTAAGTGAGCGGCCACAGCTTTTCTGGTTTCGGGATATCCGGCATTGCTCATATATTTATGCATTCCTGGAACGGGATTGCTGGCCAGCTCCCGGAGGCGGGATTTAAATTCGGCCGGAGGTTCCAGGTCGGGGTTGCCTAATGTAAAGTCATATACTTTATCAGCACCGTGGATTGCGCGGAGCCGGTCGCCCTCTTCGAACATTTTTCGGATCCAGGAGGAACGGGAGAGTGAGTCTTTAACTTTAGTTGAAATGGACATAGGATATACCTCCGTCATGCAAAAAATTATTATTAATAATAGTAAATCAACAAAGATTAATTATTGTTAATTATAATCAAATTGTTTGTTTATTTCAACCAAATATTAGAAGATATCGTTAAATGGCTTTTTATTCAACTTAAAATGTACTGTATCTCAATTATGTATGCTTAGCCCCATATCTATAATCTTTGGATAGATTTCCCCCACTTTACAGAAAGGCCAGGATCGAGTATAATAATTGATACGTAAATATGCCGAAGTGGTGGAACTGGCAGACGCGCTGTGTTCAGGGCGCAGTGTCCGTAAGGGCGTGCGGGTTCAAATCCCGCCTTCGGCACCAAAGTTTATAAACCTCCGCATTGACGGAGGTTTTGTTTTTAACTAGGTTTAGTCTAAAAACTACATCTCCGTAACACTCTACCATAGATTAGGGATTTTTGTTCCAAACGCCATACTCCATATAGGCTATTGTTTTATTTTTTATGGATTCACCATATAGTTTTGCTACAATATATAGTGATAAATCCATTCCGGCAGTAATCCCGGCTGAAGACATCACCTTTCCGGTATCAATAAACCGTCGGTCGGGATTTATCTTAGCTTTAGGAGCAATCTCTTTTAAATGCGGTATCACTTCGTGATGGGTGATACACTCTATTCCATCAAGGATTCCTACCCGGCCTAAGATACGGGCGCCGGAGCAAACAGAGAAAGTAATTTTGGAGATCTCATGGTTCCGTTTGACCCATTCCAATACCGGCTCTTTGTCTATCTCCTTTTTTGTGCCCACGCCTCCCGGAACAACTAAAATATCAATCCGGGGATGATTGGTGAAAGAATAGTCGGGAGTTACTTTTAAACCGTTTACGGATTTAATTCCGGTTCCATCTTGAGTAATGCAAAAAACGTTGAATAAACTATAATCATTAAGTTCCGATGTTACTGAAAACACCTCGTATGGTCCTGCAAAATCCAACAATTCTATATCGTCAAATAAAAAGATTCCCACATTATACATAAAGATACTCCTTTCTATTTGACGTTAATTTCGATAGTGTTTTCTGAAAAACCTTTATCGGTTGATTAATTAAGCTAAGTACATTAAAACGAGTAGTTTTTTTATGGGTAAGATAGTAAAATATAAATTGGTAAAAAGATCAATAAAGGAAAGTTATTAAATGGCAAAATTACAGTGGAAAGCGGGAACGCTGCTTAATCCGGTACCGGTAGTGTTAGTTAGTTGCGGGGATATCGGCGGTCTTAGAAATATGATAACCATTGCTTGGGCGGGGACGGTTGCCTCGGACCCGGCGATGGTTTCCATCTCCATTCGACCGGAGCGTTACTCTTACAATATGATCAAGAAAAGTGGAGAGTTTGTGATTAACTTACCCAACCGTCGGATGGTCCGTTGGGTTGATCTTTGCGGCGTTATATCGGGAAAAGACCATGACAAATTTAAGGAGACCGGGCTGACTCCTATACCGGCGCAACATTTGAAAGCTCCGCTGATAGCCGAAGCTCCCTTATCCCTCGAATGCCAAGTAACTTCGATCATCCCTCTCGGTTCCCACGACCTTTTTTTAGCTAAGGTATTAGGGGTCCAAGTAGATCAAAATTTAATCGACCAAAATGGCCGATTGAACTTGGCAAA
Organism: Bacillota bacterium; assembly: GCA_023435565.1. GTDB lineage: Bacteria > Bacillota > UBA4882 > UBA8346 > UBA8346 > JAAYHS01. The sequence continues at coordinate 36,468 of JAEYRN010000001.1, forward strand.
AGCTGAACTCATCAGTTATGTGCATGGGCATTATTGGACATTAAAAGAAGCTATTGGCAGTTTTGGTTTTTCCGTGAAAAAGAAGAGATGATGATTGGAATCACCGCTCTATTTTTTAACTATAATATTGGTTTATGTTTTATTAATTATGAGAATTGTATAATTACCTTAGTTGACCCTTCAGCCACAATATATAATGGCAAACCCAGATGTAGCTATCAATATATTTTGAACTGAAGCTTAAATTTTGAATTATGCAATTCTCTCAATTTGTATTTTCTCCTCCAAAAGTATGATAATAACTCGGTCAATTATCTCATTTAAAATTATACTTTTTGTAGATGAAAAAAATGGATGAATATTATAAATTTAATAGTGCAGGGAAAGTAGAATTTATTGATTAACATAATTCAGACAAAATACAATATTTGACGTACATACATAGCAGAACCTATTTGCTACAAGATTGTCAGTATAAAGCTTAAATGCTTAAACAGATACATAAACTTTAAATTAATTATTTATAAGGTAGTAGCTAAAGAAAGGGGCAAAAAATAACATGAATGTAATTGAAGTCAAAGATGTAACCAAAAACTATCCATTGGGGAATACAACAGTCCATGCGTTAAGGGGTGTGAACTTAACTGTTGAGGAAGGGGATTTTTTATCAATTATCGGTCCTTCGGGAAGTGGTAAGACGACATTATTAAATATTGTCGGTTGTATCGATACTCCAACCACAGGCAGCGTCAAAGTACATGACGAGGAAATAACAGTCTTAAGTGATAAGAAAATAACTGATCTACGTCTTAATAAAATCGGATTCATCTTTCAGACATTTAATCTGATTCCAGTACTTAACGTCCGTGAGAATGTCGAATTCCCCCTACTTTTAATGAAGAATTATCAAAAAGAAGAGATTCGAACCAGGACAGAAAAATTAATTGAAGAAGTTGGCTTGATGAACTACATCGAACATAAACCGGCGGAACTATCCGGAGGACAGCGGCAACGGGTGGCGATAGCCCGGGCTTTGGTTACCAATCCCGATATCGTCTTAGCCGATGAGCCTACCGCCAACCTTGACTCGGAAACCAGTAAATCAATCTTGGAATTGATGCGTGAATTGAATGAAATTGAGAAAACCACTTTCATCTTTTCAACTCATGACCCTGATGTGCTTAAGTATGCCAAGCACATTGTCAAAATCAAAGACGGTTTAATCGCGGTATAAGGGGTGACTTAAATGAAACTGGTCTTCAAGATAGCATGGAGAAATCTCTGGCGGCATAAGGGAAAAAGTCTGGTCATCGGAATAATTTTGTTACTAGGCTCTCTATTAATGACAGTCGGTAATGGGATAATCTCCGGAATGGAGAAAGGGTTATCCGAGAATATCGTTAATTTATTTACCGGAGATATCGTAGTAATCTCCGACGAGCAAGATAAAGATGATGTCTTATTTGAATTTGGCGGAAAACCGTTGAAAGTGATTAAGGATTATCAAGCGGTCAAAGAGATATTGCAGCAAGAAAGTTCGATTGCTGATTTTCTACCGGCTACCGCTGGCACGGTTTATGTTTTCAACCCGGGCACCGATTTAGGTTATATCATGCTGTTGGGGATCGATATCGAGCGTTATCAAAAGATGTTCCCTCAAAGTATCACCATCACCGAAGGAAATATGTTGAAACCCGGTGAAAAAGGGGTATTAATTTCCGAAGAGGCCCGAAGACTGGGTTATAACGAAATGGATTTCTGGCTGTTACCGGAGAACGGGAATTTGAATCCCCAAAAATTACCGGATGACGCCAAAGACATGGTGGATAGTTTGGATCTACGGCGGGACATCGTTTTTATGGGCGCCAGTGATTCCAATTCGACGATGGATATCAGACTCCCCGTTAAAGGAATAATTCGTTATAAATCACTTAACAAAATTTGGGGAAATTATTGTATTGTTGATATCGAATCATTCCGTGAAGCCCATAACTATGTAACCGGAGCGGATAGTACGGTAATCTTATCCCGAGAAAAAAAGAATTTAATGGAAAGCGAAAATTTGGATCAAATGTTTTCATCAGGAGAACTTCTTGATGATAATGTTGTTACCAATGAAGCGCTTGACTTTAAAACAGTGCAGGTTCAAACCAAAAAAGTCCAACGAAAATATAATGCAGATGAAGGTTCTTATAATTTGGCCTTTATTAGGCTAAAACAAGGCGTCTCCCAATCAAAAGCCCTTAATGAACTGAATGTCGTATTTAAAGAGAAACATTTAAACGTAAGGGCGATTAGTTGGAAGAACGCCGTCGGAACTTTTGGAAGCATGGCAGTAATGATAAAAGGGGCTTTAAATCTCTTTATCATGTTCATTTTCTTTGTGGCGATAATTGTAATCATGAATACTTTGAGTATGGCAGCACTGGAAAGGATCACCGAGATTGGAATGATGCGGGCGGTTGGGGCTAGAAAAAGCTTTTTACGAAAGATGTTTATTTGTGAAACAGGCCTCTTATCGTTCTTTTTCGGCGGCATGGGTATTTTAATGGGAATTGTCTTGGTTTACCTGTTGAAATTCGCCAATATCTCAACTACTAATGAAATTTTACAAATGGTATATGGTGGGGATAAATTAAACCCTCTCTTTACATTCGCGGATCTAATCATGGGTATGGTGGAACTTGGAATTGTAACTTTCTTAGCGGTGTTGTACCCGCTCAGAGTGGTTGGGAAAATTGTCCCGCTCGATGCGATATCAAGGGATTAACTACGGAGGGGATACAATGGGATTAATTTATAGATTAAGTTTGCGAAATTTATTACGTCAAAAAAGAAGAAACCTATTACTTGGTATCGGAATAGCCTTTGGAATGATGATTTTGGTCATGGCCAACTCTTTTTCCCATGGGATAGTGGATGTTTTAATCAATGATATTGTTGCCAACGCCTTTGGACATCTGGTAATCGACAGTCATCCCGGGGGTACTGAGTACGGGTTAATTCGTGATAAGGCCCGTTATGAAAAGATTATCAAAGAAACCGTCAAAAAAGAGGATCTAGTCGGGGTCTATGAAAACTTGGGTGTTTTCGGAAGGGCGGTAGGTAACGGCGATACCGATAATATTGTGGTGGTTGGATCCATGTTCCTAAACGAAGCGGATAAGGAAGAATTTTTTAAAGGCTTCTTTTCCCTGGTTAGTGGAGATTTTAATGAGTTTTCCAGTCCAACCATTGAATACCCGGTTATTATATCCGATCAAAAAGCAAAGTCACTTAATGTAAAATTACATGATGTGATTCGGGTGAAGCTTCCGATGATCACCGGACAGGTTCAGGCGGCCAAACTTACTGTAGTTGCCATCGCCAATGCTAATAATTCATTTATGGATATAGTCGCCTTTATGGAGGGGGAACGGGTAAAAAAACTGCTCGGTTATAAACCTTGGGAGGCAGCATCATTACAATTGAACTTAAAGGATCCCAAAAAGACTGCTCCATACTACGCCGAGCTGCTCCATCCAAAACTAAACCCGGAAGTCATTTCGATTGCCGGAAAAATCAATCAACAACAAACGCAGCTCCTGACATTTCAAAATACGGATGCGGCTAAAAAACAGCTGATGGAATCGATCAAGATCATCAGCGGTGACACGACAGATAGCATAAAAAAGGATGGCGTAATGGTCAGCGAAAAGCTTGCCCGTAAACTCAATTTACGGGTCGGGGAGGAGTTTTACTTTGAGTACCGAACCAAATATCGCGGTATTTACCAAGAAAAGATGAAGTTAAGTGCGGTTTACCTAGCTGATAATCTACTTGGCGGGGATGTTCTCTTGGCCAATGCGGAACGGGTTCATGATTTTTTTGGTAGGTATCTGCCGGAGCAAAATTCTAACTTTATTGCCAAGGATAATCCGCTTTACGGGATCCAGGCAACGGAGTGGAAACTGTTGGAACGGAGTAAGGATAGTGAAGAATTAGAAAAAAAGATTAAAAGGGAACGAAGAATTAAGACCGATCAAATCAAGGTAGATGTAATCACCATGTATGAAGGCGCCAGTGATATTTTAAAACTGGAGCAGGTTCTTAACTTAATTACTATTTTCGCAGGTTTAATCTTGTTCTTTATCATTCTGGTCGGAGTTGTAAATACGCTTCGTATGACCATCAGAGAACGGACCCGTGAAATCGGTACCGTCAGGGCGATTGGGATGCAGAAAAACGATGTCCGGAACATATTCATCATGGAGACATTTTTATTAACGGTAATTTCATGTATTGCCGGAATTATTCTTGCAGTATTAGCAATGTGGGTTTTGGGATCGATTCAATTTAATATCGATAATGCGCTAAGTATGATTTTGAAAGATAAACATTTAAATTTCAAAATTAACTGGATGGCTACTCTAATAATTTTCATATTTATTACGATTATTTCTGGGCTAACAGCATTTTTCCCGGCCAGGCGCGCCGCCAAACTATCAGCGGTTGAGGCGTTGAGGCATTATGAATAAAGGCTTTTTCTTTAAAAATAAAGTGAGGTAAATTGTAATGAAAAAAACGGTATTAATAAGTATTTTATTATTATTGCTGCTCTTACCCGGTCAGATTGGTGCAGCCCCAAGTGTTAACAGCATTCTCAAACAAATTGATTATATTTCGGAATTGAATAGCGACGGAACCGCCAAAGTCCAAATAACTCAGCAGAAAGCCGGTGAAGGGGTTAAGGTGTTTCAAACTATTTATTATCGCCGGGACCGGGATGATTCTTTTTTAATAATCTTTACTGCGCCGGAAGTAGAAAAAGGAAACGGCTATTTAAGGGTGGGCGATAATTTCTGGATGTATCGAAGAAATACTCGGACTTTCCAGCATGTTAACCGGGATGAAAGTATTGGTGGTACTGATGCTAAAGGTGAAGACTTTGAGGATAAAGAATTAACCGAAATGTATAAACCGGCCCTTGATGCAAACGGTAAGGAAAAAATATCCGAGACCAAACTTGGAGATATTCCCGTTTATCAGTTTGAGTTAGAGGCAAAGATTGAAGATGTCTCTTATCCTAAAGTTGTCTTTTGGGTCCGCCAGGATAATTATTTGCCCTTAAAAACCCAAAGCTATTCCTTGAGCGGAACTTTGATGGAGACAGCTTACAGTTTAAAATATACTACGATTGAAGGAAAGTATCTTTGTATCAAATCGATGATCATTGATGAATTCGAAAAGGGGAATAAAACATTAGTCGAGATTAGCGATATTTCCGTGAAAAAAATCGATGACTATGTGTTTACCAAGGCCTATTTGGAAAACTTAAGCAAATAGAGGTCTAAAAAATGAAAAAACAAATTTATTTAGTGAGTCTGATAACTTGTTTGAGCTGTTTTCTACTTTTAAATAGTAATTTAGTTTTGGCTGAGGAACCTTTAAACGAAGACGACCTTTTTTCGGGTGAGGAGACAGTTGTTGATAGCCAAGAAGTTATCAATAACGGCGCGGATGAAGAGCTCAAACAAAAAAGAATCGGTTTCTCCGGCGAAATAAGTTCTAACTCGACATATACCAGTTACTCTACGGGATATACTCCCGATGATGAGAAAGTAGACAACCAAATTACCGCTGATTTTTATTTAGATATTCGTTTAACCGGGGGGGTCAAGAGTTTTTTAAGCGTTGAAGCAAATTATTACCCTGAAGGCAAGGAAGAATACACTACAATTACCCTGAATGAGGATACTCCTCCTCTAGGAGAAAAAGGTGATGAAATCAAGCTTAGTTCAAAAAAATATACCGATTTGGAGTTTAAGGAATTTTTTGTGGATACCAATTGGCATAATAAAGTGTATTTCCGTACCGGCAAGCAAGTATTAAAATGGGGCCGAAGCTATTATTGGAACCCCACCGACTTGATTAATATCGAACGAAAAGACTTTTTCGATATGGATAAAAGTAGGGAAGGAGCTTATGGAGTTAAGGTTCATATTCCCTCCGGCGCAAAAAGGAACGGTTATTTCTTTATTAAAATGGATGACTCCGGCGATGATCAAACGGAAACCCTGGAGGATATTTCGTTGACCGGAAAGTACGAATTTTTAGTAGGGAATACCGAAATGTCCTTTTCGGCTTGGGCAAAGGAAAATAATAAGCCGGTTTTCGGTTACGATATTTCCAGCCGGGTTTTCGGGCTGGATATCCGTGGAGAACTAAGCGTATCTAATGCTGATCTTTATTATAAAATGGATTACGATACACTTGAATTGGAGAAGGAAAACGGTGAAGCAATACCCCGGGCTAGCCTCGGTTTTACCAAATATTTCGACCATGGCGAAATAAACGACCGGATTAGTATTACCGGAGAGTTTTATTATAATGGCAATGGTTACGAAAAAAATATTTTTGAAAAAATTAAAACTGCCTCTGAAGATCAGCAGATTCTATTCTTGGATAAAGTATATCAACCTTATATGAATAGTAAATATTATTTCGCGGTCTTCACTTCAGTTAACAAATTCCTGGACCCCGATTTGACGTTAAACATTAATGCTATTACCAACCTTATTGACCACTCGGGAACCGTTACTTGCGGTATTAGCTATAATCCATATTTAACTGACTTTTATGTTAACTTGGATTTAAATGGATTTTTTGGCGATGATAACGCCGAAGCAAAGTTAAATGGAGAAAAGGCAAGCGCCTCTTTGGGGTTAAAAGTGTTATTCTAAATTATAAACAGGAAGATGATTTTTTCTATTCCTAAACAAACAAACCGGGTATAACAACCCGGTTTTCTGATGCGATGTTGACATGGCTTTTAGAGGTATCAAACAAGCAGCCGCCAACTTTTTAGAGTGAGTCTAAATTTTAGTAGACTTGGCTAAATTAACAATAGTTGAAATGACCGAATGAATTCCGTTATTGATCCGGCTTGTGTTCATGGCCTCGATGTATTTATTTCTTAACATATATACCGAGTTAATAGCATTTAATAGAGACTCAGGGCTTAGATCTTCCTCGGGTAAAACTTTACTAAACCCTTGTTTCTCAAAAGAAAGAGCATTCAAAATTTGATCGCCGCGGCTGGCTTGTTTGGATAAAGGAATTAAGATATTTGGTTTCTTCAGCGCCAAAAGTTCAAAGAGTGTGGTTGCGCCTGCTCTTGAAATTATCAGATTTGACATAGCCATTAAATGAGGTAACTCTTCATTAACATAGTCAAATTGTTTGTATCCGTTCTTATTATTTAAACTGGAATCGATACCATTTTTACCACAGAGATGGCAAAGATTAAATTTATCAGTAATTTGACTCAGTATGCTCCGGATAGCATTATTTAGTATTTCCGAACCCTGGCTGCCTCCTATGACCATTAAAACCGGTTTATTATCATTAAAACTACAGATACGTTTCCCGTTAGCGGCATCTCCCCGAAGCAGGCTTTCTCTTACCGGTAATCCGGTAAGAATCCCTTTGGAAAGAGGAAGGTAATTTTTTGTTTCCGGAAAAGTATAGCAAATTTTAGTTGCAAAAGGGATCGAGAGCTTATTGGCAAGGCCTGGTGTGATATCAGATTCATGAATCACTACCGGGATCCGGTAAAACCATGCAGCCCAAACAACCGGAGAGGAAACGAAACCGCCTTTACTAAATACTACTTTCGGTTTTATTTTGGCGATGATAGCCAACGCCTGGGTAAATCCCCTAAAAATACGAAGTATGTCGGTTAAGTTTTTAAGATCCAAATAACGACGAAGTTTTCCGGCATGGATCGGATGAAAGGGAATTCCAAGAGGCTCAATTAATTGACGCTCCATTCCTTCCTTGGTCCCGATATAATGAACTTCAAATCCGGCAGCTTTTAATTCCGGGATTAGGGCGATATTTGGAGTAATATGCCCGGCTGTTCCTCCCCCGGTGAGAATTATCCGCACTTAGGTTCCTCCTTATTTTGGGACGATATTATCTATTTGGAAAAAATCATTCTATGTTTTGTCGGAAAATATTTAGTCCATATAATAAATATTTATTATTCTTTTTAATAATAATATTCTTTCAGATTATATGAATTCAAATAGTATTGTTTCCATGGGTCATAACTAGTTATTAAAGTATTTTACTTAAAAATTGCTTAGTCCGGTCGTTCCTAGGCTTAGAGAACAATTGATCCGGCGTCCCTTCTTCAATGATTTCACCTTCATCCATGAACAAAACCCGGTGGGCCACTTCTTTGGCAAAGCCCATCTCATGAGTGACAACCAGCATTGTCATACCATCCCGCGCTAAGTCCTTCATTACATCCAAGACTTCTTGGATCATTTCCGGATCCAAGGCCGAAGTTGGCTCATCAAAGAGCATTACTTTAGGGCGCATCGCCAGAGCCCGGGCAATGGCAATTCTTTGTTGTTGGCCGCCTGATAAGTGATCGGGATAGGCATCGGCTTTAAGGCGAAGCCCAACTCTATCAAGTAATTGGTAAGCCCTGGAGTCTGCTTCTTCTTGAGTAAGTCCCCTGACTTTGATTGGAGCTAAGGTTATGTTTTCCAAAGCAGTTTTATGGGGAAATAAATTAAATCGTTGAAAGACCATTCCTACTTCAGCACGGACTTCATTCACATTAATTATGGAGTGGTCGGTTACATCCAAGTTCTCAATATAAATATGGCCTCCGGAGGGCTTTTCCAATAGATTAAGACAGCGTAAGAAGGTGCTTTTTCCTGAACCGCTGGGACCAATGACGCAAATTACTTCTCCCTGTTGCACATGAGCGTTAACCCCTTTTAACACATGGAGATGATGAAAACGCTTATGGAGATTTTCAACTCTAATCATTTACTTTCAACCTCCTCTCCAACCGGGCGACAATTCTGGTAAAAGGTATAGTCATCAAGAGAAAAAGCAAACCAACTTCAAGCCAGGTTTCAGTCGGGCGATAAGAACGAGTTACAATAACTTGGGCTTTGCGGACCAGTTCCTCCATTCCGATAACTGAGACTAATGAAGAATCCTTAAGCATTGCGATAAACTCATTGCCTAAGGGCGGGATAACCCGTTTTAGGGCTTGAGGAAGTATCACATAGCGCATTGATTGCCGATAAGTCATACCCAGAGAACGGGCTGCTTCCATTTGACCTTTATCGATCGATTGAATACCAGCTCGAATAATTTCAGCCACATAGGCGCCGCTGTTAATACTCAAAGCCAGTAACGCAGACAAGAATGGATTGAGAGGTATAGGCTGTCCATTGTTAAAAAGCATGCCCAAAAGGGGTGGGGAACCAAAATGGATCATGAAAATTTGGACTAAAAGCGGGGTGCCCCGAATAAAGTCCACATAAATCCCGGTAAGCATATTAATAATTTTATTATGGACCACTCTTGCCACTCCGGTGAAAGTACCGATTACGATTCCATTAAATACGGCAACAATGGTCAAAAAGAGAGTCATTAAAGCTCCAAGTAGAAGAGGGGGTAAGCTTAACCACATGTAATAGATTGAGGTTTCCGGAATACTGATTGTAATGGTATTGTCTCCAGGCTTAACAGTTAGGTTACGTTTTTCATTTCGATAATTAGGAAGGTTTCGTAGTTCAATTTGATGGATTTCTTCCGTTATATCTTGAAAAGTATAAGGGGTCTTATGGCCAGTATTGGTACCATCTAACCAAATTTGTGCTCCGGGAGGGTTGGAAATAATTTTCAAACTCGCTCCATTGACCGGAGCTCCCCAAAAAATAATAAAAAATCCCATTAATAGGAATAAAATTACATAATTTAGGAAACAATAATGTTTCACGATAAACACCCTTTTTTTTCCTGGAAAAAACAATACGGTCAAACAGCGTTGTTTCGCAGTTTGACCGTAATCGAAAATCCAGTTAATTTCCAGATTTATACTTTTGTTCTAACTCGGCTAATTTGCCGTTATTCCTTAATGTTTCTAATGCCTTATTAATTTTTTCAAGCAATTCGGTGTTTTCTTTTTTTACTCCGATACCATAATCTTCCTTTTCGACATCGGCAATTTCAACCATTTTGAGGCCTGTGGTTTTACTGATTGCTTTTGAGGCTACCAAGTCATCCATTACAGCGGCATCAGCATTATTGTTGAGTAACTCCTGAACGGCTTGGGGATTGGTATCAAATCGTTTCATTTTAACATTCTTTATTTTTGTGGCATAAAGGTCGCCGGTGGTGCCGTTTTGTACTGCAACGGTCTTGCCGATTAATTCTGCCGGGGTTTTAATGGTGTTATTATCTTCTTTAATAACTATAACTTGTTTGATCGTGAAGTAGGGGTCGGAGAAATTAATCTGTTTTTGACGTTCTTCAGTAATAGTCATGGCTGAGATTAAGCAGTCGTAGTTTCCATTTAACAATCCGGGGATGATCCCGTCCCAACCGATATTTTGGAGTTTCAATTCCATTTTCAGTTCATCGGCGATCATTTTAATCAGTTCCATATCAAACCCAACATAATTACCAGATGCGTCGATACTTTCAAAAGGTTCATAGGTAGCATCGGTACCGACATTTAAAACTTTCTTTGATTGAAGACAGCCCGCGGACAATGCTAAAATCATTACTGAAATTATAGATATCCAAAGAAATTTTTTCAAAAAAGCACCCCCCGTTTACATTATTATTTAAATTATATCTTACTTTTAGTTAAAATGTAAAGTTCTTGTCAGTTGACGCTTTCATTAAGTTAGGGAACGATAAATGGGATTAAATAAATCATAATCTATTAGGGGAATATAATTTAGGGTCTTAAATAATAAGCAAGGTGAGACTAAGTATGAAAACTTTGACTGTAGAAAAGCCCTCAAACTTTCAGAGTATTACGTGGGATACGGCTTCGGATAATTGTGTTGCAATGATTGAAGACTTACTAAGTAAGGAAATCGCCGACATTCAAGGGGTAATAAGGGAGATTTGTCGTTATACTTTAAATGCAGGAGGTAAAAGGGTACGCCCCTTATTGGTTTGGTACAGTGGCTTACTTTTTGGTAGGGAATCCGAGGATTTAAAACGAACGGCAGTAGCGGCTGAATTAATTCATATGGCGTCATTAATTCATGATGATATCATTGACGGCTCTGAATTTAGACACAACCGGCCAACCGCTCAAATAATCTGGGGTAACCATCAGGCGGTGCTGGGTGGAGATTGTTTATTTGCAAAAGCATTCGGGATTTTAGCGAAAAATACATTTAGCGAACCTTTGGCAATTATGGTGGAAGCGATTCAAAACATGTGCCAGGGTGAAATAACGCAAGACAAGGAACAATTCAATTCAATGATTGGAATCGAGGATTATTATGATCGAATTTCCAAAAAAACTGCCGCTTTAATTAAAGCCTCCTGTATGGCAGGGGCTGTAGTATCTGGAGCGGATAATAGTCAAATTGAAGCTATCGGTCGGTTTGGTTTAAATTTGGGTTTGGCTTTTCAAATTATCGATGATATTTTAGACCTTTGCGGCGATGAGAGAAAAATGGGCAAGCCTAAGTATACTGACTTAATTAAGGGAAATCTAACGTTACCGGTGCTTTTATTAATGAAAGAGCCTCAATATCAAGTGTGGCTGAGAGATATATTGAAAAAACAAGGTATCGATAAGCCAATATTAACTGAGATTGAAAGAGTAGTCAAAGAGTCGGGAGTAATGGAACTGGCGTTTACATTGGGAGTGTCTCATCTTGATGAAGCTAGAAACATATTGAAAGATTTCGCTGAAAACCCAGCACAACAATTTTTAGAGAACTTTACCTATATTCTTCAAGCGCGAGCGAATTAATGATTTAATAGTGGCCGAAAACATGGAGGCAAGAGAAATGGATTGTGGATTAAAGAAGTTTTTTTAGAGAGACCGGATAAAAAGTTATATTTTTTTTGATACTCTCAACAATCTACAACTACGATGATAAAGACGACATATGAAGCCGGCATGTTTAACCAGACTATGACTGATGTCTATATTTTCGGGGTTGAGTGCTTTGGAATCGGAAAGATACATTGCTAATAAACCACGAATACTAGTAAGGTGGAAAGATGGATTGGGAAGGGCAAGGCAGGTTTGGATTGATTTATTAATAAACAAAGTCAGCCGAGACCGGCATTCACAAGGATTTTGGTATTGAAAGGTAAAATTATAATCCCCCATCTCCCGGTCTTCTTGAGCGTCGATGAAATAGTCCAACAAGATGTGCAGACCGGTCACCCAGGGAAAGTAAGCTCGGTCAATCGCCTCTATTACTTTAGGATTTAGGTTTGGCTCCGAGGAAATTGCATAAAGGAGAAACATACCTAAGGTTGAGCCGGTGGCCGCCGCATATTCCCACCAATGGATATCGGTTACTGGGTCTAGGTTTTCGATGGCCCAATCTCGTAAACGAGGTTCGCGTATTTTCAAAGATAAATGTTTATATGATTGTAATTGGGAGTATCTTTGGACATAGGTTGTGATTTTCGGCAGTACAAGATGATACGAAGAGTTTTTCTCAATTTCTTGGCGGCAAGTATTTACTAAATTTTCGAGGTAACCCCGATCGGTTTTATAGGGATATTTACTATAGTAATCCGAAACGGGACGCTTCGGGTCGATAGCATCCAGCATTGCCAGATGTAGTTGGAAAAAGGCAGATTCGTCCATCACCCCGGCACGGTCGCAAAGATTGTCCAAATAATCGCTGATTGTCTGAAAAGCTACTATGAACCTGACGGCGCTCGATATATTAGTTTGGGGGTAGAGAGCATAAAAGCTACCTCCCTGGGCGTGAAACTTTTTTGATTTTATACTTGATAAAGCCTGAGCCCGCAATTCCCTCGCCGGTATTTGCTCCGCCATACTACTCCAATAGTTAAGCTCTTTTGAGACTAATGGAAATACTTTCGAAATAAAACGGATAATCATTTTACACTCAACTCTATAATTTAGATAGACTCTTTAGAATGCTAAATTTATTTAGTAGACCCCAAAGACAGTATCTTTCCGAAAATAAATTTCATACCTTAATTTATAATTAAAAAAAGGAAAAAGAAAAGTTTTAAAAAATATTATTAGTAGCTGCTATTAAGCATTCTCTAAAGAGAGTTTTATGGACTAGTTTAATAATAAAGGAGCGAGGCACATTAATACTTTAAAATATCCTAAAAACTTGTTTAACCAGGAGCATACCATCGCTCCGCATATTTTTAAAGGATTAGATTATGCTTGGGAAGTATTGCCAAGAATTAAGGATTTTATTAAAGAAATTGCAAAGGAGTTGCCGTCAGATTTTGAGCAAATAGCGGAGAGTGTATGGGTGGGCAAGGGAACGGAAATTGATGATTCAGTCAGGATTAAAGGGCCGGCGATTATTGGTTGTGATTGCGCTATCAGGCATACTGCCTATATACGGGAAAATGTTATCGTTGGAAACGGAGTGATTATCGGTAACTCTACGGAACTAAAGAATGCATTACTCTTTGACAAAGTTGAGGTACCCCATTTTAATTATGTCGGCGACTCAGTTCTTGGCTACAAAGCGCATCTTGGGGCAGGGGTAATCCTCTCAAACTTAAAATCCGCTAAAGACAATATTGTAATTTCAATTGGGAGCGGCGAAGTTCTCGATACCGGCCTTAAAAAGTTTGGAGCATTAATTGGAGACTTTGCGGAGATTGGTTGTAATGCGGTTTTAAATCCTGGGACGATCATTGGCAAAGAGAGTATTGTCTATCCCTTAACTATGGTGAGGGGTATAATTCCTGAGAAGCATATTTTGAAGAACGATGGAACTCTGGTTCCCAAAAGCTAAAAGGCGCTCTTAGTGAGCGCCCTTTTAATAAGCAAATCGATTAGACGATATTAGGGTTATTCGATAGAAACAGCTGTCCCGCTGGTAGTGACCATGAGCATTCCTTCTCAAATTACTTCGTAGTCAAGATCCACTCCGACTACCGCATTAGCACCACGTCTTTCGGCTTGAACCTCAGTGATGCTGACGAAAATGTCTCTGATGATTTTGGCCCCCCATGATTGCTTCTCCCGTAACAATACCATGGTAAGAATTAATTGATTTTTATTTCTCATCATCCAAATCGGTATTTGGATAATGTAATTTTAGGGTGTAACCGTCATAATTTTTCGCGCAATCTCCGGATATTTTGCTACAAATCTCAACTCTCGCTCTGTTAAAGGTTTTTGTGTATGGACATTGGCATAACGGACAAGATCTAGAACGGTACGGGCTTCCTCATCATTTTTAAATTCGATTTCCATTTTTTCATATACATTTCGGAAACCTTTGATTCCACCGTATTCTCCGGTTGTTATCATACGGCCGGTTTCAATAATCTCAGGCTCTCCTCGACCGAGTTCCTCGTAGTCGTAAAGCTCATAGTTCTTTCGATCTTTTAATGCTCCATCGGCATGAATACCTGATTCATGAGCAAAAGCGTTCCAACCAACTCCTACTTGGTTGATTGGAATTGGGACACCGAAGGCATAGGAAGCATATTTAGCCAACTGCCAACTCTTTGAGAGGTCAATATTTTGATCCAATTGATATTTACCGGCAAAACCGCTTGACTTCAAAAGCGCCAATATTACTGAGACCAGGTCTGCGTTACCGGCCCTTTCTCCCATGCCGTTGACAGTGGTATTGATATAAGCGTCCACTCCGCTATCGACAGCCGCTTTGGCGCCAGCCACCGAACAAGCAACAACCATCCCTAGATCGTTATGGCAATGGAGTTCCACATCGATCTTTATCTGAGTGGCGATTGTCTTGACCCTTTCATAAATGGTAAAAGGGTCATCATAACCCAAAGTATCGCAATAACGAAACCGGTTTGCTCCGACGGCTTTGGCTTTACCGGCAAACTCAATCAAAAATTCCATGTCGGTCCGGGACGCGTCTTCGGCATTAACTCCAATGCTTTCGGCGCCCAATTCTTTTGCTAGTTTGACAGAAGCCAACATATCAGTGATCACATCGGTTTTGGTTTTTTTCCCAAAATATTTGTTATCAATCAATTGGTTGGAAGTCGAGGCAGAAACATTAATATGTTTCAATCCCGGTACTAAAGTGAAGGCTTCTTTCACATCAGCCGGAATCGCCCTCATCCAACCTTCAAGCCTAATCGGAGCTAGCACTCCTGCTGCGGCCAGTTCCAAGTTGGCGTTGAGATAATTTGTTTCATGCCGAGTGGTTGGAAAACCGAATTCGCTTTGAAAAATTCCCATTTCGTTTAACATCAGATTGATAATAGTTTTTTCAAGCTTTGCCAAACCCAATCGGGATGTTTGAACCCCGTCCCGATTTGTAACGTCAATAATTTTGATTACGTTAGCCATAATATTTCCTCACTTTCATTACTTTATATAAAGTCTTATAAATATTCCAATTAGTAAATATATATTATTATAGAAAATATAACATTATTTACGATTTGTCAAGGATAAATTGGAAAAAGAACTGTATACAGAATGAGCAGTGGACTATGAATATTTATAAATTGATGGTAATGTGTATTAATAAATTTATTGATATGTCTTTACGGTAAAAGAGTTTGATCGGTGGAAAGTTGAGTTAATTATAAATATTATGATAAACTTTTAATGGTTATTCCGGGTTGGTTGAATAAGGAGTTTGACGGGGTTCGGGCTATTCTATTAGTGGATAAAGCAAAACCCTATTGCCTCTTACCTAATAAAGTGGTATAATTCTTTCAAATTTGATTATCCAATACGGCAATGATGGAGTATTAGAAACCCTTCGTGGTGACAACAGAGAACGGGTGGAGCTGCAAACCCGTCGGACGCGATTGGTGAATTACCCTCCTGAGCCTTGAGTTGAAACTTGATTCAAGAAGTAAATTTCAATGGGTCCGCCCATTAAAGCGGTCAGAGGCGCGTCAGTTATTTTAGCGCGTAAAATAAGGTGGTACCACGACCTTTCGTCCTTATATTGGGATGAGGGGTTTTTTATTTTTAATTTATTTACGAGGAGGAATCCCAATGTCCGTTTTCAATACTTTAAATGAAAGAGGATTTATCAAACAAACCACTCACCAGGAACCTTTATATGAGGTTTTGGAAAAAGAAAAAGTAACCTTCTATATAGGTTTTGACCCTACTGCCGATAGTCTGCACGTCGGGAGTTTGTTGCCGATTATGGCTATGGCCCATATGCAGCGTGCCGGGCACCGTCCCATCGCCATTCTCGGCGGCGGGACGGCAATGATCGGCGACCCGAGTGGTAAGACCGATATGCGGAAGATGCTCACCCAAGAAACCATTGACCATAATGCTTCCTGTTTTAAAAAACAACTTTCCCGATTCATCGACTTCAACAATGATCGGGCTTTGATGGTCAATAACGGTGATTGGTTGTTAGGATTAAAATATATTGAGTTTCTAAGGGAAATCGGTTCTCAATTCTCAGTTAACCGGATGTTAACCGCCGAATGCTTTAAGACGAGAATGGAAAAAGGACTTTCGTTCATCGAGTTTAACTATATGTTACTTCAATCCTATGACTTTTTAGTTCTTTTCCGAAAATACGGCTGTAAACTTCAGATGGGTGGGGACGACCAATGGTCCAATATTCTTTATGGGGCGGATCTAATTCGACGACTGGAAGGTAAAGAAGCTTATGGAATTACTTTCCCACTATTGACCACTTCCAGTGGTAAGAAGATGGGTAAGACCGAGGCCGGCGCTGTCTGGCTTGATCCTGCGAAGACCAGCCCTTTTGAGTTTTATCAGTATTGGCGGAATACTGAAGATCAGGACGTTGAACGGTTCTTAAAATTATATACGTTCCTTCCCATGGATGAAGTCCGGCGCTTAGGCGCTTTGAAAGATCGGGAGATTAACGACGCCAAAAAAGTTCTGGCTTTTGAGGTCACTAAATTGGCCCATGGCGAGGAAGAAGCCCGTAAGGCTGAAGCCTCAGCCTCAGCCTTTTTTGGTGGGGGTGGGAACCAAGATGATATGCCGACGTTTGATCTAGATGAAACAGAATTGGCAAAGGGAATTACTATTGTTGATCTAGTAGTCATGGCCGGGTTGGCCGATTCCAAGAGCGAGGCTCGGCGGTTGGTCACTCAAGGTGGAATTACTCTCGGAGACGAAAAAGTAACTGAATTTAACCGAGTCGTTTGTGTTTCGGATTTTAATGACCGAAAGTTATTGGTTAAAAAGGGGAAAAAACAGTTTCAAGTTATTAAGTTAATCTAATTATTTTAAATCTATCCCTCCATTTATGCATATATTTGCAGTATGGGGGGATTTTATGCAATTGACATCTACGTATCCATCGTTGTTGTTACCCGGGGTTTCTCCGGAAATGCTATATCCGGAATTTTGGTTGGCACGGTTTCAAAATTTTGGCCTTGACGATGATTGGATAGGATCTTTGAAAACAACACCGGAATTAATTTTGAGGAATTATTTTGACAATATTGATAATCAACTTAAAAATCTCTATCATAGAGATGGTTCATTGCCGGAAAAGATTATTGACAACCGTATTCGTTGGAATTTTCCCGAATATGGTCTGATTACCAAACCTGGGGACTTAAAACTCATACCTCAGGAAATGCCGCTTTTCTCAAATAAAGAAGAACCTAGCTTAGACAGGAACCAATTAAGCGGTCTAGATATTGGCGATCAAGTAAATATCTTTGGTTTGTCGAAGGATGGGGAATGGTATCTCCTCGTTTGTAATGCTGGTACCGGCTGGGTTAAACGGGAGATAGTCGGGATAGGTTCTAAGCTTGAAGTTCTAAATTTTCGAAATGAACAATCCCGAATGATCTTGATTGATCCTAACTCAAGAATTATAAATGGAAAAGAAGTTATTATGGCAAGTATGGGGTGCAGTTTTCCCCTAAACGACTATTTGCGGCGGACGGTTTTGGTTCCCGAATCCAACGCTAAAGGGAGCTTAAAGTTTAATAACGGAATAATAATTGATAGAGCGGTACGGGATCATTTACCGAAAACAGCATATTATTTAATTCGCCAAGCATTTAAATATCTTGGATATCTTTATGCTTGGGGTGACCGGGACTCAGAAGGTTATGGCCGTGACTGTTCCCGACTGGTTAAAGATGTTTTAGAAACAATGGGGTTCAAGCCGCCGCGGAATTCACGGGAACAATTGGCCGTTGGAAAAAAGCGAATTAAATTAGCAGGTATGAATATTAGCCAAAAGCTAACTTGGTTAAAGCAGCTTTCTCCCGGTTCCTTGCTTTTTACCCCTAGTCATGTAATGTTCTTTTTAGGAAAAGTTCTGGAAGAAGCTTATGCAATACATGCTTTATTAAGTTACCGAAATATTATTAATAATAAGGAAGAACAGGTAAAAGCGAAACGAGTTGTTGTTTCAGGATTGACACTGGGAATAGGAACCAGAAATGGTTCGTTGCTGGAGCAGATAGTGGAGGTAATAAGCGATTAAATGAAACAAATATTAGTGACCGCTGGGGTAATTATTAAAGACAACCTAATTTTGCTCGCTCAAAGGTCTGATGGTGATGAAGCGGGTAAATGGGAATTTCCCGGGGGCAAGGTCGAACCGGGAGAAGATCCCCGTGCTTGTTTAAAAAGGGAACTACAAGAAGAATTGGGAGTTGACACTGAGGTAGGCCGAGTGTTAGATTTGGTTTCAGTATCTCAAAAAGATCGTCATTTGGTTCTCGTTTATTTCCAATGTGAGATCAAAAAAGGTGAACCAAAACCTCTACAATGTAGTCAGGTAAAATGGTTCCGCCGCGATGAAGCGGAATTACTACAAAAGCCTCAGGCGGATCATATATTATGGGAGAAAATTTTTAAATAATAATAGTTAAAATCTAACGATTTAATGGTGACAAATCGCGGACAATTGTTCCGGTGGTAAGTAGTTCTTCGATTTTAAATGTACCACACTTACGGCCGTTTAAAAATCCATCCCAAGCAGCTTGGGCCAACATTCCATCATTTAAAAGATCAAATAACCATTCCGAACAATGTTCGGGATCATCTTGGATAAATCCGGCACGGTGTTCCAGGAGCCACTTGCGGTTCCAATGTTCGTGGGCGCCAAGGGGCGGAGAGATAATTATCGGAATTCCTAATGCCGAATAAAATGAAAGTTCAGAGGGTTTGGTCCATAAAATATCGGTGGTCCTTAGTAGCGCGTTGAAACGGTGGAAATATTTTTCCCGGGATGCGCTATGAATGATATTCACTCCCAACCCAAGTTCTTCTTCAAGTCCATATTCTTTTAAAGCGTCTTGGAAATATTGCTCTACATCATTGCGGAGACCGGCAACTAGATTTAATCGTATTTGTCGCAACTTAATCTTTTCCCGAAGACTTTTTAGAACTTTAATTCCAATTTCTTTTTGAGCCCCTGCACCTCCCACCGCAAAAGTTAGTGTTAAACTCCTGTTACCTCGTTTAGAACAATTTTCCGGTAGTAAATAATGTTCGACCTCTACTCTATGGAGAGCCCAAAACCGTTCTTTAGGATCAAGATAGTTTAGACGTTGAGCCAAATCGAGTTTGAGTATTTCTAAATCGGGACTGCCAAGGTTTTCCTTAGGGAGAGGAAACCCGGTTAAAAAGATTTGCTCATCAGGTATCCCATATTCTTTAAGCCGTTTAATAGCATGGCCGCAGGGAGCCAAATAGTTTATTTTACATTGGGAAGGTTTATCAGGGACCCAAACACGGTTAATATCGGTATCGGTAACTAGTAAATAAACTTTTGGGTAACCATGTGATTCGGCCGCAATGGCTACTGCAAAAAAGGTGGTGACAATCGGTAGGTTGGTAGGGGCCAGAATTTTAACTAAGGTTTCACCGAGTCCTTTTTTGATTAAAGACTTCAAATATTTTACTTGAATAGTTGGAGTTGAGAGATCCCTAAAAGGATAATAAGGATTAATTTCCTGAAATCGGTCCATCAATCCGAAGAGAAACCCACCTATAACCGGAACGTGATTGATCCGGGAAATACTTTCATAAATATATTTCATCTTTGCCCAAAGTTTACATTCTTTTTTAGAACCATATTCGGAGGAACCGGCAGTTATTATCTGGTTACCGCCTAAATCTTTTAGTGGATAGGCTGCACGTTGGTGACCCAAACCCATGTCTGCGGCTACAATCCATGCTTTTTGATCCGGTAAGAGTTTGATATTCATATTTCCTCCAGAATAAAAGTTATTGTAATAATTATCGTCAAGAAACGGTTGTTACTGGAGAGTTTTCAATTGTATGCTGGAAAAAAAGGAGTTTTTAGAAAGATATGGAATGTTATTCACTCGGTATTATATGAGGGAGATTTATTTATAGTAACAGTTATGTGTGTTTGATGTAATTTGAGCTGATTTTTTTATAAATATCATTAATTAATATTTTTTTGCCGATAAGTATTAACAGGAGGATTTTTATGGAACTTCGTACTAAAAATAAAATTCATTTTAACATTGTTGGAATTATTGCAATATTTTTAATATTATCGCATCTTGGCTTTTACCTAGTTCTTAATAAAAGAGAAGGTTTATTGGGATTTGGCCAAAATTCCTATGGACCTTTTTTGTTATGCCTTTTATTAGTGACAGGAGAGATTTTGATAATTTCTATAGTATGTAAAATGTTTTGCAAATTAATCGTTAATCGTATTCGGGAACTGAACCGCTATTTAGAGGCAATAGCAAACGGTCAAACGATAACAATAAACGAGGACACTTATCAAGATGAATTAGCCGAACTACGCCGTTCGATAATTGAAGTATATCGGGGGATGGCCGCTAGCCGGGGTGAACTTCAAAGTAATTGTCAACAACTGGTCGAAACCAATCAAAAACTGGAATCCAACTATATCCAAGCCTATAACTTACAGTTGATTCAAGAGGAAATAAGTAGGGAATTGGATATTGATAAATTAGTGAAAAAAACGGCTGATATTATTATGGGCATTTTTGGGAGTAAGCGATGTTTGATTTATATGGCTGACGAAGAAAATGAAACTTTAAATGCAAAGGCTTTTTCAGGCTCAATGGGAAAAGGAGCGCCTAAGAAGTCGATAGCCTTTAATTCTAAACAAATTGTAGCTCGTTCTTGGCGGGAAAAGATAATTTTTACTGAAAAAGATGCCAAACCGGAAGAATTGGATGAACTAAACAAACGAAATATTAACAGTGTTCTGGTCGTACCTTTAATTGGAAGACAGGGAAGGGTCGGTATTATGTTGCTTGAACACGAATTAGCCGGAGGAATCAACAATGATTCGATAAAATTCGCTCGAGTAGTAGCTCAAGAACTAAGCCTTTCGGTTGAAAACGCTTATCTGTACGATAAGATGCGGCAGATGGCTATTCAAGACGCTCTTACCGGAGTTTATAATCGTTTATATCTAATGACTTATATGGCGAATATTTTTAAAGAAAATCCGAAAATGGTTTCAGTAATTATCCTCGATATGGACCATTTTAAATTAATTAATGACAAATATGGGCATTTGACAGGCGACATGGTTTTAAAGACTACTGCTAACTTAATTCAGAAAATGTTACCTTCCGGAATTATAGCCCGTTACGGTGGGGAAGAGTTTGTAATTGTCCTACCCGAGATTGGCGAAAAAGAAGCTTTTCAATTTGCTAATTCAATCCGACAAATGGTAGGCCATCATCAATACTTAATTTCAGGAGAAAAAGCCATTTCGGTAACTATTAGTGTCGGAGTTGCCCATTATCCGTTGGTTTCCGATAGTTACGAAGGATTATTACAACTCGCCGATAAAGCTTTATATGAAGCTAAAAATTCGGGTCGGAATAAAGTTTGCGTTGCAAAGATTTGATCATACCAGGAATGCAAATGGAATCAAATTAGTATTTACTTCATCCTATTTCAACTTATATACTTGAAGAAAAATCCAAGAAAAGATATAATGACAACATAATAATTCGGTGTAGACGGGAGGAAGATTGATGACCGAAAGAGTTTATAATTTTTTTCCAGGTCCGGCGACTCTTCCACTGGAGGTCTTGGAGGGAGCCCAAAAAGAACTTCTTAATTTTCGTAATACTGGGATGTCCATTTTGGAGATAAGCCATCGTGGTAAAGAATATGAGGAGGTACAGAATGAAACGGAAACCCTCTTCAAAGAGCTTTTAAATGCTCCAAGCGATTATCGGGTGCTATTTATGGGTGGTGGCGCCAGTACTCAATTTGCTTTAGTGGCGATGAATTTTTTAACTCAAGGAACCGAAGCCGATTATATTGTAACCGGAAGTTTTGCCGAAAAAGCACAGGAAGAAGCAGCCCGGATCGGTAAAGCAAATATCGCTGCAACTAATAAAGATACTAATTATGATCGGCTCCCCGGAATAGGAGAGATTAAACTTAGTAAAGCTCCTGTTTATGTACATATGACTTCCAATAATACAATATATGGGACCCAGTGGCAGGAGATGCCCGTATTTGAAGGAATACCTTTAATAGCCGATATGTCTAGTGATATTCTTTCACGTCCGATTGACGTTTCCAAGTTTGGGCTAATTTATGCCGGAGCGCAGAAAAATTTGGGACCTGCTGGAGTAACAGTAGTTTTAATTAGTCCAGACTTACTTGCCAAAGCCAACAAAAATCTGCCGGTAATTTTTCAATACGGTACTTATGCAAAAAATAATTCTCTCTATAATACTCCCCCTTCATTTGCCGTTTATCTTATTAACTTGGTTTTAAAGTGGGTAAAACAAAATGGCGGTTTAAATGCTATGGCAAAACGAAATCAGGAGAAGGCAAAATATATTTATGATGTAATTGATAGTAGTAATGGATTCTATAGCGGTCATGCCCAAAAAGATTGCCGTTCTTTGATGAATATTACTTTTAGATTGCCTAATGAAGAATTGGAAAACGCATTTGTTAGTGAAGCTAAGAAGGCTAATTTAGTTGGAATCAAAGGGCACCGTTCCGTTGGTGGAATGCGGGCTTCAATTTATAACGCAATGCCGTTGGAAGGGTGCAAACAGTTAGCGGAATTAATGAAGGACTTTGCCAAGAGAAACGGATAAAATTAAATAAAACATATTATTAAGAAGGCCAACAGGCCTTCTTTTTTTAAAGTCTAATCGATATTTTGCCGATAAAAACATAGAATATATTCAATTTTGATAGGGGAGACATATGAAGCTACGCAGGTGGTTGATTGCAGTTCTAACGCTATTTTTAATTGTAACTACATATGTATCGGTTTTTGGGGCAGACAATCGATTGGCGGTAAACGTCAAAACTTTAGCCGGAAACATTGCCCAACAATTTGGCGGTAGCGAGTTACGAGTCGCCGCGGTTCGAGATGATAAAGTATACTTAAACGCCGGAAGGAATAAATTCATTTTAGAAGGAGCAATTTATCAAGTCATTAAGGACGATGCTCCTTTTAACGATCCAGTAAGCAAACGTAAGCTCGGAAACGTTGAGATTGTAATTGCTGAAGTTCAGGTTGTGACTGTTCGGGACAATTATTCCATTGCTCAAGTTTTAGACCAAAGTAGAGGTGAAGGGGAACTGGCCCCTGGCCAAAGAGTAGTCGCCCAAAGATCTAAAATTTCGATCGCGATAATCCCCTTTGAATATCTAAATTCCCTTGATAAAACCACTCCTCGAATCGCTCAAGAAATTATGGCGGCTGAATTAATCAACAGCGGATTGTTTGTGGTAGCCGGGAGCGCAAAAACTACTCAGGCGGCCGAATTACTCCAACCGGATTCACCTGGGACAGTTCAATTTAGTAAAAACATCGGGAGAATGCTAGGCGTAGAATATGTCTTATATGGTTTTATTATTGATTCCCCCGGTTATATGGAAATCCAATGTCGAGTCCATAGTACGGCAGAAGGGACTGGAATTGCAGCTTCTACTATTAGAATAGAGTCTGAATTTTCCGATCAACAATAATGCTTTAATGCAAAGATATTAATCCTTAATACGGTTATTGAAAAATAATAACGCTTCAACATTTTTTTCCTAAATCATGCGACTTGGCGGAATTGGGAGAAAACCATGAAACAAAATAGGTGGTTGCTTTTTTTATTTTTTTTAATCGGTTTTTTAGGGCCGCGGTTTTGGGATATTCTTGCGACTCGAACTATAATAACCACTGATGATGGCTTTCATTCTTTGACATTGAATGCTGTGGGAGATCTAGTAATGCATCTCCCTATAGTAAATTCAGCCCAAAAACCTGATGGTTCTTATGATTTTCGTCCGATTTTTAAAAATATTCGTCCTTATCTATCCCAGGCAGATTTGGCTGTTGCGGTACTTGAAACCCAGCTTGACACTGCTAACCAGATATATAGCGGCTATCCATGTTTTAATACTCCCAGCTCAATAGCAGATGCTGTTCTGTGGAGTGGAATCGATTTAGTATTTCTTGCCCACAACCATTCCCTTGACCAGGGAATTTCCGGTATTAATAATTCTCTTGCCTATATGGATCAGGTAGGACTTCCTTACACAGGCTGCCGATCAAATCCTAGAGAACCAAGGTACCGAATAATTGAAAAAAACCAGATTAAACTGGCGTTTTTTTCATATACCACAACTACAAATGGGATTCCGTTACCCAAGGGAAAAGAATGGGTAGTAAATATGCTAGATTATGAACAAATAGCTAAGGATATTAAAGAAGTAAGACTAACCGGGGCTGATGGAATAGTATTTGCACTTCATACCGGTAATGAATATCAAAGAGAACCATCCCCCGAACAAATAGAAATAATTCAGAAATTACTATCTTTAGGAGTAGATATTATACTAGGGAGTCATGTTCATGTAATTCAACCCATTGAAGTTGGAAAAGTTAATAGCTTGGTGCCAGGACGTTACCGAACCTATTTTGTCGCTTATTCACTTGGAAATTTTTTGTCCAACCAAAGATGGCGTTATAGTGACTGTGGCTTGATGGTTAGTCTCAAATTGGTAAAAGAACCGGTTTGGCCAGGGATTCGAATCGCCAAAGCATCGTATTTACCGCTATGGGTTTATCGTTATAAAGAAGAACAACAATTAAGCTATCAAATAATTGTACTTGACCAAGGAGGGGCTTATCATGTCAGATTTGAAGGGCAACCGGATATGCTAAATCAACTTAATGAAGTTAAAAGGGATACAGATGAGTTAATTAGTGATTGGAGTCGGGAACACTAATTTTATATTGTAACGAGGAAAGATGATGAAACACATACGTTTAATTGTTATCAGGATTTTTATTATTTCAATAATTGCTTCTCTCTTATTCACAAAATATCAAACCAAAGCTGAGAATTGCGGACAAGCAGAACCCGTCTTAATACCGATTTTAATCTATCATCGCGTTATTCAAAAAGTTTCTAGTATTTATGATTATACCCCGGAACAACTAGAGGAACAATTGAAGTATTTTAAGGAAAATGGTTATAGTCCTATCACTGCCCTCCAGATGGTTGAAATGATGGAATGCCCTGAACTATTGCCTGAAAAACCGGTAGTATTAACCTTTGATGATGGGCATAAAAGTCATTATACATCGGTTTTTCCTTTGTTAAAAAAATATGGTTGTAAAGGGACATTTTTTATCTATACTAATGTGATTGCCGAAAAAAGTGAAAAGCAATTGACCTGGGCTGAACTAAGGGAAATGCAACGGGATGGGATGGACATTCAATCCCATACCAAATCGCATCCATATTTGACCCGAACTTTAAAGAATGAAAGTAATCAAGCCTATAAAAAACGTATAATTCACGAGTTTAAAGATTCCAAGGATATAATTGAAAAACATTTGCAGCATAAAGTGGAATTACTGGCATATCCATATGGTTGGTTTAATCAGACCATCGAAACTTTGGCCGTTCAAGCCGGATACCGTGGAATATTCACGGTTAACTGGGGAACAAATTTGCTTTCTGAAAACTTATTGAGAATAAAAAGGCGGGTAATGGAGAATACCATGACAATAGGCGATTTAGAAATTATATTAACAGCCCGGCCATTTACGGTTGAGGTTATATATCCGGAAGACGCGGGCATATTCACTCAAGCTCCGGAAATCAAATTTAAAATAATAGATTCAACAACCGATAGGGTAGAGATTAAAGTTCGTTCCTTGGTTGATACTATACCCCAAGATAAAGACGGTATATTTACTTGGTCAGGTTTAAAAAAACTTAGGCCCGGTTATCATATGATTGTAATTAAAGGCCATGATGACAACAATCGGCCATCAATTTTTTCCTGGGGATTTGATTATAAGTATTGAAGAATAGATAAAAAGTGTGGTTCAAGTAAAGGGTAGCCTAAAAGGCTCCCTTTATTTTTTTCAGAAGTTTAAAAATTTCTTAATCAGAAATAATACTGTTGAATTTAGGATAGGGGGTTTTAATATGGTTTCTGATTTTTATCAAGAATTAACTACAAAAATAAATGACCGATTGACTGATGACAAACAGCTTGCTCCTTATGCATTAAAGGCAAAGGTCTATGAGGATGGTTTAGTTCGTATCCAAGGAATAGTAGATGTACTAAAGGAAAGGGACCAAGCAGAGGAAATTATTCGGGATTTTCCCGGTGTCAAAAAGGTTGAAAACAATATTACGGTTTGTACCGATGGTGGTATTGATGATGAAGATGTAGCCTTTGAAGTTGGCGAAGAACTGATGGCTAATCCGGAGATTCCTGATTCGGTGGGCGTAAGGGTAAGTGGCGGTCAAGTTCAATTGGTAGGGAGCATTCAAAACCAAGGGCAAGCATTGGAAGCAATTGAAGCAGCTGGAAAAGCCAGAGGGGTAAGGGAAGTTCGCAATCAATTAAAGTATAATGAAGAACTTGATGATGCAGGTATAACAAACCGAATCCAAGCTGCTTTTATAGAAGAACCTAATATTATTCCCGGAAGAATTAAAGTGTTGACTGAAAACGGATCGGTTGTCTTGTGGGGAAATGGTTCTGACGAGGAGATTAGGCTGGCGATGGAGATAGCCTCCAAAATACCAGGAGTTAAGTCAGTAAAAAGTTCTTTTAGTCATGAACGGATCGAACTTGATGACCAAATAATAGTGAAAGCTATGGATATGATTACGGCCAATCCCTATTTAAACGAGATGCCGGTTGATATTGAAGTTGAGGATGGCAAAATTGTTTTAACGGGAATGGTTGATAGTTTGGAAGCCAAACGTGGCATAGATGAAGTTATTCATGAAGTGATTATGGGCTTAAAACCGGCTGCATTTAAAGTAGATAATCAAGTCCGACTGGTGGAAAAGGTTTAGACTTGATTCTCTTTTGAATTAACATATCTTTTTGCAATATCCAGAAGGAGGTCTTTTTGGTTTAAATCAGGTTCTTCAAGGACCTGTTCCGAAAGGTAATTTATTATTTCTCCAACCAGAGGCCCGGGCTTAATGCCTAAGCGTTCAATTAGTTCGTGGCCGTTAAGTGCTATTTTATTCGGTTTTTCGGTATCTGATTTAAGAATAGAAAGAACCCTATCGGATAAATCATTCCAATAATCCGGAGTTTCAATAGAAACTTTTCCGGTAGCTATAATATCGGCGCGGCGAAGTTCCAAGAGGTCGGAGACGTTTTCCGGTTTTACTTTGGAGATAAGCCTCCGTATGGCGGAGTCACTAATGTTTGGTTGATAAAAAAACATATGCCAGCGGATGAGTACAATTACTTTTTCGATAAGTTTTCTTGGATAGCGAAGTCGTTCCAGAATGACCTTACCCATTTCCGCTCCGGTTTGTTCATGCCCATAAAAATGGGCTCCTGTTCTTGTTACAGAAAAAGAAATGGGTTTAGCGATATCATGCAATAGAGCGGCCAGGCGCAACTGAAGGAATGGCTGGGTAACTTCGGTGGCGCTAATTGAATGTTCCCGGAGGTATGAATATAATCCTGTTTGAGTTTCATAGGTGGGGAAAAATTCCGGAATTATTTTGGTTAATAAACCAGATTTAACTAAACCGGTAAGTCCTCTACGAACAGCGGTTCCTAATAATAATTTGCTGAATTCGTCACGAATTCTTTCATAACTAATAGATTTAGCCCATTCCGGATTAACCGCCCGTTCGGTTTCACGTTCCGGAGTCAAACCGTGATACGAAGCTAAAAATCGGTATAAACGAAACATTCGTAATCCGTCTTCCTGAAAACGGATCCGGGGATCACCAACTGCTTTCAAAACTTTACGGTAGCAGTCGTCCCGGCCTTTAAAGGGATCAATTAACACTTGGTTTTTAAAGTCGTAAGCCATAGCGTTGACGGTAAAATCACGCCTGGCTAAATCTTGAATAATGTTGGAACCAAAGTTTACTTGATCCGGCCGACGCCCATCACTATAGCCAAGGTCCTCTCTAATAGTGGTGATTTGAACTTGGTTACCTTCAGTATATACAGTAATTGTGCCAAATCGTTTTCCTGTTGGGAATGTTTTTGGGAATATTCTTTCGATTTCATCCGGAAGAGCATCAGTAGCCAGGTCCCAGTCGGATGGGATATTTCCCCAAATTAAATCTCGAACTGCACCACCCACTAAGTAAACCGCTTTTTGGTTTTCCAATAGAAGATTTGCTGCCTCGTTAACCCAGACAGGAATTATTTTAAAATTAAGTTTTTCAGTAGCGGTAAGGAAGTGACGAAAAGAACCGAAAATCAATAAGGTTATAGCTCCTTCTATGTTTCCCTGGTTATTTAGGAGGATAGGGTCTCTGAATTTTTATTTTTAAATCGATTATTTTTTCTGAAACTCGAAAATAAAAGTTTTAATGCCGAATAACGGCATACATCTGCACAGCGATAACAGACGATGCACTTTGAAGCATTAATGCTGGGCAGATCCGTATAAGGATTTATCACAGAGACTGCGTTCATGGGACATGCCTTTGGTTGGCTGCACTTCCCGCAGGCGATGCAAACTTCGGAATCAGCGCGCACTTTAAAAAGGCTAAATTTGGAAGTGATAGTCAAAAGTGCGCCTAATGGACAAAAGTAACGGCAGAAAAATCGCTCTATAAATAAGGAAGCAATAATAACAACAAACAATAAGACTGCTATGGGTAGAGACCATTTGAAACTAAAAAAGCCATAAAACGGGTCAATGTTAGACCAAATATTTGTCAATGCAGACCAGGAAAAGACAACTCCGCCAACTAACAGTATGAACCGAAAGTAGGATAAAATCCGATCTAATATTGGCGGTAATTGAAAAGTATACTTTTCAGGGTGTAAGAATTCTTGCACGGCACCAATAGGACAGGCCCAACCACAGAAAAAACGTCCGAATATTAAAGATAATACTATTGGAAGCAAAACTAAAACTATAGAATCGAGCAATTTTGTACCTGTTTGAATAGGTATTGAAAAAATCGAATTAATTGGATTTATAGTATTACTAAAATAAAATCCGAAAATAACAAGGCTAGCAAAGAGGAGAGGTTTTCGGAAAGATGTTTGTCGAAAAAGAAATAGTAAACCACTTAGAAATAAAAATAAATACCATAATTTCATCTCCAAAGGATTAACCGACCACCAATTGATTATTTTTGATAAAGTATCGGGTTCTTCTGAAGGAGGCATTTTCGGCAGAGAATTTATGATAATATCTTCGGTTGACGTGTCTGTATCGTTCATGGTTGCTGAGAGACCAGAAGTATTTTCCGATGAAGTGTTCGATTGTTTTGAACTAACAGGAGTAGAACTCAAATTTTCAGTTATTCCGGACACATTTCTATTTTGGCCAATTTGTTCCTGGTTACTATTGGAGGACAAATTTTCTTGACTAGAAATGGATTCCGACGCATTGGTTGACTCAGTCTGGCTCTCATGGACAAAAGATGATGTATCGATAGTTGTTTGTTCTCCACATACCATATTGGGATATATAGTAATCGTTAATATACTAAGGATAAGGCTTATTATTAGCAAAGGTTTTTTCATTAATTTCACCTCATTTGTGTTAACAGATCTAAAAGAGTCCATAAGTTAAATGGGTTAATGATTAAGTCCTTGGATTGATATTTTATTCTTTTAAATGGAAACCCACATGAATGTCTTTAGATTTAAAGGAATTAAGAAACTTATTAGTTTTACAAAAATCAACCCCTAAGATGTTTATAATTAACTCCAAATTCATTTTTTCTTCAGCCTCTCCTGACAATGAAATTCCTCCGTTTGTATTGATTTTAATTCACTCTTTGATTACTATGATTTATCTAAGAAAATTTTTGTAGATCGAAAGTAAAAAATTGATATTTTTAGTATCGGCAATATCTTTTTGAAACCTTACGTAAAATTTGGGTAATAAAATAAGACATTTTTTTGAGATTACCTGCATAAGTTGAGTATTAGACGTTTTACGCAATATTATAAATGGCGGGAGGTATATTATTGCGCCCGAATACGGGATTGATGATAATCCTATTGCTAATTTTATTATCATTGGGACCTTTAGTTGTTTTAAAAAAAATACATAACTTCCCAAAAAGAAGTAGTATCCCAGTGACCTTAGTTTCAAAAGTTGAAAAACGTATATATAAGCTTGATTTAGAAGAATATTTGGTTGGAGTAGTAGCTGCTGAAATGCCGGCTTGCTTTGAATTGGAAGCTTTAAAAGCTCAAGCTGTGGCAGCACGGACTTTAGCGATTCGCCGAATGAAACGGTTTGGCGGCCAAGGATGTCAACATTTCAGTTATGCGGATTTTTGTGACGATCCAGCCGAACATCAGGCTTGGTTGGGAGAGAAAAGTCTAAAAAAACGATGGCCGGGATTGAGTTATTATCGAAATTTCAATAAAATTAAGCAAGCTATTAATGAAACATCAGGTATAATTATGGTTTATCAAAACACACCGATAGATGCTGTTTTTCATTCTACCTGTGGAGGGGTAACTGCTTCTGCAAAAGATATCTGGAATAATGAAATTCCTTATCTAGTCAGAATAAAATGTGATTTTGACAAACATTCTCCCCGCTACCGTAATTCCTTTTTTTTTACGTGGGATGATTTGGGAAACAGATTTAAGGTTTCGGGAATGCTATTTAAGAATCTTAGAATAAAATCTTTAACTCCTCATGGGAGGATTACCTTACTTAGCTTAGGAATACATTCTTTTAAAGGAAACGATTTTCGAAATAAATTGGGATTAACTTCAACATGTTTTTCATGGAAAACTTCTAACTCCGGAATGACATTTATAGTAAAGGGCTATGGACATGGTGTAGGGCTATGCCAATACGGAGCGGATGGTTTAGCCAAAAATGGTTGGCGATTTCACCAAATCTTAAAATACTATTACAGGGGAATTACTTTCTCGAGAATCTCTAAATAAATAAAAAAATGCTAATTCCAATTAGATCAGTCTTAATTTGAAAGGTCAAAAAATCCAGATTATCTGGATATTTTTTTTATTTAAGGAAAGACTATACAAATAACATTGAGGTGATAATAAATGGTCAAAACTGATAAGGGAAAGAAAAAGGGCCCGGATTTTATTGCTCTCTTTCAACGTAAATTGATGAATATTAAAAATAGTAGTAGCCCATATCTTGTACCTAAGTATTGGATAATCTATGCGGCTGCTTTTGGTTTGGGATTCTATCTGTGGGGGCCAACTCATGGACTTGTAGAGATTAAAAAAAT
Organism: Bacillota bacterium; assembly: GCA_023435565.1. Classification (GTDB taxonomy): domain Bacteria; phylum Bacillota; class UBA4882; order UBA8346; family UBA8346; genus JAAYHS01. Next base: position 68,133 of record JAEYRN010000001.1, read on the forward strand.
CAAGCTTTTTCAACCTGACAAAACAAGTCGGATTGCAATGATCGAAACACTTCAACAAGAGATTGAACAATTAAAAAAAGAGATTAATATACAAAAATTGCGGGAGCAAGAAAAGTTTGCCGAATTTAGTCCCGATAATTTTAGCCGTCCGGCTTTTGGAGATATAATTCAAGGTTTTGAGTGGGTCAATATCAACAATACCTGGAGACTTCATGCCGGAATCGACATCAGAACCGCTACAGGTAGTAGTATAATGGCCAGCGCTGAAGGAACTGTTATAGAAGTTTCCGAAGTTCCCGGCGAAGGTTTGAAAGTAACTTTGGAGCATGGTAATGGCTGGGAAAGTATTTATGCAAACCTTAGTGAAGTTACTGTAAAAAAGGGGGACAAAATCATTAAAGGAACTATATTAGGGTTAAGCGGAATTAAGTGTTGTAATTCGGAAAAACCCGGTTTTCATTTTGGAATTTTTCATAACCGACAACCGGTAAATCCGGAAAAAATTATCGAGGGTTTCTAATAATATAATATAAATTAATTTTAGTTCAGAATTTGAAGTAAGCCCACATATTCCCTCTGACCAAGCCATATATATGTTATGAAGCGATTTTCATATCTCCCGGGCACTTGGGAGCTACGCCCGGTATCACTCTGTGATAATGAAAAACGCCAATGACTAATATTTGGAAGGGTGGGGGGCGTGAAAGACTATATTGAAAAGCGTGTAATGGATTTAAGCCGCTACATCGCTGACCACCAGGCCACGGTCAGACAGGCGGCTAAATATTTTGGAGTTAGCAAAAGCACAGTACATAAAGATGTTACCGAGAGGCTACCTGACATTAACCAAAGCCTGGCCCTTGAGGTTAAGAAAATTCTAGAGGTCAATAAAGCGGAAAGACATATTCGCGGAGGCGAAGCTACAAAAAAGAAATATCAAAAGCATCAGGATTTAGATTTTAAAAAAGGAGGATATTCAAAAAAAACGTAGAAGCATTATCTGATTTGTAATATGCCATATGCAGCGGTGTAGGGGGGGCATGGGATTGGACGTCAGAAATTTAATTACTGATATTGGTATCGACTTAGGAACTGCTAGTGTTTTAGTATACCTTAAAAAACGCGGGATTGTAATTCGGGAGCCGTCAGTAGTAGCTTTACAGAAGGATAATAATAAGATTTTAGCTGTTGGTGAAGAAGCCCGCCAAATGATTGGAAGGACCCCCGGGAACATCGTTGCGATACGTCCACTACGCGATGGAGTTATTGCCGATTACGACATCACCGAAACGATGCTAAAATATTTTATTGAGAAAGTTTGTCCCAAACCTCGGTTGTTTCGCCCGCAAGTAGTTGTTTGTGTTCCTTCCGGAGTTACCAGTGTTGAAAAAAGAGCGGTCCTGGAGGCGGCGATGCAAGCAGGAGCCAAAAGGACTTTTTTGATTGAGGAACCGATGGCTGCCGCTATCGGAGCGGGACTTAATATTACTGAAGCAAGTGGGAACATGGTGGTTGATATTGGCGGAGGTACAACCGACATCGCTATAATTTCACTAGGGGGAATAGTGGTCAGCGAATCGTTGCGCATCGGCGGGGACAAGTTTGACGAAGCGATTATCCGGTACATAAAGAAGATGTACAATATGATGATCGGGGAAAGAACCGCTGAAGATATAAAAATCCAAATTGGTTCCGCTTATCCTGAAGGGGAAGGTCGCGCCATGGAAATTCGTGGTCGGGACTTAGTAACCGGTTTACCACGCACTATCAAATTTACTTCGACCGATTCTTTCCAAGCTCTTTCGGAACCGATTACCACAATTATTGATGGTATCAAATCGGTACTGGAGCGGACTCCTCCCGAATTGGCTTCTGATATTGTGGACAAGGGGATTGTAATGACCGGTGGCGGTTCATTACTACACGGATTTACTCGGCTTTTAGCGGAAGAAACAGGAATCCCAATTCATTTGGCGGAAGACCCCCTTTCGTGTGTGGTATTGGGAACCGGCCGGATCTTGGAAAATGAGAGTTTTGATTCAATTAGGCATAACCTAATTGTTGGTAGCCGGTCAATGTAAGATTTACCTTTAAAAATTATTAGATAATCCGGTGAAAGCCGGATTTTTTATTTTGCTTTCCAGTAATCGTGGGCTGCTCTGTTAACAAATTGGTTAAAAATATGATAATTGAATCATACTCAAGCCTGATTATGTAGAATAATTAATAACGTCTAAAATTGACGTTTTTTAAAAAGATTTTAAAGTATTCACTAGTTGATTAAATTGACACCTTTTTTTGGGGGACATATAATAGCTTCATGAGTTCGGCTAAATAATCGAAAATATTTTAATAACCGGCCGGTTTGAAAAGGAGCTTAAATGGGTTTGGCAAAATTGCCTAAAATTAAGTTTACACCTTCCCGAGTGTTGGTTTTTGGTTTTGCTACAGTCATTATAATTGGTGCATTTCTTTTAACTCTACCGTTTGCTTCCAAGGACGGGCAGTCTCTCCGGTTTTTGGACTCTTTATTTACTGCTACTTCGGCAGTGTGTGTAACCGGGCTGGTTGTAGTGGATACCGGAACTCATTTTACTCAATTTGGACAGATACTAATTATCACTTTAATCCAAATTGGCGGTTTAGGATTTATGACGTTTTCAACTTTAATAGCGATGGTTCTCGGGAAGAAGATTGGTTTAAAGGAAAGGATTTTAATCCAAGAGTCTTTTAACCAATTTACTTTAGCCGGTTTAGTAAAGCTTATTAGGCATGTGTTATTATTAACTTTTATTTTTGAATTTTTGGGAGGATTAATTCTAAGCATTCGATTTCTTTTTGAATACCCACCAGATCGGGCTTTGGCCTTTGGCTTTTTTCATGCTATTTCAGCCTTTTGTAATGCCGGTTTTGATCTTTTTGGTCAGGTATTCGGCCAATTTACTAGCATCACCCATTATGTGAGTGACTGGACTGTAAGTTTAACAATCGGAGGGCTAATTGTTTTCGGAGGAATTGGCTTTCCGGTAATCATGGAATTAATAAAATATCCTGAAACACGGCGTTTATCGCTTCACACCAAGCTGGTTTTTAAAACGACAGTATTGCTGCTAATAATCGGAACAATTTTAATTTTTCTTTTTGAAATGAATAATATAAAAACTATCGCCAGTCTAAACTGGAATGGAAAATTCCTTGGCGTATTATTTCAATCGATTACACCACGTACTGCCGGGTATAATTCACTAGACATATCACAATTAAAGATCGCCACTTGGTTCATTCTAATCTTGTTAATGTTTATTGGAGCATCGCCTAGTTCAACCGGCGGCGGTATTAAGACTACTACTTTCGGGGTCATTTTGGCGGCGGTCTTTTCAACCATAAACGGTAAGGAAGACGCAGAGGTTTTTGAGCGAAGAATAGCTAAAGATTTGGTTTATAAAGCTGTGACAATTACCATGCTTGCTTTAAGCTGGGTTGCTTTCGTCACATTAATCATGTCTTTAGTTGAGCCACATTCTTTCATTAAATTATTGTTTGAAGTAGTATCAGCCTTTGGCACAGTAGGGCTCACTACTGGAATTACTCCGGTTTTGTGTGATACCTCAAGGATTTTAATTTTGCTAACTATGTTCATCGGCAGGCTAGGGCCATTAACAATAATGTTAGCCTTGGCTCAAGCTAAACAAACCAGCCAAGCAACTAAATATATTGAAGATCGGGTAATCATCGGATAAATTTTTAAGGAGCGAAAGCAATGCCAAAACAATATGCGGTTATCGGTTTGGGACGCTTTGGAACCAGCATAGCACGGACTTTGTACAGTCTGGGACAGGAAGTATTAGCTATCGATACTAATGAAGAACGGTTGAAATATGTGGCTGACGAAGTAACACATACTTTACTTGCGGATACCACCGACGCTAATGTTTTAAAAAATCTGGGAATTGCTAACTTCGATGTGGTAATTGTGGCTATTGGCGAGAATGTCCAGGCTAATATTATGACTACTTTATTAATTAAAGAACTGGGCGTAAAATATGTTGTTGCAAAAGCGCTTAACAAGATGCACGGCCGGGTTTTGCAAAAAGTAGGGGCGGACCGGGTTGTTTTTCCCGAACGGGATATGGGAAAAAGGGTTGCTCATAATTTGGTAGCCGCTAATTTAGTGGACTATATTGAACTCGCCCAAGGATTTCGTATTATTGAAGTGTTTGCTTTAAAAGAGATGATTGGAAAGACACTGCAGAATCTAAACTTTAGAGCAAAATACGGAGTGAACGTCTTACTAATTAAACGGGCGACGGGTGAAGCGTTAATTTCTCCGGGAGCAGGAGACCAGATTCATGATGGGGACATTTTGGTTATGGCTGGTGAAAAAGCTGCCTTGAATAAGTTTGAGCAAAAACTGGAAAACAAGGAACATTAAACTTTATATATGATAAAGATACGTCAAAGCTTACCGCGGACATTAACTAGAAAACTTCTTAAGGCAATCAAGGAATTTGACCTAATTCGACCCGGCGATAGAGTTTTAGTAGGTTTTTCTGGGGGAAAAGACAGTGCTTTTCTTGTTTATGCATTATCAATCTTGCAACAACATGAAATTTTTTCTTTTGAAATAGGAGCGCTAACAATTGATCTTGGTTTTGAGACTTCTTTTAACCTTGGCCCTTTAGCTGAATTCTGTAAAAGTTTAGGAGTTAAGTTTCACAGTCTTCGGACTGAAATAAGTCATTACGCTTTTGGAGAGGACAACCCTGAGGGGCCTTGTGCAACCTGCTCTTTTTTGCGACGAGGCGCCATGAACCGGTTTGCCGGAGAGAATGGATATAATGTTGTTGCCTTGGCGCACCATCATGACGATGCAGTTGAAACGTTTCTTATGAGTATAATTTTTTCAGGCCGGATTAAGACTTTTTTACCCCGGACCGAATTGGAACGTAGTAAAATAACGGTAATCAGGCCATTGGTCTACTGTAGGGAAGAAGAAATTAAAGATGCAGTCGAGATGATTGGATTTTTACCTGTCCCCAGTCCCTGCCCCATTAGTGGGAATACAAAACGGGCCGAAACCAAGGAGTTAATTCGTAACTTAACCAGGTATGATTATCGTGTTTTTTGGAATCTAGCCGCTGCAATACGCGAAGGCCGGCCGTTAGAACTATGGCCGCCGGAGCTTTCTCTTGAAGAAAAGAAGCGGAGGAATATTATAAAGTAGGTTCTTGCTGATACTGTAATTAATGTGATATAATAAAACCAATTATATGTCGGTCATATTTCTAAAGACATTGAAGAGGAAAAGTAAGGTTAATAGTGTAAATAGCGAGCCCTGATTGGTGGAAGAGGGTTTACAAAATTATCCTGAAGTTCGCCTCTGAGTCGTCAGCTGAATCTTTTTGGTAAAGTAGTAGGCTTGAACGGAACTCCAACCGTTATTTACGGAGCAATCCTAATTTTCCCATGTTTCAAGTTTTAAGATAAAGGTTTATGAAATTAATGGAAAATTGCGGTTGATAGAGCGGGTCTTTTGACCAACCGGAGTGGTACCGCGGAAGCTAGCCTTTCGTCTCATAGGAGACTTAAGGCTTTTTTATTTGGGGGTGGTTAATTTCTCTGATACATTCAAAACTAATCTTTTATTACCTATGAGAATTGCATAATTACCTTTGTTGACCCTTTTGCCACAATATATAGTGACAAACCCAGGTGTATATATCAGAATACCAAGGTTATTAAATAATTGAAGGAGGAATTTTAGATGTGGAATCGAGAGATTGAAACTTTGCCCCGGACTGAATTAGAAAGAATCCAGGCGGATCGGCTCCGGAAAACCATAGAGAGAGTATATAACAATGTACCCTTTTATAAGAAAAAATTAAACGAAGTTGGAATAAAGCCGGAAGATATTAAAAGCGTCCAGGATTTGAAGCGGTTACCGTTTACTACCAAACAAGATTTACGTGATAATTATCCTTTTAAGCTATTTGCCGTCCCACAGGATGAAGTGGTGCGAATACATGCCTCTTCAGGTACTACCGGAAAAATGACGGTAGTTGGGTATACTAAAGGAGATATCGCCACTTGGGCGGAAGTAATGGCCAGAACAATGGGTTGTGGTGGAGTTAATCATAAGGATATTGTGCAGGTTGCTTATGGTTATGGACTTTTTACCGGTGGATTAGGAGCCCATTACGGTGCAGAAAGAATAGGAGCTACAGTAGTTCCGATTTCAGGCGGAAACACAAAGAGGCAACTTCAGATAATGAAGGATTTTGGCTCTACAGTACTGGCGTGTACTCCATCATATACATTATTTATGGCGGAATCGGCGGCGGAAGAAGGGGTTAAAATTGAAGACCTCCACCTTAAAGTTGGTTTTTTCGGAGCGGAGCCTTGGTCTAATAATATGCGAAAAGAGATTGAAAACATCTGGAACATTAAAGCAATTGACATATATGGGTTAAGTGAAATCATTGGTCCGGGAGTCTCAAGCGAATGTTTTGAACAGAACGGACTCCATGTTTGGGAAGACCATTTCATTCCTGAAATTATAGATCCTGCCACTGGAGAAGTATTGCCATTCGGTGAAAAGGGAGAGTTGGTATTCACTTGTATCACAAAAGAAGCGCTTCCTTTGATTCGATATCGGACTCGGGATATTAGCATTCTTTATCCGGAACCCTGTATGTGCGGCCGGACCCATATGCGGATGAACCGGGTAATGGGTCGTACTGATGATATGTTAATTATTCGCGGGGTTAACGTATTCCCTTCGCAGATAGAAAGTGTGTTGTTAGAAATTGGTGAAACTGAGCCTCATTATCAATTAATCGTTGATCGCGACGGGAATCTTGATGATCTTGAGATCTGGGTTGAGGTCTCTGAAAAAATATTTTCCGATGAAGTACGAAAGTTGGAAGAACTGGGTTCTAAAATTAAACGAGAAATACTAAGTACTTTAGGAATTTCCGCTCGAGTCAAATTAGTAGAGCCGAAAACGATTGCCCGTAGTGAGGGAAAAGCTAAGCGTGTTGTCGACCGTAGAGATGTATATAAACAATAAGTTCAAAAAAAACGGGAAGGTAATTTCAAATAATTGGCGAATTAAAAATTTCGAAAAGATGGGGGAGAATGTGATGAAAGTGAAACAAATTTCAATATTTTTGGAAAATAAATCGGGGCGTTTGGCTGAAGTAACAAAGGTCCTCGGTGATAACGAAATTAATATTAGAGCCCTTTCTATTGCCGATACTACTGATTTTGGTATTTTAAGACTGATTGTCAATAATCCGGAAAAGGCTTGGAAGATTCTTAAAGAACAAAATTTTACAGTCAGTGAAACAGAGATAATCGCAGTTCAAGTCCCGGATCAACCCGGTGGGCTAGCTGGAATTCTTAATTTATTGGAAAATAACAGTATTAATATTGAGTATATGTACGCATTTGTGGGGAAATCAGGCATGGATGCAGTCGTTGTCTTCAGAGTGGAAAACATTGATCGCGCTATTGATTTACTACAGAAACAGAGAATAACTTTGTTAAGCGGAAAAGAAATATATACTTGATTGAAAGGAATATAAATCATTAATGCATGGACTGTTACAGCGGTTTGGCTCAATTATAAAAATGTTCTTTTTTAAAGATGTTAAGGGTGAAAACCGGTTAATCTTTAATATTACCGGTTTGTTTTTTGTTGTCATAGTTTATTTTTCAATAAGTATTGGTTTGTTTGTTTTCTTACATCACTCCTCCACCCAGAATGATAACCGGCTTGAGACTGATTTGAAAATTGCCAATTCAATCCAAAACGAACTCGCTACTTTATCTTTGAGACAGAATTATTCGGCCCCAACTTTAAATCAATTGCTGAATTTAGCTAATTCTTTAAGCAAGGGTATTAAAGCTAACCAAAGTTACAAGCTTTTTAAAGACAGTCTTACAAATTTGGTAAGTTTCTCTTCCGAATTAAATAATCCGAAATTCAATGATGAACTTGTTCAAAACCGGGTTTTAATTGAAGGTTTGGTTCAGGTCTTGATTGAAAAACGTCAAAATATCCATGAGAGCTTATTTTCACGAATATTAATCTGCGAAATCGGTTTAATTTTATTAACTATTTTTTTAGTATGGATCGGAGTATTTTTCTCAATCAAAACCACAAAGACCCAACAGTCGGAGATTTCCTACTTTGAAAGTTTGGCATATCAATTCAAAGGTGGTCAACTTGATAAAATAGTATTTAATTATCAAGGTAAAAATTTAACGGAGCTTAATCAAGCTATCAGTAGATATATTCAACTTGTTCGAGAGCGTTACCAGATGGTTAAAGATCAGATCAAAAATTTAAACTATCAAACTAACGAAATCTCATTATTTTTTAAGCAAAATGATACTTTTTATTCGGAGGTAAAGCGGGATTTGGAACAATTAGTTCATCGTATTTACCGTACGGATGATAAATATCAAGTACTTTCAGAGCGGATTAAATTGTTAAATGTTAACCTGAGAGATTCCCAACAACAAATTCTTCATTTTCATGAATCTTTAAAAAGTTGTAATCATATTTTTCTAGGAACTCCCGAAGAAATCGGGAAGATTGATATTCAAGTTAAAAATCGAGAAAATTACCTCAAAAAGGGTGTTGGCGATTTATACCAATTACGTTCAATACTTGAACAACTGCTTCATACCGGATCCATTTTTCAAAATGTAGCTGAACAAAATGCTTTGCTGGCCTTGAATGCCTCAATTGAAGCGGCAAGAGCCGAGACTGCGATTGGAGGTTTTGATATTGCCGCTGAGGAGATAGCCCTTTTGGCCGAAAAGGTGGGGCGTGTTTCAAAAGAGCTATTGGCTGTGGTTGACGCAATGGAAGTCAAAGGAAATACCGCACTAAAAACTCTTGAAACTGACTTGGCTCGGAACAACGATGTTAAACATTTTATCGAATCTATCGGCAATAAAATCAATATATTTTGCCTGAAATTAAGTTCACTTCTGGAAGATGTCATTCAGTACAGTATCCAAATCGAGGGATTGGAAGAAAAACGTAAATCCCTTGAAGAACTCGCGGCCTCTTTAGGAGAACTGAATCGAAAATCTCAAAATAATTATGGAAGAGCAGAAGTTGCCCTCGACATGATAACTAAATCGGGTGAGACTATGGCAGTATCTGAACAATTTGACTCATTAGTAGTTGAATTAAAACATTTAATGAATAAGATTACCATTTGATTAATAAATAAAGGGAAAAATCATGGCTAAATTCAAAAAAAACATGATGCTAACGGAAAAAAATTATTCCGGATCCGGTATTTTGTCGAAAATTAGTTTTTCAGGCAAAATTTATTTGGCTTTATTTCTTATAGTAGCCGGATTGGTAGTTCAATGCCTTTTTATATTATCAAACTTATATGAATATCGGAATGATTTAATGTATATAGCATCCTCCAGAAGAACCAACGATGATCTTGTAAAAGTTTTATATAACCGTTCCTGGGACATGTTGGGGAAAATTTATATTAGTAGTAGTTCGAAAAGTGTTGTCGATTTTTCAGATGATGTAGCCCATATGGAACAAGCATTAAATAATCTTAGCGATAATCTTAACAGTAATGATTTCGCGAAACCAATTAATAATATTCAAGATATAATTGACCAATTTAGAAAGAATGGATCTATTTTAACCACTGATGGTTATCAAGTCGCCAAGAATTTGTATGACCAATATATAATAGCGGTTAATAGCTTGGAAACAGCTTTAACAAAATATTATAAGAATAATTACCAGGAAATTTTGGTTGTTTTAATCATTAAATTTTCGATTATTTTTTTTGTGTTATTAATTGAAATTTTAATCTGTAAATGGCTGATTAGTTGTGCTATAAAATCCATTGATGAGCCGGCCAACCGAATTATTCAATTTTTACAAAATGCAAATGGAGATTTAAAAGTAAAAATTCCGGTTTTTACTTATGAGGGTTTGGGTGCAACAGGATTGCTTTTAAATGATGCCATCTCCAAATGGCATGGACTAGCTTTGGAATTTAAGAATGCTAGTAATAAGCTAAATTACCTAATTGATGAAATGACTTCCGGTTTTAATCAGGTATTTTTTCTCGAAGTACAGTTACAGGAGGCATACCGTGAGATTGAGGCTAGTTTGGATGAACAAAAACAGATGGGCAAAAGAGTTGATAAAGAGATTGAAACAATAATCTCTGAACTTTCGGAACTGCAATATCTTCCGCGAAAGGTAAACCAAATATCCGAAGAAATGAATAGTCTTTTAGCAGTCAATAAGGAGTATTTAAGCGGTTTATTAAATAAACAAATTGAGGTCAATAATGAATCTCAAGGGATTGTTAATTATTTAAAGGATTTAGCTACCACTTCTAAACGAGTTGACCGTATTATGAAAGAATTAGATGAGATCGAAGCAGAAAGTGAAATGCTAGCTTTTAATAGCGCAATTAGTGCCGCAAGAGCCGGTCAAGAAGGACAAGGATTTAGTGTTGTAGCTAAAGAAATCGCCAATTTGGTAGAACGTTCCAAAAAGGCCTCAAACAACCTAAGTGGTTTAATTGGTCAAATTCAAGAGAAAACAGAGCAAATAGTTAATTTAGCGCCTGAAAAAGACCTAGTGGAACAGAATAAATTCTCGCTAGACAAAATAATTAATTCCACTTGTACGAATTTAAGTGAAACCGCTCTCAAATGCCTTAATGAGATTAGCATAATGAGACAAGTGGTTGAAACAATTTTTATCAAGAGCAATGAAGCATTCGAAGAGATTAGCGTCACATCGGAATTACCTCAAACAGAAACCAATGAATTGGATGAAATTAACAATATTATCGGTCATTACTTGGAGAGTATAAAGCATACAGGAGAAATTAGTAATAAAATTTGTGAAACTGTTAATAGTCTTCAGTCAGCTACAAACCTTCTAATCAATCGAAATTCCTAATAAACGGAGGATATTTTTGTCGAGGTGTTTTCATTAAAGACTCCAATATGTCTTAAAGTTTTTATTTTTATTTCTCATTTATGAACTTGGTCATAATTAATAAAGTGAGTTAGTGTTGGAAAGGGAATACATGGTGGGGCACAGTCAAGATATATTAAAAAACTTTCAACCAAAACATGATTATTTAATCGGGTTTGATTCTGACGGTAGTGTCTTTGATACTATGGAAATAAAACAGAAAGAGTGCTTTTGCCCAAATTTTATCAAATACTTTAAGTTACAGCCGATTTCAAAATATGCTCGGGAAACCATGGAATTTGTTGGCCTTTATTCAAAATGGCGGGGAATAAACCGTTTTGCGATTTTACTAAAAACCTTAGAAATGTTAGCGGATCGTGAAGAAGTTAAGGCGAGAGGATTTAGTTTCATTGATTTAAAGTCGCTTCGTGATTGGATTGGTTCCGGGATGCCTTTAGCGAACGAAAACCTTAAAGAATGGGTTGATAAAACCGAAGACTCAATACTAAAGAAGGTTTTAGAATGGAGTATGGCGGTTAATCAATCTATTTCCGATTTAGTATTCGGTATTCCGCCTTACCCATTTGTTAGGGAAAGTCTTGATAAAATTGTTAAACAGGCAGATTTGCTTTGTATATCCCAGACCCCTTACGAAGCTTTGGAACGAGAATGGACTGAGCATAAGATTATTAAATATGCGGCGTTAATTGCCGGTCAGGAATTTGGTTCTAAAAATGAACATCTCAAATTAACCGCCGTAGGAAAATATAAGCTTAATCATATTTTATTAGTAGGGGATGCTTGGGGGGATTTGGAAGCGGCAAAAGCTAACGGGACGCTCTTTTATCCGATTAATCCAGGGGACGAAGTAACATCATGGAAAAACTTTTATGAAGAAGGATTGGTCCGTTTTTTCAATGAGACTTATCAGGGTGAATATGAAGCAGAATTAATTAATAAATTTGAATCTTTACTTCCGGATACTCCACCTTGGAAACAAAGGCAGGTTTGACCGGAATTTTTTTAAGCATTTTTTTGATAACCTTCGTACCGATAAAGTCTTATTCATTTAATTCATCGATAGTTAATGAATAGCTTGGTAAAAATTTTTCCATAAAGTATTTAACTTCAGGAAGTCGAATTTCTTCGATATGCTTCTTAAGAGAATTCTTCGCTTTTTCAAAGTCCTTATTGCCATGTTTTAGTTCTTGTAAACACTTTAGGTATGCGCTGATTTTATCGGCTGCTTTTATTAATTCGATTTCATCTTCCGCTCCATTTTGGAATACTACCTCCCGGTAATTTGATTTTAATTCATCCGGTAACATGTTAAATATTTTTTCACGGGCTTTATTTTCGATTTCCGAAAAGGCCTGGTGAATTGCAACGTTATAATATTTGATGGGAGCGGGGAGATCTCCGACAATTACTTCTCCGATTTCATGGTATAAAGCAAGGACAGCAGTACGATTCGGATCAGTTTTACCCTGGTAAAGAGTATTTTTGATAACAGCTAAAGCATGGGCGATTAGGGCTACTTCAAGGCTGTGTTCCTGAATATTTTCGGACTCGGTATTACGCATTAATCCCCAACGGTTTATATATTTCATCTTTGATAGGAAAGCAAAGAAATGGGACATAAAAACCTCCTGGCCTGGACATAAATTATTTTTAAAAGTATTGTTTAATAGACCTGTTATTCTCGGCAAAACCCTAGAAATCCTCCCCTGAAAAGTGGATACTTGAACGGGAATAGTTTTTAATAGTTATGAGAATTGCATAATTACCTTGGTTGACCCTTTAGCCACAATATATAGTGACAAACCCAGATGAATCTATCAATATATTGTGAGCTGAAGCTAAAATTTTTAATTATGCAATTCTCTTAGTTAGAATAGGATCTAAAAAAATTAGAAGGATAATAACACATATATGTAGAACAATAACACATAAATTAATGAATTGTAGAATGGTAGGAAAAAAGCGGCTAATTGCCGAAGCTTATGGGAGACGATACATATTTTATATAGTAGGATGGTAGCCGTGATAATATTTTTATTTCTATTGCATAACCCGGCATGGCTTCATCCGGGTTTTTTCATACCTGCGCTCCCAAAAAAACCGAAAGGAGTGTTATAAATGCTAGGTTTAAGCGATCCTTGGATTATCAGTGTTTATCTCTTGTGTTTATTAAGTACTCTTCTCTGTATCATTTATGGAATTATTAACTGGAATAAAAGTTAAAAGGAGGTGTTGGGATGAATACCACTTTATTTTCGGTTTTAATTATTTTATTCATAGGAATTACCGGATACCTAGGTTTTCTGGGTTTTAAACACACTAGAAATGCTAAGGACTATCTGGTTGGAGGAAGAGAGATTCATCCGTTATTGATGGCCTTGGCTTATGGGTCTACTTTTATTAGTACCTCCGCTATTGTAGGATTCGGAGGAGCTGCAGCCACTTTTGGCTTGGGGTTACTTTGGCTTACTTTTTTTAATATTTTTTGTGGTATTTTTTTAGCATTTGTTGTTTTTGGAAAGCGTACTCGGGAGTTGGGAGAAAGTTTGAATGCCCATACTTTTCCGGAATTAATGGCCAAACGTTTTGATTCCAAATTAATTCAAACTTTTGCCGGAGGGCTAATTTTTGTTTCAATGCCGATTTATGCAGCTGCAGTAATGATTGGGGGCGCTAGATTTCTAGAGGTTAATTTGAGCGGGACCGGAATTAATTACGAAATTGCGATTTTAATATTCGGTTTAATTACGGCAGCTTACGTATTCAGCGGTGGGTTAAAAGGGGTAGTTTATACCGATGCTTTTCAAGGCGGTTTAATGTTTTTAGGGATGGTAGTTTTAATCATCTTTTCTTACAGTTCCCTTGGAGGCCTAACGCTCGCACATTCAAAATTAAGCGCTCTCTCTCATTTGGTTCCTGAATCCCTTGCAAAAGCAGGTCATCTAGGGTGGACTGCTATGCCCAAATGGGGGAGTCCGGTTTGGAATAATTTAATAACAACAATTGTGTTGGGAGTTGGGATTGGAGTTTTAGCGCAACCACAGTTAATTGTAAGGTATATGACTGTTAAAAGTAATAAAGAACTAAACAGGGCAGTCATTGCCGGAGGTATTTTCATTTTGTTTATGACTGGTGTGGCGTTTGTGGTTGGAGCACTGACAAATGTATGGTTTTATGAGAGTTTTGGCAAAACTGCTTTGGCTATGGTGGTTGACCCTAATAGCGGGCAGCCTGTGGTCGAACAAGTCATTCCTTTATATGTTAATAAAGCATTACCGCACTGGTTTGGGTATTTATTTATGTTAAGCTTATTATCGGCGGCGATGTCAACTTTAAGCGGTCAGTTCCATACCACCGGTACTTCAATAAGTTATGACATTTATGAACAGAGTATGCTTCGACAAAAACATAGTCACCGTCAACCGCTCCTAGTAGCCAGACTTGGAATTGTGATAGCATTGGCGGTGACATTAGTATTATCATTGGTTTTGAAAAGCTACCCCTTAATAGTCGCTTCGGCAACAGCGTTATTCTTTGGATTATGCGCGTCTACTTTTCTTCCAATGGTTATTACGGGTCTGTTTTGGCGGAAGGCTACCAAGAAAGGGGCTTTGGCCGGGATGTTCACTGGGTTTGGTTTAAGTTTGCTTTGGTTAGGTTTCTTCCAGGTTAAGATATCCGGGGCATTGGGGATATGTAAAGCGTTGTTCGGTACACCAAGTCTTATTATTAATTCACCTTGGGCGGGAGTGGATTCAATCATTATTGCATTTCCACTAGCAATCATAGTGACAATAGTCGTCAGTTTATTTACCACTAATCTTTCCGAGGATTTAATCCATAAATGTTTTCCCAAACGGGTAATGGGAAGTCCGATTAAAACATTATAGATTTGGTTGATATAGTAAAAAGAGGGGGCAAAACCATCCCCCTCTTTTTTGTTGTATTTGATATAATAATATTTGACTTAAGCTATCTAGTTTAGTAACGCCTATGAGTACACTTTTTCGAGATGGGAGGAAAACCCTTGGTTTCTTCTGAAGATTTGAAAACATTACCGAACAGCCCCGGAGTATATCTAATGAAAGACTCTACTGGGAAAACAATCTATGTCGGTAAAGCTATTTCCTTGAAAAATAGGGTTCGATCATATTTCCAATCATCTCGAAATTTGAGTCTTCGTATTCGTTCCATGGTGGAACAGGTTGATCGATTTGAATATATAACTACCAATTCTGAAGTGGAAGCATTAGTATTAGAATGTAACTTAATCAAGGAGGAACGCCCAAAATACAATATCCGTCTCCGTGATGATAAACAATACCCATGGGTTAAGGTAACTATCAAAGAAAGTTATCCCCAAATTTTTATTACCAGGAAGGTCAAACGTGATGGAAGTAAATATTATGGACCTTATACTGATGTCGGGGCGTTAAGGGAAACCTTCAAACTTCTAAGGCGAATTTTTCCTTTGCGAAATTGCCGTCATGACCTCGATCGAGAGCGAATTGAACGTCCCTGTTTAAATTATCATATTAAACGCTGTTTAGCTCCTTGCAGTGGGCAGGTATCTAAGGAATATTACCGTGAGATTATTAATGAAGTGTGTTTGTTTCTCGAAGGACGCCAAAGCGAATTATTGGTTAAACTTCAACAGGGAATGGAAAAAGCAGCGGTTGAACGCCAGTATGAAAAAGCAGCGCTTCTAAGGGATCAGATTCGAGATATTGAAAAAGTTTTAGAAAAGCAAAAAGTTGTTGCTGCAGTATATGAAGACCTGGATGTTTTTGGTTTGGCCCAAGATCGAAGAGGTACTGTTGTCCAAGTATTTCAGGTACGACAAGGTAAGTTGGTAGGAAGAGAGTATTTTTCTTTAACTGAGGGGGATGAAACTCAGCCGGTTGAAATACTAGAGGCCTTTCTAACCCAGTATTATGACGGCGCCGGAGTTATTCCAAAAGAAATACTTATCCCATTTAATCTGGAAAGTATGGTAGCTTTAAATGAATGGTTAAGTTGTAAGCGTGGCTCAAAAGTCAACCTGAGAGTGCCCCAAAAAGGAGAAAAAGCCGAATTGACTCGAATGGCGCAGGAAAATGCGGAACTTTTGTTAAAACAGGAAAGGTCCCGTGAAGAACAGAGCCTGAAGCGAACTTCGGAAATTTTAAATCAATTACAACAGGATCTTGGTTTGGAAAAACCGCCGTTACGTATTGAAGGATTTGATATATCAAATATTCAAGGTCAGGAAGCGGTAGCATCAATGGTTGTTTTTGAAAATGGGATATCTAAAGGGGCAGAATATAGGCGTTTCAAAATACGTACCATCGAAGGTCCTAATGATTTTGCCATGATGCAGGAGGCGGTACGACGCCGGTTCCGTAAAGGGCTTGAGGAACGGCAACAATTAGCTTCTGAATCAGGTAAATTTGCTCGTTTTCCGGACCTTCTTTTGATTGACGGGGGTAAAGGCCAATTATCGGCAGTTTATGAAGTTTTAAATGAATTAGGTTTATCTCATCTTAATCTAATAAGTTTAGCTAAGCAAGAGGAGGAGATTTATAGACCCGGGAAAAATGAACCGATTAAACTTTCACGGCGTTCTGAAAGTCTGATGCTTCTACAAAGAGTTCGTGATGAGGCCCATCGTTTTGCAATCACTTATCATAAAACCCTTCGTGATAAGCGCACAAAAGCATCAAGTCTTGATTTGGTTACCGGTATTGGTCCTAAGAAAAAACAATTGTTGCTGAAGCAATTTGGTTCCATTAAACGGATTAAAGAAGCAACGGTTGAAGAGTTAATGTTGGTCGATGGGATCAATTCCAAACTGGCGGAGAGCATTAAGGAACAAATGGAATTATTATAAATAAACAAATTGGCCCTTTTCCAAGGAGGAAAATTAATGATCCGTTGTATAGCTATTGATTTGGACGATACATTACTCCGTTCTGATTTAACGATCTCTTCGGAAGATAAGAGAGCGATTGATAGGGCAATTCAAAAGGGTGTTAAAGTTTTACTGGCATCAGGCCGAATGGTCCAGTCAATACGTCCCTATGTTTTTGAGCTGGGACTGGATCTTCCGGTGATTGCTTATAATGGGGCTATTATTCAAGAAGTTATATCCGGGAAAATTTTATACCACCGCCCTGTCCCAGTGGAAGAAGCAAGGATGATGGTACCGATTTTTCGTCAAACCGGGATTCATTTAAATGTCTATATTAATGATGAACTATATATGGATGAGCTTACTTATTGGGGACAAAAATACGTGGCTAATGCCGGAGTTACTCCCCGAGCTATTGGTGATGTTAACCGTTTTATTAATGAACCCTGTCATAAATTATTGGCTGCTGGAGAAGTTGAACAAATTGATAGGATCCAAGCGCGACTGATAAAAGAATTTGAGGGTCGTCTGCAATTTATTAAATCTAAACCTAACTATCTTGAGATATTGGCTCCCGAGGTATCCAAAGGTAGGGCGTTGCAGAAATTGGCAACAAATTGGGGTTTGGATCGGAATGAAGTAATGGCAATCGGAGATGCTCCGAATGACATTTCTATGTTAACTTGGGCCGGAGTGGGAGTGGCGATTGGTAATGCAGCCTCAATTATTAAAGAGAAAGCGGTTTTAGTTGTCGATGATCATGACCATAATGGAGTCGCCGAGGCGCTTGAAAGCTTAGTCTTTAACCGGGATTTTTAGAATGTGATTTGTGAATTTAAGTTATATTCAAAAGAAAAGGGCTTACTAGCCCTTTTATCTTTAAGAAAAATTTTTTCTCAAGACTTATACAATTGAAGGTTGTACTAAAGATTGTTGTAAAAATTGAGCTACATTAGTTATATCCTGAGGATTTGCTGGTGGCGCAGGTATATAGTAATTTTTTGATTGAGCATATTGGGCTATTTGTTGTTGGGCTTGTTCACATTGGGACCGTATTTGTAATAAAGTTTGCCTTATGTTGGGGTTGCTTGCTTCACCAGCTGCTTTTGTAAATTCAACGGCATTAAATTTGGCAAGTTCTAATGCGTCTAAAGTCATTTCGCGATCGGTATACATCTTATCCTCCTTTAGCTTAAAAAACCCATTAATTTACGGGCGTCATTAAAAGCTTGTTGTGATTGTTGGTTAAAAAAGTTCTGTAATTGGCTATCACTACAGTTATGAGCGTAAAGTTGAAATTTTTTGGTATTTAAATCTTCCATTGCAATCAGCTCTTTTAGAGTATTAAGTTCCATTTGACTTATTTGCATTGTTTGAAGTTTCACCTCCTTTAACTCTAAATATTATCTGTTTGGTTTAGCTCGCCAATACAAAAACCAAGGCAAATAAAATATGGAATTAAAAGATAATAATGTAAATTAAGGGTTTATTATATGCAAAAAAATCATAAGAAGTGGGAACACATGTTAGACCTGTATACTTAGACTTTTAATCAATTGGATAACAAAAGGTTTAGTTAGACAAGAGCGTTTGTTGAGAATTAATTAATTAAGAATAAAAGAGGAAGCTGAAGAAAACTGGGGAAAACGAGTGTATATAGTGGTCATCTCCTAAATACATCTTGAATAAGAGAGTCTTAGATAATGGCAGGATTTTTCAAAAAAATGTCGAATATATATCACATAAAATTAAGAAAAAACATTGTTCAGACCGGAAAAAACCAGCCCGGTACATAATGCCATGAGGGTTATAAGATAAACCACCGGAATAATGGAACGGTCCGATTTTGTGGGGGTGGTGAGTAGTTAAATAATTTCGAGTCTATTTATATTATATCATAAGTAATTTTGGTATTCAATTTGTAGGAGGAAATCATAATGGCAAAAGTTGTTTTTGAACATGTTTACAAAAAATATCCCGGTGGAGTTATTGCAGTTAAGGACGCCAATCTAGAAATTAAAGATAAGGAATTTATCGTTTTTGTAGGGCCCTCTGGTTGTGGGAAAACCACTTCATTGCGGATGGTTGCCGGTTTAGAGGAGATCTCCGAAGGTAATGTATATATTGGGGATACAGTGGTTAATAATGTAGCTCCTAAAGACCGCGACATTTCTATGGTATTCCAAAATTACGCCCTTTATCCGCATATGGATGTATATAGTAATATGGCTTTTGGTCTTAAATTGCGTAAATTCCCCAAGAGTGAAATTGATCGCCGTGTTAAAGAGGCTGCTTCAATTCTTGGTATTGAAAACTTGCTGGATCGTAAACCCAAGGCTCTTTCCGGCGGTCAAAGACAGCGGGTAGCCTTAGGTCGCGCAATCGTTCGTGAACCGAAAGTATTCTTGATGGATGAACCTTTGTCAAATCTTGACGCTAAACTTCGTGTCCAAACACGTGCTGAAATTATTAGAATTCATAATAGACTTCAAACCACATTTATATATGTTACTCACGATCAAACCGAAGCTATGACCATGGGTGACCGGATTGTAGTAATGAAAGACGGAGTAATTCAGCAAGTCGGTACTCCGCTGGATATCTATGATAATCCTAATAATGTATTTGTAGCCGGATTCATTGGGACCCCGCCGATGAACTTCATGGATGGAGTAATTAAGGAAGAAGGCGGTAAATTATTAGTTGATTGCAAAGCATTCAAAGTAGGCATCCCTGATGGCAAATTCAAGCACATTCGTCAGTATCTTAACAAACCGGTAATTTTCGGTATTCGTCCCGAAGCGATTTTGGAAAGGGATACTACTCCGGAAGCTACTGAAGCTGAAGTGGTTAATGCCATGGTTGACGTATATGAATTAATCGGAGCTCAAGTTTATCTTCATATGTCAGTTGGAGATGCATCCTTTGTGGCCACGGTTGATTCCCATACGAAAGCCAAGGATGGAGCTAAACATCAAATTATATTCAATAACAAAAAAATTCATTTCTTTGATAAAGAAACAGAAAAAGCAATTTTATAAAAAAGAGAGGACCTCAGAAATGAGGTCCTTTTTTATATGAGGAAACTCCGCTTATCCCAGAGGTATTTTATATTATAGATATGCTTTTTATTGATTGGTGGTTTCCAAACATATAGAATCCGGTTCGGTTTCAAACTGTGGTGATGGGAAACAATGATAATTTAAAATCTCCTTGGCAATACCTTCACTAATGGTTTCAGCCATTTTCATCACCAAGCTTAATCTGGTATTTTGGAGAACCATATATTCCATAAATCCTCCCACATTGACAATACCAACGATATGTAGGTCGCCTATAGCAGGAAGAGTTTTGTTAACACCTGTTCCCGGCTGAAGCGGCCCTTCTTTAATACTAATATAACCAACACTTTCCGTTCTTCCAAGACAGGCATCTACGGCAATAATAAATGAATTGGGAAATCTATCGTTAATCATTTTAATGGTCTCAGGTAGATTCACTGCATGAACGGGTTCATCAAGGGTTCCGTAAATGGGGACATTTGTCATGCAGTCCATTGTTTTTAGTTTACTGCCTACTAAAGGACCCAAACTATCGCCAGTCGACCGGTCAGTCCCAATACAAAGAATAATTAATTGGGAGGTTTGGTCATATAATTGAGTAATGAATAAATTCAAATTTGTTTGGAAAATGGAGATAGCGGAAGGATGTTCGATATGGACTCGGGAATTATATTTGAGAAGATCCTTGGGATGTTTCTTTTTGGTTAATTGATTCCACATTTAATATTATTCTCCCCGTGTAGGATATTTTATTTTATGTCCATGACCTGGGGAGTATACTAAAAACTTAAAATTGTATGTTTTAATTACAAAAAATATGGCTGCTTTAGCTGAAAGACCAATAAATAAAAAGCGCAACAAGAGATAGGAGGATAGGTTTTGGAATTATCATCAAAAAATCGGATGGAATTAATTCTTCTTAGCGGGAAAATTATCTTTGGAACTTTAATGTTTTTATTGATAGTTTTAACTACTACTTATTTGATTTGGAGTGAAGGAAGGATTTTACCCGGAGTAAGAGTAGGTGGAGTTAGATTAGGAGGAATGAAAGCCCAGGAAGCAACTGAACTATTTAGTAAAGAAGTTAAAGTTCTAGCAGAAAAAAAAGTAGTTTTAGTATATAAAAAACGCCAGTTAAATTTAGTTTTAAATTCCGTCGGGATTAGACTTGATGTACCGGAAAGCATTGCCAGAGCTTATCAAGTAGGACGATCCGGGTCTTTCTTGCGACAAATGGCGTCACGTTGGAGGATTTACCGGCATGGGTACGATTTGCGACCGGTTTTCAATAACAACCGAGTATCTCTAAACTCCTTTTTTCATATACTTGAAGCGGGCATTGCCGTTGAGCCGATCCGATCAGTAGTAGATATCAATCGGGAAGGGCAAATAAAGTATTCTCCCAGCCGTACCGGAGTAGTTATTGACCAAGCGATTCTAACCAACAAAATGGAGACTGCAGCATTTCAAAAGGGAAATTCAGTTATTGAGATTCCAATCAAAAAAGTGGTCCCACCTTTGACAGAAAATGATATTAAAAGGTGGGGGCTTGATCAAGTACTAGGAATTTATACTACAAAATATGAGATTGGAAATAAAGAACGGGTCAATAATCTTTTAATCGCAAGTAGTGCAATTAACAATGTAATTATATATCCTGGTCAACATTTTTCTTTTAACACTTGGGTAGGACCCCGGGTAACCGAAGTTGGTTATAAAGAAGCTCCAGTGCTATATTTAGGTAAGCTTATTCCTGGGGTTGGAGGAGGAGTCTGCCAAGTATCTTCAACTTTATATAATGCGGCTTTAATGGCTAATTTAAAGATGATTCAAAGATTGAACCATTCCGTACCAAGTACCTATGTACCTTTGGCCAGGGATGCAACTGTTGTTTATGATGGAGTTGATTTAATCATTGAAAATACTTACGATAATCCGATATTAATGGTATCTAGTGTAAATTCCCCCTATTTAACAGTTGTTATTTTAGGAAGGAAAACAGATTGGAAAAGTATTGAATTAGAAACTAAAGTTGTTGAATCATACCCTTTTAAAACCATTTTTATTCCTGACTCTTCATTAACTAAAGGAACTAAAAACAAAATAGTTAAGGGCCGTAAGGGTATTAAAGCGGAATTATGGAGGGCGATTGAATACTTTGACGGCACTATTAAGAATGAATTGGTAAACACAAGTATATATCCGGCCCAACCTGAAGAATATAAAGTAGGGGTAAAACAAGATTAGGAAGCTAATAAGGAGCGGTTATTACGGGGCTGGTTAGGTTTGAAAAAGTTGTCGCGTTATGCTTTAGTCCATTGGGAGACGCTTTATTTGCTACACCTGCCCTTCGGGCTTTAAGATATAATTTACCGCAGTCCCGAATAGTTATTTTAGCTAACCAATTGGGGGTAGAAGTATTTAAAGATAATCCCTACAAAATAGAAGTTGTAAAATGTATCGATCAATGGGACCTATTCAAAAAATTGGTTGATGTTAGAAAATGTAACTTTGATTTGGCAGTAGGTCTTTCTCAAATCGGTGGTTTTTTTACAAGGTTCTGCGGTACTCCTTTCCGAAGCGACTTTTTTTCGATCTCAAAAGAAACAAATCTTTCGGTAGTTAAACTATGCATGGAGGTTATAGTTCAGGCGGGGTTGGCAGTCAATACCTATGAGACGGAGTTTTGGTTTAATGATTTGCATCAACAGGTGGTTGACTTTTTTCTCAAACAAGTAACTTATGATTATCAAAAGCCACTAATCGCAATTCATTGCGGTGGGCATTATTTTGCGAGAAAACGTTGGCCGTTGCTAAATTTTATTAGATTAATAAAAGTTTTAATCGAGGAAACTCCATATCAGGTATTGCTGGTAGGCGGGAAGGAGGATATGGAAAACGCAGGAATAATCAACTCCCTTATACCGGAAGTATTTAATGCAGCAGGAAAATTTACTCTGGGAGAGACAGCTGCTTTGCTTAACCGATGTCAGCTCTTAATAGCGAATGACTCGGGTCCGCTTCATTTAGGGGCGGCAATTGGAATTCCTACTATCGGACTTTTCGGCCCTACTAACCCCGAACAATTCCATCCTTACCGTCAATCCTTACACCGTTATATATATAAAAAGCTTTCATGTAGCCCTTGTTACCGTTTTGGAGGAGGTTTTTGGCAGTACTTGCCGCGTTGTACAAAGGCATATTGTATGGAGGCAATTAAGGTAGATGAAGTTTTAGAAATGATTATGGATAAAACTTCAACCGGAATGAATACATTAGTTGAGGTGACTTGAGATCGCTAATCGGGATAAGATTCGAAAAGGGATCTGGTATACAGTCCTTTTCAGTATGATTGGTTTGATTTTCATATCGAAAGAGATTGTTGAAGATTTTTCGAAGTTTCGTTTAGATAATCTTAATTTTATAATACTTGGATTAGGCTTTTTTGCGTTATTAATAGTTTGGTTCTCGAAAGCGTATCGAATATATGCAATTGCTCAGGGTATGGGAGAAAAAATAGAGTTGCGTCATTGTTTCCAGATATATTTAGCGACTTGTTTTGTATCGCATATAACTCCTTTTAATGCGGGTGGGACCCCACTCCAAATTTATTTACTTCACAAAAAAGGAATTGGTATTGGTAAAGCAACTGCTGTAACTACCATTGATTTAGGCTTGCATTCAATCATATATCTAATACTTTTAATCGGAACGGTTTCAATAAATCTCAGTTTTTTAAAACAACAGGGGTTGTTTGACCGAGAATTGCTTTGGAAAGGATTGATAACTACAATAATTTTTATGGCCCTTGTTGGACTGTTATTGTTTTTATTGCGCTTGAATTGGACTAAAAAAATTAGTTCGATAGTAGCAAAAAAAGGGTGGCTTAAAAGAATACGGCAGGAGTTTTCTTTATTTAAAGAAAGCTCTATGTTGTTGATCAAAAGTAACTGGACGGCAATGTTTAAAGCTGTTTTGGCTAGTATCGTTTACTGGTTTTTTTACCTGTTATTAGCCCCGTTAATCATATTGGCCATGGGAAAAACCGTGGAAATCTTTGCATTAATATACAGGCAGTTGGTTTTTAATGTGATCCAGCCACTTATTCCTACTCCAGGGGGAAGCGGTGGTTCGGAGGTAATATTATCTTATCTGTTTCGAGGGTTAACTGGGACTCAGGGGTTGGGTTTATTTGTTTTTATTTGGAGAATTTATACTTTTTTTAGTTCGTTACTGGTTGGTGGTTTTTATTTTTGGAGGATAACTCGATAAAACTGCTCATGAAAAATTATCTTTCGTACAAACTATAGCTATTGGAGGATGATTTTTCATGGGTTACCATTTATTAAAAGCTGTTGAAGAAAAGCGACAACATAACTCCTTTTCGACATCAGAGATTGTTAATTGGTCGCTTCCGTCTTGGTTTTTGAAGCAAAATGATCCGCTAAACCCGGGTTATGGTTTTGGTGGATATAGATTTGCTAATTTATGCTATCGTAATTGGACTACATTTTATAATGAAAGCGGTAAAGAAGTACTAGTGGTGGATGGGGAAGGGACAATCTCGTTTCCTCAAATAGGGGTTTCGGTTGAAGTATGGGTCAATGATGGTAAAACACTATTTACACCTGGACGGTTTCTCAGGACTGAACAAAAAGCGGCCCCAGATTTTCCTTGTATTGAAACCAAAAGCTTTTTTCAAAGCGGGTACTATAATAATCGTATTTTTACAATCAATGGGTATCAAAACGAATACATCGGCATAGAATTTGAATTTTATCCCAATTTAAGAAATATTATTAGTGAAGTGCTGTTTTTTTTAGTAGTACGCCCCTATGACCATAATGGAATATCTGCTATAAACAGGTTGGAATACAAAAATCACTATATTAAAGTTAATAATAACAATCTACTGCAATTTCAAGCCGAACCTATAATTGTTTTTTGCACTCAGGCGGGTTTTGGAGATGTTACCGAATATTTCAAACTAGATCGAAATAATGAGTCAATCTCATCTATAGCAGGAAATTGCACTGCTGCAATAGGTTATGGGATTCGCTCCAATGAGCGCTCAATAATTAAATTCTGTTATCGTAAGGAATCCCAAAGACTATTTTTTAAAAAGGATCCAAATTTTACGAAAGAATGGCTTTTTGATAGTAAACAAAAATGGATAAGTCGTTATAGTTTTCAACATCATATGATTAGCGCCGATAACAAAATTAATTATATCTACCATACTAATCTTAACTATTTTATAATGTTTAGCGGCGGTTTTTCAAAATGGGATGATGTATACCGGATTCTGGTTTTAAACCGTTTAGCGCTATATTCTATAAGTAGGGCGTATCTTTTAAAAGCTTTAAAAAAAGTGCGTTGGGACGGGTCGTTTCCATCATCCAAAGAATTAACTCCGGAAAAACTGATTTATGCTATAGCCGATTATTATCGGTTAAGTGGTGACCTAAAATTAGTCAAAGACAACTGGCAAGTGATAAAACGGATTGGGTTTTGGCTAATTCAAAATAAAAAGCCGGTCACATACGATTTAAACCTAAACTGTAATCTCAATTTAGGATGGGTTTGCGCTTCATTTAAAGGTTTATCCAAATTAAGTGAGATTAATGGCAGCTTTGAAGACTATCAATTCTTTCAAGAACAATTTCAAGAACTCTGGACACAAATCTTAGGGTTTTTTTCACGCAAGTTTAAAGAGTATGCTCAAGATGGTTTTCAAAGAGATATAGTAATAAGTGAGGCAATTGGGGGGCTTAGTCTTTCATTTCCATTACAACTCTATCCAAGGGATGAAAGGTTTATTAGGGAATGGTTAAGTCAAGTTATTCGCACGTCAACTTTTAAGGGTGGAGTTGTCTCCCCAATAGAATTTCTAGGAGTTGACCTGGAAATGACTGCCCGATTGGGCTCAATCTTATTACGTCAAGGACTGCAATATGATTCGGCTTTTAAATTTTTAATTAATACTATAAGTCCAACCGGGAGTTGGTCGGATCGGATTCATCCCGTTTTTGGCAGAGGAATGGGTGTTACAGGACATGCTCCTAAAGTATGTTGTCAGTTTTTATTGTTATTACGAAACATTATGGTAATGGAAGAAGAAGAAATTCTTTATTTATTGCCAGGTATTCTTAATAGTTTTTATTGGCATTACCCAAATATTGAATTGAAAAATGTTCCAACTACTTTCGGGGAGATTTCCTTAAGATGTCGAAGCGTTGGGCAAATTATCCAAATTAATTATCATGCAAATTATAGAATAAGGCCTCAACAGATTAGATTGTTACTTAATCAAAACGACCGTCTTCTATTTTCGGATTCTGTAATAAAGCAAGCAGAAAAATATATTGATTTGGGACCTGATTTTAAAATAACGAGGCTACGACGAGGCACAATCTTAAGCATGTCTTGACAACACTTTTATTTAAAAGTTATAATATATATTATTAAGCAGTTTTCATAATACCAAAACTCAAAAAATGCCGATTTAGGATATTTCCCTGGGTTAAGGCTTTTTATGAAAACGTAAATTAGATTTGAAGGAAGCCAAGGGAGGAATTATTGAAGTATGGCATTGGAAGTTGGCCAGATCGTGGAAGGTAAGGTAACCGGCATTACTAATTTCGGCGCTTTTATTGAACTTCCCAACGGTCAGACAGGTTTGGTTCATATTTCCGAAGTAGCGGATGAGTATGTTAAAGACGTCAATCATTTTTTAAAGCAAAATGATCTGGTCAAAGTAAAGGTTTTAAATTTGGATAAGGGTAAAATCGGATTATCGATTAAACAGGCCCAACCCCGCATGGAACGTGTTCCGAAACCAAATCACCAAAATTTTGAAGATAAATTAGCAAAATTTATGAAAGATTCCGATGAAAGGCAGTCCACATTACGAAGAAATACTGACGCCAAAAGAGGCGGGCGTGGCGGAGGACGAGCGCCAAGTATGTAAAAGCATATATTATTGATAAACCGGTAAAATTACCGGTTTAATTTTTTGGCAACATAGTTAATGAAGTAATGTTCTCATTATTGGTTAAATTTAATTCAGTGATTATTTCGTGGAGAAGTAGCTTGATTTTAGATTTGTTGTGAAAATGTAAATTTGGATTGGGTAGTTGTAAAGCAATCTCCCCCAAAGTCCAGGGTTTATAAAAAGAACAGTTAATCTCTTTGGCTATATCTAACGCTGTCTGATATTCCCCTTTTTTAGCCGCAATAATTGCAATTTTGGATAATACCGAAGCTCGATTTACTTCAAGAAACGTTGTTTCGTCATCAATCCTATTAGCTAATTCAATCGCTTTTTGATATTGTTCGTTTTCGGAATACTGAAGCGCGAGCCGGGCTAAGGTACTGCTGCGAATATCAATAGTAAGATAATCCGGTATATATGATGTAAGCAGTTGCATTGCCTTTTCCGATTCACCAATTTGATTATAGGCAACGGCAATTTCCGAAAAAGCTTCTGCGCGGTTGAATTCGGCCAAATTTTTAGCTAGTGAACTG
Source organism: Bacillota bacterium (assembly GCA_023435565.1). Lineage (GTDB taxonomy): Bacteria > Bacillota > UBA4882 > UBA8346 > UBA8346 > JAAYHS01. Next base: position 95,626 of record JAEYRN010000001.1, read on the forward strand.
TTTGAATCTAATAATTGAAAGGAATTTTTATTATCTTGAAGTTCAATAAAACGAAAGGCGATATAGTTGAGAACGGATATTTTTTGTGGCAGCTCATGGGTTTCAAACTGATTAGCGGTTCTAATCGCTTCTTCAAAATACGATACTGCTATATTTTCCTTATCGTTCTTACAGGCATAATAAGCGATATCGGCCAAGGTTTTTGCTTGCCAAGCTATGTTTGACGGATTTATTTGGGCTATTAATTCCCCGGCCCGTTCAATTTTATCGGTTGCCGCATATTCCCTTATAATTATATGATAAGTTTCCGCTTGAAGGTCGTCGCTATCAACTTTTTGCGCAGTTTTAAGCGCGGATCTCAGTTTTCCTTTTAGGGCATAATTTTGGGCAATGTTCGACCAAGCATTATTTCGGAACGAAGGCTTAAATTGCATAATTAATTCTTCGGCGGACTCAAAATCTTCAATCATACAATAGGCTGTTAGGATTTTTAGAAGAGCTTCTTGTCGTTCGTTTTGGGGTATCGTTTTAGTGATGGTTTTGGCTTGGTTAATTAGCTTTCGAGCATCTTTCATTTTGCCGGATGTTCCTAAAACTTGAGCCATTTCGGCGAGTGCTGCTATTTGGAACGATTCGGAATAGATTGTTTCAACAATTGTTTTTCCTTCGGTTAAAACTGTAGCTGCTTTTTTAAATTGCCAGTTCTTGGAGAACCTGGCGGAAATCTCGGCTAACTTAGCTGCTTTCATTAATTTTAATTTATCTTCATATTGGATGGTATCCAACAAGTTGATGGCATAAAAAGAACAAACCAGCGGATTTGATTCGGCTTCCGCTCTTAATCTGGCGTTGGGGATGATTTCTTCTTTGAATTCAAAGAAGGGGTAAGGACCTATTTTTAATTTATTATTGAATAGACTAAGGGCGATCTCGGAAGAGGAGTATCTACTAGTGATGTTGTTTAATTTCGCAATAGCATTATTGTACATTCGATAGGCCGAGGCATAGCTTGAGATTTCCAACTCTTTTGCGGTAGTAACTTCTTGACAAGCTTTTTGAAAAGTTTGTCTGATTTTTGCATTAGGATCGGAAAAACTATAGATAAGATAAAAGATTAATCCTAGAGAAGCTAATACCCAAAATAATACCCTTTTCACTCTATTCTCCTTATCAATCAGGTAATTATAAAAATGATGAATCTAAATCTGATTAATGGTTTGAATGGTAAATTTAAACTTTCTTAATTTATTTCTCTCATTTTTCTATCAATCCTGCTTTTTTAAAGGATTTAATTAAGTGAAGGAAATATTCGGGATTTGTTTGGGAAGAAGGGTAATATTCAGGAGTACTTTTCTATAGAAGTTTTTAGAAGGAAACACCGGAAAAACGTGGAATTTAACCAGTATATTACTGGATAAAGAAGGTGTCATGGTGACGAAAGATCGGACCGGCCGAAGTACTGTGATACGGATCTGGACGATTTATACTTTAATTAAAAACAGACTATACCCCGACTGCCGTAAGCTTGCCGTTAGATTGGAAGTAAGTCCCCGGACGATTGAACGGGACATTGAACAATTGCGCGATCAAATGCAAGCACCCATCGAGTATGACCGGCTGCGTCGGGGTTATTTTTTTAGTAAGGATTTTTCCATGCCCATGCCCCGGTTTACCGAGGGTGAGATTATATCATTGTTTTTGGGACAAAAAATCATTGCTCAGATGGAAGGTTTGGCCTGCCGATCGGAATTTCGTTCCCTTCGAGAGAAGTTGGAGTGTTTGCTAGGCACGGATGGAAAACTTTCCGGGCCGGAGTTGGAGGAGTTCATTTCGTTTGATATTGAACCACTCCGAGGCGAGGATTGGCGGGTGGCGGAGTATTTGTCCGGGCTGCGCCGGGCGGTGATGGAACGTTTGAAAGTTAAAATGTTCTATCAATCGGTATCCGCTAATACTGAGTCGGAGAGGATCGTTCATCCGTATCACTTACGGTTTCATGAAGGGGCTTGGTATTTAATTGGTTTTTGTACACTTAGGAATGAAGTTCGAATTTTCGCGGTAGATCGAATTAAAAGTATGGAGATCTTGGCCGACAAATTTGATTATCCGGCGGATTTCAAGATCGAGGATTACCTAGAAGGAGTTTGGGGAATCATTCGAGGTAAACTTATCCGGGTGGCAATAAGGTTTGACAAATTTCAAGCCCGTTGGATCAGGGAAAGGCCGCTTCGGGAAGGCGAGAGCCTGGAGGAGACTGTGGATGGTGGAGTTGTTTTTATGGCCGGGGTGAGCGGGTTTACGGAGATCAAGCAGTGGATACTTTCTTTTGGCGATCATGCTGAAGTTTTGGAGCCGGAGGAGTTAAGGAATGAGATCTGGCGAGAAGTTAAGCGGATGCGGGAGATTTATGGGGACTCAACCCCTTAGTCCCCTTCTCTTCCGCAAGCGGAAAAGAAGGGGAAAGACCATGTCAGGGAAGGCAAAAAAAATGAGAAAGTTTTTTAGACCGACAGTAGGTGACGGTGAAGGGTGGTATAGTGGAATGTGGGAAGGGACGATAGGCGGTAGTTGGATTGATTAAGATCGACTCACCCCGCGTGGGTTTGAGCTTTAATGGTACATTTGGAATGCCCCTCTCTACTTTGATGTGGTTTTGGATGTTGTTTCAGTAAAGAGGGGCGCGGGGGATTTGAATTATTCGATAAATTACTTGAAAACATGTCATGGATATGATTGAAGAAGAATTATTTGAAAGAGAATTTCCTGATTAAATAAAGAAAGACACGGGATATTTTAAATATTCGCATCTTTCTTTGGGCTAAGTATACTTCCTCATAAAAATACATACTTGTTTCAATCCACGAATTTCTTTTTTGATAGAGAAATTCGGCAAGAACAAACACTAATTAATCATTTGCAATTATTTACAATCTAAAGAAAAAATATGCACTAATCAATTAAAGAGATAATAATACTTACTTAAAAAATGGATAGACTATATCCATCCTTCAATAAAAGAAAGGTGGATAACAAATATGAGGTTAAAACAGGGCTTTAAATAATTAAAAATTTGGAATCGATTAATGTAAAAGACCGTACGTTACGTTGTCGGATTAATGAAATAGAAGTTCGTGAATTCAATAGAGTATTAGTCAAACTGCAGGTTTATTCTGAAAGTCAAATGCAAAAAAATTCTGATTGGGAAGGTCCTAATATCTAAGGTTTTTTGGAGAAAATTTTTTTGACCGACAGTAGGTGACGGTGGTGGATGTTATATTGGAATTGGAGAAGGTACGATAAATATGTTTGGATTGTTTAAAAACGACTCACCCCGCGTAGTTTTGAGCTTGAAGCTACATTTCGAATGCCCCTCTCTACATTGATGTTAATCCTAAAGGTTGTTTCAGTAAAGAGGGGCGCGGGGGATTGGGAGGAGATAATTTGTATAAGCAATTCATAGCCCATTTTCGTGAAAAAGATGGGATACCTCAATGTTTATGGGATCATCTAAAAGAAACTTCTGATTTGGCTGGTAAACATGCCGCAAAAATCGGTTTAAAAGAACATGGACAATTATTAGGATTATTGCATGATTTAGGAAAAGCAACTTTAGAGTTTGATCTCTATATACGTTCAGCGACAGGAATTCTCGAACCAGATGAAGATGATTATGTTAGTGTATCCGAAAAGAAAGGTAAGATAGATCATGCAAGTGCAGGTGCCCAAGTTATATATCATTATTTTTTAGAAAAAGGAAATGAAGGTTTACTGACTGCACAAATATTATCTCTTGCAGTTGCGTCGCATCACTCAGGCTTAATTGACTGTCTATTGCCTGATGGAGAAGATAATTATACAAGGCGTATGAATAAATCGGATGAAAAAACACGACTGATTGAAGCGCTTACCAATATTGATAATACAATTAAAGAAAAATTTGAAAAGTTGATACATGATGAATCTATTATCAATAAGCTAAGAGAGAAAATGAGTGAGATTAAAGAAGAAAAAAGAGATTTTGAAAATATCAAGGTGGATTCTTTTAAACTTGGGTTATTACAACGATTTCTTTTTAGTTGTCTAATTGATGCGGATAGAAGTAATACAGCTGATTTTGAATTTCCGGAGATGGCGAAACTTAGAAATCAATGGGATTATAAACTCTGGCCTGTTTTAATAAAGAAATTAAATCTTTACTTAAACAAATTTGAAAATCGGAATAAAGTCGATATCTTACGTCAAGACATTTCAAATTGTTGTTTCAATTTTTCAAATAGGTCTAAAGGACTTTATCAACTGACGGTACCGACAGGAGGAGGTAAAACCCTTTCCAGTTTACGTTTTTCTCTAAACCACGCAAAAAAACACCAAATGGACAGAATCATTTATGTAATTCCTTATACTTCGATTATTGATCAGAATGCTGAAACAGTCAGACAGATTTTAGAGGATAGAACAGAACAGGCGGATTATTTAAGTAATATTGTTCTTGAACACCATTCTAATTTAACTCCTGAGGAGGAAACGACCCGACAGAGATTGTTAGCCGAAAACTGGGATGCGCCGGTTGTCTTCACGACTATGGTCCAGTTTTTGGAGACTTTATTTGGTTATGGAACTAGGAGCGCCCGGAGAATGCATCAGCTTGCAAATGCTGTGATTATATTCGATGAAATCCAAACACTCCCAGTTCAATGTGTACATCTTTTCAATGTAGCGATTCGCTTTTTAATCCAAGGTTGCGGTTCATCTATCGTGCTGTGTACTGCTACCCAACCTTTATTGAATAAGATAGAACCCGAACAAAGAGCATTGTCAATTACACCCGAACAACAAATGATGTCGAATGTACAGAGGTTGTTTGAAGAACTAAAACGAGTTGAGGTTTATAATCGTTGCAAAGTAGGCGGTTGGACAGAACAAGAAGTGTTTGAATTGGTTAATCATGAGTTGCAGGAAACCGGTAGTGTCCTAATTATTGTGAATACAAAAAAGTCTGCCGCTAATCTCTTTCAGTTGCTTCAAAAAATTTCATATACTAGAGTGTTTCATCTTAGCACTAATATGTGTCCCGCTCACCGTATGGAAGTTCTGGGTAGGGTCAAAAAATGTTTAGAAGATGAAGAGCCGGTGATTTGTGTTAGTACCCAACTTATTGAAGCAGGAGTGGATATTGATTTCGGTTCCGTGATTCGGTATCTGGCAGGTCTTGACTCGATTGCCCAAGCCGCTGGTCGCTGTAACCGTAACGGTGTCAGGTCAAAGCCGGGTAAGGTATCTATTGTTAATCCAAATGATGAAAATTTAGATAAGTTAAAAGATATAAAGATTGGGAGAGATAAAGCAGAGCGTATACTTGAAGAGTTCAAATCAAATCCGGTGGGGTTCGACGGAGATATTCTGGGGCTTAAAGCCATGGAGCGTTATTATCAATATTACTTTTATGAACGAAAGGAGGAAATGTGTTACAAAGTTGTTGGTAAATCGAGTGTTGGCAGGTCGGATGATTTGTTTGAACTCCTATCAACTAACAAGCTTTCTGTTGCGGCTTATCAAAGAATAAATAAAGACTCTTCCCCACCACTTTTTATGCGTCAATCATTCATGGCAGCTTCAAAGGCTTTTCAGGCCATAGATTCCTATACTCGCGGAGTGATCGTTCCATATGGGGAAGGAGAACAAATTATCAATGAACTTAGTAATGTGAATGATTTGGGAAAGCAATACAAATTGATAAAAAAAGCGCAACGATACTCGGTGAATGTGTTTTCTTATGCTTTCGAAAAACTTGCGAAGCAACGGATTATTTACGAAGTTCAAAGAGATGCCGGGATTTTTTGCCTAGATAAACGATACTACAGTAATGAATATGGCATGAGTGAAGATCCGGTTAATGAAATGGAATTTCTTAATTGTTAAAGGAGGCGAAGAATGGAAAACAAAGTTGAGTTTAAAGTCTATGGGAAATATGCTTTATTCACCGACCCATTGACAAAGATCGGCGGGGAAAAATGTTCTTATCAGATTCCTACCTATCAGGCCTTAAAAGGAATTATGGAATCGGTATATTGGAAACCGACTATTATTTGGGTTATTGATAAAGTACGCGTGATGAAGGCGATTAAAACTCAAACTAGGAGCGCTAAACCAATTGAGTATGGAGGTGGGAATACGCTAGCGATATATACTTATCTTTCCGATGTAGAATATCAAGTTCAAGCGCATTTTGAATGGAACTTAAACCGGGAGGATATGGCGCAAGATCGGAATGAAAACAAACACTATTTTATCGCTAAGCGGATGATTGAAAGAGGCGGAAGAAGAGACATTTTTTTAGGAACCCGTGAAAGTCAAGGTTATGTAGAACCTTGTCGTTTTGGTGAAGATAAGGGATTTTACGATTCACCCTATGGGGAACTTGCTTTCGACTTAATGTTTCATGGTTTTGATTATCCGGATGAAATTGGAAAGAATGAACTGCATGCAAGGTTTTGGCGACCAAAGATGGTTAATGGAGTAATTGAGTTTATTCGCCCTGAAAACTGTACTATCCGCAAATTTGTAAAGCTGATGTTGTCAAATCCACCTTTATCAATAGGATTTGAAGAAGAAGGCCTCTTGGAAGAATATTCAGGAGAGGAGGCTGCTCAATGAGTTGGATAGAAAAACTTTATGAAACATACGAAAATTGTCAGTCTATGATTGGAATTGGGTCTGAAGAAAATGAGGTACCGCTCCTACCTATCTGTCATACAACTCAAAAAGCTCAGATTGAAATTGTCATTGACCAGGATGGTAACTTTAAAAAAGCAAATGTAATTTCAAAAAATGATTCAAGAACGATTGTTCCATGTACGGAGAGTTCTGGCGGCAGGGCAGGGATTCGCCCTGAACCACATCCTCTTTGCGATAAACTTCAATATGTTGCTAAAGACTTTTTTGATTATGGTGGTGAAGTAACTCGCGGTTACTCAACAAATCCAAGAGAGCCTTATGAAAAGTATCTAGTAATTTTAGAAAAGTGGTGTGAATCTCAATATCCACACCCAAAAGCAATTACAGTATTAAATTATGTTAAAAAAGGTCAAGTCATAAAAGATTTAATTGAACATCAAGTTCTGCATACCGAAGCAAATGGCAAACTCATTGATAAGTGGGATAAGAAACTTGGTAATGTACCACCTGATATTTTTAAAGTAACAACAAATATAAATCAATATGATGCTTTTGTGCGTTGGCGAGTTGAAACGTCGGGGGATACTCAAACCGCAACGTGGAAGGATTTTGATTTGTTTCAAAGCTGGATAAAATACTACTCATCAATAAAAGAAACCCAATCGATCTGTTATATAACAGGGTTGAAACTTCCTGTTGCCGATCAACATCCAGCAAAACTTCGTAATGATGCGGATAAGGCAAAAATTATTTCATCAAATGATCTTAGCGGTTTTACATTTAGGGGTCGTTTTCGTAACGCGGATCAAGCTTGTAGTGTAGGATTTGAAATTACTCAAAAGGCCCATAATGCGTTGCGATGGTTAATAAGTAAGCAGGGTTATAAAAGAGGCGATCAGGCCATTGTAGCATGGGCTACTACCGGAAAGGAAATACCGGACCCCTTTGCAGACCCGTTTAATATACTCGGATTTGATAATATTCAAGATGATATAGAATTAACTGTGTCAACCGCACAGGAGTTAGCTTTGAAATTGAACAAAAAGATTGCAGGTTATACTACTAACCTTGGAGATACAGCAAGAGTCATAGTCATGGGCTTGGATTCGGCGACTCCCGGTAGAATGTCAATTACTTTTTACCGTGATCTTACAGGTTCCGATTTTCTTAATAGAATAGAAAACTGGCATAAAACTTGTTGTTGGATTCATGACTATCGTTTAAAGGAAATTACCGAAAGTAAAACCGGACGAAAGAAAAAGATACATATTCGTTTTGTTGGTGCGCCTGCACCCAATGATATTGCGGAAGCCGCCTATGGATGTAAAGTAGACGATAAACTTCGCAAAGCTACCGTAGAAAGAATTCTTCCCTGCATCATTGATGGGCAGAGAATTCCTAGAGATTTAGTTGAATCGTTAGTTCGGCGAGGTTCGAACCATGTTGGACTAGAAGCATGGGAATGGAATAAAACATTAAGTATAGCTTGCGCGCTTTATCGAAAATATCATGAAAAGGAGGATTTTAAGATGGCATTAGATGAAAGCCGAAAAAGCAGAGATTACTTATATGGAAGATTATTAGCTCTAGCGGACAGTCTGGAACAATGGGCATTAAGAAAAGCGGGGGAAGATCGTCAAACTACCGCCGCTAGACTTATGCAACGATTTGCTGATCATCCTTTTACAACGTGGAGAACAATTGAATTGGCTTTAAATCCATATAAAGCAAGGCTAGGAAACAAGTCGCTTAAAAGGCAACACATGATATCGCAAGTAATGGCAATGTTTGACTCAGAAGAATTTAAAAGTGACAAAAAACTAAGCGGGGAATTTCTATTGGGATATCATTGCCAACGAGAAGCTCTTTGGAGAAAAGATGAGGAAGAGGATAAAACTGAGGAACAAGCCGGATAAAAATTATGGTACTTTATTAATAATTTAAATTATTGAGGAGGATCACAATGAATAAAAAAATTGATTTTGCGGTAATAATCAGTGTAAAAAATGCCAATCCAAACGGCGACCCATTAAACGGCAACCGTCCTCGGATAAATTATGATGGTCTTGGGGAATTATCGGATGTTTGTTTGAAAAGAAAAATAAGGAACCGTCTGATGGAAACAAGTCATTCTATTTTTGTTCAGTCCGACGATAATAAAGTTGATAATTATAAGAGCCTTCGTGAAAGAGCCGAAGGTGAATTAAAAGGTATTGATATGAAAGATGATAATAAATATCGAGAAGAAGCCTGTAAAAAATGGTTGGATGTACGGGCTTTCGGACAAGTCTTCGCTTATAAAGGCGGGAAAAAAGGTAAAAAAGAAACTGAGGGCGGAGAGGAACAAGGGGATGAAAAAGGGGTATCAATCGGAATTCGTGGGCCGGTTACAATTCACTCCGCTTTTAGTATTAATCCCGTGAGTATTTCCAGTATTCAAATTACTAAGAGTGTCAGTGGTGAAGGGGATGGAAGCAAAAAAGCTTCCGACACAATGGGGATGAAACATCGTGTGGATTATGGGCTTTATGTTACTTATGGTAGTATTAACCCCCAACTTGCTAGTAAAACCGGTTTTAGTGATGAAGATGCGGAGGCGATTAAAGAGGCATTAAAAACTTTATTCCAAAACGACGCCTCATCCGCTAGACCGGAAGGAAGTATGGAAGTACATAAACTTTATTGGTGGAAGCATAATTCCAATAATGGGCAATATTCGTCCGCTAAGGTGCATCGTTCCCTTGAGGTAGCAGTAAAATCAGGGATAACAGATCCAAAATGTATTGAAGATTACGATATTAAACTACAACCATTAGATAGTTTAGTACCGGAAATCATTGACGGATTATAATGTGATGACCACCTTCACCGACGACGATCTCCTTCTCCTTTCCGGCATCCAGCACTTTGCCTATTGCGAACGGCAGTGGGCGTTGATCCATATCGAAAAGCAATGGCTGGAGAATGTTAAAACCGTTGAAGGAGAACATTTACACGAGCGGGTTCATAATCCCGACCTAATCGAAAAGCGTGGCGATCTTTTGATTGCCCGCTCATTGCCGGTTGTTTCCTGGCGGTTGGGCCTTTACGGTATGATGGATTTGTTGGAGTTTCATCAAGTCGGGCCTGATCAGGGCGGGATCGGGTTGCCTAATCGCCAAGGGTTTTGGTTGCCGAAGCCGGTTGAATACAAACGGGGAAAACCGAAACCGGACGACCGGGACGAGGTCCAGTTATGCGCCCAGGCGATTTGTTTGGAGGAGATGCTGCAAGTGCGGATTGCCGAAGGAGATCTCTATTATGGAGAAAACCGCCGCCGGACTTCGGTAGCCTTTGATCCGGCTTTACGTGGTAGGGTTGAAGAATTGAGTAAACGGATGCATCATGTATTTGAAAGCGGTATTACTCCACCGGCTGAAAAAGGTCATCGTTGCAGCCTTTGTTCGCTTAAGGATGTTTGTATGCCGGAGTTGACGCGGAAATCACGGTCGGTGAGGGGCTATATTGAGAAGGAGATTGGCGACTCACCTCCTTGATTCCCTCTCTATTACGAAGTCATGAATTGAGCGGTTCAATAAAGGTGGGGGATTAGGCGACTTTTGTGGGTCTATCATTTAGAAAATATGGGGTATTTACCTATGGGATTTATCATAGATGTTGCGCGAAATTTGCGGCGGGAACAAACTCCCAGTGAAGCGATTGTTTGGGAGATTGTTCGGGACCGGCGGATTAACGGCAAAAAGTTCCTGCGGCAGCATCCAATCATGTTTACGTATTACGGCAAAAAGCGTTTTTTTGTGGCGGACTTTTATTGCGCCAAATTAAAACTGGTCCTAGAAATTGACGGCAAGATACACGAAAGGCAAAAAGATTATGATGAGATGCGCACATTTATAATTAATCAATTAGGAATAAAAGTAGTTCGGGTAACCAATGAAGCGGTGATTGATACGGAGAAGTTTACCGAATGGATCGAGGCGTTGGTCTAAAATCAACTCACCTAGCCTCTCTATATAGATGAAACACAGGAAGTTGTGTCAATAGAGAGGAAAGGCCGATCAAGATAGTAATATAAAAGCCGAATCTGCTTGCCCCTCTTTGCTGAGACGGCACACGGAACAGCATCAGAAGAGAGAGGGGCCATTTGAGGTAACGATAAGCTGGAAACTGGCACGGGGTGAGTCGAAGTTAGGCCAAATCAAACAAACGAAGAGGTACAATGCGTAAACTTTTAAACACTTTGTACGTAACTTCCCCGGATTCATATTTAGCAAGGGACGGGGAGAATATCGTCGTTAGAATCCAGGATGAAGAGAGGCTTCGAGTTCCTATTCACAATCTGGAGGGCGTGGTTGCTTTCGGATATGCCGGAGCAAGTCCGGCCTTAATGGCCTTATGCGCCGAACGGAATGTGGGATTATGCTTTTTGACCGAGCATGGGCGCTTTTTGGCGCGAGTTAGCGGCAAAGTCCAGGGGAATGTGTTACTGCGGCGTAAACAATATCGGGTTGCCGATGAATTGGATGAATGTCTATTGTTAGCTAAAGCGTTTATCGGCGCTAAAATTGGTAATTGCCGGACGGTTCTCTCCCGCGCTTTGCGTGATCACTCAGATTCATTAAATCAGAGCGCGGTTCTCGAGGCAATTGAATCTTTAAACCGTCAATTACGCTGGCTGGAACATTGCGAAGACCTTGATACCTTAAGGGGCATTGAAGGTGATGCCGCTCGGACTTATTTCAGCGTATTCGACCATTTGATCTTATGTAATAAAGATGAATTTTTCTTTCATGAACGGAGCCGCCGTCCACCAAAAGACAACATGAACGCATTACTCTCATTTTTATATACCTTACTTGCTCATGATACCCAGTCGGCCTTGGAGACGGTGGGGCTTGATCCTGCAGTGGGTTTTATGCATCAGGATCGGCCCGGAAGACCGAGTCTAGCCTTGGATTTGATGGAAGAACTCCGGCCGTTCCTGGCTGATCGGGTGGCTCTTTCGCTAGTGAATTTGAAGCAAGTTTCGGCGAAAGGCTTTCGTTGTTCGGAAACAGGTGGTGTAATTATGGATGATGAAACGCGTAAAGTTGTCCTGACCGCCTGGCAGAAAAAGAAACAAGAGGAATTGACCCATCCGTTTTTAAATGAAAAGGTTGAAATCGGATTGCTTTCCTATGTTCAAGCTTTATTATTGGCAAGATATTTACGAGGCGATCTTGACGGATATCCACCGTTTTTTTGGAAGTGAGGCGAGTATTTAATGATGGTATTAATCACTTACGATGTCAATACTACCACCGGAGAAGGCAGAACCCGGCTACGCAAGGCGGCGAAGTTATGTGTCGATTATGGGCAACGTGTTCAAAACTCAGTCTTTGAATGTTTGGTTGATCCGGCACAATTCGCAGAATTAAGGCACAGGTTGGAAAAGATAATTAATAAGGAAGAGGACAGTTTGAGGTATTATTTTCTCGGGAGCAACTGGAAACGTCGGGTCGAGCATATCGGGACCAAAACAACCTATGATCCGGAGGGGGTGATTATGGCGTAATACTTTTGCGAACCCTAAGCGATCATAGTTTATCGGAAAGTTGTAAAACGGGATTAGCTGGGAGTTTGTTTAAAATAAAAAATTGGATAAATTAATTTTCGTAGGTTCGCAACTTTGTCTCGAAAAAGCGTTGATATAGTGAAGATCTAAATTGATACTGTCGCTCCTTATACGGGAGCGTGGATTGAAACCCGTTGTTACATTGTTAAAAAGACCTGAACCCGAGTCGCTCCTTATACGGGAGCGTGGATTGAAACCCCACCGCGTTCATTAATAATTGCCGGTCCTCGTCGCTCCTTATACGGGAGCGTGGATTGAAACAAGCGATCATGAATACCTTTGATCCGGTTATTGGTCGCTCCTTATACGGGAGCGTGGATTGAAACATCATTAGAGCAACCATACAGGCCCATGATGTGGTCGCTCCTTATACGGGAGCGTGGATTGAAACAATCTCCAAGGTGTAATCTCCAACAGCCGTAAGTCGCTCCTTATACGGGAGCGTGGATTGAAACACCGGTTTTAAGCATTTGCTTTTTATGCCGGTCCGTCGCTCCTTATACGGGAGCGTGGATTGAAACATAGCTTGCCTGATGCCAGTATCGAGATTGTTAGCGTCGCTCCTTATACGGGAGCGTGGATTGAAACCCAGGGAGCAAAGGCAAAGGTCAAGGCCTTGCGTCGCTCCTTATACGGGAGCGTGGATTGAAACAATTTTTGATACCGTATATGGAGCGGTCATGGCCGTCGCTCCTTATACGGGAGCGTGGATTGAAACCGGGAGCTTTTGCGGTAAACGCATAACCGGCCGGTCGCTCCTTATACGGGAGCGTGGATTGAAACCTTTTTTGGAAAATGCAATCGCTATATTTTTGCGTCGCTCCTTATACGGGAGCGTGGATTGAAACAAAGCTAGGAGGCACCACTGCTTTTGATACCCAAGTCGCTCCTTATACGGGAGCGTGGATTGAAACAGGCGGTAGGGGATTTTTTACTCAAACACCTAGGTCGCTCCTTATACGGGAGCGTGGATTGAAACACTTTTGCGATACCGGCATATTTTTTAATGTAATGTCGCTCCTTATACGGGAGCGTGGATTGAAACCAAGCATTTCAAAAATCTTTGCTTCATCCAATAGTCGCTCCTTATACGGGAGCGTGGATTGAAACATTGACTTTTAATTGCTTTACTGCCAATGCGTGTCGCTCCTTATACGGGAGCGTGGATTGAAACATTCGGGCAGTAATACTTGTTATGCTTTTGAGTGTCGCTCCTTATACGGGAGCGTGGATTGAAACCAAAAATCGAGGCATACCGAAGACAGCATGAATGTCGCTCCTTATACGGGAGCGTGGATTGAAACTGGTAAGATGATTGGTTTAATGTTGAGCGGTGGTGTCGCTCCTTATACGGGAGCGTGGATTGAAACGAAACCAAGTCTCTGATGTTTGGATCTCTTGGCATGTCGCTCCTTATACGGGAGCGTGGATTGAAACCCCTTTCCCCTATTTAATTTAACTTGCAATGTTTGTCGCTCCTTATACGGGAGCGTGGATTGAAACTACCCTATGATTAGGACACAGTAAAGAACTGTAAGGTCGCTCCTTATACGGGAGCGTGGATTGAAACTGTATCATAATGAGCAATTGGAGGCCTTTGTACGTCGCTCCTTATACGGGAGCGTGGATTGAAACAACCGGCAAAGAGGATTGGAAAGCCAAGTTATAGTCGCTCCTTATACGGGAGCGTGGATTGAAACCGTCCGGGTTAGTCGAATATCAACCTTTAGGAGGTCGCTCCTTATACGGGAGCGTGGATTGAAACATGTGGCTGCTGGCGGTGGTGAGCCACCTTTAGGTCGCTCCTTATACGGGAGCGTGGATTGAAACCACAAACTCATTTAATAGTTGTTGACCGCCCTTTGTCGCTCCTTATACGGGAGCGTGGATTGAAACTCAGCCCTTGGCCTGCCGCATCCACAAATACACGTCGCTCCTTATACGGGAGCGTGGATTGAAACAACCGTATGACTTTGAAGTTCTGGATCCACCCAAGTCGCTCCTTATACGGGAGCGTGGATTGAAACATACATTATTAACGTCCATCCTATGTCTAATAAGTCGCTCCTTATACGGGAGCGTGGATTGAAACAGCCAAAACTTAAACCGCGTTCGGTTGATGGGTGTCGCTCCTTATACGGGAGCGTGGATTGAAACCTACTGCCGAAACAAAGGTATCAATTGTTTGGGTCGCTCCTTATACGGGAGCGTGGATTGAAACATATAAACACCCCTTATAAACCATTTGGTTAAGTCGCTCCTTATACGGGAGCGTGGATTGAAACAACAGCTAAATACTGTTCTCCAACAGGAGCAATAGTCGCTCCTTATACGGGAGCGTGGATTGAAACCTCAATAACTTTTGCATCAACTTTACCTTTTGCGTCGCTCCTTATACGGGAGCGTGGATTGAAACCTCCGGAAAACGCTATTTATGACCAAGATATTGGTCGCTCCTTATACGGGAGCGTGGATTGAAACAACAATTGGTGAGGTTTTTATTCACTATAGTTTTGTCGCTCCTTATACGGGAGCGTGGATTGAAACAAATCGGTGATGTAACAGATAACGGCAAGGAAGTCGCTCCTTATACGGGAGCGTGGATTGAAACACTTTTCCGGCTATTATTTATGCAATTTGGGAAAGTCGCTCCTTGTACAGAAGCGTGGATTGAAACTCAAATATCGTAAAGCCCGGAATCTCCTCCGACGTCGTTTCTTATACAGGAGCGTTTACTAATCGTTACATTTGGTTGGCCCCTCTCTGTTCCGGTCTTGCTTCCGTTTGCCATCCCAACAAAAAGATCCAAGGAAATTCCCCTTTCAAATTCCTATCTTGATCCACTTTTCCTCTCTATTGACACGACTCCCAGTGTATCTTACCGGATAGAGAGGCAAGGTGAGTCGATTTTTTGTTCATCTTCCAATTCCTCGAATTTCCCAAACAATCCAAATTAATTCCAAGTTTTTATTTGTATTTGCAGAAATTGTTTTACAAACATAGAAAATTATATTCATTACTCTTCCCACAAAATTGAAGGAATGGAGGTAAGATCATGAATTTTTTAATTAGTTAGACTTGCCGGAAAAGGCGATCAATGCGGCGCTGGCATTATTAGTAAAGGCTATCAAAGCGGTTTCATAGGAAAGGATTTGGATTGGGAAAAAAGATTAAACACAATTCTGCTTCATT
Organism: Bacillota bacterium; assembly: GCA_023435565.1. GTDB lineage: Bacteria > Bacillota > UBA4882 > UBA8346 > UBA8346 > JAAYHS01. The sequence continues at coordinate 111,107 of JAEYRN010000001.1, forward strand.
CAAAGGCTAATAAACTTCACTGGCTTGATTTTTAAATTTACTAGGCTCAATTTAAAAATGTCCTATAGGAGATTTAAGAATGTACTATAGGAGATCTACGAATCGACTATAGTCGATTTCGAAATTTACTAGGCTCAATTTTATATCAAAGGAGAGATTATAATGGCAAAAAAAATTCAAGCATGGACAGAGTTCAGACCCCGGCTGGAACCGGTCGCTCCAATGAAGAGCGAAGAGCTAATCGAAAACATCGTCGCCGCCACTAATCAAAGCCGCGGCAGCGTGCAGGCAGTACTGTCGGAGTTGGACGTGCAGATCGAGTCCGCGCTCAAAGGCGGGCGGATCGTCCACCTACCCAACGGAACCCATTTCCAACCAACCGGTAAAAAAGACGGTTCCGTTAATATTGACGTGCGGGTCAACCCCGATCTGGACAAGCGCATTAACGCAGGGTTTAGAGGCAAATGGATTAATTCTGATAATTTCAGTAAGAGCGAGGAAGAGATCATCGCCCTATGGAACGAAAAGCACCCTGATGATCTGGTCGAAGTGTAAGACGGAAGGGGCTGTTGCAAAATGATAAAAATTTTTGCAACAGCCTTTTTTATTTGGATTTATATTCTTTAAAACAAATAATATCATTATCTAGCGTAAATAATTGGACTTCGAAGGATGGGGGTTACCCTTTTAAGTGTAAGCCAGGATGGCTTGAGCTGAGGCAGCCATGGATGGCATATGCCGAAAGGGGCGAGGGATCTGACTTTAGGCTGGAAGAACGTATACTTGAGTAATTTATTATTTAACCATGTATTTATGCTTAATATAATCAAAAAAATTTGAAACCTCTTTTTGGGCTTCGGATGGGAGTTCATCAAAAGAAATGAGATTATTAAACATCTGATAATTACTAATATTGGTACGTCCCATCAAGTAGTCTACACTAACTTCAAATAAGTCCGCCATTTGGCTTAATGTTTCCGGTGACGGTGTTCGTTCCCCGGATTCATAATAAGCAATGGTTCGGAGATTAACGTTTAATACCTTCCCTAATTTTTCCTGAGAAAGCTTTTTTTCATTTCTTAATTTTTTTAATCGTTCTTGGAACAGTGTGTTCATATTTTTTAGTATATCATGACGTATTATTTAGTATTATGAACAATATATTCAATATAACGACTTGACAATGAACAATTTGTTCATTATACTTTTAATCATAAACTGAGGGAAGTGGAGGTTTTTCATAGTTGCTGTTCAATTCCAAACTCACCAGTCTCAAAACCCAAATCGCCAAAGCCCGTCAAAAATTAAACCGCGCTTGGGAAACGTATCAAATGACCGACGCGGATGTATTGGTTGCCGCGGCGGAGTTGGACAGGTTATGTAATGAGTATGAAAGGGTGAAGAAATGCAGTGGTCTGGAGCCAGGAGACAGGAGATTGAAACGACGGTTGATTTGGGGATGTAAAATCAACTTAGATAGAGGAACATTAAATCATTGAATATTAATTCCAATCCGCCCAGACTTAGTTTTCATGCTAGTGGTCACGTTTTTTGATAATCATTGATTGAAGCTTCCTTTTCAATACGGTATAATTAAATTAATGATTATATAAAACCGGAGGACGGATGCCGAATATCAATAATCCGCACGACCTGCTTTTTAAGGAAACTTTATCTCATAAACTCAACTTTCGCAGAGCGAAAGTTGGAACAAACCCAATAAACAGTAATTATCAGGCATAAAAATGAACAGTAATTGACAAATTAGCGAAAATCATATAAAAACACCCCTTCATTTGGTATAGTGG
>JAEYRN010000005.1 GCA_023435565.1 Bacillota bacterium
CCACTATACCAAATGAAGGGGTGTTTTTATATGATTTTCGCTAATTTGTCAATTACTGTTCATTTTTATGCCTGATAATTACTGTTTATTGGGTTTGTTCCAACTTTCGCTCTGCGAAAGTTGAGTATCAATGTTTAGAGATAAAGATTTTATACTTCCAATTGCATTCCTAACATTATAAGTTAAGACTGATTTTTCCCGATTAATGCAATCTATCTTAATCAGGATTCTTGCATAGAAGAAATAGTTATCAATGGGAGTCTTTGTTTTTTTATCCAAAACCATGACTTGAATAAATTGTAATCCATCATTTGCATACGTTTCGATTATACTTTTCAGTTTAGTATTAATAATAAAATAGTTAACTGTATTGACCAAAAAATCGGGCATTTTATTACTCTTATTAACATAAAATACTATGGGTGGCATATCCTCTGGGATTTGATTCGTAGTATAAATTGGATAATCCATCCAAACCTCAGGGATATCATAATCGATAACGCCTTCATAATCACTAAAGTCGGTGTCCAAAACATAATACATCATAAATTATCTCCTATCTCTATTTTTATTGGATCATCATACTGTAATTTTAAGGGAATCTTTAGGACTTTTAATCTTCTTCTGCGCTCTAATATAACGCAATGAAACCGTGACCAGCCTCAGAACCTGCTGGTATAATATTGAAAACCCAGCAATCCTTCTTAAACTATGATGTTAAAACTTTCTTAACAACTAAAAATAGCTCTGAATTATCATCTGTTACCATTGAAGCTTCATAAATAGCTTCATTCGCAGCAAAACACAGATCATTTTCAAAACAGTACAATATTGCTGATAATGCTCTTGCTTTTTCATAAGGGATGAGATGACTTCTCTTAGCACACTCATTATTCTCTTCGGCTTCTTGTAAGGTAAGATATTCATCATCAAAGCGATCAATTAGTTCTTTTAATTCTTGTTTTTTTTCTATTTCAATATTATCGCTTTTTTTGAATTTTTCCAATATATCGAATACAAGAGGGTTATTTATCTTTGTTTTAGTAATTGCATATTCGCAAGACTTTACTATTGCTTCTCTTTGCTTTTCAAAAGTGGATTGCAATAATAAATTTGATATTTCTTTTGATACATCCTCAAGTCTATACATAGATAATTTACCTCCCTCTAGCAATTGCTGACTTTTAATCAGATAAGCAATTAAAAATATACAAATAATTAAAAAATAATGGAAGAGCGCCGGCGGCCATCATCCAATTAAGTGTTGATCTTTTCTTGAATAAGGGAAACGTTAACGGCAATACAAAGACCAAATCAAACCATATGTAATACTTAACAATGAACCAGTCCACTCCAGTCCCGAAGAAGAACCAGTGGTTTCCCCCTCCGTAAAGTATTTCATATAAAAAGGCTCCTGTTATCAGAACAAAGAAAATCGCAGCCAAACCCAAACTAAAGATCCTCATGAAGTCAAAACATCGTTTTTTCATAGCCTTCAATATGTTGTTGCATTTAAAACCCTCGTCTATCATCCGCAACGCTGTTTCAATTTGAGGAAAAAGCGCTCTTTTCTCTTTATTTGCGGTTATTTCCTTGAACTTAAAGTGCCGGATGTCGTTTTCGATTGCCGCCGTCGAACGCTCGTATTCGTATACCTTTTTATCCAAGGTTACCAAGACGCCGTATTCTCCTTCTTCCTCATCCTCCAGAAAAGACACCAACATAGTCCGGGATAGATTGAACCCCGCCTCACCGAGAATTCTGCGTAAATCATGCCATCCCTTATCATTACGAACAAGGTCTGTCAATTCTTCAATTTCCTGCCGGTATAACGCTTCTTTGTTCCGAGTCATAACTCCTGACCCCCACTATAAATACTGTTTTCCGGTTTATGCAAATTTTTTCCCTGTTCCAATGGTTTTAAAACTCTAAACCATTAGTTATTATCATATCAAGAAACTCGTAAAATGAGGATGCAACTTTTTCCGGTTCCTCAAACTCCGGCTCATAGCCATATACTATGGAACCATAATCTTTTCCAACATCTATAGCAAAATATGCATAGCCGTTTCTTACTGATAAGGCTATAGGCAAGTGTGTATTCCAAAATGTAATTATGGGCTCATTATATCTATTATCACCTTCAACTAGACTCATTTTTTCTATTTCATTCCAACTAAATGCTAGATCTGCAGCGCCGTTATATTCGTTTAAACATAAAAACCAAGATTTTTCATCAGGTGTAATGCAAATATTTGTTATCCTTAAAAACTCTATAAATTCGTTAGGAATTTTAGGATAACGTTGAAATATTTTCTTTGCTAAATTAATATTACCATCTCTTCGTTGTTGAATTTCCCACCCATTATTTGCAGCCCATTCTAAGAAAGTCTCTATCTTATTCATACATAATTTCTCCTTATAGACCCAGTTGTTCTTTGATTTTATTGACTTTTATAATCCGGTAACTTGACGCAGTGACCAGAGGAATGCTTCGCTAAACCTTTCCTTGGAAACTATTATTTAAAAAGTTCTATGTTTTTTAGGACTTGATAAAAATTTCACCGGCTTTATCCTATACAAGGGTTCCCAGAGAATCCTGGTTTTGGCGTGCAAAGCCAATCCGCCCGGGGTGACCCGCACGACTACTATAATCCCCCCATAAACGGGGCTTCAACATGCGAAATATGATGGAAAGATTTTTAGCACATTATCCGCCCGAATATTCCTCAAACCGTATAAATTTCATTCCAGTACAATTAGCTTTTCGGATCGCATTAACCAAATCCTCCCTCATAATAATAAGTAGTAATTTCTTTAATATAAAAATAGGATTGTTTCCGATTTTATCCTCATTAAGAACTAACGATTTAATATAGCTAATTGAATTCGGATCTCCTTCAACATATTCAATATCAGACTTTTCGTAATTGATACAATCTATTTTTACTAATATTCTGGCCAAATAATAGATGCTAATTTCTTCTTTGGTCTTTTTATCTTTAATCAGGGTATTAAAATATTGCATGGAATCTCCCGCAAATGGATCAACCACTTTTCGTAGATGATCATTGAATAACAGGAAGCCCCCGGTATTGGTCAGATGATCAGGCAGGTTTTCGCCTCTTGCATAAAAAATCATCGGGGGCAGTTCTTCTGCGATTCGTTCCGCGGTATAGTTGGAATAGCGCAGCCAAACATCCGGAATATCATACTTTCTGACTCCGGGATATTTTTCAAAATCGTTCGCAAAAACGTAATACAATTTATCCATCTCCCTTTGCCTAATTGCCCTTTTACTTCCCTTTTATCTGGCAACGATCATCCCCCGGTCGATAATAGCAAAATTATTCCCCGCCAGGGCCTCTGCCTCATTAATGTCTTCCGTGGTAAATATGATGGTCTTACCCGTGGCCCGATAATCCTGGAGCAGTTGCCGGACCATCCGTTTCGCTTCTTCCTCCACGCCGGATTAGCCTCCATTAGTAACTCATCAGGTGGATTTAACATATCATCTTCCTTCTTCCGGCAGTTGACATAGTTACTACTGGTCAATCCCATACGTCATCTTCACCTACAGCTTTAAAATATTTAAACCCGAGATATCCTAAGACCAAGATAAATAAAATTGATACAATTACAATGATAATATCGATAATTGACTCATCAATAACATGAAACCGTTGCACCAATTTACCGGTTAAAATTCCCAAAAAAATCCCTACCGGCAGGATAATGGCAAATTCTTTAACAAACTGAAAAATAGCCTCTCGGCGGGCTGCCTTTATAATTAGTCCGCTGTATATTTGAGGATCGGGGAGTTTGTAATCCGAAATAATCCATCGGTCCTCATCCTCAGACCATTTTGCGTCTTTATATTTATTCGCTGAGGGATCAAAAAAACTAAAAGAATTGAAATCCAAACTCTCATAAGGAATATCGATAGGTTCTTCGGGGACCAGCGGGCCTCCTAGGACGAATTTAATCGAATCGGTGTGGATTTTTTCAATATACCCTTCATAGTGGGTGCCGTCTATTAGAGAAAGGGCGAACCGGGCACCCATATCCACAAATTCTTCAATGATCTTTTGTGATGTTTTCATAAAAGAACCCTGCTTTCATAAATCGGTTCAATAAACATTTGAGCAGCTTCATCAGGTGCTTATTCTTCCTTATACCACTCCCAATTGGACCAATGGGTATTATAATCTTCCTCTGGGCATTGATAAAGACTTTGATCGTTTTTAGCCAGAGCTTCGGCAAGACTTTGAAAATTTGAAATCTCACTAGGTTTTTCATCATTTACTAGATCAGGATGATACCAGTCCTCAAGTTCCAGAAAGACACCTGGATTATTTTCATTTCTGCGACAGATCTCCAAAAGCCGGGCAGGTCTGAGAAATAATTCTTCAGGGATGGTATACGTCAAATACCGGGTTAATTTTGCCTCGTCGGTCGTCTTGCGATCATCAAGATCGATGCCTAATTTTTGATAATCCTTCCGGGTGGGGTTGAATTCCCGCTCAATATTATGAATGACAACTTTAAAATGGAATAGATTAAGGAGAAAATTATTATTGTCATCAAACATATGATTTAAATCATAAGGTATTAATCTCTGGATGGATTGGATTCCGTTTTCCTTCAACTTGTTGCCAAAAGCGATGATCGTGTTATCCACGTCGCCGGCCCGGATGGAAAATGATATTTTCTGAAATACGATTAACCATTCATTATCATTACGAAATAATATTAATTTAATTTTTCCCAGGTAAAAATAGATATTATCCAACATTGGAAAGTCGTAACTTTCCGCTCCTTTGTCTAAAATTTCAAGTATCTCATTAGCGGAAAACGGCATTTTATCACCTCCATACGATTATTCCTATTCATCCGTTCTTTTTTGTTATACCCACTTCGCGGGATGAAATATTACCCCCTCGCCTCCCATCAATTTTGTCTTGCACAATCTTTATATTGCGGGTTGGGCTATCATTAGAAGTTCATCGGGAGGAGTTAACATTTCATCAGCCAGTAATAGTCTTGCCTTCGGATTTTCTGTTTTAATAAAAGAGATGTAATATGTGTCTAGATCTCCATCACTGCTTCGTGGGATAATATTAAAAACAAGTTCATATGATCCGCCTATAATATCAACTTCAACTTCTTGGGTAGTACTTGCTATGACAATACCACCTTCTAAAACTTTAAATGGAACAACTATTGTTCGAATTGATTTATTAGCAATCTTTGCCTCTGATTGAATATCAATTAAAATTTGGCTTTTCTCATCTGCAAGCAACGATCCAAAGCTAACTGACTCTGGTCGCCAAGCAAACCCTTGACTCACATGAGTATCCTCCCAGTCATTAAAAGGGTTTTCTGTTCCCTTTTGAAACACGACTAATTGAGAATATGATATATCCAAATTAAATTTTATTTCGCCCATTTCTCTTCACTCCAAGAATTAACTAGTTAATGTAAGCTTAACCTTTGTGCCATCTGGGTATTTTCTTAGTTGATTCTCTATTGTTGCGCCTAGTCCCTGGTTGTCCTTCGGCGATATTGCCCTAACACTAGCTCCCTTTCCACCAAAAGGAGCGGGTCGAAATTCTAAGCCATGAAGTCCCCCAACTTCTTAACATGCATTTCCATTTTCATCAATCCCAATTGGATAAATCTGCCGTTCTTCACTTGAAGATACCAGTTTCTTTCCATCGGGGGTAAATAGAACATCGTAGATTCTACCCTGATGTATTTCATCTCTAAACAATTCAACTGGTTTAATAAAATCCATTACTTTTACAACTAAACTGACCATTCCCATTACAGATTAGCTTATCTCCTTCAATAAACCAATCCCCCGAAAAATCAATCACTCTTTTAGCCTCATTATATTGACTGAACTCAAATTTAAAACTCAGATCGTTATTAAACGTAAACCGGTCATTGAAGCCGGCGCCCAAGTAAGGGCTTGCATGCCAAAAACCAATCAATTCACTCGCCAACTCTTTTTCGGGTCTTGTTTGTAATTTATCGAGTAATCCCTGCAATAATTCCCGGGCCTCTTTATTTTGTAATTCATGGTAAAACTGATTATTTAGCGTCTTTTTAACATCATCCGGCACGAAATAACTCCGAATGACTTCCTCGATTTTGATCTTTCCACTCTTCCTCAAATAGTCCGGATACTCTTTGATTCTTAATGCTTCCTCGGACAGGGTCAGCATGTCTCGTAAAGCCTGTTTAATCACTTCTTTCTGTTCCGGAGTCTCGTATTGAAGCTCAATTCCCGTAAAAAAACTCAAGGTTTTATTGACCTTAGTTTTGTTATTGTAAAATATTACGGCTACTGACGCAAGAATCAGCATTAAAACTATAACAAACGCTATTCTTGGCATTCCCTTCCCAACCATAAGCGGCCCCCCTTAATATAATTAATTAATCCGCCTAAATAAGCTCTAAGCTTCCCCTTGTAATGTCAAACATATCTCATGCGCTAATCCGCTTCCGCTGAAATAAACTCCGGCTTTTCACCGGAGAAATCGTCCGGGAAAGCCTCGCAAATCATTTCTCTGGAAGTTATTCTATAGATAAATTCCGTGACCGGCATGGCATACTCAAGATACTCCGATGCCCTGGGCGGATACACAATAACCGGCCAGCCGTCCGGTTCCCCTTCCGCCAGCCAATATAGCTCATCCCCGTTATCGGTTGCTCCCCAGGCAAGCAAGCCCCCCGGTTCCGGATAAACCTTATGCCTAAAATCCTCCGGAAAACGCTGTTTTGATGTTATATAAGCATCAGCCATAATCTTACCTTTATTTAATAAGTGCAAATACTTATTTTCGGTAAAAGGATTTAGGACCCACAAGAAATTAGCTACTGCTCCCGTGCCATAAGTATTAATGAACTCCTTATAGTGGAAGTATAGTCCCAAGAACTATCTCAATTCCCCCCCATGCTTCATAGCTGCCGATCTCTACCGGCTTGGCGGGAAGAGGCAGGATGTTTTTCAATTTTTGTAAGTACATCTTAAACTCCCCTTTTAAATTATTGGTTTCATTTTTTTACTTTCCCGATTAAATCCTCGTTATCTTTGCTCATTGTTATCACTACTTGCCGGTATGGTATATTGTAAAAAAGGTGCTGCGGTTGACTCTAACCAGCCAGAGATGTAGTCGTTTTTTACTGATTCCATTAAATGGAGATGCTATTTTTCAGTCCTACTATTAACCTCCGGGCGATTCCGGTCTGTTTCTTCCCGTTTTGGTTATCTCAACTAATATTTCAAACAAATCGTCGGTGGCTTTGATGATTTCCTTCATCGACGGACCTAATCCGCCGCGACAAATCAGGAAATCATTCTGAAATATGTTTTTAGCGGTCTTTATTCTGATCCAGTCGATTGAATAGTATTTAATCATCGGACTGGTAAAATGATATCGATCCAAGCTTAAATCATCCGCGGCAGTTAATTCAAAACCGGTATCATTTTTGAGGTTATGGTAAGACCAGAGTGAATTTTTGTTAACCGGCGTAAACTTGACGCTATTTTGTTCATAAATCAATTTGCCGGAGGCAAAAAAGATAATCGGCAGCTTATTCCATAAATAACTCACATATGGATAATCCTTTGGCAGATCATAATTCGATAATACATACTTCCGCCACCAGGGATTCTTTTCAAAAATATTGATAAATTCATTTAAATGATTAATTGAAGAAAGCCAAACCGGCTTTAATATGTCCATGGCCAAACTCCATATTTATTTTAATACCTTTAACATTAAAGTACCTGTAATTAAATCAATTTCTTTCTCCGCCAATCCTTTTTTCTTGATAATGATTGAATAATGCTTTCCGTTTTTTTCAAATTCTATGAACCCGTCGAATCTTCGTGAACCTATAAATTGGTAACCCTCAATGTTATTTTCCAACTCCGCCAACCTCTTTTGCTGATAGGAAAATCCCTCCCCAAAATAACCTTGGCAGTATCTTGACGAGTTATTTCATTATTTCAAACTTATCTAAATATTCACTAAAGTCTTCCTTTGGAAATGCCACTTTAAGGCACTCGAAACTTTCTTCTAAATCTGTTTTAAGACCAAAGTCAAAATCCTTAAACTTCAAACCGGTAAAAAGATATTGCCAGCCCCAAAATCCCCTTGTTTTCAATGTATGTTCCATATATTCAGGGTATGAAAAATCCGAATTTAATTCAGTCAACGGCCGCCGTATAGACGGCCATTGAAACCAATATTGATATTACGTCTTCTTAGAGCTTATTATAGGCGTTAAGCACCCATAATCCGGCGGCCACCGGGTCCGGACCGTCACAAAACGATCTGGCGTTGCTGAGACTGGTCCAGGTGCTTCCATTTGGATTCTCAATACTACTTCCGTTAAGCCAAGCGAGGGTATTGGAACCCGTATCCTCAATCGCCCATTTGCTGCCCTTATTTTTCACAAAGCCAATGGTGGAACTTCCTTTTTCAATGCGATAATCGGACCCGGACACCCTGGCGTAACCCCAGGTGCTGCCACTCTTTTCAATGCGTTCGCCGATGCATTTGTAATCGGCGGCGTAAGCAATTCCCACTAATGTGAGCAGTCCGATTAATAAAAACACCGCTAAACGTTTCATCATTTTTTGAACCTCCAATTATTTTATAACCTTTTTTATTAAAAGCCTGGGTAATTATAAATTTACTTAAACCACCTCCTTTAATTTGCACTCAATGTTTCCACCATGCTTTTATATTTTAATTACTTATTATCACCAATTGCTCCTATTTCTTCTGTAACCATGATTAACCCCCCCATTAAAGTTATGAATAGCCGGCCTTCACAACTAAACTAAAATTGCACTCCCAATTCGCCTCTCAAGGCCTTTTCCATATAAGCGCTGAAATTTATGGCCAAAACAATCTTTTCCCCACGGTTTTTGATGTTCATGATTTCAACTCCTTTAGTTCAGCCTGAAGGCAAAAGACTTGCCCAACCCCAGTTCCTCCACCCACCCCTCGCCTTCCGTGGTACAACAAACTATCGCGGCCTTCGTCAGAGAGGCCTGCAATAACTGTGGAAACACATCCATGTTCTCCTTAAAAGGCGTCGGAAATCCTCCATTGGTGGGAAAATCCGGCGACCTAATTAACTTTTCAAAGCTTTTAGATAAGTCGGCTTGGAGATCCGCCGAAAAAGTATAATCCGGTTCTTGCTTCTTTTTTATCATATACAACAGAATGAGGCAGCCAAGCAAGGTGGAAAGAACGTCAGGAAAATAAAAAGGCCGCTCATTCTCTTTTTTATTGAACTCAGTACCGTTGGGTACAAATGCCAGCGTTTTTTTCAGCCTTCCCGCCGCCGCCACTGTCAATTTTGCAAACAAATCGGTTAGGCCCTTGATGGCTTTGTCAAATGGCAATTTACAAAAAATCGCGGCATAACGGTAACTGAAATCAGGGATTCTCAGTCCTTCTACTTCGTTAAATCCTCTATAATACGAACAATCCGAACCGATTCTGAAAAGGGTCCTGGCCGCTTCCTCCGGTTCGCCGTCAAGCAGCGATTTCATGAATTCCTCCGGGTTAGCGACAGCCGTTTCATAGACATCCTTTTTGCCGGGTACTTTCTTGACCTCGCCCAGCCTTACCCAGAATTTGCCGGCTAAATCAAAATCCACCAGCACAAATTCATTTCCATAGTACCTGTGGCTACCTTCGGTCTTTACTTGCTTTACCACGGTACCCCGCTCTTCGGGGTTAAACATTCTTACCCTGGCGCCCGATTCCAAAAGCTTCGTCTTTTCGGCCGGGGCTTGCAGCAGTCCGATAATTTGTTTAATTTCATTAAGATACTCCCGGCCAAAATACTTATAGCCCCACCCGGAAGCAAGACTGCACTCCAAGGCTTTTTCAATAAATTCATCCATCGTGGCGGCGACTGTGATATATCTAGACTCTTCCGCAGAAGGAGCAACGACAATTTTTGCTTCGGAGATGTCATCTTCCTCCGCCAGCAGATAATAAAAAGCAAACTCGGGCTCAATCCACTCCAACGGCATAAACTTAAAGCCGGGTGGGAAATTGTATTCATCCTTGGGTGGATACCTGAATTTCCCGATTCTTTCGATAGGGGGTATCCTCATACCCAAAGAAAGGCGTGTATTATTTTTAAATGCGGCGTAGATATCGCAACCGTTCATCACGGAATAGAAGTCCAGCAGGGACTGGGGTAAATCGTCTTTTGCTTCGTTTACGCTCTCTTGGCTAGCCGCAGGTCGAATCTCACGATATGTAAAATGTAAGTCGCTTCTTTGACTTAGCGTTTCTAAAAAATCTTTTAACCTCTTTGCCGTTTGGATTGTAGGCCCCATCTTTATCTTCCTTTCCTATAATGAATCCGAAAAAGTTCATTCTGCCATGCCCTCAACAAATGATTTGAGCGAATCAGCCAGGAAACAAATATGGTCCTCCGGGTCTTCGCCACACTCATACTCATGATACCAGAAATAAATAGCCCCCTCCTCCCCTTCCTTCACGCTGAAACAAAAAAGATTACCGCCTGGGTCTACCCCTAGGGGTATCAGCCAATCGGGGAGAATCTTATCCGTTACTTTCAGCATCCCGATTACGGATTCAAGGGTTCCCCCGGTGTTTTTGTTATGAAATTTGATGGGGAAAAACTTCTGCACCAAGTATTCGCTTTCATCGTCTTTAAAGATGCATCTTTTAGGCTTGCCGCCGTTAAACGCCAGATAATGACGGCGGATCTCCTCCGGAAAGGTGAATTGGTATTTCTTTTCTACTTCACGGATATCTTGAAATGTAATACACTCTTTTGTATTATAGAACTTATTATTGCAATACATGTCCAAACCGCCTACTTCCTCTTAAAACCTTAAACCTCCACAATCCCCTCCACTTTCAATAAGAAAAAAAATAAGCCGAGGTAAATTCCCCCGCCCTGTCATGATAATCGGTTAACTATTTCAAAAGAGTTTATCGAAGATTTATTGTCTTCATCGAAAAAAATAACGGTAAAATAGATATCGGAGCCATTAATTCTTTCAATGATTGCGCTTGGTGAATAATTATGCCATGAGCAATAGGCCGACACGACGGATATGATAGCTATTATGAAAAAGATCAGCAGTCCTCTTTCCATAAGATATCCTCCGGGACATCATTTTTTTGTTTTCTGCGTCCTATCCGGCTTTAGGGTCAGTGCGTCCAAGAAATTTAGAGGCTCAGAAAAAATAAATAAATATCTTTTTCTATGGCTAATGTTTTGTTTTAAACATCAATTAATATAAGAAAAAACACTTTAGAGCAATCGTTTCTAAAAAAAGCCTAATTTTATTATACTATATTAATAAATAAATAAAGTTCTATGTTTTTTAGAACTTGATAAAAATTGCACCCGCTTTATCCTATACAAGGTTTCCCAAAGGGTTCCACAATACCAAATACTTTCTAAAAGAGTATACCGAGAATCCTGTGCTATAATTGTCAAAATCATTACCGAAAACATAATACAACTTCTTCTTGCGTCTAGGGTGGTGGAGATCCAAGAAAAACAGAAACTAATAGATGCGGGATTGTATGGGCTTGTTAGGCATCCAATGTATATGTCAATGGTCTTGCTGTATATAGGAACACCTTTGATCCTTGGATCATATATCGCACTGATACCGAGTCTACTATTCCCATTTACGCTAGTTCTACGTATCAAGAATGAAGAGAAAGTATTGGTGGATGGTTTAGATGGTTATAAAGACTATATGATAAGAGTTAAATATAGGATGATACCGTATATATGGTGAGATTTAGCTAAAGTCATGATTATTACGAAAGGCTAGTTTCGATGTTCGCTATCACCAGCAGAGCGCCGCTCAGCATCGGGGATGCCAACATAGCCAGGGATTGGATACTGAAAACCTGGGAACTGGATAATAGTGAACCGGGAACGAAACCCAAGAAGATCACAATAATTTAACTATAAACGAAACCCGAAAGCATTCCCGACTTTTAAGATTATAGCTTTATATCTCCCCTTTTTTTCAGATTAAATAGGATTTCTTGATACAGATTGTTATCAATTTTGTATTTATACCTGTAAATCAGATAACCGGTGAGAATGCACAAGAGGGGAAAAACCAGCATAGCTATTTTCATGATGAGCAGACCGCCGGGTGTAACATCCGCAGCTTGTGAGGCATCATTGATACCGGAAACGATTACCGTAGCTCCCACCACTCCACCGGCAACGGCTCCCCCCATCTTGTTGATGAAGGGCTGCAAAGCGAAAGTGACGCTTTCATTGCGTTTGCCCAGCTTCCACTGGCCGTATTCAATAGTATCCGCCAAAAACATCAACACCAGTAGCTGGATAAAAGCCTGCCCTATGAAAAGCAATACACCGGAGAGTCCGATGAATATCATATTCATTGGAGAGAAGAAAAAGATTACATATCCGGCGACCACCAGTGCGGTTGCTCCGGTATAAAGAGACTTTCGGCCAAAATATTTGCTGAATAAGGGAAATATCCCCAGGGCAAGGATCTGCGATATACCCAACACTACGGCGAAGATGGAGTACATACCTTCATTACCGTAGGCATATTTAAAAAAGTATAGCCCAAAGCTGGTTGTAGTGGTATAACCGATCATAAAGAGAGCCATTGATATTGCTGTAAAAAGCAACTGGTCGTTTTTAAAAATCGCAGTAATCATGCCCTTAAGGGAAGTAGATGGTTCTGTCCGGAAAACACCCTTCAACTCCCTAACCCCAAATAGGGTAATATTAGTTCCGGCCCACATGATTAGGACCAGGATGACGGAGAAGATAAAATATCCTTTTTGCATGCTCCCTGAGGCTTTGCCTAGGGCGGTGGTTATTGGAACTATACCTGCGACCACTATAAAAAGGCCGATATTGGCACAGATACGAGCAAATGCACCGATTTTTTCCCGTTCTTTTTGATCCATGCTTAAGGAGGGCATCATCGACCAGTAAGAAATATCATTGGCTGTATAGCTCATTCCCCAAAAGAGATACACTAATGTAAATAAACAAATATACCCCGCTCCCTTAAGGCCGAAATCGGTGAAAAGAAGTATGGTGAATATGCCGGAGATTACGGCGCCTATGGCAATCCAGGGCTTGAATTTTCCAAACCTGGTATGGGTATTGTCCACAATTACGCCCATAATTGGGTCATTTAACGCATCAAAAATACGTGCGGCTAGGATAATACCGTTAATCCACCAGAGAGTAGTATTGGATATCCGGATAATATCGGTGAGGTAAAATATCAGGTATACACTGACCAGGGAAAAGATCATATCCCTTCCTATAGTGCCAAGACCAAAAGTAAAATGATTACGGTTTGACGCAATTTTCATGATATAGCCTTCTCCTGTTCATTTTTTTAGTTTTTTTCAATGATATGGGCCACTTCCTTTAGAATAACGCCTTCATAAGGCTTAAGAATACCGTCGTAGGATTCTCGGTCGTAGTTTGATAAAACCATCTCCCCGCTACCGAAGGCTTTACGGGGGCGGCTGGAAAAATTCAGCAGTACCGTTAGGCTTTCCCCTTCCCACTGACGTTTATAGATGAAAAGATACTTACTTATAGTTACAGGTGTAAAGGCACCATATTTTAAAAGATTACTACCCGACCGCAAAGCAATCATAGTCTTATAAAAACTGCGAATGGAATGGGGATCCTTCATTTGTGAAGCCATATTGATCCGTCTATAGTTTTGGTTAACCCTAAGCCACGGTCTACCGGTTGTAAAACCGGCATTTGGTCCATCATCCCACTGCAGCGGTGTACGCGCGTTATCTCTGGAGGTGGGCTTAATTATGCGCCAGCGAAGAGCTGACGGAATATGAAGGTGTTTTGCCAGACGATATATATTATGAGATTCAACATCCTGGATCTGCTCCATACCGGAAAAATCAAAATTGGTCATTCCGATTTCTTCGCCTTGAAAAATAAAAGGCGTTCCGCGAAGAGTCAAAAGCAACATGCCTAACATTTTGGCCGACTGAGCCCAGTAGATCCCATCATCTCCAAAACGGGAAACGCTGCGGGGTTGATCATGGTTCTCCAGGTAATTTGCGTTCCATAGTAAAGACTGCTGCCATCTAGTGATGGCTGAACCAAAGCGGCCCCCATGAAATTTTCGCTTAAACCATTTTACCATGACCTGATCGGTCTCCATATGCTCAAAAGTAAAGAGCATATCTAGTTCCTGACGGTCATCACCGCATAACAATCCAGCGGTTTCGGGAGTGACAAAGACCGTTTCTCCCACTGTAAAGCAATCGTAATGGTCCAATACATCCCGCCTGAGAGTACGCAAGATTTCATGGGTTCCTTCCTGGGAAAGATAGTATTCAATACCTGTAAGCGCCAGCTTTTTTTTACCATTATGGAGATTTGTTTTATAGATTATATTAATAGCATCGCAGCGAAAACCGGCGATACCTTTATCCAGCCAGAAGCGGACAATCTCTTTAACCTCTTCCAAAACCCTTGGGTTATGGTAGTTAAGGTCAGGTTGTTTTTTTGCGAACAAATGTAAATAGTATTCATCGCTCCCGACATCATATTCCCAACAGCCCTCACCAAAAAAACTAGTCCAATTATTCGGGGGCTTTCCGTTTTTGCCGGGCCTCCAGATGTAATAATTCCGATAAGGACTGTTTTTGTCACGGCTCTGTTGAAACCAGGGATGTTCATCCGAGGTATGGTTGATTACTAGATCCATAATGATTTTGATATCCCGTTTTTGGGCCTCGCTAATCAGTCGTTCCATATCGGCCATGGTTCCGTAATCCGGATGGATCTCCCGGTAGTCACTGATATCATACCCATTGTCGGCATTGGGAGAAGGATAGACCGGACTCAGCCAAATAATACCGATACCTAAGTCTTTCAATTCATCCAAATGCCCGATGATCCCGGGGATGTCTCCGATGCCGTCTCCGTTGGTGTCCTGAAAGCTTCGAGGGTAAATCTGGTAAACCACCCGTTCCTGCCACCATTTTACCATAGGATCTCTCCTTATATTTCCATTACTTTATAGTTTTGAGTTTAATCCATTTTTAACCTTTATTCAAGTTTGAAAAGTTATAAGCAATTCATCCCGAAAATCAATATAAAGGAAAAGAAGGGGATCGAATTAATTGCCAGAATATTTCGGTATATATGATTTAGGCAGAGTATAGTGCGCTACTCAAATATTAATATTCGAAAAAATGAGGAATAAATGATAGAGTTAATTTTTATCTTAGGATTCAGCTTACATAATCTTGAAGAAGCACTTTGGCTTCCGAAATGGTCAAAATATGCAACGAAGTATCATAAAGAAGTTTCTGAAAATGAATTTCGTTTTGCAGTTATGATTATTACTGCCATTGGATATTTACTTACTTTCCTATATATATTATTTGCCACTGTTCCTATATGTAAATATGTTTTTTTAGGTTTTGTCTTAATGATGGTTCTAAATGTTATATTTCCCCACCTAGCTTCTTCGATTTTACTTAAGAAGTATGCACCGGGAACAATTACCGGTATTCTGTTGAATGGGCCAATTGGTATTTATATTTTATCATCCAAAATTACAAATACTAACGATTTGCTATATACTATTTTGTCTTCTATTATTGTCACTACATTTTTTTTATTATTAATTAATATGCTTTTTATAATTGGAAGCAAATTGTATGATTAAACGTTAACTGCAAAATCATAAGGAGTTCATTATGCTTACTACAAAAGAAGCCATTGAAAAAAGGAGAAGTATCCGAAAATTCAAACCGGATCCAATACCCGATGAACATTTAATTGCGTTATTGGATGCGGCACGTTTGGCGCCTTCGGGATGTAATGCCCAACCGTGGCGTTTTAAAATTGTGAAAGACTCTAAAACTATATTGGAATTAACAAATGCAGCATATGAACAATCTTTCATAGCTACAGCACCTGTCGTTATCGTCTGTTGTGCAGATATAAGGGGATATTTGGATGGAACAATTTCAGGCTCTCAGGACCTAGGAGATAATGGTGTTCTCAAGAAAAGAATCGTCTCAATCCTTCATCAAAATGTTGAATCCTTAAGATCTGCAACACGGGATGAAATTGCTCCTCGAATCGCTGCTAATGTTGGAATTGCGATTGAACATATTGTATTGAGAGCCTTAGATTTTGGTTTGGGGACTTGTTGGATAAGGCTATTTGAAAGTAATAAGGTTAATCATATTTTTGGATGGGATGATAACATATATGTTGTTGCGCTCCTTCCCATTGGATATCCCGCAGAATTTCCCGAAGCTAGAAAACGGTTATCAATACAGGAAATTACCATCGAATAAACTGTATATGGAGTATGTTATGATTGGTTTTTTGAATCTTGGGAGTTTCGTGCTTGGCCTAATTGCTTGGATACTTCCAGTTGTTAATCTCATGCGATATAAAAAGGATAACCATAGGAATTGGGCCACTCTTTCCGTTATGAGCGTTAGCGCTTGTGCTATTTTACTATATTTTCAAATCTGCTATGACTATCATCTGGTTAAAATTGCGGATTGGTCTGCTCTTATGGACACAATGGGTGCTCAGACGTTCGTATCGACAATTCTTCTCAGTGTTACCATTATATTAAATGCAATAACTTTGATTGTATATCGTGACAGGTGACCAAAGTAACAACGGCAACTAACAAAGCCTGTTTTAACATAACTGTCTCCAAATGGTCACATTTTTTAACCTGGCATTCATCTTATTTTTTCAATCATACCTTATAATATGATTAAAGAAGGAGGTGAACAACAATGCAAAATTTAGAACTTTTTGCAATGTATTTCGTGAAGAACTTAGTAAACCAGGAGAACCAAAAAAACCGTGAAGCTAAAAGATAAACTTCATGGTTTTTTTTTGCCCAAAAGCCGCTCTTACCAAAAATTCGTTCCCAGTTCACAGTTCACAACTGAGGGTTGATCAGTGTTGCTAGTTACCAGTTAAAATCATAGATCAAATCATTTATGGAATAATGGACTTGAAAACATAGACGAAATTCAAAAATATCCCCCGGGGTGAAGTTTCTGGGAACTGGAAAACAGGGAACGGATAATGAAAACTAAACTTACTCATCCAGATCATAATTATTCAAATTTGATCTTTGTTTAAGGTCAATTATTATTTCCCCGTTTTGGTCGAATTTTAGATACAAAGAATTATATTTTTCCCCGTTAATAAAGACATCCTGGGCAGGAATACCTCCTCTAAATTTTCCCGACTTATAAAAATAGAGATTGTCCGGTTTAAATTTAATGCCGTAAAATTCAACTTCTGCTTGAGCTAGGCAAGTCTTTTTAATTTGCCCTGACTCAAAAAACCAGATATAGGAACGGCATTCATATCCATTGATAGTGGTTGGCTTAGCTAATATTCCAAACTCAACTCTTCCCGATTCAAAAAGAATAATGTTAGTATTGGCTAAATATTTAATTCCTTGAATAATGCCATCTTTCATAAGTGTACCATTTTTTATTTTTCCCGATTCATAAAACATTGTCGCTCCAGATAACTTACAATTATCAATAATAATTGGTTTTGCAATATTTCCTTCTTTTACTTTACCAGACTCATAAAACCGAATTAAGCCATAGTATTCTACCCCGTCAACAACAGTATTCTCAGCTAAAAAACCTTGCATTACCTTACCGGAACTGTAATAACGGACACCTTCGATTGGCGCAAACAACATCCCTTGAATCATTGTAATACCAGCCAAAATTTCCTCGGTAATTTCTCCTGTTTTAGAAAACTTAATCTCAGAGCCTTTATGATACAAAATCTTTCCGATAATTGTATTTTCAGCGATATTAACTTTTCTAACTTTTCCTGTATTATGAAAAGAAATTAAATACCCCGATAGGTATTCCATTCCGTTTATCACCATATTTTCAGATAATACTCCGGATTCAACCTTTCCCGATTTGAAAAAAATAATTTTTTTACCGGAGGCATATCTAATACCATCAATAACTATATCTTCAGCTAATAATCCATTCTGGACTTTCCCGTTATAATGAAAGGAAATTTCGTTTTCCCCAGCAAATTTTATTCCATCAATAATAGCATCCTCGGCCAAGTATCCTTTATTAAGTTTTCCCGGTTCAAAAAATTCCATTTCTGTTTTAGCTTTAAATATAGCCGTTCCCAAGTTAGTATCTTTAGCTAAAACTCCCCGATTTACTTTCCCAGTGATGAATAACAATATCGGTTCCGATTTGGAATACTCAATTCCATCGATGATGGTGTTTTGAGCCAAAGTACCTTCTTTTACGGTTCCAGGTTTATAAAATGGTAATTCTTCAAAATAGGTATCACATTCTACCATTTCTTTGGGATCATAAAAGGAGATATATTCTTCCGCCATATATTTAATGCCGTTAATAACGGTGTCCTTTGACAAACTTCCTTCCCTTATCCCACCGGATTTATAAAAGCCAAGCATTGATTCGGCCTGAAATGATAGCTTCGAATCCCCTAAAACCACAGTTGCATCCTTAGCTAAGTAGCCGGTATTAACTTGGTCTGAATCAGGATAAAAGTCCAATGAATCTTCGTAAAAGACATAATTCACTTTGTTCATTGTGATAGTTGCTTTTTTCTCTTCACCAGCATAAACGTTTATAGTACTTATATAGAAGATAAATGTAACTAATGAAATTAAAACAGCCAAATTAATCTTTTTCATAAACTATCCTCCTCACAAAGGTTCAATTCAAGGATAAAAATTTAGGCTGGATTGATTTATCGGTTAAAACCGATATTTATAACGTTAAACTTGAAACCCTATTAATAAAATCTTCCCTATTTTCATCGATTATCTTATTAAGCTTGCTATACAAAAGAATTGCCTTTACTGAAACACTAACTTTAACATCATAATTACTAATTTTTTGATCAATGATTTGCAGTGCTTGATCATATTCTTGGAGCTCAATATATTTCAGCGCTATTTTGGAATAATCATCATTTTTTAGACTAATTAAGTATTTCCAATCTCTATTTGGAATTGAATCAAGAATGTCGACAGCCTCCGAAAGAACCTTCATTGCTTCTTCTTTGTTTGTAACAATTAATTCTTCAATAATATCACCAATAGCCCAGGCTTTCATTTGATCGCATACATCCGTTTGAAAATCCCTTAATGCATTTAATGCTGATTTCGGTTGTTTATTTCGGTTATAATTTAGAGCTACCGTCAGTAAAGCATCGTTATAAAATTGAGGATCGTGTCCAATACATTTTGCACGTTGTAAACTAATATCTAATAAGCCGCACTCGCCGTATGCTCCTACTATAGATTGAAACAATTCTATTTGATCTAATCCTTCTTCAGACTTTACATTTATATCCCATGCTTGATCAAGTAAAGAAGCTGCTTGCTTTAGATGCTTAATTTTCCCATACTGGACAGCAATGTTCATCAAACCTTTGGCTTTACTTATTGGCCAATCGATAGATAATGCTAATGCTTTACCTCTCTCAAATTGTTTAACCTCAGTATAACGTCCTGCAATTTCCGCGAGTAAGTCATCTCGTTCATAGTTATTATTTATTTTCCGAGCTATTTCCAATGATTCATTTAATAGACTACTGGTGATTTTATTACCTTCGTCTTTGATCTGATAATATTTAACCGCTAACTCGGCCAAACCTGAGCATTTAATTTGATTATTTTTAAAAGACTTAATTAACTGGATGTAAGTATTAATATTCATTAGACTAACATCTTTTAAATAAATGCTAACTAGTGTTTCCTCCTTGAAATCTTGGTGCTTTATTAATTCAACAGCTTTTTTTGCAACCGTAATATCATTTTTCGCTAGATAGATATCGACAATTTCACAAACAGCTTGATCAAACATATATCCTTCAGTCATTTTTATAGTTTTAATACAGCGTTCATATTCTCCAAAATCAATAAAAACTAATGCAAAATCTACTAATGCTCTATCCCTATAAATATATTGATCACACGCGCCTTGAATATTTTTAGTCTCTATAATTGCGTTATCAAGAACTTCAATTGCCTTAGCCTTATTTTCCATCTTGAAATACAAAAACGCAATATCTCTTAGTTTATATGCTTTTTCATCACTTTCATCATAACTGTTACCCTCATAATCAGGGTTGAGCCCATTGTATTAACTTTCATAAGTAATTGAGTCAAGATTTTATCCGCGTTATTGTGTTTATTCTGTGATAATGTCACCTTAAATTTATTCAGTGAAAATGTCACTGGTGTAAAATGGAAGGATGATATTATCAATGAGTCAGAAACAAAGAACACGATTGCATGTTGCTCATTGTTT
>JAEYRN010000007.1 GCA_023435565.1 Bacillota bacterium
CGACTCACCTCGCCGTGCTTTGTAGTGTATCTTCTCCTCAAGGTAATTCTATCAAAGTGGTGAAAACCGCGCACCCTTTTTTCATTACTATTTGTGTCGCCAGCGGTAGCGGCGAAATGGAGGTTAACATGTCAACTTTTCTAAAAGTTTTTTGCGGCATCTTCATGCTCATCGGATTGGCGATTTCGTTTTATGGAGCCCGGGAGATAGCGCACACAATGTGTATGGTGAAAGATTCCAAGGAACATGTCAAAGGTGTCTTCATAGGTTACGAATCGAAGGAGGTTGTCTCCTCAAACACCGGCAAAGATTCATTTGGTCATCGAGAAACCGGGACAACTACTTCTTATATGTATTATCCCCAATTTGAGTTCATCACCAAAGACGGGGTAAAACATCAGGTTACCGAATCAAAGTCTCATATTATCAGGCTCTTTAAACCGGGGCAGGAGATTGAAGTTATTGTTTTGCCTTATGGAGAGGGTCGAATAGCGGGGTTTTATTCCCTTTATTTCCTTGATCTTTCTATTCTGCTAATTGGTTTACTTTTTATTCTTGTCCCATTGTTATTTTGGAAATTTGCCATTCATTCAATTGAAACCGATAAAGAATTATCCCGGGATATGAATGAACATTTCAAAGCGGTGTTAAGCGCCAAAGCGCTGGGCCCAATCACAGTAGGAGCTATTACCAAAGGTTTCATTATATTATTTTTGGTTGTTCTCATCATAGGGGTTGGGATGGAACCCGCCGCCCATTTTATTAAAAAAATTAATCCCGGATGGCGCTTGATGAAAGCCTTACAAAAAGGAGATTATGAAGAAGCCCGGGGATTGATTCTCAAAAAAGAAGGTATTAATAAGAAAGATGAGTTTGACCGGACCCCCTTATTACTGGCATTGGAAGCCGGCCGGTTTGATCTGGCCCGTCTTCTGGTCGAAGCCGGCGCCGATGTTAACGTCGAAAGCAAGATGCTGATGACGCCGCTACGGATTGCAGCGGAGTCCGGCGATTTGGTGTTGGTAAAATTACTGCTCGAAAGGGGTGCTTCGCCGGATCCGCCGGAGGGGCAATACCCGCCTGTGGCGTATGCCCTTGTTAAAAAGCATTATGATGTTGCCCGGGTGTTGATCGAGTCAAAATGCGATTTAAAGCGTCTTTATAAAGAACCGAACGGGAGTTATACTATTGGCGATTATACAATTCTCGCCGGAAGACCTGAGTTAACAGAGTTAGTTAGGAGCCGTGGCGGCCTTATTACGGTAGAAATCCAAAACTATTAAAAATAAAAAGAGCGAAATTGCATTTTCTATAAATGATCCTGAAAAAGTAATTAAAATTGTAAAAAGCCGTATGACATGATGCAAAAAGACCGGGCGCCCATGCCCGGATTTGTATGGGTAGGTCGTTGGAGTTTTATTATCCCAAAACCTGGGCTGGCATAAAGTAAGTAAGACGATAGGAATTACCAATTAACGTTTTCCGATTGCTATGGAAGTCGGTTAGTGAGGGGAAGAAATATGAAAAAAACTCAAGTGTATATTGAAAAACTGAGAAGTATGGAAAATTGGGATGCATACCTGATGCAAGAATCAGGACTTCCCGGACCGCGAGGTAACCTAGAATTAATCCAAGCAGTCGCGAAAATAGGAAACGAGGAACAATTCCTACATCTTATCAGCTTTACACCGGAAAAAGCTCCTGTTAATTCCCAGCGAGAATTTTTAGCCTGTTGCGGAACAGTGGGATTAGGTAGACTTGTTGCGGAAGGGAAGAAAGAATACCTTCAGCAATTACGTTTTCTTGCTTCTGATCCTAGGTGGAGAACCCGTGAAAGCGTGGCAATGGCTTTACAAACCTATGGTGAAAAAGATATGGACGAGTTAATAAACCAAATGGAAGAATGGTCAGAGGGAAACAACTACGAAAAAAGAGCGGCAGCGGCTGCTCTCTGTGAGCCAAAACTGTTGAAACAAAAAGAACAGATATTAAAAGTAATACAAATACTAGATAACATCACAGAATCAATTAATAGAATACAAGATCGAAAAGACGAAGGATTCAAAGCTTTGAAAAAGGGACTAGCTTATTGCTGGAGTGTGGCGGTCGTAAAATTGCCGGATGAAGGCAAGACAATGATGGAGAAATGGTTTTCAACAATAGATAAGGATATCATATGGATTATGAAAGAAAACCTAAAGAAAGACAGATTAAAACGAGTAGATGCGGAATGGGTAAAAAAATGGGAAGATATATTCTGTTAGAATATGAATGATAAAAAACATATTGAATAAATAAAGTCCTTTGTATGCGAAAGTCGGCTTCATGCCGTACGGACATCCCTAGCTGCAAAGGGCTTATTTACTAATGTCGAACTCATTTCTCCGGGTGAGGGGTCTTCAAGGAAATGATTCGAATTGAATGCCGGTTGATTAAGTCTAATTTTTTTCCAAGATAAAAAGAATAAAGATGGCGTCCTGGGCCATACATCCATGCCCTTTCCACTGGCAACCAAGTAGAGGCTTCCGATGGCGACCGCTGTTTTACATCCATATAAAGAAGCGTCGCCCGCCTTCATCCTTGAAGGCGGGCGGGTATACGTGAGACTCAGTTGCAGAGATATTTTTAAAACTCCTTGGCTAAAACTAAAAATTTCTCTAGAGAAATCCCAAAATTTCTCTAGAGAAACTTCTAAATTGCTCTGGCTAAATTTTAAAATTCCTTGGCTTAAATAAAAAATTTCTCTAGTGAAATTCGAAAATTCCTCTAGAGAAATTTCAATTCTGTCTCCAGTATTCCTCTTCTTTGAATAAGCTTATTTTATTCCTCCACCGGATCGTCGGGATACGCTTCATTCCAGAGGGTGATGATCTCGTTTTGGCTTTTACCGATATTGGCGGAGTTGATCCATTTACCGCGAAATCCGAAGTTAACGCGCTTGTTCAGATCGGGGTTAACGCGGACGTTAATATCAATGGAACCGTCTCTTTTGCCTATGGGCCGATAATGGGTGTTGTTGGGTAAGCGGACGATGCGCCCGCTTCTAAGCGCGGTTTCGATTTGGGTGTCCAATTCGGACAGAAGTGCCAGTATGCTACCGCGGCTCTGATTGGTGGCGGCGATAAGGTTTTCGATCAGTTCGTCGCTATCCATGGGGGTGACCGGTTCCAGCCGGGGACCAAGTACTGCCCATGCTCGAATTATTTTTGCCATTTATAGTCCTCCTTTGAACCTTTTGATTGTTCTTCAGATTTAGATCTGTTTTGTATCGGTATAAATTCCTACTTCTTTAGGATGGTTCCCATGAAATTGTGGATGAGGCGAAGTTGTTTTCGCCTCACCCCTTTCGA
The DNA here is from genome assembly GCA_023435565.1 of Bacillota bacterium. Taxonomy (GTDB): domain Bacteria; phylum Bacillota; class UBA4882; order UBA8346; family UBA8346; genus JAAYHS01. The sequence continues at coordinate 3,351 of JAEYRN010000007.1, forward strand.
TACTTTGGATGGTTGATTTAACTTGGTTGCCGTTCCCCTCTCCATGATAAATGAGCGCGTTTTGGTTGTTTGGAGAAGGGAAGGATGGTAGATGCGAGTTTTTGGTTGTGTCTTTAAAATACTTTTTGAAAAAGTAGATTAATGAAATGAACCAAACTGACCCCTCTCCTGAACAATCGAAAACGGCAGCGGGTCAAGGAGAGGGGCGATGAAGAAACGATAATCGAGGTGCTACCGGACGGGATGAGGCGATCTGCGGCGTGGCAATGGGTACCCGGGTGATTGGTATAATTCGGCGAATGCCAAAAATACCCTTCTCAATTTAGTAATTTTCTGTAATTTTTTTATGGATTTTACATTTGGGGTGGTGAGGGTTGGGGTTTTGGGGGGACAAATTTTTGGGAATTTTGGAGGAAAAGATTGGATATTAAAAGAAATAAGGATATGGAAATTTAATTTGAAGACTCTGGAGTTGGAACCGACAAGAGAGAAGAATAAGAAGGTGATCAGGATTGGATGAATTGGCGAAACAGGGAAATTCTCCTATGAATGAAATTTATCAAGAAATTGCAGTTTTAATTCAAAAGGCGCGCCAGAATGTTCAATTATCCGTTAATTACGAGTTGGCAGTATTATATTGGACTATTGGGAGATTGATCAAACGGGAGATTCTCCGTAACCAAAGGGCCGAATATGGTAAACAAATTGTCGATTTATTAAGTAACAAATTAACAATAGAATACGGTAAGGGGTTTAGCCGCGCCAATCTTTTCCGAATGGTTCAATTTTATGATATTTTTCCAGATGAACAAATTGTCTCATCACTGATACGACAATTATCTTGGACCGATTTTTTAGAGTTAATAGTAATTCCGGACTCTTTAAAAAGAGAGTTTTATCTGAAATGCCGCCCAAGGAGATTCTGGAGTGGAAGCTGCGTGAGGCCATCGCTAGAGCGCAGGCAATGATGGAGCAGAGGGCGATCTATAGGATTGTGTGAGGGTATGAATAAACGGGTTTCGCCTCACCCCTTTCGATACTTTGAGTAGTTGATTTTGCTTGATTGCCGTTCCCCTCTCCATGATAAATGAGCGTTTTTTGGTTGTTTGGAGAGGGGAAAGATGTTAGATGCAGGTTTTAGCTTGTTATCTTTAAAATGCCTTTTGAAAGAGTAGATTATCGAAATGAACCAAGTTAACCCCTCTCCTGAACAATCGAAAACGGCAGCGGGTCAAGGAGAGGGGCGATTAAGAAACGATAAACGAGTTGCTACCGGACGGGGTGAGGCGACGTTGATCTTGGGTCAATAGGCCGGATTCAGCAAAAGATACTTGAGAGGTTTTCGGGGAAGGATAAATTTTGAGGCGGAAGGTGTGGGAGTCTATGATGGGCTAAAAACAATAATTAAATTGATCTCACCGACACTCCAACCCTATCCAAAGATTCATGTTGCGATCTAGTCCAAGTTATGGTAAACTGAAAGAACAATAAAATATCGACAAGATTTGTCACCGCACCGGCTAAGCCACCGCACCGACAAATGATTAGTTAATGCTAATCTATTTGTCGGTTTTTTATTTGTTAGAATTTAAAAAGGAGTTGGTAGTATGATTAAAAAAGTTAGTTTGAATTCTTTTAACATCTCCAAGGAATTAATACCCGTAGGAAGACTTAAAAATTATTATGAAAAGTTTACACCAATTCAAAAGAGTCTAATCTTAAAACAATTTGAATCCATTGAAGATTACGTAAATATTTATTACTATTTCAAGTTTGAGGAACAACTAAACTACAGTCAAATTGCTAAGAAAATGAAATGCAATGTTAATAGCATTTCAAGAAATTATCGAAATTTGGGTTGGAAATATGAAGGGAATCTTGATGAAAACGAACAAAAACTCGATGATATGATTCAAAAAATTAGTAAACTACTCAACTTTCGCAGAGCGAAAGTTGGAACAAACCCAATAAACAGTAATTATCAGGCATAAAAATGAACAGTAATTGACAAATTAGCGAAAATCATATAAAAACACCCCTTCATTTGGTATAGTGG
>JAEYRN010000011.1 GCA_023435565.1 Bacillota bacterium
CCACTATACCAAATGAAGGGGTGTTTTTATATGATTTTCGCTAATTTGTCAATTACTGTTCATTTTTATGCCTGATAATTACTGTTTATTGGGTTTGTTCCAACTTTCGCTCTGCGAAAGTTGAGTAATATGATTAGTATTTTATTAATTAAGAAAGGTCTTGATAACATTGAAAATAGCTCAAATACATATTGTTGGAATAAACATAAGAAGAATTATTGGTTTGGTAACGGAAGGAATTGAAGATTATCACCATTACTTTGCAGGTGAAGTCGAAATTCTTTTTAGAGAAGATTGGTCAAGTAGTATGGAATCATCTCAAATAATGTCATCATACATTTTTCACTTTAATGGGGATCGGGAAGTAAAGATCGAGGTTGTTACCGGTGGTGCTAAGGATAACTTGTTATTTGATTGGAACGCCGAAAATGGAGCGAATAAAAAGGTTTTTCGTAAGATAAAGGCCGCTTGTGAAGATAATGGATGGACTATTACCAAAGTGTCACCACCTGAACTGGAAAATCCGTTTTTTATCGAAAAGTTATTGGGTGTTACCAAAGGGAAACAGAGTGCAGCTTCGTTAGGAGATGTAATAACCGAAAAAATGGAAAGTATTTTTTTTGGAAAGCATGACGATAAAAAATGATCTTATCGAGCGAGAAATTAAATAATTATCAAAGATTTACTTCTAGCAGTAAGAGAAGAAAGTATTTTTTAAGAGTAAAGGTGATTAGATGGAAACTAGCCCGGATAATCTTAAATTGATAAAGCGGATGGTACGAATCAATATTCTCATATTATTTTCAATCAGTGTTTTAATAAAATTGATTTTATTAAGTATTGCCTATTTGGAACCTAATAAGGTCGGAGAGGTAAAAGATATAATTGATTTGGAACAAATTGCAATTCTTATCGAGTTGTTACTGGGAGGAACTTTATTTACCTTGACTTTGGGTGAATTATCACAATGGAAACAAAAACCCATTTTATTAGTTGGCTGGGTGTTCTTGGTTAATTCCTTTTTATTGATCGCTTCAATGAGTATTTATGTTGAAGGATTTATCAGCAGTCGTGTAATAAAGGCGGTTTTAAAAGGTTTGTTAATGGTTGGTTTATATATTTGGTCTGTTCAATTTTATAGGTTACTTAAAAAAATTATAAAAATCTTGAATTTTATCGAGTAGAAATATATCTCATCGCATTTAATTATAAAACCTTTGGTTGAATAAAGCGAGGGTGGAACTATGAAATTTTCGGACGGGCAGTGGCAGATTAGAAAAGGGGTGCGGGTGTATAACCCGGCAGAGGTCAATGACCTTGAAACAGACGGGAATTCAATCACGGTTTATGCTCCTTGCCGACATATTAATGACCGGAGCGCTACTTTGGACGGGCCGTTGCTTACCTTCCGGTTTTCAGCCCCGCTACCGAACATTATTTGTGTCCAGATCTTTCATTATACGGGGGGAGTAAGAAAAGGACCGGAATTCAAACTCCTTGAGCAATCGGATTTTCCGGTGGAAATCAACCGAGATGATACCGCAGCCTATTTGACCAGTGGTAATTTAACAGTACGGGTAAAAAAAGAAAATGATTGGGCGGTTGACTTCTATAATGGCGCCCAAAGACTCACCGGAAGTGGTCCCGGTGGCGCCGGTTATATCATAACCGATGATCAGGGTGTCTTTGTGAACGAGCAGTTGAGTTTGGGAGTCGGAGAATGTATTTACGGATTAGGCGAACGTTTTACACCGTTTGTTAAAAACGGTCAGGTGGTAGAGATTTGGAATGAAGACGGCGGCACCGACACCGAGCAGGCTTATAAGAACATTCCGTTTTACCTGACCAATAAAGGATATGGCGTTTTCGTCAATCACCCCGAAAAAGTCTTCTTTGAAGTGGGTTCGGAAAGGGTATCCAAAGTCCAGTTCAGTGTCGCCGGAGAATACCTGGAGTATTACATCATCAACGGTCCTACTCCCAAAGAGGTATTGGAGAGATACACTGCTTTGACAGGACGGCCTGCCCTGCCCCCGTCCTGGTCCTTCGGACTATGGCTGACGACTTCGTTTACCACCGATTATGACGAAAAAACCGTCAATCATTTCATCGACGGGATGGCGGAACGTGATTTGCCGCTGGCGGTCTTTCATTTTGATTGTTTTTGGATGAAGGAGTATCATTGGTGCAATTTTGAGTGGGACCACCGGGTCTTTCCCGATCCGCAAGGAATGCTAGCTCGGCTGAAAGCAAAGGGGTTGAAGATTTGCCTATGGATCAATCCCTATATCGCCCAACGATCAGACTTGTTCGCCGAAGGGAAGAAACGGGATTATCTGCTAAAAAAGCCTGATGGTGACGTCTGGCAATGGGATAAGTGGCAAGCGGGTATGGGCATTGTCGATTTCACCAATCCCGAAGCCTGTCAGTGGTTTGCAGCTAAGCTTCGGGGACTCCTGGAAATGGGTGTCGACTGTTTTAAGACCGATTTCGGCGAACGGATCCCCACCGATGTGGTTTATTATGACGGGTCCGATCCAATGAAGATGCATAACTATTATGCTTATCTTTATAATAAAGTTGTTTTTGGAGTGTTGGAGGAGAAGTTCGGTAAGGGTAATGCGGTAGTTTTCGCCCGTTCGGCCACGGTAGGATCGCAGAAGTTCCCGGTGCACTGGGGTGGCGACTGTTGGGCCAATTACGAATCGATGGCTGAAAGTCTCCGGGGTGGGCTGTCGTTGTCACTCTCGGGGTTTGGATTTTGGAGCCACGATATCGGCGGTTTTGAAAAAACGGCTACGGCGGACCTTTATAAGCGGTGGGTGGCTTTTGGTTTACTCTCCTCCCATAGCAGGCTACACGGCAGCTCTTCTTACCGGGTCCCCTGGCTCTTTGACGAAGAGGCAGTTGACGTATTGCGCTTTTTTACCAAGCTTAAATGCAGCCTGATGCCGTATCTTTTTGCAACTGCCTGTGAAGCCTCTCAAAGAGGAATTCCGGTAATGCGACCGATGTTCCTGGAATTTCCGGACGACCCGGCATGTGATTACCTGGATCGCCAATACATGTTGGGCGAAGCATTATTGGTGGCGCCAATTTTCAGTGACGATGGATTTGTTTCCTATTATCTCCCCGAAGGTAATTGGACTAACTTCTTTACCGGTGAGCAACTTAAAGGTGGTTGTTGGCGTAAAGAACGGTACGATTACTTCAGCTTACCGTTGATGGCCCGGGCCAATACTGTTATACCTGTTGGTAAGGTCGATTACCGGCCGGACTATGATTATATTGATGATGTTACTTTACAAGTTTTCGTATTGGAAGAGAGGATACTGAAATCAACTATAGTGTACAATATGGACGGAACTCCGGGACTGAAGGTAAATATCCAACAAACCGGAAAGATGGTTACGATAGAGGCTGAAGAGGCTCAAAAGCCATGGAATGTTTTATTCAGGGAGATTCGAGAATTTGTTGAGGTCAAAGGCGGGATTGGGACAGTTACAGAGGATGGGGTAAGGATTAAAATTGAACCTGGCATTAATATAATTGTTGAAATAGTTTTTTGAAATTTAATCCCAAAGTAGATTGTACTTTTTATCACAATGTGGTAAAATAAATTAAAGGTTTACGTCCGTGATTCAATCGGTCATTGACGGTGAACCCAAAAATAGTTTTGAGTAGTTCTGAAGCCAAAGAGTAGTCTGAGGCCGGAGAGCATTCGAGCAAAAGGTGTTATGAATTGTCAATTCAGACCCTTTTTTGAGGTGTTCCCCATCCTCAAAAGAGGGTTTTTAATTTATCAAAGGGGGTTTTCAAGAATGGATTTTCTAGAAAAATACCGGGCGGATTTTGCGGAGTATGATGCCATGGAACGGGATTTTATCGATGACGGGAAGATTTGGGACCAGTTAAACAAGTGGGAAAGTCCCAAGCCGGAGGATGTCCGGAGAGTATTGAAAAAATCAGTCTCCCAAGTACGGCTGGAGCCGGAGGAGATGGCTGTTTTATTACAAAATCAAGATCCGGAAACATTGTCGGAGATGTATGCTTTGGCTAACAAATTAAAGCGGGAGGTTTACGGCGACCGGATTGTCTTTTTCGCCCCTTTATATGTTAGCGATAAATGCGCCAACAATTGTCTCTATTGCGGTTACCGTAGCTCCAATAATGCTATTCATAGAAAAACCTTGACCATGGAAGAACTCGGGCATGAGGTTGAGATTATGATCAACGAAGGCCAAAAAAGGACCATATTGGTATACGGAGAATCACCGGAGACAAATATCGACTACATCTGTAATTCGATTCGGCAGGTATATAGCACCAAGAACGAGAACGGCGAAATTCGGCGGGCCAATATCAATTGCGCCCCTTTAACCAGGGATGAATTGCGTCAACTTAAACAGGTAGGCATCGGTACTTTCCAGGTGTTTCAGGAGACCTATCATCATGAGAGTTACCGGAAATACCACCCGGAAAATACCATTAAAGGGCATTACCGGTGGCGTTTATACTGTCATGATCGGGCTTTGGACGCTGGTGTCGACGACGTGGGAATTGGGGTGTTATTCGGCCTCTATGACTGGCGGTTTGAAGCCATGGGACTGTTATATCATACAATTCATCTGGAAAATAAGTATAACGGGGTTGGTCCACATACCATTTCTTTTCCCAGAATTCAGCCTGCCGTTAATACACCATTGACCTTAAATCCGGAGTACGCGGTGAGCGATGCTGATTTTAAAAAATTAGTGGCAATAATCCGGTTGGCGATACCTTATACCGGGATGATCCTAACAGCCCGTGAAAGCGCTGAAGTACGTAAGGAAGTTATACCGCTGGGGGTCTCTCAAATTGACGCCGGGAGCCGTATCGGTGTGGGCGGTTACCAGGAAGCCACCAATGCTATGCCTAATAAAGAACAGTTTCAACTGGGGGACACCCGTTCCTTAGATGATGTAATCCGGGAGACTTGTTTATCCGGGAATATACCTTCCTTTTGTACCGGTTGTTACCGAAAAGGGAGGACCGGGGAGCATTTTATGGGGTTGGCCAAGTCCAGATTCGTCCATAACTTTTGTATGCCTAATGCCATCTGCACTTTGAAGGAGTATCTATTAGATTATGCAAGCTCGGAGACGAAACAGGCGGGTGAGGCTGTGATTGCAAAACATTTGTTAGAGATTGGCGATGCAAAAACCAGGGAGTTTTTAGTTCAGGCATTGAAGAAGCTGGAGAGCGGCGAAAGAGATCAATATGTATAGACGATAATACGGATTTGTGAAAAAAGTAGGGAGGTTATGATGGGAAACTTAAATGAAACTCCCAATAGCTCACGGCTTCAGATCGCCATCTTCGGACGGCGGAATGCCGGGAAATCAAGTCTGATTAATGCCTTGACCAATCAAAAAGTGGCCTTAGTTTCGGCGGAGCCGGGAACTACCACCGATCCGGTGACGAAAGCGATGGAATTGTTGCCTTTGGGTCCTGTTGCCCTGATTGATACGGCCGGTATTGATGATACCGGACCGTTGGGTGAATTAAGGGTCGAACGGACTTATGAAGTGTTAAACAAGGCTGATTTGGCGCTGTTGGTGTTGGACAGCTTGACCGGAGTTACGAATTTTGAGTTGGAATTGCTCAAAAATATCCGGGCCAAGAATATTCCGGTGGTTGGTGTTGTTAATAAGGTTGATTTGACGGGGTATGATAGTGTTAAACGTTTAGAATGGCAGGAACAGCTTCAACTCGAGCTTGTTGTGGTATCGGCGGCGACCGGGGCAGGGATTACTGAACTCAAGTTGGCGATTATTCGAAATGCTCCCAATAATGAAGAGGAGTCATTATTGGGCAGAGACTTAATCCAGCCGGGAGACTTTGCGGTGCTGGTCATACCGATTGACACCGCAGCGCCTAAAGGACGTTTAATTCTACCGCAACAACAGGTAATCCGGGAGATACTGGATCGGGGCGGCGTGGCAATATCCACCAAAGAGGACGGACTGAAAGAAACCTTGGAACACCTAGGGAAGAAACCGGCGATTGTGATCACTGATTCCCAGGCTTTTAAGCAGGTAGCGATGGATACACCCCTGGATATTCCTTTGACATCCTTTTCGATTTTATTCGCCCGTTACAAAGGGGACCTGATTGAGCTGGTCAGAGGGGCTAAGGCGATTAGGGGAATCCGGCCCGGGGATCGGGTTTTGGTTGCTGAAGGTTGTACCCATCATCGGCAGTGCGATGATATTGGAACGGTGAAGATTCCCCGATGGCTTCGACAGTTGGCCGGGGGTGAAATAGAGTTTGAATGGGTCAGCGGTTTGAGTTTGCCGAAGGACTTGACCAAGTATCGGTTGGTGATCCATTGCGGGGGTTGTATGCTGAACCGGCGGGAGATGGGGTACCGGGTGGCCTTGGCCCTGGAGCAAGGAGTGCCGATTGTTAACTATGGAGTGTTTATTGCCTATGTGCAAGGGGCTTTTCCTAGAGCATTAATGCCGTTTCCGGAGTTGAGAGCTTTGTTGGAGGAGGAGTTTATGTGAGCAGATTTGATTTATAGATTTGCCACAGCATTCCTGTAATAAAGTAAAATCGAAATTGAAAAAAAGAGTCGCTCCATGTATGCTGGGTAGAGAATGGCTAGCAAAGCATTCAATCCCTAAAAATGGAGGACTCTTAAGATGAAGTATA
>JAEYRN010000027.1 GCA_023435565.1 Bacillota bacterium
TGGAACGGATAATATGCCGCGATATGCATCGGCTGCACTCATCGCCGCAGCGCCTACCGTATTATTATACCTTTTAGGTCATCGTTGGATAATTCAAGGAACCTTAGCCGGGGCTTTGAAGGGTTAATTATCATTTATTTTTATCCTAAGCGGCAAGGGGACACCCTTGCTTTTATTTATCATCATAAAGTATAATCATAAGGAAGGGAGTGGAGTTATATGCAATTGAAACCAGTTAAAAGTATACTGATTATTTTATTAGTTTTGTTAGTTTTTGCGGGAAATCTAGTTGCAATTAACTCGATGGATACCATACCCAATTGTAACATAGATTGGACTAATGAAAAACAAGTTATCGAGGGTTTCGGAGGATCGGGTGCTTTTCACCAAGCTGCCAATTTAAAGGCTTACCCGGAAACCGAACGTAATCTAATCCTCGATTTACTCTTTTCCCAAGAAAAAGGAATCGGGTTGAGCGTTGTCCGCAACATAATCGGTGATGGCGGCAACTGGGGTAACAAAATCGACGGCCCAACGCCCAGCATCGAACCCCAAGAAGGAGTTTGGAGCTGGACCGGCGACGAAGACCAGGTCTGGCTGATGAACGAGGCTAAACAACGTGGTTGTGATCGGTTTGTCAGTACCGTTTGGTCCCCTCCGGCCTGGATGAAAACGAATAACAGCGTCATTAAAGGCGGCGAATTACGTCAGGATAAATATCAAGCATATGCCGATTATCTTTCCAATTATGTTCGGGGTTACAAAGAACACCACAATATCGATATTTATGCAGTCTCCCTGGCTAACGAACCGGGTTTCCCGGCGCCCTATTCTTCTTGCCTCTGGAACGGTCCGCAATTTAGGGATTTCATCAAAAAGAACCTCTCCCCGACCTTAAAACGGGATAATGTTGATATAAAAGTGATAATACCGGAAGAAATGAACTTTAGTGAAGAATACGCCCTTGATACCTTAAACGATCCCGAAGCCAACCGGGGAGTTGATATCATCGGGACCCACGCCTATGATTTCAAAGCAAAACCCTTTCCGGTAGCCAAAAGCAAAAATAAGTCCATCTGGCAAACTGAAGTATCCAATATCGGGTTTAACGACGGTAGCATCGATGACGGCCTCAAATACGCCAAACTCTTTCATGACCATATGACAATAACCGAAGTCAACGCCTGGCTTTTCTGGTGGCTGATTGCTTATAAGCCAGGTGAAACCTTGGTCCACTTAGATTCGAATTTTAATTCATTCCAAACCTTTAAACGTCTTTACACCATCGGAAATTACAGCCGTTTCATCAGACCGGGGTATGTCCGGATTAATACCGACCCAAACCCGACTACTAACGTCTTTGTAACGGCTTATAAAGATAACGTCAGCGGAAAATTCGCCATTGTGGCTATTAACAACGGGGATCAGGAACAAACTGTCACCTATAAATTAAATGGATTTTCAAAGCTCAAAGCTGTTATTCCCTACCGGACCTCTAAAACCGAAAACCTGACCAAATTGGATAAAATTATGGTCTCTAGAAATTCTTTTTCGGCCCCATTAAAAGCAAAAAGCGTCACCACCTTTATCGCCTTTGAAAATGAACTCCCCGGAGAATTAAGTTTCAAAGAAGTCTTTGCGCCGATTGAGGCTGAGAATCATGATGACCAATTAGATGTTAAGTTGGAACGTTGCAATGAGGGCGGGTCAGTGGTTGTCTATAATAAAAAAGGCGCTTTCACAACCTATCAGAATTATAACTTTTTTAACGGCGCCGCTACTTGCGATTTGAGAGTCGCCGTTTATGGCCGGGGCAAATTGGAATTATTATTGGGTAGTTCGACACTGGGCACCCCAATTGGGAGGTACTCCTTCACGGCAAAGGAGAACAAACCCGCTCCATGGAAGAATACGGTTTGGGAAACCATATCGATTCCCATGGAGAAAGTTAGGGGCGTTCATGATTTTTATGTAGTATTTACCCCTTGGGACGAAGGCGCAACCTGCAAGGTTAATTGGTTGGAGTTAAAAGCCCCCGTCAAACCCCCAACAGGTAAAATAAAGGTCCAAATGGAAAATGAGACAGTTGTAGCTAAAACCAAAATGATAAATCCCCACTTTAAAATTGTGAACACCGGAACCGTACCGGTAAATCTGGAGAAAGTCAAAGTCCGTTATTTCTACACCCATGATTCCGAAGCCCCACAAAAATTCGAGTATAGCGGTGGTTCAATCCCCAATTCGGCAGTGGCCGGATCAATTGTTAAAATGAAATCTATTACACCCCAAGCCGATTATTACTTGGAAATAGGATTCAATAATGGAGCCGGAACATTGGAACCGGGACAAGAAACGAAATTCAACACTGTAATTACTACTCAAGGAGCTTATAGCCAAGATAATGATTTTTCCTTTAATTCAAAACAGGATGGCTTGGTGGATTGGGAAACTGCTGCCGGATATATCGATGATAAACTATGCTGGGGTAGTGAGCCTTCGTTGTTAATTAATCCAGGTTTTGAGGAGGGGTCAACCGGATGGTTCAACTTCGGTGGCTCGAGTAAGATTACGATCACTAATGAAACTTCCCATACCGGAAAAAATTGTGTCCTAATTACCGGCCGAACTGAAACTTGGCAGGGCGTGGCCCAAAATATAATATCCTTAATGAAGCCCGGTAAAAAGTATGAAGTTTCCGCCTGGATCAAACTGAAGAATAGAGTGGGCGACGCCGGACGGATAAGCATCAAAAGGACTGATGGCAGAGGCGATAACTACTCCTGGGTGGAATCAAAGACCGTTTCCGATGAAGAATGGACTTGTATTAAAGGTATATACGAACTGAACGTGACCGGCACCTTGAAAACATTGGAGTTATATAGCGAAGGTCCAGGGCCGGGAGTGGAATATTATGTTGATAATGTGGTTATTAGAGAAGTAACCGGTAAAGCGAGTTCGGAAGAAAAATAAAAAGCTATCATACTCGATTTTGACTGAGACCTCATTTGGTGAACGGGACAACCATTCGCCAACATGAGGTCTCAATTTTTTACTTATCGCTAATCAAAGGGTTTTTCAAAGGTTTTCAAGATAACTTCACTGCTTGGACATATTGTAAATACATTTGACGATTTGCCCATAATAGGTATAAATAATTTTGCTCTTTTTTTTCAAGCTAATTATTTTTGGTTCACACTCATAAAACGGCTATTATTTTAGCGGATTTGCAATAAAACCGAATCCTCCGTTTTTCTTAACCATAGCCATGTTCTCCTTGAAAGATGCGGCCATTTCGAATTGCGGAGCAAAGACGAACTCTCCTTTTGTGTTTATGTAACCAAAAACGGTTCCCTTTTTGACCAAAGCCAGCCCTTCCGAAAAAGCTTCGGCATCGTCAAATTCAGGTTTGATCACCATTTCTCCGGTACCATTCACATATCCCCATTTGGTTTCGCCCGTTTCATTTTTAACCTTAACAGCGGCCAAGCCCTCCGAAAAAGAATGAGCAGCCTGTTAAGCAGCCTGAATCAGCAATTTACCGGTTTGATCGATGAAACCTCATTGGCCTAGCATCCCGCTCTCGGTCAAAAGTTTTAGTTTATCAATAAAAGAAAGTTGTTTCGATTCATTCTTTTTTTACTTCACTTACTCCCTGTTTTATCTTTGGAACTAATTGCTATAATTGTATATTCAATTCACACAATTGATTTCCTTTTATATTTGGGGAATTTCTTAACAATCCACTGTAATATTACTACTAGTTTTTTTATGATTGGTAATAATAAATTCACTAAACGACAATGAATTTTTATATAGGAGGTAAAAATGGAACGTCAAAGAGCCGGGGAAATTTTGAATTCACCACAAAATATATATGTCACCTATAAAAATGTTCCGATTTGGATTGATGAAGTGACGGAAAATGATATGGCCCGGGTTCGGGATTTAAACTCCGACCTGGTAATGGAAGTCCCGGTGGCGGAATTAACCGAGATTGGGAGTGATATTGGTTAGAATTTTTTTACCACAGAGAGCACAGAGGTCACAGAGATTTCTAATCAAGAACAATTTTTATTCATAATCTCCTCTGTGTTCTCTGTGCTGTGGTTTTAAAGTCCAATTTGAAAAATAAATCTTGAAAGCATTATTTCATATACGTGATAGTTAATAATATTAGACTCAACTTTCGCAGAGCGAAAGTTGGAACAAACCCAATAAACAGTAATTATCAGGCATAAAAATGAACAGTAATTGACAAATTAGCGAAAATCATATAAAAACACCCCTTCATTTGGTATAGT
>JAEYRN010000090.1 GCA_023435565.1 Bacillota bacterium
AACGAAGGAATGTAAGGGCATTGACCCGGTGTGATATGGGAGAGTCACCTCAAGGAAAGCTTTTTATAAAAAATTACGTCTGATTGAGATAATTAAAGTATTCTTTACTTTTCTGTGGGAGAGACACAGAGGCATAGAGAATTGTTAATAAATTAATTTATATTTTACTCTGAGTCTCTGTGTCTCCGTGGCAAATAAATATTATCATTTTCTCTTCATTTTTTATCTTATTCTGTGGTATACTTTCCCTATCCCTCTTATATAGGAGTTTAACTATGTGGCTTTATTATTTTGCAATCGGATTAACCATCATCGCCAACCTTTTCTACCATTTTTCTCAAAAATACACCCCTACAAATGTAAACCCGATCATTACCCTAATTTTCACTTATATAGCCGCCATTATTATCTGTCTGTCAATTCTCCCCTTCTATCCAAGCGGGGGAAACCTGATGGACTCGGTTCGTAAGGTTAATTGGGCAAGTTTGTCCTTGGCATTCGCAATTGTCGGATTGGAAGTCGGTTATCTACTGGCTTATCGGGCGGGATGGAACATCAGCCTCGCCGCATTGGTCTCCAATGTAACCTTCACTCTCTTAGTTATTCCGATTGGGGTTTTATGGATGCAGGAGACACTTTCTATAGTCAATATAATAGGAGTTTTTCTCTGTATCGGTGGTTTGGTACTGGCTAACTTAAAATAGCTGTTTAAATGAAAATTATTGAAAATATATAAATACATTAAGATTATTGAAAAAATCCAATAAATCCGTGTTAATCCTGTCAAAATGCTTCGTTTTTTTTTAGACAGGATTAACACATAGACACGGATTAAAAACTTTACAACCAGTTCTTTTCCTTATAGATAATCTATTCTAAATCCGGTTGCTTATTATCCCGAGTTTCTAAATACTTTTCAAAACTTGTTTTACCTTCCACTTGCCACCAATCTTCATAATAACGCCAATTCTTCCATCCACCCTTAATCTTCCACTCATCATCGGCCCAATCATCCCAATGCCGGTGGCGCCGGTCCCAATGACGAGCAAAATGCTTATGTTGGGAATGGTCGTGATCATGTCCAATTGAGCCGAATATTAATCGGGCTAACAGTACCAACCCAAATCCTTCCCAGAAAGTAATCATTCTAAGCTGAAATAAATTTGGCATCAGCCAATTCCATAGTTTCATAACAAAAAAACCAAATAAAAAAGCAAATATTCCTGCGGTTAAAATCCCTACTATCCCCATCCCTATATATCTTATAATTCTAAGTGGTCCTACTTTGCAATCCATTTTATTTCCTCCTGATTTTAAATTTTAGGATCGGTCCGTAAATCATGCAATGATTTCTGAAGTATACTTACAGCCCGGTGTTTTCGCGCAAGCAAAGTTCCGATCGGTTCGCCCCACCTCTCCGATAATTCCCGGAAAGAAAAGCCCTCAATTTCCGTAGCGATCCATACAGCGCGTTGTTTTGGTTCAAGTGCATCCACTGCTTGATAAAGCCGAATTTTTAAATCATTCCGAAGTGTTTCGGATTCCGGATCGCTGGTAGAATCCGGGATAATTTCAGCCAGCTCATTGCCTTCACCTACAAAGGCATTAATGGAGATAAGCCTTTTTCGGCTCCGGTATAAATCCACTAAACGATTGTAAGCAGCACGGTAGATATATGCGGCTATATTTTCAATTTGTCCGGCAATATCAGCTTTATTAAATAAATTTAACAAAATATCACTGACCGCGTCTTCAATCTCCATCTCGGAAAAGTCGTTCATGGCCCGGTGAAGGCGACTGATTAATTTAATACGTTCTTTGCTAAAAAAGTCGGCTAAAGATTGGCTTCTTTTTTGTACACTCATAATTTCATCACTTTCGTTAATAATTAAAAGAAGATTTATCAATTTACATTATTTCTCCTCCCTTTTTCCCTTCAAATTAAGATTTATCCCATCTATCTTTAAGACGTTTTTCCTTCTTAATTTATTGCATTTGTTTTTATTTTTTATTTTGTAGAAGCATTAATTGGGTATAATATAAGGTATTAATTCTTGAAACTAAAAAAAGGTAAATTTAATGAAATACAATAACTTGAACAAATATCAAATAGCAACTTTTGCCGGTGGTTGTTTTTGGTGTATGGAGCCCCCGTTTGAAAGATTAACCGGCGTAATTGACGTTAAAACCGGTTATACCGGTGGAAACGTGGATAGTCCAACTTACGAACAAGTTTGTAGTGGCAAGACAGGCCATTACGAAGCAATCCAAGTGATTTACGACCCATCCGTTATTAATTATGAACAACTACTTGATCTATTCTGGAGACAAATTGATCCCACCGATCCCAATGGACAGTTTGTCGATAAGGGCAGCCAATATCGGTCGGCTATCTTTTTTCATAATGAGGAACAAAAAAAACTAGCCGAAGAATCGAAACAAAAACTAGAGAAGTCCGGAAAATTTGCAAAGCCGATTATAACCTCCATTCTTCCTGCTGCTCCATTTTATCAAGCTGAGGAGTATCATCAAGATTATCACCAAAAAGCTCCACTTAGATATTGTGTTTACCGGGAAAATTCCGGTAGAGAAGAATTCTTAACCCGAACTTGGAATAAACAGACGAAAAAAGGAGTATCTAAAGAACAATTAAATCCCCTTCAGTACCATGTGACGCAAGAAAACGGCACTGAAAAACCTTTCGCCAATGAGTACTGGGATAATAAGAGAGAAGGAATTTATGTTGATTTATTATCCGGAGAACCTCTCTTTAGCTCCACCGACAAATTTGACTCAGGGACCGGCTGGCCCAGCTTTACCAAACCTCTAAAACCTGAAAATATCGTTGAAAATAAAGATCGAAGCCTTTTGATGGAGCGTACCGAAGTCCGAAGTAAAAAAGGCAATTCCCATTTGGGTCATGTCTTTGACGACGGCCCAAAACCTACCGGACAGCGTTATTGTATAAATTCAGCCGCATTAAAGTTCATCCCAAAATCCGATTTGAAAAAAGAAGGTTATGGCGAATATGAGGATTTATTCAAAGATAATTATTAAATAAGGAATTGCATAATTCATGATTTAAGCTTTGGTTCACAATATATTGATAGATACATCTGGGCTAGTCTTGTGGCCAAAGGGTTTATTAAGGTAATTATGCAATTCCCACAAATAGAAAAAGGAACACCCAGATTACCAGGTCCTCCCTTTTCCTAACCAACCGAACTCACCAATAAAATATATGCAATTATAATCTTTTTATGCCCAATTTTCGATCTGTTCGGCCTCATCTTTTTCATCATATGATAAGACCTCTTCCATGGAGAAAAATCTTCTTCGATTCAAAATAAATTTAGCTGCTGTCAAGGCACCGGCAGCAAAAACCTTCCTTGAATAAGACCGATGGATGATTTCGATCTCATCAAATTCGCCGGCAAATAATACCTGATGAACACCGGTAATCCCTCCGGCCCGGATGGCATGGATCCCAATTTCCGAATTTTCTCTTTGAGTTGTACCTTTTCTACCGAAGGTGTTATTCTTATCTTGTTCTCCTCTTACATTATGAATCTCAGTTGCGATTTTGATTGCAGTCCCGGAAGGAGAATCAACCTTATGGCGATGGTGGGATTCCATAATTTCTACATCATAATTGGGAACGAGCTTCGCTAATGATTTGGCAATGAAAAGAAGAGCGTTAATACCAACAGAAATGTTAGGAGCGAAAACTAGGCCGATTTTAAAACGTTGGACCAGGTTCTTTAATTCGTAAACTTGTATCTTATTAAAGCCTGTAGTCCCAACAACCATATGGACACCGTTTTCCGCTAACACTTGCGCATTTTTTAGGCAAGCCTCCGGTGAAGAAAAATCAATAGCAATCGGAAATTTCTTTTTTCGAATCTCCTCTACCAATGAGTTAGAATTTGAAACCAATAAGTCGCTATTGAGGTTGGCTAATTCTCTTAAAGATTTATTAATCTTCTTACTCTTTGGTCCAGCAATGACCGAAACCAGATCGAACTCCCGAGATGAGAGCAATTCTTCGGCGACAACCTTGCCGGTTCTTCCAAGACCGAGCAGACAGGTTTTAATCATTTGTTTCACCTCCGGACGAATTTTAAAGACAAAAAGACCATGGAGGAATCCATGGTCGAATTGAAAAAGCCATGCTTCCCTCTCATGCAACGCTTACGAAGTTAGCTGCCGGGTTCGGGTCGCTTGAGTAACCCTAAACTGTGACAATCACAGCAATTCACCCCTGAAAACTGGTTCCCCCGTTCTCTTTTTTAAGAGATTAAGCGCAACAGGAAGATAATTTATGAAATTTGATCTTAATTATAACTCATTTTCGTTATTTAGTCAAATATAGACTCTAGAGGGTATTTTCAGCTATATTTCCCGTAAATTCCTTTAAAAAAATTATTTTGCGTCAATTAACTATCAGAATAATTACCTTTGTTAACCCTTCTGCCACAATATATAATCGTCCACGTCAATCTCCGATTGACCAACGTGAGATAATGAAAGCAAATTGACATGGATCGACAGGCAGCGATTCTATCACCTAATACTTCAATAATAAATATGTTTCCCCATCAAAAATATGTCAAAAACTATTCTGGTTTTTGCCCGTGCCGCCAGCAATGCCCACCGCAAAAACGCTTACCTCTGCCAAAAGCACATGTAACTTCTTTAGAACCACAATGAGGACACTCATAGCTTCCATCTAAAACTTTTCGGTAATTTTCAAAACTTTCTTGCCATTCTCGTTGACAACTTAAGCATTTAACCGGACAAATGTTACTGGTAAAGTTCCCGCCTTCAATCCGGACCGCTTTCCCATTAACTAGCGATTCGGCTATTTTTTTACGAGCTTCAATTAAAATTCGTTGAAAGGTCTGTCGGGATACCTCCATCTGTTCGGCGCAATCCTCTTGTTCCAACCCTTCCAGATCTTTGAGACGAATGGCTTCCAATTCCTCAATTTTAAGTACATTCTCTTCCAGGTTGCATTGGGGTACACCTACCGGGATGTAGTAACGGACTCCGGGAATAAAGGCGACTTTTCTCCATTTTACCGGTCTGGGCATCTTTTCACTTCCAATTTATATCAAAATTTACTCTTAAATAATACCATCAAAAAAACCAGACTGCAATTAGTCACAAATTCCTAATGCCCGCATTCTTCGGCATGTTGGTGCTGATGGCAAACGCTTCCGGAAGAACGTAAAGTATCGTTCAAATATTTTTCAATTGTCTCTTCCAAACTGCCTGTAATACCGGTAATAACTTCGATCCCTTTAGCGTTAAAAATCTCTATAGCGCCGCCACCCATACCTCCGGCGATAATCACATTAACCCCTAAGTCATTAAGATAGTTTGGCAAAAAACCCGGTCGATGCCCAGGGTTGGCGACAAATTGCTTATCCTTGACAGCCTTGTTCTCCGCTTCAATAATGGTAAATCCTTCACAATGACCGAAATGTTGGGCTACATACTTACCTTCACTAGCAATCGCAATTTTCATTTGATTTCACACTCCTATTAATAATCTAATTCTTTATTTTAATCTCTCCTAATTCCGGTTTAGTCAACAAATTATTTACCACTTCATCAAAGAACTCGGGACAGATAAGATCAACGGCTTCAATCTTTCCTTCATCACTTAGCTGGGCTACTTCAGGCATAATCGGCAGCCTTCCCAGTAAAGAAATTCCGGTTTCCGAAGCCACAACCTCCGCCCGGCTTTTACCGAACAGTTCGGTTATTCGTTTACAATCAGGACATTCAAAGTAACTCATATTCTCAATCAAACCTAAAATCGGAATATTCATCTTACCTGCCATATGGATCGCTTTTTTGACAATTAACGCCACCAGTTCCTGAGGGGAAGAAACCACAATCAAACCATTTAAAGGGAGCGACTGCATTACAGTCAATGGAACATCACCGGTACCCGGCGGTAGATCAACCACTAAGTAATCTAAATCGCCCCAGTCAACCTGTTCGAAAAATTGTTTAACCGTGCCTGCAATCAATGGTCCGCGCCAGATAACCGGGTCTTCTTCGTTTTCAAGGAGTAAATTAATGGACATAATTTTAATTCCTTTGGTGGTTTCCGAAGGGAGAATCGCCTCCCCGATTACCTCAGCCCTTTCCTTAACCCCAAACACTTTGGGAATACTAGGCCCGGTAATATCGGCATCTAAAACACCGACCCTTAAACCCTTCTTATTCAATGCCGAAGCAAGCAACGCGGTTATCGAAGATTTGCCGACTCCACCTTTCCCGCTCATGACCGCTATGACATTTTGAATTTTACCATAGTGATTCTGAATTTTTTCAAAAGGATTTTGTTCAGTTTGACCCATTTGTCAGTCACCTTTCTAAATTAAGTTTTTGTTTAGTTATTCCCATGTCCTTTTGGGCACAAAATTTAAATAAATAATTGACATCTCCTAATTCACCAGTTCTTCAAACCCTTGTCTCCTGACTACTGATTTCTAGGTGTATTCTAATATATTAGCGTATGCCCATAAGCAATTTTATACTTTTATCTTACCAAAGTCAAATTAAATAATGGTTTCAACGGTTAAAAATCAAGAAACATAAAAAAGAGGTATTCGTTAATACCTCTTGGTTCATCTCTGCAAATATAAATCCAACATTTTAGTCGCTAATGTTTTGAATACCACAGCCGCTTAATTCATAATATGCCTCTTTCGCGCAAGTCATACATAATTGCTCGCCATTTAACAAAACGGTACGGCTGGACATCATTGATTCCCGGCAGTCTTTACAAGTTACGCTTCCATAAATAGGCGCATATTTGGGAAGCTTCGCTTTAACCTCTTCAACTTTAAAAATGTTTTCAGTTGGAATTTTTAATAATGCTATTCCTGTTTCAGCGGCGGCCTTTTTAAACCTAAGCTTTTCCTGTTCATCTCCATTACGTTCCGTTACTACCATCTGAAATAATTTCGTAAATTCGGGGAAATGTTCTTCCTGAAACTGTTTATAATCCGGTCGGACAATCATTCTGATTCCATGACCGTCTCTTCGGGAAAAAGTAACGGCCGTTTTACCATAGTCGCGGTATATCAAGGCATTGTTTCCGAAAGTACAACCACTAACATATTGAATTCCATCTGTGAAACAATTGTTAGTCTCTACAATCGCTAAAAATTCTTCCATGCCGTCATTCTTTGGGCCATATTTCTTTATTCCATATGCCCCGGCGATTACGCCCAATGCAAGTCCCGGACATATGTGCCCATGCAAACTTCCGGCTTTAACCAACAATGATTCCAGGTCACCGCTTTTCGCTAATCTGATAATCTCCTGCCGCGGATTGGAGATTTCCTTTTCCTTTCCCAATTCTTCCAATGAAGGCTCATCCAACCTTGGTTCATAAGGTTTCAAATCAAGGATTGGAGTGCCATCCAAAGCATCCAGTCCACTAACCCGTAGCCGGTTGCCATTTCGGGCGATTAATTTAACAGTGGTTATTCCGATAGAACTAGGACGCTTTGGACTTCGGGAGGAAAATACTCCGGTAACTTCACCATCGTATCTTGGGCCTATTAATTTAAATCCTTCCGATTGGTGAAAAGAATATATAACTTGTAAATACTTATTTTCTTCAATTCGATGGAGGCCATCGGCATATTCTTGAACTATAATTATTTCACTTTCATGTTTCCGAATTTCGAATGGATCAGCCGGTTCCCGAAACTTATTTTTAACAAATCCGATCTCCCTAATTTCTCTCATATTAATGAACACCTACCGCTCTAATTGGTATAATCACCTGCTGGAGGCCATTATTAATCAAGTTGACCTTGACCCCATAAACAGCCTCGATGTTTTCCGGGTTAAGTATTTCAGTCCCTCCCGCGCTAAAAATTTCACCATTATTGAGCATGATAATTTGATCGCTATATTGGGCGGCAAGATTTAAATCATGAATCGCTACCAATACTGAATTACCCCGGCGGGTCTCTTCTTTCAGCAGGTCCAGTACTTCCAGCTGATGTTTGAGATCCAAATTGGCGGTTGGTTCATCCAGTAGGATTAAACCGGCCTCTTGGGCTAGAGCGCGGCCGATACATACTTTCTGGCGTTGTCCGCCGCTTAAAGTCCCGATTTCCCGCTGTGCCAATTCTTTTAAACCGAGTCGGTCAATTACCGCTGCTGTTTTTCGAAGATCTTCCGGACCCGGCCCCCAATCTCCATAAGGCTTTCTACCCATTAATATCATATCGAAGACCGTTGCTCCATAGTTTCCCGTTTCATGCTGAGGAACATATCCAACAGCCTGCGCCAATTCCATATTGGAGAAATGTTTCAATTCCCGCCCGTCAATAAGGATAATCCCTTTTCTAAGCCTTAATACCCGGTCGATACATCTAAGCAGGGTACTTTTTCCGGAGCCGTTAGGCCCAACGATTGAAACAAATTGGCCCGATTGAATGCAGAGATTAACATCATTCAAAACCGGACGGCTATTATAGCTGAATTCAACTCCCAGAGCCTTAAGTTTCATATTGATTTTCTCCGGACCCCTTTAACTAATAAATAAAGAAAAAGCGGAGCACCGGTAAAGGATGTTAGGATCCCAACCGGTAATACCACCGGTGCAATTATAGTCCGAGCCAAGGTATCAGCGATTAACAAAAATAGTCCGCCCCCTAAAGCGGAAGCAGGAAGTAAGAAACGTTCGTCGCCGCCGATAACTCGCCGAATAATATGGGGAACAATTAAACCAACAAAAGCAATGATTCCAAATAGCGAAACCGCTACCGAGGTAGCAAGCGTTGCCACAATCATTCCAATCAATCGTAACCGGACGGTATTAACTCCCAAGCTTTTGGCGGTCTCATCGCCAATATCTAACGCATTATAGTTCCAAGCATTTTTAAAAAAATAGAGACAAGCCGGTATTGTCACCCCGGCTAAAATGAAAAAGTCCCGCCACAACGCCCTGCCAATATCACCGAAAGTCCAAAAAATAACTGCAGCTAATTGGATATCGTCAGCAAAATATTCGAGGGCCGTGGTACCGGCGGAGAACAATGATCCGATTGCAATTCCGGCAAGTACCATTGTTTCGGGAGTTGTTCCCCGGTATTTACTAATTGCCAAAATAATCAAAGCCGCAATTAAACTAAAAAGAAACGCCAATGCGGAAACCAATTGCGGATGATTTAAGATTACCGCATCCGAGCTGCTGCTTTGAATTGTGCCGGCTTTCAAAAAAATAACGGCGAAGGCCGCTCCAAAGGCCGCCGCTTGAGAAATGCCTAAAGTGGAAGAAGAACCTAACGGGTTTTTCAGAAGGCTCTGCATTACCGCCCCGGAAACAGCCAAAGCCATACCGGCCATCACCGCCGCAAAGACCCTAGGCAATCTGATTCGCCAAACTATCCCGGTATTGGTAGGATCACCGACCCCAAGCAACGCTTTGGCGGAGTCGCTAAGGGACAACCTGCTTGATCCCAGTCCGGTACCGATTAAGACGAAGAGCACGAGCATTAAAGCTATTAATATGATAAAAACCCAACGTTTTGACTGAGACGACTGATATTGCGCTAATATTTGGTCCATGGTTTCCTAGAAGCCCACCTTTTGAAATCCGCCATATGACTTTTTCATTTCCTTTAAGACATTTTTACCAAGGAAGAAACGGAAGATTTGATCCGCTTTAACATCCGGTTCGATATCGGAAAATCTTTCGGGATAAAGGACTTTTCCAATATAATAAGTATTGGCTAGCACCGTCTCATAATTAGTAGTGTAGTTATTGTACGGAAATACTTGATACAATTGTCCGTTTTTGACCGCTCGCAAGTTTTGTGCCAAAACCGCGCCGGGTTTTAGATCGGTTTTCACCAGTGCTGCTCCACCAGCGTCAACGAAGATTATGGCTGGATCTAAAACGATTAACTGTTCCTTGTCGATAAAAGCATGTTCCATATTAATTCCCGCAGCTGCGTTAGGAACATTGATATACCGGAAAGAAGGATACTTTGGTTCGGTGGAAGTAATCCCGTGAGCCCCTCTATAAGAAACTCCTCCAATATAAACAAGCTCTTGATAATTACACTTTTTAGTCCGTTTTTGAAGATCGAGAATTGTTTTTTCAAAGTAATCAATCAATTGGGTAGCTCGTTCCTCACGGCTGACAATCCCGGCCATTAAACGGAGGGAGCGATAAAATTCATTTTTCCTGTCGTCAAGATCGCCGTATTCTAAGACAATAACCGGTATTCCCGTTTTTGCTTGCAAAGCGTCGGCTTTTCCTTTGGTGGAAAAGGTCCAAAAAATAATATCCGGCCGCGCTGCGGCGATTAATTCGGCATCTCCACCATGAAAAGGGCCGATGGAAGGAAGTTGCGTCAATTCGGGATGAGCCAATATGTAAGGTCTGGTTAAATTTGTTTTTTCAATTTCTTCAACTCCGGCAACCATTTCGGTTGCCCTTAGGTAAACTGCCAGTCTTAAAGCCCCGGCTTCAATCGCCACAATCTTCTTTATCCTGGTAGGTACTTGTACGATCCTTCCGGCCAAATCTTTGACAGTCCTCGAAGATGAAGCTCCCGTCATACCGGAACCAGATAGAAACATGAATATAAATAAGAACAAGCAAAAAATTTTTTTCGTGATTTTACAATACCTCAAAAAAAATCCTCCCATTCAATAAAAAATAAAGGAGTGTTACAAATATATAAGTTCGTAACACTCAACATTATATCCTAATACCCACCATATGGAAAGAACTTTATTAAATCACATTATGGTTTGGCAGTCTTTTTCCGAAAAAACAGACTCAAGGAAAAAAACAACCCTAAAATTAAGACAATAGTAGACCCGGAAGGTATATCAAGATAGAATGAGAGAACTAACCCTATGACAGAGACTCCGACCCCAATGCCCACAGAAAGCAAGGTCATTTTAGGAAGTGAATGGGTCAGTTGATGGGCAATCGATGCCGGAAGCACAATTAACGCGAGTACTAAAAGCTCGCCTACTGCCTGTAAAGATACTACGATTGTCAAGCCCATTAAGATTGATAGAGTCAATGAGACCAAACCCGCCGGGATACCAGAAACTGCGGCCATCTCCGGGTCAAAGGTGGAAAACTGTAATTCTTTGAAAAAAAGAAAAATAACTAAAATTACTAAAACGCCTACTCCACCCATTATCCAAAGGTCCGACACAGTAACCCCAAGTAAATTACCGAATAAATATCCCATAATATCCGGGGTATAACGCTTCAACAGTCCGATAAATAGTACCGCCAAAGCCATTGCTAATGAAAAAGTGACCCCAATTGCCGAATCAATCTTTAGCGAAATTCGCCGGTTTAAAATCTCGATGATAATTACCATTGCCAAGGCAAAAACAGTAGAGGTCAACAATGGGCTCCATCCCGTTAAGAAGGCCAAAGCCACCCCGGCCAAACAGCCATGGGCGATGCCGGTCCCTACATAAGACATACCCCTTAATACTACAAAAACCCCGATTAATGAACAACAGACCCCGCTAATAATAGCCCCGATTAAACCGGTTCTCATAAACGCAAAGGAAAAGAGCTCAATCATCAAAATCACCTACCATAATATGAGGATGGCCGTGGTGGTCATAGATAAATATCCGCGCACCGTAGACCGATTTTAAATTCTCTTTGGTCAATACTTCCGAAGGAGTCCCAAAGGCGCAGACTTTATTGTTTAATAATAAAATTCGGTCGCAAAAATGGACGATTTCATTAATATCATGGGATACCATCAGTGCTGTCATCCCCTGCTCTTGATTTAGTTTCTCCAAGAGTTCCAAGATGGATCTTTGAGCTGAGATATCCACCGCTGCGGTAGGCTCATCCAACACTAATAATTCCGGGTTATTTACCAAAGCTCTGGCAATCATCACTTTTTGATATTGGCCTCCGGACAACTCCCCGATAGGCCGATCGCACAGATCAGCCATTCCGACTCGGTCCAAGCTTTGTTCGACCAATTGATAGTGAATTCTTTGAGGCCGACGTAACCAACCAATCTGGGAATATAAACCCATCATTACAACTTCCTTGACCGACGCGGGAAAACTCGCTTCACTTTTGCTTTTTTGAGGAATATAACCAATTTTTTTACGAATATCCCGGTTTCTAATCTTGGACCCAAACAAAAAAATGTCTCCCCCAAGGGGTTTAATTAAACCTAAAATCCCTTTTAGCAGAGTACTTTTACCGGAACCGTTGGGACCGATAATTCCTAAAAATTCACCTCGGTTGATACTGAAGTTAACCTTCGTTAAAGCAACTACTCCGGGGTAACCTAAAGTAACTCCGGATAGCTGAAGCAATGGTTTTTCATGTGTTAATTCCATCATCTAAACTCCAATACTTATTGTAATGCCGAAACCAGTCTCTTAACATTTTCTTCTAACGTATCCAAATAATCACCGGTCTCATTGGTAGCCGGCCATAATAAAACCAACTTGGCCCCGGTATCTTTAGCCAGGTTTTCAGGGAGTTTCGGATAAATCGTTTCGCCTACGACTACTTTAACCCGATTTGCTTTCACGTCAGTTATCACCTTGGCCAGACGCTTCGGAGATACTTCTTGTTCACAAGTGATTTCAACCGTTTCCAGATTATTCAGCCCGAAATATTGGTAAAAGTAAGGAAACGCCGCCGAATAGCTTATAATTTGTTTGGTTGCTGTTTTATCGAATTCAGCCTTTAATTTGCCGACGGTCCGATCAATTTTTAATAGATATGCCTGATAATTCTGGGTAAAATAAGCTTTCTTTTCCGGCAACGTCTTACAAAGCCCGTCCAAAATATTTCCGGCCATAATTTTGACATTCTCGGGATTTCCCCAGTAATGGGGGTTGCCTAATTCATGATGGTGGTGATCTTCTTCTTCGTGACCTGTTTCGGTTCCATGCTCCTCATGTTCCGCGTGTTCTTCATGCTCCTCACGCTCATGTTCATCTTTAATTACGACCACGCCACGGGAAGCGTCAATCACCGTCACTTTTTCACCGGCGTTTTTTAAGAGTTTATCCGCCCAAAGGTCAAATCCTAAGCCGACTTTGATGAATATTACGGATCGAGATACTTTGACAAGATCGCCCGAAGCCGGTTCGTATTCATGATTACAACTGGGACCGTTAATAATACTTTCTACCACTACCTCTTCTCCGCCAATTTCCTCCGCCAAATTGCGAAGTAACGGTATACTAACGGTAACTTGCAACTTAGAAGTATTGGAAACGTCAACATCCGGTTTTTTCGATAGCAACCATCCGACGGAAACAGCTACTATCAGCAGTATTGTTATTACAATAATCGATTTTTTCTTCATTACCTTCCCCCTATACAAACAGACTCGGTTCATTCTCTTAAGAACATCGGGCACATAAACCCCGTAAGTAAAACTCCCGCTCTTCAATAATATATCCGGCCTTAGGCTTCGGGATATCGGGAAGCTTGACCCCAGCCAAACATTCTACTTTGCCGCAATTACGACAGATAAAATGAGGGTGGCAATGGCCGTGATTGCCGCATCCGCAGAAAGCAAACTTCCAAACCCGGTCGCCATTTTCAACCCGGTGAACGATCCCGGCCTTGGTAAATGAGTCCAAAGCCCTATAAATAGTGACCCGGTTTAATCCGGCATCCGTTAATTCCCTGGAGATCTCCTCCTGGGTCATGGGACCGGTGCTATTCATCAATAAATAAAGTAAAGCCTCCCGTCCTGGTGTATGCTTTAGTCCGGCGTCATGTAAGAGTTGAACGATATTGGACATTTATACCACAACTTTCTAAATGCAATTTAGTTGCGTTTGTATTATATAATATATTCCAGATTTAGTCAATAATATGCATGAATTGAAAAAATCAATAAAAAATAGTAGCTAGGAAACAGAAGCCAGGAGAAAACATTGATTATGCTTAACCTGGCTTGAAATTTATTCAGTTAATTCAAAAAAGGCTACTGTAAAAATACCTATTATTTACATCAGCCCCTTGCTGATTTTAAATAACATATCTCTTAGGCTTATCTTCCGGATATACTCTATGACTCTTATCAAACCAAATGATATACCTAAATTCCTGGCATTACATTCCCGCCGTTCACCGGGATATAAGCCCCGGTAATGAAACTGGCGAGGTCGGATGCTAAAAACGCCACCGCATTGGCAATTTCCTGATCGGTTCCCCTCCGTTTCAACGGAACATTAGCTTCATAGGCGTCCTGATGCTCAGTCCCATTCAGGCGGTCCTTTTCGCTGACAGTCCAACCCGGCGCTACTTGATTTACGGTTATTTGATGTTCACCGATCTCTTTTGCCAGGACGCGGTAGACTGCATCCATCCCCTTTTTCCCCGCGGCGTAGGCAGACTGAGTGGGGAATGCCTGAATGGCGCACTCGGTATTAATCCCGATAAACCTGCCGCTTTTCTTGGGAATCATCAACGGTATAAACGCCTTAGCCATATGGATGTTCTGCATAACGCAGGAACGAAACTGGCTTTCATAATCCTCAAGATCTTGGTCCAGTATATTTTTCCATTGATATTGGATTACGGCGTTATTGACAACGATATCCGGTGCGCCGAAGGCCTCCACCACCTTATCCCGCATTCGTAACACGGACTCGTAATCAGTGACGTCGGCTTTTACCGTTAATGCCTTTCTTCCCATGTTGCTTATTTCTTTTAACAACTTTTGAGCGTTTGCTTCATTATGCAAATAATGAATTGCAATATCCGAGCCGCATTCGGCCAGGGTTCGGACCATGACCCTCCCTAGTTCGCCTGTCGCCCCCGTTATAATAGTTACCTTGCCAGATAAATCGATATTCAATAGAAATTTCCCCTCCAGGTGAAAAATATGTGATTGGATTAATCTGCCTTATATCATAACAATATGTTTTTATTTCTTGTAAAATCAAACCCCGATCATCGCCGCGCCAAACACTCCAGCGGAGTCCCCCAGCTTATTCTTGACGATCGGTGTCTCCATTCCGTCGGAAAAAAGCTTCTTACCGACTTCCTTCCGGCCTAGAGTATAAAGTTCCTCAATATTCGATAACCCACCGCCGAGAACTACCATATCCGGGTCAAGGATATCTATAACGTTTGAGAGCCCAATTCCAAAATGCTCAATGAATTCTTGAACAATCATACTCGTTTCCGGCTCTCCGCTACGAAAACCTTCCACGATTTCCTGGACCGTTTTGAATGTTCCAAAACTTTCCCGGTAAATATTTTGCAATCCGCCGCCGCTGATGTAGGTCTCAACACAGCCCCGTTTCCCGCAGTTACACTCCGGCCCCGCAGGGTCGATTTGCATATGCCCCCATTCCCCGGCAATACCCTGAATCCCTTTATGTACTTTTCCATCGATGGCAATCCCGCCCCCGCAACCGGTGCCCATGATCACCCCGAAAACGATCCGCTTGCCGACACCCGCCCCTAGTAATGCCTCTGCCAAAGTAAAACAATTGGCGTCGTTTTGAACTTCCACCGGGTGTTTTAGTAAAGCTTCGATGTCCGTTTGCAACGGTTTACCATTTAAACATTGGGTATTGGCGTTTTTGACCAGGTTGGTCTTGAATGAAATCGAACCGGGAATGCCTATACCGACTGTATGTGGTTGCTGACTAATCGCGGAAAGTGCATCCTGATAAAGTGTTTCGATTTTGATAAGAATGTTTTGATAGCCTTTTTCCTGTTCGGTAAGGATCCTTTTACGATAAATCTCTTGATTTTGCTGATTCAAAACGATAATCTCAGTCTTGGTCCCACCCAAGTCGATCCCGATTTTATACATGTTTTCTCCCAAAATGCTTTTTCAAGTATTAAAACCTTAAAGTTCATTAATATTTTAACACTATGCATAAATAAATACCATATATACCGATGTTCACAACAAAAACATAATTGGCATTTTTTTACTTGACTAAGTCAAATAATGATGTTACCATTTTAACTGGAAAATAAAACGCGTATATCAATTGACTCTCCATTATTGGAAGGAAACCAAATGCCCAAATATTCAAACCTTGGAGAAATAATTCACGACATCAGACACTTTAACCGGTTTTATACCAACCTAATCGGGCTTTTAAGCCGCTACCGCTTTGATAGTACTTATACCTTGGCCGAGGCCAGAGTAATATTAGAGATTGGGATAAATGATAAGTACACCATCACAACTTTAAAGGAAATTCTCAAAATTGACGCCGGCTATTTGAGCAGGATCGTTAAGCGTTTAATTAAAAGCGGAATTGTTGAAATTGAAAAGTCCCCCTCCGACAATCGGATCAATCTTTTGTCTTTAACAAAAAAAGGCCGTCAAACACTGGACTACATTAACCAAATGTCCGACCGCCAGGTTGAGAATATCATCGAAAACCTTTCATTAGATGACTTAACCAAGCTTATATCTCATATGAAGTCAATTGAAACTATCTTAGGGAAGAAATAAAAACGGGTACGAAACTGCCACGGAGTGATCACCAGTGCAAATAATTAAAGTAACAGTTAGTGAAGATATTCAATTAATTAAAGAACTATTTCTGGAATATGCCGCTTATCTTAATTCGGACCTTTCCTTTCAAAACTTTCAACAAGAACTTGATTCACTCCCCGGAGCCTATAGCGAACCGACCGGTTGCTTGCTCCTTGCTAAAGAAAACCGGAATGCTGGCGGTTGTGTGGCCTTGCGATGTATAACATCTGAAATATGTGAAATGAAACGGCTTTATGTCCGCCCGGAATACCGCGGTCAAGGAGTGGGAATACTCCTCTCCAACAACATAATTGCCGAGGCACGGAGCCTCGGTTATCAAAAAATGCGTCTCGATACTTTGGACTCACTAAAGGAAGCGGTTCAACTTTACCGGAGGCTTGGATTTTATGAGATTGAACCATATAGGTTCAACCCTTTACCGGGAGCAATTTATATGGAGTTAAATCTTTAAAACTGCTTCATTAATTTATTCCGGTTTCGTCCAACATAATTCAATTATGGATTTCTTGGAAATGCTTCGTTTATACTACCGCAAGATAGACATTTATTCCTGTGAACGCAGAACAATGCGCCGCACAACTTGCAGGTCCATTTTTCGTTCTCCGTTTCGCTGAATTTGGCGATCCCCCGTTCCCTGATGATTGCTAAATTTTGAATCATACTCATCCCGTATTTGGTCCGATAGCGGGCGTCCAATTGTTTCAGACGTTTACAAGGGAACCTATTACAAGAGTAACAAAATGAAGAACCGGATTCGTTTGGAACTTGTTTGTCACAATACCTAATACGACACACCCGGCAATGATTCGGTTTATAGGCATCAGGTCCGTTACAGCCAAAACATTTATTTTTTTCACGTTGGTATGCTATACAAAGCGAACAATTCATGCCGCAGGGAGCAATTTCTAGTATATGCTCCATTTTGTTATTCCTCCGTAATTCCCTCAACTTCAAAATAAGTATTCCGGGTCAAATTTGACAACAATTTTACCTTCACTTTATTGGCATCAAAGGTTAAATGATATTCTAGTATGGCTAATCACCTCCGAACTTCTTGCGGACTGCTTTTGACTTAATCAGATAAAGATACCAGAAGATACTATAAATTAACACATACGCTGTTGGTATTAGTACAATTTTGATAATCATATCCGTTACGGAATAAAACTGATGAGTCCTAACTCCAATAGCATTTGGATCGTGAAGTGTATAATTGAAATTAATAATAATTAAAAGCGTTAAAAAGATAAAACGGAAAACAAGGTATGACTTGGCGACTTTAACCGCGCACTGCGGTAACTGATAAAATGAAAAAACAGTGAAAACAATGAACAAGAAATGTCCTAAAAATAACAAGTTATAAACATTGCCGGTGAAAGGCATTAAGTCAAAGGCTCTTCTTGTTTGGAACATACTGATAATACCGTAAACCGACTCAAAAAGGATTAACGTGGCAATAAAAAATAAGATTAAACCTGATACCCCTTTTTCATCCTCGTCATCGTAACTTTTCAGATAGTCTTCCAAGAAACGCTCCCCCCTTAAAAGATATAATGTTTGACAGAAGGTTATAGTAATTTGAACACTTATAGCCGAATCATACTCAAATATCCGCTCATATTTTTACCCTGTTCATTGCTGAGCATAATAATGACTGTCTGATTTCTGATATCACGATATATATATGAACTAAAACCCGAGAAAGAGCCGGTATGGTCCATATTAACAAATGTTGATGTTTCATTAGTCCATCCGGCCCATCCATAACCGTAATTGATAACTGGCGAATATGGGGTTAACATCTTTTTCAGTGTTTCCTTTTTAACCAATTTTTCGGTATAGAGCGCTTGGTCCCATTTGTAAAGGTCATCAACGGTGGAACAAAGACCGCCCGCGGAATAGGTTATCGACATATCAAAATTAAACGCTACCGTTGGTTTCGGTTTTATTGAATAGTATCCAATTGCTTTATTTTTAAACTTGATTTTTCCATCTTCATAACCAGAAACTTTCATATCTAAAGGGGCAAAAATGTATTCTCGAAGGAAATCCCCATATTTTTTACCTGATACTTTTTCGATAATGTATCCAAGTAGAATATAATTGGAATTGCAGTATTGAAATCTTTCTCCCGGTGGAAAGTTTAGGGGTTTATCTTTAAATATAGAAATTAGTTCTTCCGGTAAGTAATAATGGTCCCAACTAATAAGTTCATCTCTAAAATATTCCTCAATCCCGGATGTATGGGTTAACAGATTATGGATTGTTATCTTATCGCCCTCTGGATAGTCCGGTATGTATTTTGAAAGCGGGTTATTAGTGCTAAGTTTTCCTTGTTCCTCGAGAATCAGGACGGCCATGGCCGTAAACTGTTTGGTTATAGAGGCCAATCTAAAAACAGTCTCCGGAGTATTGGATATCCTCTTTTTAAAATCCGCCTTGCCGTATCCTTTTCTTAATAAAATCTTTCCTTCTTTGGCGACTAGTATTGAACCGTTAAAGTATTTTTTTAGATAATCTTCGCCTAAATCCGGTTTTGCAAATGTAAAATGGCTTAAGATTATAAAGAAGAACACTGTACATAAAATCCAACCCTTACTATTTTTAACTTTCATTAAAATTTCCCCTCCAGCCACTAATTGAGAGAATAGAATACATCTAAATATGCCGTATTCTAAACTGTTATGAAAGAGTACACATTCGAATATTTCTAAATCAATTAATAATTTTAGAGATATAACCCACCACAAACTCAATAGCCTTTTTGGTCAATTCTTCACAAAGATGTGGCGGATTATCAGGCTTAAAACCCTGAGGACGTAAATCGCTACAAATTAAACTCCCGAAACTCTTTTGAAATTCAGTTGCGAAAGTATAGCAATGCTTTATGATGTCCGCATCATCCAAACCCCGCTCTTTCCCTGCAATACCAAGAAACATTAACGTTCCTTCCACTAAGCCGCACTGGGCCCTAAAGCCTCCCGCTCCGTGCATACCGATTGCCGAGTGTAAAGTCTGGGAAGCGAGTTTTATTTCAAAAATCTCAGCTAAAATTAGTAAAACAGTAGTTGCGCAGTTTTGATCCTCATCCCAATAGTGACGATGCACTCGTTCATTGATTAAATTGCAATGATCTCTAACCATCGGTGAGGCTCCTCTTCAGATGACATACAGCCAAATAGCGGAGAAACTCTGCCCCGCCTTGGTAAGGATTAAATTTATATAATTGGCAACTTTAAAAATTTCTATAAATTGAAATCATCATATAATTGTATTTTTTTTATTTATCACTAGATTTGACTTTACATTAAAGATTCAATAATCTCCATCTTTTTCCTGTAAAATTATCAAAAAGTAAGTACCATGGTACTAAAATAAAGGTTAAAATAGTACCTGAGTACGACTGTATTTTTTACAAATCAAGGTATATTATATAAGTTGGATTAAATCAACTTATTTCAATTGTAATTAGGTTAATTACTGTTGGTTGCATCATTAATTGCAACGTTACGGTATAAAAAGGAGGAAAAGTAATGCGAAAACAGCTATTGAATTTTGTTATTCTTCTTTTTCTGGTGATCAGTTGTTCGGTATGGGCGGAAGAGTCAAAAATTACAATTCACTATCAAGATTATGCCCAATTTGAATTAATTAGCCCGGAAGGAGCCCGGGTCTTAATCGATGTCCAAAATCCCAGTAAATTATCTAGTCCGGCAACTGCCGAAGATCTGCTTTTAACAACACACGGCCATTGGGACCATAGAAATGCATCTTTTATAAAAGATTTTCCAGGGAAACAACTGAACATACAAACTGGAAAATTAGAAGGAACCGGAGTCAAGGTTACCGGTATTGCCTCGGGCCATAATGAAGGAGACGAATTTCTGCCGGAAGGCGGTACTAATTACATATATATCATTGAAATGGCCGGACTACGAATAGTTCATTTTGGGGATATTGGGCAGAAGGAACTCACTTCGGACCAGTTAAAAACAATTGGTGAAGTGGATATCGCCCTAACTCAATTATCTAATAGTTACAGCGATATGGATATCAACAATTTAAAAGGATTCAATCTGATGGACCAGGTTAAACCAAAGCTAATCATCCCGACTCATCTAGATGGTGAGACTGCCGAATATGCCGTAAAGAAATGGCAAGGATTCTATAGTAGAAATACTTTAGAAATCGGTAATGCCAACCTGGACGAAAAAAATCCAAAATTCATAATGCTTGGTACAAATGGAGAGTCATGGGGTAAAAAGTTGGCGCCAAGCTGGACCGGTAATTGAACTAAAAAAAATAACTCTAGATTAAATGTACAACTTCTAACTAACGCTTAACACAGTTAAAGTTAGTAAACAGAGCCACATCGGAGTAACTTGTTCCGAAGTGGCTCTGTAATTCAACCCAGGTCATTTCCATGATTTTTTTTACAATACTCATATTGATACTCCTTTGTGGCAATTCCATAATACCTAATCAAGCAATTACTCCAGCGGTCCGATGGGATAGTAAACCTCTATTTCGAAACTGCTTGGGTTAAATACTGCCTGCCGGGCAGTTAGATACTTCTCCAGCGGCGCGCCACAAATCTTAAGATTATTGGCGGCAATCCAGTCAATAACCGCGGCGTGGGCCTTGCCGATATCGCAAAATCCTCCTACCTGGGAGGTCTTAGCATAGGTCTTCCCTTCCAAAACTTTAGTGGTATAGTTTGCGCCATTGAAGTTTTTATTGACCGGAATGCAAACTTCAAGGTCCCATTCCCCATTCTCATCCTGGATCTCCCGTTCATGGTTGTGAAAGATAATCAAATGTGAATCTACAGCTTCCAATGAAAGTTCGTGGATAATTTCATATACTTTGCCAATCAATCTGCCAACATCTTGAATGTTTGCCATTTGACGAAAACCGACAACCGTCATATCTTCCCATTTTATAGTTTGAATCTTATATTCCAACCTCTTTTGGAAATTGATAATACCGGAATTCAAAAGAGCAATCTTTTCGGCTAAGTTATTCTTAATCCGATAGTTCTCCTTAATCTCCGAGTCTAATTGATTAAACCTATGCTCAAACCGTTCTTTCAAATATTTCGAGTCATTATTGGCTTTTAAGTTCTTAATCTCATCCAAAGAAAACCCGAATGTTTTTAATTCGTTAATAAAAACAATCTCGTCAACCTGCTCCGTTGAATAATACTTATATTGGTTGTCCGGATCGATGCGCGTCGGTTTTAACAGCCCAATTTCATCGTATATACGCAACGCTTTAACTGAGACTTTGCCGATTAAGGCAAATTGCCCTCTGGTATAAATGGTCATCCCCTCCAAACATTGAGATTTTTAATGTAATCCAATTATAATGCCTGCCCCAAGGGCAATGTCAAATATAAAGTTATTTGACGTCATTTGCATTTTTGTGTAAAATTAAATTAGCCAAAATAGCTAAAATAGCCGATTGTTTGGAGGCTTTATAAATGATAGTCAATTCAACGGACCTTAAAAATAATCTAGGAAAATATTTGCGGCTTTCCGCCAGAGAAGAAATAATTATTACCTCCAGCGGTAGAAAGGTAGCTAAATTATCCGCTTATGAGGATATTGAGAAAACTCCCGTCGATAGTGAACAAATCAACGAACGGGCTCAAGTTTACGAGGTAATACCGCGAAAAGCTTCATATGAAGAGTTTCTTGAGTTGACCGAAAATAGTGACGAGCGATACGAGTACATTGACGGTGAAATCTATCTCTTGGCATCACCCAAAGTAATTCATCAAAGAATCCTTAGCGAACTTCACTTTATCTTCTACAACTGGTTTCACGGAAAAAAATGCCGGCCAATGTTTGCCCCGTTCGATATTACCCTGAAACGAAATCCGGATAATATCAATGTTGTCCAACCTGATTTGATGGTAATTTGTGACCTTGAGGAGAACTTAAATGAAAAAGATTATTATATGGGAGTTCCGGCGCTGATAGTGGAGATTATCTCCGAAAGCAGCCGTAGCAAGGATTTTATTAAAAAATTGGATTTATATATGGCTACCGGGGTTAAAGAATACTGGATTATTAATCCGTTAAACCATGAAGTGAGTGTTTATCTATTTGAAGAGAATAATATTAGTCAAAATACTACTTATAAAAAGGATGAAACTGCGGTTTCTTATTATTTCACCAGATTGGAGGTGAGTTTGGGGCAGATCTTCGCTATCTAAAAAACGACTATGCCTCCGTATCTCTGTAGCCTATAATGATTTAGCCACAGAGGCGCAGAGACACAGAGTTAAAGCTCAGGAACTATGACAGGTTCCCTTTAAGGAGTAGGGTTGAGTTTAGACTCCGAAGACTAGTTATTTGACCGCTCTAATAATCATACCCCTTGGAACCACATATCCCTTAAAAGGAATCCGGAAGCCTTGGTAATAATCATATGTAATATCCTTAAAACCGGTTTCTTTTAATATCCGGCCCATTTCGTCAGCGCTGTATAACTTAAAATTCATTTTTTTAATATCTTCCGTGTGATCTAATCCATCGTCCTTATTAAATGCCATTTCAATGATTAACCTTCCGCCCGGAATTAAAACTCGATTGATTTCTGTAAGCGCCGTAAGCGGATCTTGCCAAAAGAAAAAGGTTTCAATCCCAACAACTACGGTAAATTCCTCATTCGGCCACGGAAGTGATGTTAAGTTTTTCTTATCTTTTTACCGCCGTCACCAGACAATGAGTTCCGTTAACCCTCCCGGTAATCTTTCCGTCCTTATCTTTAAAAAACTTTTGCTCCAGATCATTTGAATCCGAATGGTCCAACATCTTAAAACCATATTGGGCCAAAAACTCTTTGATTTTTCCTTTCTCTATTCCGAAAACCCATGCCTCTTTTGCCTTTGAAACCCGTCTTACCATATCCTGTTCACCATAATATAAATTCTCTTTTCGCAAAACAGAGGCATAAATATAGTCAAAGATAATCTTGCTCCCCGGTCCGGCATATTCTTGAATTATCCTAAAAGTCCGTTCCAACGCCTCCGGCTGCAGATACATGATTAATCCCTCTAGAATAAAAAGGCATTTTTGGCCTTTGATAAAACCACTTTCATTAAGTCTTTCGGCGATGCTCTGTTTCTCAAAATCAATGGGAACAAAAATCAGATTTTCCGGAGTCTTAATCCCTTTTTCCTTGTAGCGGCCAATCTTTGCATTTTGGGTAATTGGTACATCCAACTCAAATATTCTAGTATTTTGCGCTAAATCGGGAAACCTGATCCCCCGGGAATCAAAACCGGCTCCGAAAATAAGTACTTGATCACAGCCTTCTTTTAAGGTATTGGTAAATTCGGAATCAATATATTTGGTCCGGGCAATTACATATTCATAGATTCCTTTAGCGGTTAAGTTAACAAAACAACGTCGGCCGAAGGAAAATTTAAACATTCCTTTTAAAAATGAAGGCACAATCAGCAACGAAACATAATCATCACTATGATATTGTTCATTGGTTTCTAAAAAAGATATAACTCTGCAAGTACAAGTCCACTGGGCGGTTCGTGACGTTTTGGAATCGATTCTTTTTGCCATCTTCGTCGCACCCCAATACTTATTTTTTTTATTCACCGGAAGTTCGACAAATGAAGTTAATGACAAAGGATATTTTTAATTTTTCCTTAAAGTTTCAAATGAACCATAAACTGCATCTTGAATAAATCCGACATTAAAGTCCCGATCCTAGTTTCTAATTTTAGATCTTGCTCCAGATTTTTAAAGAATAGACTTTCACCCAATACTTCGATCCTGTTATCCCAATTTTGAATCTCTTTGGCGCTTTTCAATCCCCACTTGAGAAATGACTTCTCATCCAATCCGCTGTTTTTAATGACCATTTTATTTGCCATTTTAACGCCAATAGGTGAAGTGGCGTCAAAAACAATCTCAGATCCCGGAAATTTATCGGCAATTTTCTTTAAAAAGCCCCTAATTTGAAATTCTTCAAAGTAGTAGAACACTCCGGCGGCTATGAACAAAAGATTGTCTTCGATTTTCAATTGATCGAGCCATTGTTCTTCCAAAAAGGAAGCAGATATAAATTTACGGCGATCATTTTCAGATATAAACTCTTTTCGCAGCTTGATAACATCAGGTAAATCCAAATCATACCAAAAGGTAAGCCCGTTATCAATCCGCTCGAAAGTTGTGTCCATACCGGAACCAATGTTGACAATCGTCGCTTTCGGATGTTTTTCCAAGTATCCTTTAATAATTCGATCAATCAATAAACTACGGATGATCCAACCCAATTGACTGATCTCGCTTAAATTAGCGGTAATTGTCGAAAAGTCATAGTCGATTTTTTTAATGATTTCAACTGCGGTTTGATCTGTTAAAAAAGGCTTCTTCTTTTGAGTTTCAAGAGCACGCCCCCATAATGGAAGTAGCAGCGTTTTTTGGACATTCCCTAGTTTAATTGCGATTTTTTCAGTCATTACGTTTAACTCCTTTCAAGGCTCCTTAATTTCCCAATATTCTAAAATTTGGCTTTATTGAATCATTCTTGTTGAAATACACCTTGCCAGCCATTATAAACAAAGATTAAAAACTTCTCCCCTTCTTTTTCCACCTGTTCTTTGCTTGTTAAAGTTAAAATCATCTGTTCAATAACGCTTAAATAAAAATTCGCGACGCACCGGACGAAAAATTTGGAAATTCCTTTTTCCGGTCTGATTGATTGCGTCCAATCGTACAATACATCCGTAAAAGCATCGATTACACGTTCCTTTAAACTCTCAAGCGAAGAACCACGAGCTTGGAAAAGCAACAATTTTATATCGGTCAAATTTTCAAATATAAACTGCATTACCACACCGATAACCATTTGTTGTGATTCTTTGGTATAGGCATTTGCTTCTTTCGGTACGTTGAAACTCTTTGCCAATTCGAGTCCTTGATAAATCTTCGACACTGTTGGTTCCAGAATGGAACAAAACAAATGGTCCTTATCTTTGAAATAGTTATATAAATTACTTTTTGAGGTTTTGGCTCTGGCGGTGATGGTTCTGATGGAAGCCTTCTCAAACCCCTTTTCTAAAAATTCCTCCCTCGCCACATCAATAATCCGTTGTCTGATTTCATCTTTGGCATACTGCATAATTTACTCCAACATATATAAAAGTACAGCGTTCGTATAAGTACACTGTACTTTTATATTAACATATTATACCACCCGTGTCAAGTTTAGCGCCTATTTATTCCGATGGAGCATCCTTCTTTTCACTTTCTCTCGCCACATAAAAACTTATTATTGACATTATTAACAAGAACGTCTGAAGAATAAATGTTGGTAACGTATTTTTTAAAGTTAAGACTCCCATTCGAATTCCAACCATTTCAACGACAAAATAACCAATTATCACCGGAACAAGACAAACAAAAATCCCTTTTCTTTCAATCGGTTTACGAGCCGCCCAAAATAACAATAGAGTCCAACCAAGCATTACCGGAGCGCCGTATAAAAGAGCAAATCTGAAACTATTATTATATGTTGCATTTAATCCCGTAGTCGTAATAAAAAGACTTGGTATGACCATTCTTATAGTTTCGATTAGATCGGCGATAATTCCCCACCATAATGTAATTCTAATAATTATTCTATTATTTAACATTTTTCCTCCCTGTAAATGCAATAAGAAATCCGCTTCTCATTGCTTTTGATAATGATTTTGATAGTTAGTTATTCAAAATACCTTTGGTATCATCCGCCAGGGAACCTTTTTCATATATTCTTGGTACTTCGGATGAAATTTCTCCTTTAGAAAAGCTTCTTCCTTAAAAACAGTCATAATGGTAAAAACCGTAATTATCCCTGCAATGAGCAAGCTCCAAATATTGCCGCATATCATAGCGATTCCAATATTCATAACTATTACGCATAAATAAAGCGGATGCCGAATGCAGGCATACATACTGGTAGTTACAATTTCTTGGATCGAATCCGCTTGTTGATGGGCTTGGCGGTGAGCTCGCTCACTATAACAATGGAAAGCTAAACCTATAATGAAAATGATAGCCCCTACAATATTAGTAACGGGAGTAAATGGAATCTTAGTCCAAGAAAACAATGCCCCCAAAATCCCGCTTCCAATTAGGATACCCCATTCGATAAAGCCTCTGACCGCTGGAGAAAAAAGCAAATACCTGTCTAAAATGTTTCTTTTCATTACTTATGCCTCCTATACGTGTTTCGCCAAATAAAAAAAGGGTTTTTTTTGCAAATTTAATCTTGTCATTTTGATTATATGAAATAAAGTTCATATTTGTCAATAAAGAATATGAAAAAAAGTTCATATTAATTTGTTGACTTACTCATCAAGCATTTGTAAAATAATAATCAGGTGATATAATGAGCAAAAGCAAAACTAAAACCCGTATCCCGCAGCAGCAAAGAAGCATCCAGACTAAAAAGCAGATTATCGATGCGGCGATGAAGCTTTTTTCCGAGAAAGGTTTTCATGCGACCAATTCCAAGGAAATAGCCAAAGAAGCGGGAGTGGCCACCGGTTGTTTTTATTCTTACTTCACGGATAAAAAGGCGGTTTTCATCGAGGCACTGAAGATCTATTTCGAAGAATTCGGGTTTATCTTTCAAGAACATGTTGCAAAACTTAAAAATGAACATCTGGATAAGAAAGATTTTTTAAAGGGTTTGGTCATGAGCATCTTGGAAGCCCACCATGTTTTTACCGATTTTCATAATGAGCTTACCGTTATGTACTACTCGGACCCTGAAATCTTAAAGCTGATAGATGAATTTGAAAAAAACAGCATTCAATTCACCCTTGAGTATCTGAAAGAAGCTCAAGAACAGCTAAAGGTTACGGATCTTGAAGCAGCATCTGTGGTTGTTTTCAGATCCGTCCATAGCATCGTTGATGCAGTCGTTTTTTATAAGAAAAAAGAGCTTGAACAACGACTGGTTGAGGAATTAGTGGATATGGTTATTAGGTACCTTTTCGGGGATCTCTGATAAGACTACCGATTGTAACTATAAATTGAATTGCGTATTCCGATGAAATCAGATCATCGATTCCGATTTAAATTGATCAGTTAGTCCGGTTTAAAATGATCGGAGCGAAGCGACGTTTGGGTTTTAATGGAATTACTCAGATGGTTCCAGTTTAT
>JAEYRN010000096.1 GCA_023435565.1 Bacillota bacterium
ATACCAAATGAAGGGGTGTTTTTATATGATTTTCGCTAATTTGTCAATTACTGTTCATTTTTATGCCTGATAATTACTGTTTATTGGGTTTGTTCCAACTTTCGCTCTGCGAAAGTTGAGTTAATAAATATTCTTCTTCTGTCTTCGCTTGTCTGAAGTTTTGCTCCCACTCGCTTTTCTTTCTATTAAAATATTCCGTATTAAATTTTGGCCTTTGTAATATTTCTGCAATTAGAGATATTAATTGATCTTGTTCAGTTATTAACGAGTTACCGTTAAAACTAAAATAATTATTATCCGCATTCAGATTAAATTGAATCGCATTTAATTCTTGATATCGATTTAGCTCTTCTTCTCCGAAATTCTGAGTACCGGTAGTCATCATATCGGCCATAAAATCCGTTATCCCAGCATTTTCTTTACTTTCAAGGCTTCTTCCCCAACGAATTGTACCGTTTACTATTAAGACCGGTATTTGGTGGTTTTCGGCCAGGTAAACGGTGAGTCCGTTGTTTAGAACAATTCTTTGATAGTTTGGAATCTCAATTCGCGGTATGTCATTTTTGTTTTGCGATAGTTTTTCGTAAAGCTCCTGACTAAATTCTACCTTGGCCAAGACCGGTTGAAAAATAGTAGCGAAAACTATAAATATCACTAGAATGCTACGAATTAATTTCTTCATATCACACCTCTTTTAGTTACATAGCCAGATTCAATTCTTTTTAGGCAGAATAAATCCCAATGTTCGATTTTCTTTTATAAAATACTTTTTGGCGACCCGGATAAGGTCTTCTTTGGTTAATTCGTTAATTGCTTGAATTTCTTTCTGGTAATAATCACGATCATTATAGTTGAGATGTCCGGCAATAATTATATCCTTAAAACTTCTCATATCCTTTTGGGCGAAAACAAGCTCTTTTAAAACTGCTTTTTTGAGTACCAGAAGTTCTTCGTCGGTTATTCCACTTTCAACCAGCCTTTTTAATTCCACTTCAAAGCCCTTAGTTACCTCAGCAATTTTATTCTCGGAATTTGGGACTAAGACTACCTGAGCATATCCCGGTATAGGTAAACGGTTGACCCATGAACCGGCGCCTAGAATAATTTCTTGTTTTTGATTTAACTCTGTATTAATCCTAGATGTAGGTTTGTTTATTAATATCTCCAACAAAAATTCGATACTTGTCATATCAGGATGATTACCGGCGGGAAGTTTATAAATCATAATAATGTAAGGTATTTTAATCAATTTTTCAATTGAGATTACGCGTTCTTCATTTTGCTCGGGTTCAAAAGTATTAATCCGTTCTATTTTTTGTGGTTGATATGCTCCGAAATATTTTTCGGCTAATTCCATAACAACCTTAGGATTAGCATCGCCTGAAACAACTAAAGCTGCATTATTGGGGGCATAATATTGCCGGTAAAAAGCATTTATATCCTCAACAGATAAGCCCTGAATATCTTTCATCCATCCGATTATTTGGTGATGTAATGATGATTGTTGAAAAGCAGTCGCCATGATTTCTTCATATGCCGATCGAATAGCATCGTTTTCAATGCTTCTCCTTCGTTCTTGCATTACTACTTCTTTTTCACGCTCAAATTCTTCCGAATCAAACTTCAAATTACGCATCCGGTCCGCTTCAATGGCAATCCCTAATTCCAAATTGGTTGCCGGGAGTTCCTCATAGTATTTGGTATAACTTGAATGTGTGCTTGCGTTGTTATAGCCGCCGACTTTTTTAACTAATTTATGAACCTGATCTTTTGCCAAAGTGCCTGTCCCTAAAAACATAGTATGCTCTAGTAAATGAGAGATTCCGGTAATGCCTTCCGGTTCATCCAAAGAGCCAACCTTATACCAGAGACTAACCTCGACTAACGGTACTTTATGATCTTCAAACACAAAAATCTCCAATCCATTCTCCAGCTTTGAGTATGAATATTTCACTTCTGGTATGGAAATTTGACTGTTGTTAGAAACCGCTTCACCTAGGACTATGCTTGTAAAAATGCTTATGAATAAAGATAGAAATAATATGAATTTGATGTTCCTTCTGATACTAAGCAAAATGAGCCTCCTCCTTTTTTAAGCTGTTTAGGATGCCAATATCTAAAAACTGACAAAAAATATTATTTATTAAAAAACCTACAAGACAAATCCTCCAATTATTCCAGCCAAAACCGTCAGAGCAATCGGCCCTAGCTTGTACTTTTTTGCGCCGATAATGGTTAGGACAAAGATCCCTAAGGCAGGTAGGTTTATTAATTCAAAAAAATTTTTAAAGTCGATTTTGCCTTTAAAAATGGAGGTTTCTGCAAAAAAAATCACTGCTGAGGCGATCATTCCGACTGTCACAGGTCTAATCCCGGAAATAATTTCTTTTACCAGAGTATTATTTTTAAATTTGGTAAAAAAAGAATCAATTATCAGAATAATGACAAATGAGGATAGAGTCACTCCAAGGGTGGCAAAAAGAGCACCTAAAAAAGCAGCGGATTTATATCCGACATAAGTTGCGGCATTAACGGCAATAGGACCGGGAGTCATTTGTGATAACGCGACAATGTCCGAAAATTCTTTAGACGGGAGTAAGCCCAGAGTTTGAATATCCTTATATATTAATGGTAACATCGCATAGCCGCCGCCAAAACTAAAAATACCTATTCTAAAAAAAACTAAAAATAACGTCTTCAGCATTAGCTCTGCCCCTTATTATTCCAATATGAAAAAAGACCTGCTATGCCCCCGAAAATCACGGCCCACATAGCATGAATGTCAAAAATTACAATCATTCCAAAAGAAACCAAGGCAATGACAAACGCAGCCTTTCCTTCTATCGCTGATTTCCCAAGTTTCAAAGCCGCTAGTAGGATCAGTGCGGCTGAAGCGGCACGGATCCCGGTGAATACTTTATCAACTATTAAATTATTTTTTAGACCGGTTAGGATAGTAATAATTAGAATTATCGAAACAAAAGCCGGTAGAACTACTCCTAAGGTTGCTGCGATGGCGCCGCTTAAACCTGATACTCTATTACCGATAAAAATTGCCGAATTGATTGAGATTACTCCCGGAACTGACTGAGAGATCGCGAAAATGTCCAGAACATCAGCCTCACTTACCCAATGACGTTTATCGACAACTTCCTTTTGAATAAGCGGAAGCATCGCCAATCCGCCCCCAAAGGTAAATGCCCCGATTTTAAAAAAGGTCCAAAAGATACCAAGTAAATTCTTTAGTTTCATTATTTTCCTTAGATAGTTTGGTTTCAATCCACTCTTATTTTTTTTCTTATGTTGTTGGTCAATTGTAATTAATGTGGGTCAGCAAGTTAATTAAAGTGACAAAGACGATCTAAACGTATTTTTCCGTATAACTGGTATACTTATCAACCAATACTTCTATTTTATTATCGGATTTTCCTATCTCCGATTTCTTAAAAATAAAACCACGGCTTTTTACCGTGGTTTTAGCTTAATATAAACATAACTTTATAATTCGTTTATTTTTATTATAGATCTAAGTCAATTGAAATCCGGACCGCTTCTTTATCTCCAAATTTGAAAAAATCAAGCTTAACATCAAGATCATTATCACGAG
Organism: Bacillota bacterium; assembly: GCA_023435565.1. GTDB lineage: Bacteria > Bacillota > UBA4882 > UBA8346 > UBA8346 > JAAYHS01. The sequence continues at coordinate 3,608 of JAEYRN010000096.1, forward strand.
GGGAGCTGCGTCGGTATTTTTCTTCTCTTGTATCCCAAGAACCGGACCATTTTTCATTGTTCCCCCGGATAACCATTATTGCAAGCCTTCGTGCTCTTAATGAATGGTGAATTGCTTGTTGGTATAAACCAGCCATGTATAATCGACGGGCTTTTTGTTGATGAGCGACTGCTTGTGCCAGTCCCTTGTAATAATTTCTGCGTCCTGTAGACCTTTGTGCGACAAATATTACATCGGCAGTACGGTGAATTATGTAGCGAGCATCATTTCTTTCTTGTTCTCTGCGTTCGTGTTCACGACGTTCATGTTCTCTTCGTTCTCGTTCCCGGCGTTCACGTTCCCTACGTTCTTGTTCGCGACGTTCACGTTCTCTTCGTTCTTGCTCCCGTCGGTCTCGATCTCCCCGTTTATGGTCCTGTTTTCGATTTTGTTGACTAATCACACTTACAACAGATTTACTAGGTTGGATAAAGAAATTATCTCCTGCAGCTAAAGAACTCATTGGTACGGCCCCAATCAAACCGGCCATGGCGAGACTGATTATCTTCTTTTTCATAATGTTTCCCCTTTCTTAATTATGTTGGTTTGATTTTAGCTTATAAGAATGAAGTAAAAATAAATTAAAAATAAAGAATTATTAAGTGAAGCAAATTAGCAGTGAAGATAAACGCTGAAAAGTATACCAACAAGCACAGATATTCTATAATATGCAAATAAAAGACTAAGATATAATTCATTTGACACAATTTAGCTACCAAATAATTAGATCAATAATAATAGCTTAATAAATATACATTTTTTACTAGAATAGATTTATAAAATGCTCTTTTCTGATTTTTGAATTTGGGATATAATAGAAAGGAAATCAGAATTAAGAAAATTATCCAGATTGGAAAACTGAAAACGGCAAACTTGTCGAAAGGCAAGGACGCAAAACCACGAGTCTAAGGGTTTTTACCTAAGATTGTCGGGTTGCCAGGTTACTTGCGTAATATATGCTAAAACCATGGCTCCGGAGCCATGGTTTTTTAAGTAGTCGTCCACGTCAACATCCTGTTGACCCACGTTATATAATGAAAAGTTGATGTGGATCGACAAGCATCGATAGCATTTTCTAAGTAGTTGTTTCTATATTAATTTGTTACATTGCCGAAGGGAGGTAAGGCTTTATCCTAAACACCTAACAAAAAATATAACGACTCAAAGGGGAGAATAATATGGAAAACGCTAATGTACTAAAAATTGATGATCAGTACGTTGAAAATGAACAAACTTGCCGGCAGTATTCCATAGTTTTTGACGGGTGTAAATACGTAGAAGATGGTAAGAGTTGCGTCATCCCTGTAAAAAGTCGTCGCGAAGCGGAATTGTATTTATTAAGTTTGGGTGAAGCAGCTGAGGTTATTATTGATAACCAGGCACGTTCTGCATATCCCGATGTGTGGGACTGGTTATCAGGAAGAAATACTTCAGATGTTTTAACCAATCTCAAGTGGTCATATCGGGAAGAAGAAGAAGTTTTTGATATTGTCGAAAAAATCCCTTTACCTCCTTGTATAAATGAAAGTTTTTTAAAGATGCATAATAATGATCCGGACCCGGAACGAATCGAACCGGAATTTGTCCACAAGACCCACTCCGAAAACGTATTAATCTCCAAACCATTTCAATGCGGTAATATGTTCTACTTCAACGGTTTTACCAAGTCCCCGGAATTTAATATCGATCATTATTCCGACCATGTTGAAGGTATTATCATGTTCGAAGTTGCCCGACAGGCAGGGAATGCTACCGGGCATTTGATAGGTATGCCTTTAAATGGGACAAACATTATTTTAAAAACAGTTACCCGCCATACCAAATTCCTTGAAGCCAGTGAACCATACTTGATTCGTACTATCCCCGCCTATAAACCCAGGGGAGGGGTTGGATATTGTGTATATAATATTATCCAAAACGGAAAATCCTGTATGGCTGGGTATTTTTCTGTAATAGCTTATAATTCAAAGGATATATACAAACGTTTTCGAAATTCGAAATTGATTGATCGGGCGCCTGGTGAAAAGGTGGTTGGTATGCAAAAATAAGGTCATAATTAAGATGGTAATAATTAATACAATTTCTAAGGTATAGTGGTGTTGATTTTACTGGTAAATATTAAAATTTATATTTAAGGATATAATTATAATGACTAAAAAAGCTACTACAAACAAAAATTCTATTAAAAAAAAACCAGACACTATTTTTATTGATTTTGATGGAGTAATTTCAAAAAATTCTATTTTGTATAATTTTAAGAGCGCTTATCAGTTTATTAATCAATATATTTCAATTCCGTATGATACCGTGTATAGTTTATTAAAAAGTACAACAGCCTTTTCAATGAAAAACACACTAGATTTTTTATTAGCATCCTTTGGTATTACGGATATCTCACGAAAACAACAGGGCCAATTAATTAAGAATTTGTACAAAAATAACATCGAAGTTAAAATTGAAGATGGTTTTTTCGATTTTATCGATTTTTGTGAGGATAATTCAATTAATTATTTTATCTTTTCTTCTGCAGGTTTAAGTATCAAAGGAATTCCCGAGTTAGTTAATAGGATCAGTAATAATTGTATTTATAATTTAAATGGACGATCAAAAGTGAATCCCAAAACTTATCAAGAGGCAGCAAATGAATTGGGGCTTGATCTTAAGAAATGTTTGTTTATTGATGATACTCCTTTAGCGTTACAAATAGGAAAAATTCAAGGAATGATAACTGTTATGATGCTTAATGATGTTTTTACTTTGGAAGATTATCAAATTTATAGCTCTTTTATTGATTTTAAGATCAATTCATTTACTGAATTAGGAGTGATTTTTAATGATGTATTCTTTAGAAAATAAAATTGTTTTAGTAGTAGGGGGAACGTCAGGTATTGGTTTTGAAACGGTTAAAAGGTTTTCTGAAGAAGGATCAATTGTAATAATGTGTGGGCGAAATATTGATAAAGGAAATAATGTCGTTAAACAGCTTCAAAACAAAGAAAAAATTGATTTTATAAAATGTGATATAGGCAATAAAAGCGATATAGAAAACCTTTTTAAAATTATTGAGAATAAATATAATAGACTTGATGTAGCTGTTAATAATGCTAGTATATTTTGCATGGGGAAATCTTTTCATGAATATTCTTTAGAAAAATATAATGAGGTGATCAATGTAAATTTAACAGGTACTTTTTTATGTATGCAAAAAGAGATAAAAATGATGATTAATTCAAAAAAAGGTTCAATTATAAATATAATAAGCACTGCTGGTGTTGGTGCTCAAACTTATGGTAGTGCGCCGTATATTATTAGTAAACATGGAGAAGTAGGTTTAACAAGAGTTGCTGCCTTAGAATATGCTGAAAAAGGGATCAGGGTTAATGCAATACTACCCGGGATGACAGATACTGAGCTATTACGTCAAATTACAAACGAAAAAATGCTTAATGAAATTGTTGAAAGGTATCCAATGAAACGTTTACTTAAACCTATAGAAATTGCTGAAGCAGCTCTTTTTTTAAGTTCTGATGTAGCTTCAGGAATAAACGGATTATTATTAACAATTGATCAGGGGAAATCAACAAAAACTTAATTCATAATACTTTTGGTCAGGAAGGATAAACATGAAAGGTTTAATCTTTTATTTTTCTTTAACCGGAAATACTTTACTTGCCTGTAATTATATAGCTCAAGAAATAAAAAGTATTAATATTGAATTATGTGACATTACAGATGTTAATTTACCAGACCTCTCTGCCTATAGTTTTATTGGTTTTGCTTCTTATGTACATTCCTTAGGCCTACCTTATTTAATTCAAGATTTTATTAATCGATTGCCTCAACAAGAACAAAAGTATTCTTTTGTATTTAATACTTACGCAAATTTCTATGGCCAAACTTTAAAGATAATGAAAAATTTGCTAAAAAGAAAAGGGTTTATGGTAATTACTGGTTATGCTTTACATTCTCCAGAGAATTATCCACCTTATATTGCTAAAGGTATTATTCATAGGAGTGCACCGAATGATATTGAATTAAAGGAATTCAAATCATTTATTACTAAATTAGACCAATGTTTTGCTGATTTGAAAAACGGGAAAATGGTTTCAGAAGAAAAAATACATAGTAGTTGGCTAAATAATATTTTACCTACTTTTTCACAAAAACGATCAGCAAAAAAAATGGGGAAAAAATTTGTCGATTCAAATTTATGTAACAAGTGTGGAAAATGTAAAAAAGTTTGTCCGTACCAGGCTATTGAATTTATCACGAAACCTGTTTTTAATGAGACAAAATGTTACGGTTGTTGGTCCTGCTATAATCATTGCCCTACTCAAGCGATATATACTAGTAAATTAAAAGGAATTGGTCACTATCCTAAACCTAATAATCTAATCCAGGAAAAGTTTAAAAAAAAATGATTCAAAGTCAATCTTTAATATTTGTCAAAACATAGTTAAGATAAAATAATATCAATAAGGGGCATTCCCATTATATTTTGAGGGAAGCCCCCTATTATTAATATTTAATTTAAATAAATAATTAGTTATCTTCACTTACTAACCATTCTTTTGCATCTGATTCAGAATCAAACGCTTTAACTAGGTTTCTTTGTGTTAAACTGACTATAAAATTATACGCTACTTTTTGTAAACCTTTCATACCAATTACAGCGACCTTTTTTTCATAAGGAGCAGTTTTTGGCCTTTCCTCGTTAAATGCATTAATGACATCAGAATCAAAATGTAGGCCTGAAATATTTGTTAATGCTAGTACTGATTTTGGGGGTGTTTGTTGTTGCTTATATATTTCTGGGATACTTCTTAATAGATTTAATGTTTTTTCTTTATCAAATCCAAAAGATGAATAATCAAAATAATAAATTTCCTTCCCTTTATATGCCACCTTAGAAAAGTTCTCCATCTTCATTCCTCCAAGTTAAAATTTTTATTAAAATTTTTCACCTTTATTTTTATCGTCATGCACCTATAATAACTTTATAATTAGAATTTTACAAGAGTACCGTTAATTACAAGTAATCCTAAATTATACTATACAACTAAAGACAAAGTATCAAGTTTTTAGTCATTTACCAGCCATTCCCTTGCTTCGGATATATTTTCAAAAACTCTTACCTTATCTCTATTTTTCATATTGATAACATAATTGTAGGCTAATATCTGAAGCCCCTTTAGGCCAATGAGAGCAACTTTTTTTTCATTGGCAATAGTTTCTTCTTGGGCTGTTTTGAAAGCATTAATTATTTCATTATCAAAATATAGATTCGTAAGATTAACTAACGCTAGTACAGATTCAAGTGGGTGTTTTAAATATTCATCAGCAGAACCATAAATAAGTTTAAATGTCTTTTCTTTATCTAATCTAAAACTCGAATAATCCACATAAATAATCTCTTTGTCTTTATAAGTAATCTTTGATAACCCGTCTATTTCCAGCTCCAAAATAAAGCTCCTTATATTTCAAAATGGTTGAAAATTGTTATAACATAACAGCTTTAAATAATAATCTTTTACTCGCTCACTAGCCGTTCTTTTGCTTCGGATATATATCTTAATTCTATTATATCAATTAAATAAAACAAAAAACAAACACAATATAATAATTACTAATATTTACAAAAATGGTCCAATTTTTTGTAACATTCAAATTATTTTTGTTTTTTCTGTTTTTTTACAAAGTGGAATTTACAATCAAAAAACCTTCCGGTTAAGAAAGGCTGTAAACTTGTCTCTTATCTTCTGTGTCTTATGATAAGAAGATAATATCTTAGAAGATGAATGATGACAGGTTGTTATTCAATATCATTTCATAATATTCAATAAATATATTACTGCCTTCTTGAATACTCAACTTTTCAGAAATCAGCAAGTCAGCCAGTTGGCAACAAGCTGTATTAATACGCTCGTTTTCCATGATTGGTTGTTTAACAGATAAAATACTCGCTATTTCCGAGTTATTCAGGTTGTTTTCTTTGAAAACTCTCTCTATTTTTTGCAAAAGTAGTCTTTTTCGATTATCATTCAACATTACATACCTACTTATTTAAGAATCAATTTAACTTTACTGTTGGTTAAAATAGTTTGAATAACAATCACCTTCTTGAGCAGAGAAATTGGCCGGTCCTCCGTTGATATTCATTCATTAAATAATCCAATTCAATACTGACGTTTAAAACCTCGGTATCGGCATACCCTTTGTCATTCCCCAATTGTTGCATCCGGACACGGACAATCTCGATTTGTGCCCGGAGTTTTTCCAACGAAACGGAATCATTAATAATTAACATTATATTACTTAATTACCTCGCGATATTTATTGCTGCGAAGAAGCATACACTTCACCACGCGATGGATCAATGAAAAATTATCCTTAAAAAGTGCCATATTACACTTGCGCTATATGGCTTTTTGCAGTAGAATCAACAGTTAATTGTTAAGTTTATTTACATAAACAATAATCTCGTGTATTAATCAAACAAATAACTATCTTACCAAAATTGTTTGCAACACAGACAATAACGGTTTGTATTTATTTACAAATTATATAATAGGTTAATTTAATTAACACGTCAATAGAATTTGTCAAAAACTTTTTGAAAGTATGTTTATTGTTAAAGTTATTAAACTATCCGAATTAACCTATTTAGTAATAATGATTATAACATAAACTTTACAATGAATTCCTTTTCTGGTATCATATATTACATAATTAACATAGAACATAATGAAAGAGGTGCCATTTTGGTAAAGAACATCGAATTTTATTCGGAAGAAAACTTATTAAAAGGTAATTTATATTTACCCCCTTATTGGGATGAAAATAAACTTTATCCTGTTATTATACTTTGTCATGGGTTTGCCGGAGTCAAAGAATTATTATTGCCCAATTTTGCAGATGAATTCAGAAATAATGGTTACATTGTTTTAACCTTTGATTATTCTGGTTTCGGTGAAAGCGAAGGTGAAAGAGATAAAATCTCTCCATCTATACAAATAACTGATATCAGAAATTCAATATCGTTTTTACAAAGCGTAAAAAGTGTTGATATTGCTAACATTGGCTTGTGGGGTACAAGTTATGGAGGAGCCAATTCGATTGTAGTTGCAGCTTTAGATAATAGAATTAAATGTTTAGTTGTACAGTTATCGTTCGGTGATGGAGAACGAGTGATTACTCAGCAACTCACTTTGCAAGAAAGAGAAAAATTATATGATAGCATTAATAGAGCTTGGATTCGCAAAGTTACTAAAAACAAAGACTTAAAGGTTACTCTTGATAAAATATTAACCGACAAACAGTCTATTGAATTTTATATTAAAAATGTCGAAAAATTTCCTTCCTTAAAAAATAAAATATCCTTTTTAACCATTAAAGAAACTATGTCGCATAAGCCTGAAATTTATCTTAATCACATTCAAATCCCTATATTAATTGTTTCTGCTGAAAACGATGCGGTTAATCCGAAAGAGGAATCAAATATTTTATTTGACAAAGCACATGAGCCAAAAGAATTATATATTGTGCAAAATGCTACTCATTACGATTTGTATGAGGGTGATAAGTTTAAAGAAGTTCTAAATAAAGAATTAATGTGGTTCAATAAATACTTAAAATAGAAAGGGAAAATTATGAGTAAATTTTGTTACCTAAGACCTGATAATATTATAGTTTTTAAATTTTTCCCTTCAATGGGTCCGGCGGAAATAGAAGAATCATATAAAGAAAAGGACCAATTAATACGAAAAGTAGCATCAGAGTTAAAATCAAAAGTAAATATCTTAACAGACGGTTCTGAATTTGATTGGAATTTTGTAGGAGATAATATTAAAAAAATTGCTGAAAAAATGACTAATCATGATCTGAATTTAATTCAAAGAAGTGCCGTATTAGTAAATTGTATTGAACAACGAGTCGTAACCCAATCAATAGTTACTTTAGCAAAAAGAACAGATTTGGAGATTTTCTATGATATAGATGAAGCAATTTATTGGCTATTAACAGGAGATAAAAAACAGCCTTGTATAAATAATGCATTTAACAAAGTTAATGGAGAAGAGGAATTTTATTATTTTAATAAAATTAAAGAAACTCATAATTTGTTGGTAAAGGATTTTCATGACATTGAAGAAAAGCAAAAGCAATTAATTGAAACTGAAAGAATGAAATCATTAGGCCAATTAATTGGGGGTATAGCCCATAATTTTAAAACTCCGTTAATGACTTCAGGGGCTGGCATTGAGATAATTAATAAGGATATTTTAAAACTAAAAAAATGCATACAAAATGATAAGCATATTCCAAGTGAATTAATAAATGAAATTGATTATTGGACTCATTTGATTGAAAATAATTTAACTTATATTTCTGATATAATTTCAGCAGTTAAGGGACAAGCTCAAGAACCGGATGGAAATAGTTTCTATAATTTTTCTGTTAAACAACTTATTGATAGAATTAATTTATTGATGCGTTTTGAACTCGAAAAAAACAAATGTACTTTGAAAATTGAATCTAATCTGAATGAATCTCAAGATTTAAGAGGCGATATCAACTCACTCGTACAAGTATTTAATACATTAATTACAAATGCTATAGAAGCTTGTCAAAACGATAAGCAAATAATTTTTGGAATTCTTATTGATGATTCATATATTAAGTTTTATGTTAAAAATGTTGGAAAAGGTATTCCTTCGGAAATTAAACCTAAACTTTTTAACTCAATGGTTACTACAAAAGGGAAAAATGGTACAGGAATGGGTCTTTATATTGCTCAAACCATAATCAAAAGCATTTTTAATGGAGAAATCTATTTTGAAGATAGCATAGATACAACATTTCATGTTAAAATCCCAATGAGTGATCTGTTAAGTGGTGAGCTTTTAACAGTCGCTTAAGCTTTATTGGAGTGAGAATATGCATACAAATGAAATAAAAATAATTATTATTGATGATGAGATAGCTGTGTTTAAAGCAATACAGACCCTTTTAGGCGAGAAATATTATATTGAAGGTTATGAAAGCTCTTCGGAAGGTATTAATAGGATAAAGGAGGTAGAATTCGATCTATTAATATTAGATTATTATATCGATGAGCTAAATGCCGAACAAGTTGTTAGGAAAATTAGGGAATTTAATAAGAGAATTTATATTATGGTTTTAACGGGATTTGGTTATAAAATATCTGGTTTGTCATTATTGGAAGATTTAGATATCCAAAGCTATTTTGAAAAAAGCGCAGATATTAAAAAGATCATTGTTCATATTGAATCTACTATTAAAAGCTTAGAATTTTTTAAAATTAAAAAAAGCTCAATAGCTGAGCGAATAAAAAACTTAAGAAAATTATATAATTTAAGTCAGGATGATGTTGCAAAATATCTAGCGATTAACAGATCCGCTATTTCATTATATGAATCTGGTGATGCCGTACCACCTACGATGTCAATTATTAAATTAGCTAAACTATTTAATGTTACAACTGATTATATTTTGTGTTATGAACTTAATATCGAAAAAATAACCCTATTAAACGTAAAGACTCATCACCGTAAATTCGAGGAAAATTGATTTGATTTATTATTATTCAAAATTACAAATTATAAATTCTAAGGGACTATTCCTACAATTCTTGATGGTCCGGCACTGCCACCTTTAATTTTTAAAGGAAAACAAGAAACTTTAAAACCAAACGCAGGAAGTTGACCAAGATTAACTAATCTTTCAATATGAGCATAAGACAAATTTGTTTGATGTGCAGCCCAAAATATACCGGATATTTCATTAGATAAAACTTCTTTTGCTTGTACATTCAAAGGAGCATCCCATCCCCAAGCGTCTATTCCCATAACGCGAATTCCTTGGGAATACAACCAATGAGTTGCTTGAGCAGTCACACCACAACCACGCCAAATATAATCAGGCTGATTATAAAAAACATCACGTCCCGTATAAATTAATACAATATCTAACGGTTTTAAAAAATATCCAATTCGAGCTAATTCTTTTTGAATATCGTCAACTGTTATTGAATCACCATCAATTTTATGAGTCATATCTAAGACTACACCATCGTTATAAAACCATTCCAATGGTAATTCATCAATGGTTAAAGATCGTTGACCTTCAATTTCACTGTTATAATGCCAAGGCGCATCAATGTGAGTGGTATCATGTGTTCCTAAATGAGTAATTGTATCTGTTGCCCATCCTTCATTATTTCTAAAAGCTGAATCCGGTATGTTTAATATTTTTTTAGCTTGATTTGCTCCATCAGCATGTGAATGATAAATAATTTTAATTCGTAAATATTCAGGAATATCCTCTGGGCTTGATTCAATTAGTGCGGATAAATCTATTAATCGCATTTGTGTTTTTCTCCCTCATATCAAAGTTGGATACAAAATTTTCTTTGTCCACAACTTTCTCTTTTCGTATTTTGCTATATTATTGTCGGTTGAAGCCGTGTAATCCTGATTTTCGGATCAAGCGATTGCCTGGGATATCTGATTGTTATTCATCTCCCGTAATCCTCATTACAGCTTGACCGTGTCGAATATTCGAACTTTTTGCCGAAAATAAAATTAAACCGGCCTTATTATCCAGGCCGGTTTGCATGGAGACTGGTATTTGTCCAAATCGTCAAAATTCGACAAATCAAAATTTCTTTCCCCAATCGTTCAATAATTTGTATTATTATATCATAAAAATTCTTTGTTTTCCAATTAATTATCGGAAAGTAGTTTAAACAGTTAAAACCCAATTGGGTATGTAAGGGTGCGATAAAAGAGGATAATTGTTCCTAACTTCTAGTATTCTAAGTTAACAGATTCTTTTAAAAATATATAAACATTTTTGAACAATTATGATAAAATAAAAAATAGAAGTTGGTATTCGATCAAAATATTGGAATTTTATTCGAGGAAAGGGGAACGTTAAATGGATAGGATTATGGATATTGAACATAAAGGGAAAATAATTATGTATAACGATTTATCATATTGTTCTCCTGAGGAAATAATGCAAGCTGTAGCCAAAAGTAAGGAATTAATTTCTCATAAACAACAAGGAATGGTTCTCACATTAACAAATGTAACTGGTTTACATTTTAATCATGAAAATCTTCAGATTTTTAAAGAATGGGTAACTTTTAACAAGCCCTATGTTAAAGCAGCCGCTATTATCGGTTTAACAGGCATGTTAAAAATCGGGTATATGTTTGTTATTAATGTTACCAAACGAGCCATTAAAGAATTTGATAATCAGGAAGAAGCTATTGACTGGCTTGTTTCTTGGGATAATATTGATAGTAAGAATATCTCGGCGGTTAATTAGTATACTTGCTTTGTCCATAACTTTTTTCTTTTAAGGTTTTGTTATATTTTGACAGGTTAAAGCTGTTTAATCCTTAATTTTGGATCAAGCGATTGCACGGGATATCTGTTTGTTATTTCATCTCCAGTAATCCCCATCTCAAGATTGATTGTGTCGAATATTTAACTTTTTGCTGATCTTACAATAAGGTGAAAGGGGGCCTATAATCCGGAATCAAAGGTTGCAATATCTGTTGAACCAGTGGACAAAATCAATTCCATAATTAATCATCCTGCTGCTGATGATGGTGAAGAAATACTTAGAGATGTACAGTCTCTTCATGAGGTAGACAGTTTTCCAATAACAATTTCTATCGCCCGATTAATTTCAAAACGACCTGTTAATCCTTTATTCGGTAACCGAGATATTCGATCTGCGATTGTTAGTAATATAGTATGTAATGAGAGTGACTTATAATTCTCAATAAAAATAAATTCAAATTTCTATGTAGATAGCCCTGAGGAAGTTAAAAATTATTAATTTTAAACTTCTCCAAACCCCGTGGCAAGCAGATTGACCAGGGCCTTTACAGCCTGTTGTTCTCCTTCACCTTCAGCGCTTATTTCAATTTCCTCTCCTTCACAAAATCCTATCGATAGTAGTAGCACCACGGATTTGGCATTGACTGCTTCATCCTCGCTATCTCCCGGACGGCGTACCGTCAAGTTGCAGGGAAACTGCTTCGCCATGCTAACAAATTCGGACGCAGGCCGCGCATGCAAGCCGGTTTTGTTGATAACCACCGTTTTTTCCGAATACATGGGACATCCTCCTTGTTTAAACATAATCTCCAAGTTTGACTTTGAGGTACCGGATAACTTCGTCCGCCGTAGATAAGGATTGGGCTTTTTGCGCAAGACTTTGCGCAAATTCCATGGTAATCCCGGAGAGTACCTTCTTGACCCCCGCAATGGCGGACGCACTCATACTTAGTTTCCGTATTCCCAGCCCTATCAGGACGGGTACGGCAAGAGAATTACCACCTAACTCACCGCATACGCTGACCGGCTTTCTTGCTGCGTTGAATTTCTCCGCGATCAAACCAATCAGTCTGAACATGGCCGGGTGAAAGCTTTGGTAATAATCCGAAAGGCAGGGGTTCATCCTGTCTACCGCCGTTAAGTATTGGCACAGATCGTTAGTGCCTATACTGGCAAAATCGACCTCTCTTGCGGCCATATCGGCAATAAGCGCGATGGATGGCACTTCTACCATAATACCGATTTTCAGGTGAGAACCGACGGGGACACCCTCATTTACAAGTTCCCGCCCGGTTTGATCGATTAGGTCCTTGGCGCGGTAAATATCGTCCATACTACTCACCATTGGAAGCATCAGCCACAGGTTTCCATGGAGCGAGGCGCGCCATGCCGCTCGTAATTGGGTTTTGAAGATATCCGGTCTGTCAAAACAGAGTCGAAGCGCCCGCTTCCCTAAAAACGGGTTTTCCTCCCGGGGCAGAGGCATGCATGGCAGAGTCTTGTCGCCGCCTACATCCAGGGTACGCAATGTAACGGGACGTTCTTTAAAGGTCTCAAGCACTTTTTGATAGGCCCCATATTGTTCCTCTTCCGTTGGAAGTTCCTTGGAAGCCATATAAAGAAATTCCGTCCTGAATAAGCCGACGAAGTCAGAATGGGCCGCATTCTCTAACTCGCCATCTTCGGCGGAGCCGATATTGATCCCGATATCAACCCGCACTCCATCCTTGGTAAAGGGCTCCTTTTTCAGATATTCGCGAACCTCCGCGGTATATTTCATATAATTTTTACGTCTTTGTTCATATTCAGCCAACTGTTCCTGCGTGGGATCGGTAACAAGTTCGCCATTTACGGCATCCACGATCACTTGCTCGCCATGGCTTACTTTACTCATAAGCCCGCTTACGCCAAGGAGCGCAGGTATTCCATAGCTACGGGCGATAATGGCCGAGTGGGATGTTTCGCCTCCCGTTTCAGTTATGATAGCAATTACTTTGGAACGATCGAGGGTGGCCGTGTCCGAAGGCAACAGATCGTGGCAGGCTATAACGACGGGTTTTGTTAGTGCTTCAAGCCCTGGTGCTTTTTTTCCTTTCCAAGCAAGTAACAACCGTTTACGCACGTCAAAAATATCTTGAGCCCGTTCTCTGATTAGCTCTCCCTTTGCCTTACTCAATAACTCGCCATATTTTTGGTAAGTGGAGTAGATCGCCCAAGCGGGCTCGAGATGGCTTTCTGTGATGCCGCTACGGATCTCACCATCGATGGATTCATCGTGTAGTATTTCGCGGTGCGCCATAAATATCTTCGCTTTGTCCGGATCTTCTTGGTTCAATTTGTCTATTAAAATGCCAAGTTCAAGATCGGCGCTCCGCATCATCGCTTCATACCTTACAAGGCTTCCGGCAACCTGATCCGCCGTGATCGAACCTGGTAAAGGCTTTTCTTCATCCGGCACAAAACAAAACATTTCGCCTATTCCGATCCCCCCGGATGCCGGGTTGCCTTTGTATATCATCTCGATTCTCCTTTATATCTATAAAGTAGTCGTCCACGTCAGCTACTGCTTGACACACGTGAAATTATGAAAAAGAAGTTGACTATATAAGTTAGTTTAAATACCCAATATACATCACTCGCCGGGGCACGTTAAATGTCGTTGCCATCCGTCCATGGATTCCACGTCTTCGACCAATCCGGGGTCATAGATAAAAATTTGTTTTTAACTCTGTGTCTCTGCGCTTCTGTGACAAAATTATTATTAGCCACAGAGACACGGAGACAAAGAGAAAGAACTGTATAATCGGTAGCCCTTGGTAACGTTCTTCGTTACATAAAGAAGATTCACCGGACATAATAATCCTCCATGGCTTCTATTGCCTTGCCTACACCATCGTTGTCGTTGGTTTCCGTGACAAAGGTTGCCGCCGCTTTAAGGCTTTTGGACCCATTGCCCATCGCCACCGATATGCCCACGGTTCTAAACAACGATAAATCATTATCATAATCGCCAAAAGCGCACACTTCATCAAGGGGAATGCCGTAATAATCGGCAACCTGCTTGATACCCGCTCCCTTATCCGTGCCTTGATGCATAATTTCGAAAAGAGAAGCTTCGCTGAACGTATAGGAAAAAGCGGGCTCTTCGTCGAGAAAAGCAACTATTTTCTCAAACTTTTCCTTATCCGGCGCATAAATCATCGCCTTATAAGCCGAAATCAATCCATCGTTCAAATTTTCAGTAAATTCGCCTGTGGACACTTTGGAAACACCATATCGTTCCGCCAAACGGTTATAATTTTCAATCAGCCGCAATCTTGGGTTATTTTTGGAGAAATAAAGCTTTTCCAAGGTTTGGATACAGGTGTGCAATTCTGTTTTCATAGCGAATATGCAAAGCTTTTCCAGAGGTTCACTACTGATGGATTTATCGTAACTAAGAGAGCCATCCCCGCTGTGGACAACTAGGGCGCCGTTACACGCTACATATGGTCCGTCAAAACCAAGCTGTGAAAGATACAACTGCTGCATAGCAGGGATCCGCCCGGAGCAGATTGTAACTTTCACTCCCAGTTCAATTACCTCGTGTATTTTTGAGAGCGTGAACTCACTTATTTCAGACGAGTTGTTTAAAAGGGTCCCATCTAAATCAAAGGCAAAAAGTGAAATCTTCCTACTTTTTTTGTTAGAATTTTGAAACAAGGCCAGACCTTCTCTCTATTTCTCAGATGTTCGATTTCCTCATTCGCGGCGCTTTTGCGCCGCGAACGGGAATAACGTTTTCAATAAGCTAGAAATTCCTTGGGGTTCTCCACGAATATTTGTGAAATTACCTCGTCAGAGATACCGTACTCACGCATCAGACCCGGCATGTATTTGGGTATAAACTCCAGTCCGGGCGAACCTCCGTATGCCTTGAGGTACGATGCCCGGCCCCAGTCGCCGCCAATCAAAATTCGGTTGCTATATCCCTCTCGGCTCAGTTCCCGGATGAGTGTCATTGTATCGCTGAGAGGGTGGTACTTCACCCGAGCGACGCAGTCATACTGTACGTACACCCCTTCTTTTAAGACCATGCGATGATAGGTAAGATCCGCATTTCTGTCCAGATGGCCGATACAGATCTTTTCGGGGGCCACGCCCTGGGCTTTGATGGCAAGCGCCTGCTCAAGACCCATCGTTCCGACATGGGTATGGGTCATTACGGGGATGTCCGTCTTCTTACTGACCATTCCCACAACCTTAAGCAATTTTTCCTCAAGGGGATTAATTTTGTAATAACCGGTGCCCGCCTTTACAACGCCCGGCCGCACATCGGAATGTTCAATGAAGGGACCGCAGAAGTCGTTCACCTCGATCCCTTTTTCCACTTCCGAGACCACCAGTTCGACGATGTGATCGAGGCTATATTTATGGACAAAATGCGCTTTATCATACAATGCGGCCCGGTGGAAACCGGTAATGGCGATCAAATGCCCGCCCGTATCTTTGGCGATGGCCTTTAGTTCTTTCACACCGCGGCCGACACCGATAGGCTGCATGTCCACCATGGCCTTTCCCCCTGCCCGTACAAAACTGATAAGTTCCTCACGGGATTTTTCGATACTCTCGATGCCAAAGTCTTTATCCTCCCGGACTTCCATACCGCCGGACTTCCAAAGGTGATCGTGAATATCGCAAAAACCCAGCTCATTCGGGTCAATCGGACCATTTACCGTTTTAATTGTTTTCATTTCAACAATTCCTCTTTCTTTATGCGGGTGTCTTCATTCCGAACAGCAACCGCAGGATGGCCATAACAGCCAACCAGAGCGTACTCCAGTCGGAATGACCGGGTACGAAGTTGGTCCCGACCACATAGGCAAGCCCTGCGGAGCCACATATCGTAACGATACCCATAATGAAAGTCGCGCCGACAACACCCTTCCAGCCACCCCAGGCGTTCGCGAAGACACCAAGAGTACAGCCGCCAAAGAACAGCGGGATAACACTGGGAATGGCGATCACCGGAGAACCAAAAAGGACCAGTAAACCAACACCTACGAACTGACCGACAACGGTACATAAAAAGCCCAGCAGAGCAGCGGTGGGCGCGTAGGACCAGAACACAGGACTGTCAACGGCAGCGATAGCGCCTGGAACCAATTTATCAGAAAAGCCTTTAAATGCAGGTATAAGTTCGTTCAGGAACATCCGTACTCCCGAAAGCAGCACATATACACCGACCGCCATGGTAAGGCCCAGGTTCAAACCATACATTATATAGTTGGCTTTCCCGGCCTTTTGAGCGACAATTTCCGGTCCGGCGATCAAAATGATGACAAGGTATATTAAACCCATGATGATGCTGTATGCAACTACCGAATCCTTAAATATCGATAACCAGCCCGAGAGTTTGAGACTTTCGGCGCTCTCTTCCTTCTTGCCGAAAAGTTTTGCCAGACGTGTGGTGATAATACCTGAAACGCACAAGTTATGCCCCAGTGTAAGCGGGGTGTCGCCAAGCATGGGGGTGAGGAATTTGCGCAGCAATGCCGGGAATAGCCACCAGTAAACCGCGCAAGTTAAAACAGCCCCGCTGAAAAGAGCCACACCGGTAAGTCCGCATACTTGGTAAAGGAAGAAGGTAATGAAGGCGGAATCGCAATAGGCAACATGCCCGGTAAGATAGATCGTTTTGATAGGGGTAATCTTAGCCAGAATAAGATTAACGATCCAGGCGGTAATCATGACCATTGCCACATTGCCCATGTTGATGACCATAAGTTTGTCGATATAGGCGTAAACGGCGGTCCACATGTCGGTGCTTACGCCCCCAATACCGATTTTACTGGTAAAAATCTCAATAATACTTTGGGACGCATTTTTAAGTTGTCCGGCGCCGATGCCGAGGATCATCATCCCGACGATAGCCTTAATTACTGAAATTAAAGTGGATTTGGAGTCTTTCTTTAAAAAAATACAACCGATCAGAACAACGATACCCATAAAATAAGCAGGGGTTTGGAAAATCTGGGTGATGAAAAAGTTAAAAACCGAATATAACACTTCCATAATTACCCTCCTATGCTACTTTAGCAAATATTTTTGGGTTAATCCTTCCAGTTCCTTTAGATCAAAATAGTTTATCACGGGTATAACTATGATATCTTTCACTGATGATTCAACCTGAGGCGCCAGCGCGGAGCTTGTGTAAATGGCGTCCAGTTCCACTCCGCATATGCCGGAAATATCATAAACTTCAACGGAAGCGTCTAGTCCCATTTTACTGAAAGTGCTTTCCAGATTCATTTTAAGCATCATGCTACTGCCGGCCCCGAACGTGCAACAGACGCCAATTTTATAATTTTTCACCGTATCCCCCCTTTCCTAGATCAATTTCACAAACCTGACCTAAAAGCAACGCGTGAATATAGCTTTCGCTCAGCGACTCAACGAACTCCGCAGTCTCATAACAGTCGCCCAACGTTTCGCCCACACAAACAAGACCGTGATTTTGTAACAAAACCGCCTTTTTATCCTTGAGGTGTTCCAGGATAAGACGGTTACACTCTTCACTGTTCGGCATCGCAAATGGAGCGATATCCACCGCGCCTCCGCAATGAAACTTCATACCGACCGTGATGAATGGGATTGGTTTATTGGCAAGGCTCAATGCGGTCGCGTACTTAGAATGGGTATGTATCACTGCGCGCACACTCGGGTATTTGTTGTATATACCGAGATGGAAATAACTGTCCCGTGAAACGGGTGAGGGTTGGGCCACAAAGCTGCCGTCGGTTTTCATGATATTGATTTTTTCTTCCGTCAGTTTACAGTAATCCAGCTTACTGGGGCTGATCAGAAATGTGTCATCCGTCATGCGGCAGGAGATGCTTCCCTTGTTTACACCCTCCGCAACAAGGCCGTTTTCCTTCAGTTTCTTTGCCGTCTCGATAAATTCGAGCTTATGGTTATTCATGCCGTTCCTCCTTTATTCCGTCAAAAGTGATAGTATTTCAGCGGAACTGACCGCTTTACGTAAGTTCTCAACCTTTGCGTCATCGGATAGTATTTTGGTAAGGTCCTTTAGCGCCAGAATATGCGATTTATTATCAATGGACGAAAGCCCAAACACTAAGTCGACCGGATCGTTCTCGGGATGCCCGAAATAAACGGGATTCGCCAACCTTAAAAAACTGATGCCGATTTTATAGGCCCCCTCTGCGCTGCGGGAGTGGGGTAGAGCAATCCCTTTTCCGATAACAATATAAGCGCCCATGGATTTTACAACATTCACCATGCCTTCAACATACTTTTCATCAACACACCCGCCTTCTATTAGCAGCTTCCCGGACTCTTGGACCGCTTCCTTCCAATCTCGGGCGGGATAGTCTAGTTCAATCATTGTTTCATCCATCACATCTTTAAGCATCTT
Source organism: Bacillota bacterium (assembly GCA_023435565.1). Classification (GTDB taxonomy): domain Bacteria; phylum Bacillota; class UBA4882; order UBA8346; family UBA8346; genus JAAYHS01. Next base: position 22,436 of record JAEYRN010000096.1, read on the forward strand.
TTCATTTCCTCTCTCTTTTTTTTCGTTGACGATGACTGAATATTCCTCACCCAGCTCTTTAAGGAGCCGGTTTTTGTCCCGGATTACACAGTTCCTTTCCAAAATGTCCATCAGCTTATCGAAATCGAGCACCCGGTTGAATCTACGCTGAAAATATTGGTCTAGTAAAAATTGGTCCTTTGCGCTTATCAGCGGGCTTACTCTAAACACTCGGATCGTATCATGGCTAATATCCACCGTGGAAAGTATAAAGTCGACCGGGTGCTCGCTCAGAGCACGCCCCAGTTCACAATAAGCAACTTTATCAACGATATTCACCTCGTATTCGGAGGTCATCCGAGCCGTAAGCAGGTTGCATGTGCCTACCCCCGAATCGCAGACTATTAAAACATTGGGCCTGACTTTTTCTTGGTGTCGCTCCTTTTCGATGATCGAAGCAAAATAGATGGCGATATAGCCAATCTCGTCCTCCGTTAATCTGGCTCCGATTAGCCGGTCAATTTCCTCAATGCACCGTTTTACAGCATTGAATTCGTTTGGATACTGACTTTTTATCTCTTGTAATAAAGGGTTTTTAAGCCTTATTTCATTTTTCGCCCGGTAAATGGCTGGCCTGATATAGTGGACCAAATCGTTATAGAGCGAAACGTTACTCGAAAAATCGACATCCAGTTGTCTACCGACCTCCTGGATTAATCTACAGATTACCAGCTGGAATTCGGCATAGTTTTCCGTATTATCCGGACAGTTCATCTTAGTATCGTTACAGCCAATCAGTCGGATGGCGATATGCCCAATTTCCTCGATGGGGAACCGTATCCCAAATACCTTTGAAAGTTTCCGGGCCAGTTTATACGAAGCTTTGAACTCCAAGGATTCAAAAAGGGCTTCTAGTTTCTGCCGTTCGATGGAGATGATCTTATCATTACGGATACGTTCAATGGCAAGTTCGATCCAGGATATGACAAGCAGAAAGGACTGGTCGGTTAGTTTTCGACCCAGGGTATCTTCAACCGCTCGAAGTTCCTCGTAGATACGTTTTGTATCCTCAAAACTACGGGTTCTACAAATCCTATTGGATACACAGATGCTTGCCGAATAGTAAACTGTTGCATCGTAAATGCAAGATACATTCGCATACTCTAAATAACTGTTAAGCGCAAATTCGCGGATTGTACACTCATCACCGGTTATTTTAATACCATACCTGGAGTTGGAGACTATATCAAAGGGCAAGGTCTGGATTTTTCCACGCAACCGATTCAGGTCATTAAGCACCGTCCCCTTGCTGACGCCAAGCCGTTCACATAGGGTAGCGATCATGATATAACTCCGCTGCTCAATTAATAGCATATAAAGGGCATGAATTCGTTCCTCCGGTCTTAAAATAACATCTTTTGCTTCAATCCCCGCAAGGGAGGTTAAAAACCCGTTTAGCTTGCCCTCTTCATCTTCCAAGCTCACGCAACCTTTATGTAAACGCTTGAGGGTCGGCAGATGTTTGGCCTGGAGAAAACAATTGATGCTGTTGATATCATTTTGGATGGTTCTCACGCTGACCCCAAAACTTTCGGCATACTGTTTAATCGGAATCGGCTGTTCCGCATCCTTCAACGCTTCAAGCATTTTCATCTGCCTGTTGCTGATAATCACCTACGCTATACCCCCTACCTAGAAAATACTCTTGTAAGCAGTTTTTTCTCTGTGTCTTCGTATCTCTGTGGCCAATAATGATTTAGCCACATAGCTCAGAGACATAGAGTTGAAAGGTTAATATTTTTGCCCCACACTCTTTTGGAAGTTAACAAATTTTTAATATTTTTTTCATTATAACAACAAGTTGGATATTGTGAGAAGAACAAATCATTTCGTAATGAATCGCGAAAAAATTATTTTTTTATCCAATATAATATGTTTCATTAAAGGCCAGCTGAAAGATATACGTTATTTTTCTTCGTAATCGGACGCGAAGAAATTTATACTTCTCAACATATTGGCCTGTTGTTATAATTTAGATGACCAATAATACTTTTTTCAAGCAAACAATACAAATTACTTTAAATAAAATTTTTCTTGTAAATTTAGATAAAGTGGAGGGAGAGATCTAACTTGAAGGTTACATTATTGCTCGAAAACACTAGCCTGTTTTGCCGTTATCTAAATGCGGAGCACGGATTCTCAGCTTGGATCGAAGATGAAGATATTAAAGTATTATTTGACTTCGGTTTTTCCGACAAGTTTATTAAAAATGCAGAGACCCTTGGAATAGACCTTCGTTTGGCGGACTATGTAGTTCTCTCCCACGGCCACAAGGACCATTTCGGCGGTTTGAAATATCTCATGAAGTATTATAAAGACATGGCTATGGCCAGAAAACCCATTATGTTATTTACTCATGAAGATATCTTCATCAAAAGATATAATTTTATCAAAAATGGACCTTCGGGATTGGATGTCAGCCGCGAAATCATGGAAGAGTATTTTGACGTGAGAGTCACTCCTGAACCTTTATGGCTTACCAAGAACCTTTGTTATATGGGCATAACCGAACTTACCAACGATTTTGAACACAAAGTCCCGCAAGTCCCTAAAAAGTTTAAGAATGGCGCCTGGGTTGATGATGTTGTCGACGAAGACACACAATTCGCATACAGGCATAAGAACGGTGAAGAAGTTAGCGTTATCGCAGCTTGTGCCCACTATGGAATTTGCAATATAATGGAATATGCGAAAAAACTAACCGGGGCGCACCGGATAAATACCTATCTGGGTGGTTCTCATCTTCGAATCGATGAAGTCCCTCAGTCTCAAGTTGACAAAACTTGTGAATACGTGAAAAAACAAAATATCAAGAACTTTTATATCTGCCACGATACCGATCTACATTGCAAACTGGCTTTATGGAATGCAACCCCCAGTAAAGAAGCAGGGGTTGGGCTCGTTGTTGAATGTGATTAAATTAAAATTGTTTTTAATCATGATATTGATTATTTTATACTTGCGTTATTTACATTATCTGTAAGCGGCCTAATCCCTTCTGGGAACTATTGTTATTAATAGCTTATATTTTGTTCCTTCTACCTCTTATATCTAATTCATAGACCAATAAAAAACGACTAATTCTAATTTACCATTTGAATTAGTCGTATAAATAAAAAAACCAGCTATTCAAGCCGGTTTTAGTTTCAAACTTTATAAATCTGGCGGCCCCGAGATGAGTCGAACATCCGACACACGGTTTAGGAAACCGCCTGTATGTGTTTTTAGGCGTTCCTACGAGTTCTAAAATCCCTGATAAATAGGTACTTGTAAAATTTTGGAGTCCCATAAAATTCATAAAAATTCGTAGTAAATAGTTGCAAAATAGTTGATGGCTGCTCAGAAGTACTTTTTATATTTTTTATCCTTGTTGAACCACCAAGGACACGAACCCCAGGTTCGCTGATATATGATACATGTATTGCATATAACATATATTGTAAATATGAATAAGCTTTACTGTATCTTATTTTCTATCAATTTCTTGTTTGTGAAGTTTTCCAAATGGCCATCGGGTGTTCTTTAACCCGTTCCAGCATTTCACCGGAGAACAGAAGTTCCGGTCTATATACTTTTTTGTAAAACGAATCGATATATTGTTGTAAAGCCGGTGTGATTACGATACTCTCAGCCAAAAATGTCTTTACTTGAGTTTTAGCTTTTTCCAAGTCAAAATCCACTCGTTTTACCAACATCGGGTACAAATCTTGGGCGATGGTTCTCGCTTGCAGCTTGTCCACAATCTTTGGAGAAAAATCGAGCTTTCCGGTATCACTGGTCAGCGTCCGGTAAAACACTACACAATGGCAATAGATATTGTATTGGTCATTCGATAAGATTCCAAATTGGCTTACATTATAAATATCAAAAAAATCTCTGGCCGCCAAACGGTTATATAAAGCAGCCGTTTTGGCAGCCAATAATTCGATTCCGTCAAGGGTGGCCACTTCTCCTGTTTCACCAAAAACTTCCGTACTGATACGCCGTTTCACTATGGGAAATACATGATGCCTTAAAAGGTAATTAATTTCAATCTTAATGTTGTCATTATTTCCGGCATTATTGGCAAACCCGGCCACAATGGATTCAAGCGCAAAATATTTTTTTGATTTCGGTAAAATCCGATAGCCTTCTCGCTCCAAATAATTTAATAGCAGTTTACGTACTTCTTCCCGCTCTTTAAGTACTGTATCCCTATTGGCATTCGAATGAAAGTCAAGATCGATATCAACCGACAACCGCGGCATACTGAAAATGGTTAAATTTAAAGCCGTACCGCCCTTTAATACCAACCGGTCACGTAGGAAAGCGTTGCTATTAATGAACTCCAAAATTGTTACCAGACGATGGACTTTTTCGATAACATCCTTATGAAAACCTGTTCTTTCAGATAATGAAAGGTAATATTGTCGATTCGCTTTAAACAATTAGATCGCTCTCCTCACTGCCACGGCTCTCCAAATCACCCGGTACAATTAACTGCCACCGCTTGATCAATTTACCGGAACCGTTTCGCGCTTCTTCACCCAAATACCGCAAAGACCGGCCGCTTTTTTGTTCGCATAGGTCCAGCAAATCATTACTGGTACCCAGTTGCTTTTGGTATCGTTCTAAAAAATAGCCCGCTTTCTTATATAAAAACTGAAGATCGTATTTCGCCAAATAATTATTAAGCTTTTGATTATCTAATACGGGGCAGATGGCCAAACATTCATCAAGTTCGTGAATCCCACCCGTATATTCGATATTCTTTAATGAATCGACAACTGTGCGCTCCAAGTCGGTAACCTTGATTTTCGGATTTAATTTATACTGAATTATCCCAACATCAATCCCTTTTCCGGCATACCGGTACCGGGTACTTTCAAATTCAAAAGCTTTAAACCGTTTTTCCGACGCCACCCATGTTTCAAAACTGACTTGATTGGCATAACCATGGATTTCAAAGGCCGAATGGCATACCAAATAAGCGCCTTTATTGATTCGACTGGCTATTACATAACGGTTGGCAGTAGCATTCCGGTTTTCCAAATTAACAATGCAATAAAGCTCCCTTTGGATATGCTTAATCAAACCGCTCTTCTTGTATCTTTGCAGCGTCTTTTTGGTAGCTTCGACACTGCCGATAATCGCCTGGGCATCCTCAAAAGTAAATACTTCTTGCTTAAGTAAATCCTCATAGTATTTCATAATAAAAACACCACTTTTAGTTTTTATAAAATAAGTTGAATTAATTTTCCAATATACATCATGTCCCTAAAGCCGGACATGATGAAAGAAATAATGAAATTAATTCAACTTATTACAGCTGTTATAGAAGTAAATACCAATTTGATGTTATTTGCATTCGGCCCTAAGAATGCAAATCTTTAATAAGAGTTTTACTTCATCCTATATAGTGGACAAATATATCCACTACCTTATATATCTTAAAAGTATTATATGCTGACTTTTAGTATTTGTCAATTAGTGGACATATTTGTCCGCTATAGTAAAAAAATTAAAACAGCTTTTTTCAAAAAAAAAGCCGGAGAAGATTACTCTTCTTCAGCATTGTCGTTATCTTTTTCATCGATATTTCCGAAAAATAACTGACTCGGATGGCCCGATGGAAAGAAATCATAAATAACAAGTTTTAGTTGGTTTTCATTTATCATTATTGCTAATAAAATTAAATATTTCCTTATTTATTATATCAATATTTTGTTCATACATTTTCGTCGCATGTTCAATAATTGATTTATAGTTTTCTTCATTTGTATTTATTCTTTCAGCTAATTTATCTTGTTTTCCTTTATCAATATCAGGTACTGGTAACTCTTGTAACTTAGATTGATTTAAGGCAGTTATAGTTGCTCCCCCCTGCATATCTTGTATCAGCTCTTTTCCTTTTGAACTATCTAAATAAAACTTAAGAAAGCAAGGATTATATTCTTTTTTTACTCTTATAAGCATGATATTCCCTGAAATAACACTTGGAGGCATGTTTTCCTCATATATAGCTATCTTTATCAATGTTCCTCGTGCTGAAATAATTATATCTTTAGGTCTTAGCTCATATAATGAAATTTTACTGTCAGAAAGTCCATCAATTTTTTCATTAAACTCTATCTTACCATTGTTTATATCGCTAATTTTAATATAATAGTGTGTTCCCTTATCTTTTATCAATTTATCCATCTCATCTTTTGGTATTTGCATGCCTCTTTTAATATCTGCAACATCTTTTAATCTCTTCACTTTACCTTGTATAAAATATAACTCTTTATTATTTAAATATAATGAGCTATCTAATTCAAAGCTGTTTTTCTCAATTACTGAAACATCTACAATTCTACTGTAATTATTAATTTCACTCCAATTATGGTAAACTTTCAGTATTTTTTCTATGTGCTCACTAGATAAGTCATTTTTACCTCTCTCTATTTTATAATATTCCTTGCTTGCATCAATAAATAATATTTTATGTTTCTTGTCCAATTCCTTACTTTTATTTATGATTAAAATTTCAATTGGTATGGTTTTGGAACCATATAAATTACAAGGTAAAGAAATTACTGCCTCAATTAAATCTTCTATTATAAGATTTTTTCTGATAGATACCTCAGTATTACGAGTTAATGTCCCTTTACTTACAATAAAAGCAGCTTTCCCCTGAGCCCTCAGTGCAGCTATACCACGTTGGACAAAGAGCCAATCAGCAAACATTTTACTCGGATAATCATATCTGAACTCATCATGATAACTAATTTCATTAGCATTCCAATTTAGACCAAGTGGCAAGTTAGACAATATAACATCAAATTCGGATATTTTTCTGCTTCCGATTAAAACTGCCTCTTTTAAACTATCTTTAATGACTATTTCAGGTTGTTTTACTCCGTGTAATAATAAATTAAGTTTACCAACAAGAGCAACTTTATAGTTTATTTCCTGTCCATACAATCTAATTTTGTCAATATCCAATTCCCTATCGTTACATTGGTTAACAACTTCAGCCAAAATACCACATGTTCCAGCTGCTATATCTGCCAAGCCCATATATTCATATAATGGAAATAACGTTGCTAATATCACTTTTACAGGTTTTGGAGTAGTTAATGAGTAGAAACTTGAATAATCAGTTAAGTTCTGCAAAAACAGTTCCATAAATGGTCCCATTATTTCCTTTTCTGTATTTCTATCCACGAATTGAATGTCACTGAAGGATGTAAATACAACTTTAATATGTTCAGGCTTTACATAGTCAATATAAGCAAAACATAAAGATGTGAATATTCCTTTTAAAATAGGGTTATTAGCTTCAAGCTCCTCAGCTAACTTATATAGTTTTTTATTACAACTTTCACTATTATACAAAGCTCTAATGTTTAGTTTATTTGCAAATAATTCTTCAACTTGTTCAGAAACATTCCAATTATATCTTTCTTTTGAATCACATATCCATTTCATCAATAATATACCCACCGGGAGGAAATCTACTTCCGCCTGTGGTGCTTGTGTCGCAAATAAACTATATAGTTCACTTGTGTAGTTTAACAACTTATTAATTAGATAATTTTTATTAGTATTCATACGCCCTCCTCATGGATACTCAGAATACTTAAATTTAAATATGTATAATAAATACTCCTATTAGTCTTCATCTTCATGAAATGATATACATACAACTTCATCCGGAGGATTATACCTTATTTTTATATAGATAATTTCATCCGTAAGATATTCCGATTTAAATTTATACACATAACCAGGATATCCATCCCTGTCTTCCTGTGGACCTAGCGGCTTATCCTTATCGCTTAATCTTAGTATTGCTTCTCTAACATGTTCAAGGTTTAAACCTCTATCCTTTAGAAAGTTGTTATTTTTTTCTCTGTCCGCCAATACATATGATCTTTTTGCAACCATCCGCTTTACTTCTTTTAAAAAGCTATTAAGAAACTGATCTTTAATAAAAATCCCCCCTTCCTCACATATCAACTGTATACTCGTAGTACTTAAATATAAATGTGCAAATTAATATGCAGGACTATGCCTACATATTAATTATATTACTCCAAAATCATTTTCACGTCAAGAATAATTATCCAAGCAATGTGTTTTGTTCATAATTTAAATATTTTAAACAATTTACTTAAAATCCAATTTCATTTTCTCAGCATAATCGTAAGAAATTATACAATTTATATCATTTTCCAGCCAACCATCTTCCTTATGAGATTTTTTCGATATTTCGCTACAACTCATGTTTTTTAACTTCTCAATTACAGCATTAATAACTTCCATCTCATCTTTGGAATAAATAGATATATCATAATTTTTCTTACTTATGATTTTGGCTTTAGTAGAATTATTGTAAACATCCTCGGTTTCCTCAACATAAAACTTTTCATCTAGTAAATTAATTATCTCTTCATAACCTTTTTTTTCAATTACAGGACCATACTTCTGTTTTACATATCGCAAACCTGTTAACGATCTTATATTTTGTTTAAAGTTTTCAAAATCAATAAACCACAAATATTTATTTAAGCTTGTTTTATATAAGTTGTCTGTTTTATCTGCAATATAGCTTATTAAATTTTCAACTCTCTCAATTTCAAATTTTCTAAAACCGTTTAAAATATCTTCATCATGGCTTAATTCTACTTCGAGCAACAATTTAACAATATTTTTCCTCGAACTTTGAAAACACTTCGTTATATTGTTATTAGTTTTCTCATTAATTCTTCCAGTTTCATACGCTTCCAAAACTTTTTGTTTAAGTATTTCCTCATTTGATATAATACTTTTTAACATATCACTGTGACTCTTACTGGGTAATGCACCTCTTTCATACCTGTTTATTGTCATCTTTCCCCATCCCAGTAATGAGACAAGTTCCCTTTGTGATAAATCATATTTTTTACGGAACTCAACAATCTCCTGTGGAGATATTGTCCCTGACACTTCTCTATATGTTTCATAAAGTCTTTTAAAATTATCCTCTTCAACGGATGGTACAAAAATATCCTTACCACATTCATCGCAAACAGCTATAATTTCCTCAACGTTTACCAATTGACCTTTGTATTCTTGTATAACATTATTACGAATAGAGTAGTTCACCTTTTTATTACAATGAGAGCAAAAGGCATTTTTCATTTCTAACATCTCCTAATCCCACAAATCTCACCCATTAACACTTAAACAATTAGACCTAGACCTCATATTTTTATATTAATATAATATCATAGAAATTAATAAAACGCCATCAATTGATGGCATTTTTTATTATTGACTTATTTTAAATAAAATATTCAAGACTAAGTCGTGAGATTTTTTTAATACTAAATTCCCAGGTTGGGGTGGAAAAACTTTTATCTTCTAACTGGATACCTTTACACGCAATGGAACATTTATAAAAATATATTTCTTCTGTTTTGGCTGAGTTGGTTGAAAGGATACTCCTTTAATCAAATCAGAAACGATTTTCGGATCGTATTCGATTAGTGTTTGAAAATCCGCAGACGAGATACTTTTACTACTTTTATTAGGACTCTGTTCTTTTTATCACACTCTATGATGGTCATAGGTGCGTCTTTTATGAGCGGATCTTATTTTCCCAAGATATATATTATCGTTAGGACGGGTTCGGGTCTCCGGTGATTGTGGAGTAGAACAACGCCTGCTATATTGGCCAAATTCGCCGGTTTAAATACTTCTCTTGGATGAATCGGGCAGAATGCCCGATCGCCACGGTGTTAATCCCGATCACATGGGTTATCGGACGATATTGACTTTGAACGCTCTTAAATTTGAATTGATGAAATGAATACTACTGTAAAGACTCATGAAAAAGAAGGACCGAAGCAAAAATTAAATTGGGGTACAACTAAAAGTACCGCTAGTGAAAGAATTATTCCTATTCCTGATGATGTTATCGATGTACTGAAAAAATGGAAAACTCAACAAAAAGAATGGTTTTTAAAGCGAGGGATAAATAAAATTAAACCCACTGATCTAATTGCGTATTCCGATGAAATCAGATCATCGATTCCGATTTAAATTGATCAGTTAGTCCGGTTTAAAATGATCGGAGCGAAGCGACGTTTGGGTTTTAATGGAATTACTCAGATGGTTCCAGTTTAT
>JAEYRN010000091.1 GCA_023435565.1 Bacillota bacterium
TTCTATTAAAGATAATGGTTGTTGTTTTGCCATTTGAAATCATCTCCAAACATATGTTTGTTTAATTATATCATTCAAACGTATGTTTGGCAAAGAGTTCTGTTTAAATCAAATAGTCATTAAATAATATTATTCCTTTTTTAAAAAAAATACTTGTGCCTGGTCTTCAATCTGCCATCGTCAGAATGAATATGCACAAGTTGATTCAAGATCTAGTTTGCTTACGCTTGACCCCAAGCAATATACAAATGTTGATTTGTGACAGCAAATTTCTATTTATGAGAATTACATAATTACCTTAGTCGACCCTTCAGCCACAATATAGTGATAAACCCAAATGTATCTATCAATATATTGTGAACTGAAGCTTTTAATTATAAATTATGCAATTCTCTCAATTATATGGTACCTAAAGTTAGCTAAAATTCATCATTGATTCTTTCCCTTGGGGGCAAAGGTTTCACAACAAGTTTCCATTGAAGTTCGAGCTTTAGTTTCTTCCAATGATCCGATTTCCATATCATCAGCTGCGCCATAATTATTTCTTACTTTAATTTCGTCAGCTTGACACACCTCACCTGCTTCATTGTATTTACAACTAGAGACACTGCATTTAATTCGATTCATTATCTCCACCTCCAATGGTATTATCTACTATGGTCTTCCTGCTTATTCAATTTTTTAAGTCACTCAACTTTCCCACTTCAAAAATGCCTTGTAGTAAAGTCATATCAATGAAAATCGATTCTTGAAAACATCTTACGGTTTAACGACTTTTCAAAGGAAAATAATTTAATTATGTTATAATAATAAACTAAGAATATTTTACAAATGAGGTCTTTGATGTCCAATTCAACAATTTTGACCTTCAAAATTCCATTGGACTGGAATGGACGGTCAATTGATTCCTTTCTTCGGAACCGGATGCGGTTTTCCAGGAGAATACTCCGTTCTTTAAAAAGGGAAGGAGGTATCCGGATAAACGGTGCGGTTGTTCCGGCTTGGTGTCAACTTCGAGGCGGGGAACAGTTAGAACTGCTTCTCCCTTTGATAAAACAAAATATTAATCCGGAAGAGCTTCCTCTTGTGGTACTTTATGAAGATCAAGACCTGGTGGTTATCAACAAACCCCCGGGAATGTTAGTGCATCCGGTTAAAAAATTTCAATCCGGGACCCTGGCTAATGCTCTACTTTACCAGTGGCAGGCAGCTGGTGAAACCTGTTCATTTCATCCCGTTCACCGGTTGGATCGATTAACTTCGGGATTAGTGTTAATCGCCAAAAATCAGTGGTCCCATCAACAAATATCGTTACAATTGAGTTCCGATAAGATATCCCGCCTCTATTTGGCGTTCTGTAAGGGAAAGATTGAAAAAGTTAGTGGTAGTATTGACGCTCCCATTAAAGAACAATATGATTCTGCTTTAAGAATAGTTGACGAACACGGAAAACCGGCAATTACCCGATACCGGGTAATTCGGCGAACGGAATCCTATACATTATTAGCGGTAAAAATACATACCGGACGGACCCACCAAATACGGGTCCACTTATCCTATTTAGGCTATCCGTTGTTAGGAGACCCTCTTTATGGAACACTTGATCAAAATCTGGACCGTACAGCATTACATGCCGTCAGTTTATCATTCACCCACCCGCGTTCAAAAGGAAAAATAAAAGTTAAAGCCGAGCTCCCCACTGATTTAAAAATGTTGGCAGTACGGTTAGGAATATAGAAAATATTCGGATTAACGCCCTAATGCTCCTATCTTTTAATATTGATGAGTAGGGAACTTCCAACCCAAACTTCAATATTATATATAAGAATTGCATAATTACCTTAGTTGACCCTTCAGTACAATATATAGTGACAACCCATATGTATCTATCAATATATTGCTGAGCTGAAGCTAAAATTTTATATTATGCAATTCTCTCATATAACAGCCTTTCATGAAAGGAGCATTTATTGATGTCGTTAAACAATCAAACCGACAATCTCAGGATTCTATGTGTTTTTCAGCAAGGTACCCCTCTTCGGGAATATGTAATCGTTCAGTATGAAAATAAGAATCGTATTGCAATCTTTCGCATCTCGGAATCAGTATTTGATTTTTTTGTCAGAGCCGCAGTTCCAGTCTGTGACCCGATAATGGTCCCACCCGGACAATTGGAGGGGCAAACCCTTCTCTGTGTCTTTCTGGCAGATCTTGGAACTCAGGAACCCATTCCCTTTGTCGTCACTCAAAGTGAAACTGGAAGAACAACTTCCATCATTCAAGTAACCAGCGAAGTCTATGAATTCTTTAGAACTATCGGCGTTCCGGTATGTCTATTACTTAATGGAAATTAATCATAATAACAAAGAGGGGTAAGTTTTTTAACCCTACCCCTTTTTTATGAATTAAACTTATAAATACAGGCGTTTAGTTTTTCTTTTCGTTTTTAATCTTCACCCTTGTGCTAGGTTCGGATTCATTGATGATCTCAGTCTCCTGGATAGCTGCTTCAATTAAATTTTGCAGTTTTTCCGAGTTGTAGGTAATAGAAGTAGAAGTACTTTCAAGAAATCCTAAATTTTCTTCAAACTTTTGGTTGATCACCTTAAATTCAGCTTCGGCTTTTTCAATTGTGACTTTAAGTTTGGCTGCCACATCGGCGGTTGCCGATTTATTCCCTCGTGATTCATAGTATTCCTGCACCAAAGCGTTATATTCTTTTCGTTTGATTGGGAAAAACAAAAAATATTTTTGTTTGGGTAACTCCATCTCTGCTCCGGGATTGGCGGTAATGTTATTATACAACTCCCTAAAAGAAAATAATACTTTTTCATATTCCTTGCCAAGGACCCGGATGGTATTTATATTTTCAGTTAAAACCCTAATATCCGAAGACAACAATGTTTCACCCGATTGTATTTGTGTCAGGCTACTTTTTAGACGGGTTTGATATTCTTTCATAACATCCTGCATATCCCTTTTAGGCATTAATTTCTCAAGGGTGTTATCGTGAGCTGCGTCTCTCCAATTAGCCACTTCGACGGGGCTAAGTTTAAATTCTTTGGTGTTTTTAACCAACTCTTTTTCCATCTCGGCGCTGGTAGGAAATACTTTATTTCTCCATTCCAGATAAGCCATTTCTTTTCGATATTCTTCCTTAACCCGATTTAATTCTTCTTGATGTTTTTGGTTGAGTATTGTAATTTCCGACTTATGGTTAATGTTATTTCTTACTTGTAAAAAAAATAATAAACCTAAAGCGGCAACTGCCATTACAATAAGAGAAATCCAGAAACTCCTTGACAAAGTTGCCCCGTTACGCTTCGCTAACCAAAAATTTGTAAAATAAGTACCAAGCCCGATAATTATCGCAGCTGCTAATATGTACCAAAATTCTACAATCATTTCTTGATAACCTCCTTGGTAGTTAATGTTAAGTAATGCAATAGATTCGGCGTAATATCCCAAATTCCTGCTTTTTACAGTTTCGTAAAGTTAATTCTTTTAAAATTTTAAATAAAAGAAATAGAAACCTTAAGATTTGAGCAGGAAAGTAATTAAAGGAAACGAATTATTCATTTTACTTTGTTATTAAATCGTCTATATATCTTTGGAGGTTACAAATGAATCCCGATGTATTAAAGTCTTTATTTCCGGCAGAAAGCGACCTTCCGGCGGAATTTACATTAAATAAGACAATTTCTCAGACCGAATATTTAGTCAATGGTGAACTACGACATTGGGAAGGACCGGTTCAAGAGGTTCTATCCCCGATTTGCATTAAAACTTCAACTGGTTTGGTTCGTAAACAAATAGGAAGTTATCCGCTACTTTCCGAAGAAGCGGTTCTCGAAACCCTTGATGCTGCAGTTAAAGCCTATGATAATGGTAAAGGTCTCTGGCCAACCTTACCGGTTGAACAAAGAATCAATAAGATTGAGGAATTTGTCTATCGTTTTAAGACAAAAAGAGCGGAAATAGTTAAACTGCTGATGTGGGAAATCGGAAAGAGTTACCAGGACTCGGCCAAAGAGTTTGATCGAACCGTTGAATATATTAAAGATACGATCGACGCATTGAAGGATTTGGATCGGGTTTCCTCCCGATTTGTAATTGAACAGGGTATCATTGGCCAAATCCGGCGAGCTCCTTTGGGAGTTACTCTCTGTATGGGGCCATTTAATTATCCGTTAAATGAAACCCTAACGACCTTAATTCCGGCCTTAATCATGGGAAACACAGTGATCTGTAAGCCTCCCAAATTAGGGACTTTACTCTACCGTCCTCTGCTTGAAATCTTTCGGGACTGTTTCCCGCCGGGAGTCATCAATTTTATTTACGGGCGTGGTTCCAATATCATTACTCCATTAATTTCATCCGGAAAAATTGATGTCCTGGCCTTTATCGGGACCAGCAAAATCGCTGATTCCATTAAAAAACAACACCCCAAGCCCCACCGGCTTCGTTGTGTCTTAGGCCTTGACGCCAAAAATCCGGCAATTATCCTCCCCGACGCCGACTTAGATTTGGCCGTAAAAGAGTGCCTTTTAGGAACACTCTCCTTTAATGGCCAAAGATGTACCGCTCTAAAGGTTATCTTTGTCCATGAAACAGTCGCTGCAAATTTCTTGGAGAAATTTAATAGGGCTTTGGCGGGTTTAACGGTAGGAATGCCATGGACGCCTGAAGTAATGATTACACCACTACCAGAGAATGGAAAAACGCAATATTTATCGGAACTAGTAGCAGACGCTACTACCAAAGGGGCGAAAGCGTTGAATCCATCAGGCGGTGTCACTGCCGAAACCATTTTTTACCCGACAGTCTTATATCCGGTTAGCCCGGAAATGCGCGTTTTTACTGAAGAACAATTCGGACCGGTCATTCCGGTAGTTCCCTTTACTGATGTAGAAACACCGATAAACTATATCGAAGAATCAACCTTTGGGCAACAGGTCAGTATCTTTAGCAATGATCCAGTTCTAATTGCCCAAATGGTCGATCCTCTGGTAAACCAGGTTTCACGGGTGAATATTAACAGCCAGTGCCAACGTGGGCCGGATATTTTCCCCTTTACCGGGCGTAAAGACTCCGCCGAAGGCACCCTCTCTGTTACCGATGCCCTACGGGTTTTTTCGATTCGGGCCTTGGTAGCGGCTAAAGACAACGAAATTAATCAGGAGATCCTAACCAAAATCGTCAGAGAACGTAAATCTAACTTCCTATCAACTGATTTTATTTTTTAAACACCAACCGAAGATGCGCCGGACAATCGGGTATTATATTTTAATAAACCAAGGTGATCCCAGTTGGGTAAAATTTCTAATAAACCTGATTCTTCTTCCAACTATTTTCTACCCTTGTTTTATAATGAAACAGAGTTATTCAATGCTGACAAAACCGATTTTTACCGCCTCATCCTAGTGGAAAAAGGTTCCGGATTCTTTAAGTTCAATGAAGAAAAACGGCTCCTGGTTACACCGGCTATTTTCTGTCTCAATGAAAGCGACCGAGTATCTGCTACCGCTATTTCCGGTTTAACTGCTGAGTCAATAGCATTTCATCCCAGCATCGTTAACCAAAGCCTTAGTTACTCCAGAATCAAGGAAGAATCAGTCAATTCCATAACCGAAAGGCTTGACTTCGACAGTTTAAGGCCGTTTGTTTTGAGAAATCAATATAATACCGGCCAATTTCATGTCGGCCCGGCTACTTTTCAACAAGTAAAACAACTAATTAAATCTATAGGTAATCACCTTCAAAATCCTATCGATCCATTTTGGCCTTGCCGTTCACGGACATCCCTGTTGGAGATACTTTTTCTCCTTTTCCGTTTAAGTATTAGCGATAACCCCATTGATGAACTCCCGTTAAAAAATGAAGCTGGCCGGGCGGATCAAATTATATTATATTTGGTCCGAAACTATCGGCAGAAAATCACCATTGATGAACTTTCTAAGACCTTTAATTTAAACCGAAATACCCTTTATAAATTATTTCATGAAGCAACCGGGATACCATTAATAACTTATTTAATAAAACTCAGGATAAAAATGGCTGTTATACTCCTACAGGAAACCAATCTCCCGATTATCGATATAATGGAACAGGTGGGTTATTTGGATCTAACCCACTTCGGAAGGACCTTTAAAAAAGAAATTGGTTGCACGCCTAGTGAATATCGTTTACTACATAAAATAACCATCTAGTTATAAAGACGATTATCAAAAAAGACGGTTTCCCGTCTTTTAATCTGTTCTTTATTGATTCAGATTTTTGATTAATTCTTCTGTCTTCATCATTTGAGCCTGGTTCTCAACCATTTTCCTTAAAGCTTCTCGATGGAGATCTATGTTTTTAGCGGTAACCGCATCTTCTATAACCATCACTCTAAAACCGTTATTTAAAGCATCTAAAGTAGTCGCTTGAACACACCAATTAGTCTGCATACCACAAATAACTAAATTTTCAACCTTCCTGTTTCTCAATTTACTCTCAAGACCGGTATCTACAAAACTACTTATTTGATGTTTTGTTATTACCGTTTCTCCTTCTTGAGGGGCTACATTTGAATGAATATCAGCTCCGAAAGTATTAGGTAAGAAAAAGCCAGCATCCTGCTGAATACTTTCATGTCTGACGTGGATTACAAGAAGGTTCTTCTTTCGAAACTCCTCCAATAACTCCTTGGCTTTGAAACTTGCTTTATCACTTTCAAAAAGTTCATATTTCCCTCCTGGATAATAGTCGTTTTGAATATCGATTAACAATAAAGCAGTTTTGGTATAATCCATTTTACTCTCTCCTTTATGATATGTTGTTTAAATTAGAATACCATGAATACAAAGAGGAGGTAATTGCGGATCAGCATTATTATTCGGAGTATCTTCACAATTATAATTATAAGACAATTTCAGATATTCAAAACATAATGTATCCTTATAAATAATAGTTGCAATGGAAAACAATTCATATTATATTGAAGTAAAGTACATAATCTACTTGTAGGAGTTGATTAATGTGATTCCCACTTGGGTCTATTACGCTCTTGGTTCAGCCTTCTTCGCTGGTTTAACCGCTATCTTCGGGAAGGTTGGAGTAACCGGAGTTCCTTCCAACTTGGCCACCTTTCTAAGGACTATCGTAGTCCTAATCTTTTCCGGTGGCATTGTCTTCAGCCTTGGTGAATGGCAAAATCCAGCCAAACTCCCTAGTAAAACACTGACCTTTTTGATTTTATCGGCTCTTGCGACTGGGGCTTCATGGTTATGCTATTACCGCGCCCTCCAACTTGGGCCGGCCTCAAAAGTAGCCCCAGTGGATAAACTGGGAGTCGTTTTTGCAATAGTTCTGGCATTTATTTTTTTAGGGGAAAAAGCGGATTTTAAGACTGTAACAGGAGGATTGTTGATAGTTGCCGGAGCGCTGGTGATTGCCTTGAAATAATGTAAGGAATTCTATCTAATGAAAACTGAAAAATTAATGTTTCAAAAATATTGTTTACTCTTTATAATTATTATATATATAATTCTTAATCTAGTTACTTTAACTAGATTTCCTTTAATGCACTCAGATGAATCCTGGTTAAGTGGCCTGTCCCGGCATATGTTGGTTACCGGTGATTTCTCCGTGACTGAGCCTTTCTTTGACTTAATAACCCGTAATCAACATGCTTTAAAAACATTTTTTCATACTCTGCAATTGTTAATGATTAAAACTTTTGGGTATACCCTTTTCAATATAAGGCTCTTGTCATTGTTGTTTGGGCTAGTCTCCCTCTACTACTTTTACCGGCTTTGTCTACTAATGTTCCCCGGGAAGAAGTTGGCCCTTTGGGCTTGCCTCCTCATGGGAGTAGATATCCAATTTCTTTACGCTTCTCATTTCGGTCGCCAAGAAATAATGCTAGTATGGATCTTGGTTTTTGGTTTATATTATTACTTTAAAAACATAACTTCACGTCTTTACAGGCATGACATCTTTTTAGGTTTTATTACCGGAGTAAGCATAGGTATTCATCCCAACTTTTTAATAATTTTTTTAGTCTTTAGTGGAATATATTTGATTCATTTTTTTGAAAAAAAGAAGCAATTTACATCATTCCTAATTTTTAGTCTAACCTTCGCCGGTCTAATCCTTTTCTTTATCACCTTAAGCTATAGATTTGATCCAAATTTTCTTTTTAATTATTTATCCTATGGCCAAAAGCAATTTAAAATATTCAATCCATTTTCTACAAAGCTATTTCGATTAGCCAGTTATGCAAAAAGCATTTATCTCCGGCAAGGTGGTACTTATTATCTTCCTGATTTAAAAGTACAATTATTACTACTTAACGCACTATTTTTGTTAAGCCAGACCATTCCTTGTCGTAAAACAAATATTGACCGAAAATCGATACCTTTCTGGCTGATTATTTCTGTTACCTCTATTATTATTGGTTTATTGCTTATTGGACGTTATAATACCACCTATATTGCTTTTTTTATTCCTTTTATCTATTTGTTAGTAGGATTCTGCCTAACCGTACTTCCCGACAAATTTCAAAAAGTCGCCCCAGTATTTTTATTCCTTTCATTACTATTTTTAACAATTCATAATGTCTACCCATTCTTAAAATATGATTATCAGTCTTACCTGAATAAAGTTACTATGGCAGTCGAACCTAATCGGAAAGTTTTGGCCAGCCTAAATGTTGAATATGCTTTTAATGACAGTTGCCTTTTTGACTTAAGAAACCTTTCTTTTTTAAAACAACGAGGATTGACGTTTGCCGAGTATCTTCGTAAGAACCGGATTGAATATATCATTTACCCTGAAGGGTTAGACTTTATATATCAAAACAGACCAAAATGGAATGGAGTATATGGTCATCTCCCTTATTATATTGAAATGCGCCATTTTATCCAAGAACATTGCCGGTTGGTCTCTTCTTTTGAAGATCCGGCTTACGGAATTGAAATTCCGACCTATGTAGGTAAAAAAAATTGGCGAATCTTGATCTATAAGGTATTATATTAACTTAGTTACTCAACATGATCCAGTAGTTGGTAAACCTCTTGCCAAACCTGGGCAAATTCAGGAGTCCCCGGTTGCCGTGGCCGCGAAAGCTTATTAATGACTGTTTCTTTAATTGAATGTTGAATTCTGCTTAAAACAGGAATTCGGTCTGCTAGAATAACTGTTTCCTGAATATCATGGGTCACAAATACAATGGTAACACCCGTTTCAAACCATACATTCAACAAGGTTTGTTGTAATATGTTACGGGTCTGGGCGTCCAAACTGCCAAACGGCTCATCCATTAGTAAAACTTGAGGTTGTAATGCTAAAGCCCGAGCAATTGCCGCTTTTTGTTTCATACCACCCGATAGTTGATGGGGATAATAATCGCCAAACCCTGCCAATCTAACCATTGACAAATAACAATCAGCCGTTTCCCAAAGTTCGCGCATGGAAATCCCACGCTTTTGAATCTTTAATGGAAAAATGATATTTTCCCTAACGGTCTTCCAGGGAAACAATTGGTCATAGTTTTGAAATACCATAATCCGTTTCACGTCGGGCTTTGTTAAGCGTTTCCCGTTAAGAAATACTCCGCCGGCATCCGGCGTTTCCAATCCGGCAATGATCCGTAATAAAGTCGATTTTCCCGAGCCGGATGGTCCTAATAAACAAATAAACTCCCCCTGGGCAATCTCCAATTGCAATTGATCCAGTACAACATTATGTTGGTCCTGGTTCAAGAATGATTTTGAAATACCCCTTAACTCTAAGCTAAAGCTCATACTGCCTCCAATCAATTGCTCATGCCCCATTTTTTAACCGTTAACCGCTCAACCTGTTGAAAAAATACATCCTCTACCAGGATCCCGATAAGGACAACCACTAGAATCCCGGCATAAATCCCGGGGGTGTCCATAAAAACCCGCTTTTTAAAGATAAACCAGCCCAGCCCGCCCTCTCCACCAGCTGCTCCAAAAATCATCTCCGCGCTAATCAGAGCCCTCCAAGCTCTAGCCCAGCCGATTTTCAAACCCGCCAACAGATAAGGCAGCGAAGCCGGTACCATGATTAATACGGTACTTTGAAAGGGGTTTAAACCTATATTTCGCCCTACTTCCCGGTAAATTGCCGGAATGGCTCTAAACCCGGCCAATAGATTGAGGGCCATCGGCCATAATACCGAATGAACAATAATAAAAAGGATGGCTTCGCTCCCGGTCCCCATCCATAATATAATCACCGGTAGCAAGGCAACTCCAGGCAAAGGATGGGCAATGGCCGTGATTGTATCGGTAAACGATTGCCCGAATTTACTAATCATACTCAATCCCGCCAGCAATAGAGCTGCCAGTGTACCAATGATTAGCCCTCCAAGAATTAACTTCAACGATAATAATGTTGCCTGAAACATCTCCCCACTCTGTAATGATTGGCTAAGTGAGTCGAATATCTGGGACAATGGCGGGAAAAGGGCCGGATTAGCCCATTTAAAGAAGGTAATCATTTGCCAAATCAGACCGAAACTGAGTATCCAGAATAAACGTTTTAACCATTGCTTTTCCCTAATTTTACTCTTCATGGTTAACATTTTCCCAAAATATTTCGGAAGCTCTTTGCGGTACCTTGCCAATGTACCCGTTTTGTTTCATGAAAGCCGCAAATTGTTTGATACCTTTAACTTCCGGTCGGTAATCCGTTCCCGGCGCTTGAAGATATTTGAGTAAATCCGCTTCGGGAATTTGATATTCTGCACTTAGCAGCGCCACAGTTTGTTTTGGGTTCTTCCGGACAAACTCCATCGCTTGGTGAAGCGACTTGAGATACGCTTGATAGACCCGCTGATTTTGGTCGTGAAATTGAGCGGTAGTAACCCCAACGATGAACGTAAACTCTCCACCAAAGGCGTCGATACCACTTAAAACTTGCTTCATACCCGGTTGAATCAGTTCTTTCATGAGATATGGGGGAGCGGTAAAATGTGCGCTAATCTCCTTTTTCGCTAATAAGGCGCTCATCCCATCGGGGTGAGCTAAGGTGACCAATTGGTTATCGAACTTTTTAGCATCGCCAAACTCCCTTTCACAAGCCATTGCTAGTAAAATATGTTGGACGCTTCCCGGTTGCGGCACGGCAATCCGGTCATGCTGAGTGAAATGTTTTAATGACTGAATCTCTTTTTTCCAAGTCACCAACCCCACTGGGCTTTCTGAAAGTCCGCTGGCTATCTTCCAAGGCATCCCCTTGTCCCAGCCGATTAAAAAGGGCGGGATAGCAATAAATCCGGCATCGACTCTACCAGCTAGCATCGCCTCACGTATCGCAGCCGTATTACTCAACTGATTCCATTCGGCCTTGATTCCGGGCAGATTTTTCTCCAGTAATTTTAACTCTTTCATAACTTGGACCGGAGCATAAGCTAACCCGTATTGTTCGGCAATAGATATCTTAAAATCACTCCCGGCCGGTCCTTTGGCCCATCCGGACACTGACCAAACTATCACCATTACTAAAAGAGTAACTACCAACCAAAAACGTTGCTTCATTTAACTATCACCTTCTTCGCTTTATTTAATGTTTTAAAAACCGGATCAACTGATTATTTCCCTCAAAATCGTAAATACCAAGGTTTGCATAAGCTCGTTCCACATTTTCTCTTAATATTGCCGTATTTTCACCTTCCGCAATAAAATAGCCCACTCTTTGGGTGGCATTTATTAACTCCGGGATACAGTCACCGGGTTTAAAATGAAACCCCGCCTTGATTATGCCGTACAAATTCTCTATTAATTCCCGGCTTGTTAACGATCCAATTTTACAAGGCCGGGCAAAAAACATCTCTACTGAAAAGTGCTTTTTATTGGCCAAGAGATCATAGTTGATTAAGGGTTTAAAATCAACTGGTTGGTTTAAACTAGCCCGAATTAACATTTCCAACAGATCAATCCCAGTAGCCTTATGAAAGTATATGTCTTCATAAGCCCCGCCAATCCGGCAAGCAATCTCGTTAACCTTAATGCCTTCCTCGCCAACCAACATTTGAAAATAGATTGGGCCGTTTCTAATCTGAAAACCGGAAACAATCTGTTCCGATATTTCTTTTATCCTAAAGTAGTACCAATTAAGAAATCGGGACGGGAAATGATGGGCCGTACAAATCCCAATGTGCCTTTGGCTCTCAAGTGATACCCGATCCACTATTGCTATTAAATAAAGTTCTCCGTCAATAACCCAACCGCTAACCGTAATTTCGGAACTGGGATAGTATTCTTCGATCAAAATTTCACGTTGACGGGAATAACTTAAAACATCCTGAAAAACATCCCGTATTTCCGAGATAGAATGAAGTTTATATACCCCTCTCTGCCCCTGGCTATCCAAAGGCTTGACCACAACCGGAAAACGTAAACCTTTAATTTCATGGTCAATAAAGTCTTCATTTACCAAAACATAATTAGCTGAGGGTATACCCGCTTCTTTAAAAATTCGTTTCATTTCTTTTTTATTGGTGACCGCCTTCGCGGTAGTTGTATTAAGCAATTTAGGTAAATTAAGTTCTTCAGCTACCCGGGCCACGGTATAAACGGGTTGATCGGTCCCTAAAGTCATAACTCCGTCAATCCGATGCTTTACCCCAATTTCAATATTCTTTTCAATGTCAAAGGAACTAACCTGTTCGTGATAATCGGCAAAAGCTTTTCCGGGCGGATTAGGATAGTAATCGGAAACAATAACAGTATGCCCCATAGCTTTTGCCCGCCGGATTGCATTTTCCTGGATATGCCCAGCTCCTAGGATTAATAATTTCATTATTACTTCCTCGAAATATTCATTATGCCTTTTTTAGCTACTTGTTGTAACCAAGATATAATTATTCGACATATTTCCAATAGATCTTTTAAAAAAATAATCCCAGTACTAAGACTGAGATTATTTTTGTTATTCGGTTTTGAACCCCATTAGAGGTGGATTAATTAAAATAGTATACAATTTACGAAATCTGTTCAATCTGTGAACGGGTCCTTATTTTACCAACGGAAGACCTTTGTTCACCCAACCGTGAGGAGCATTGGAAGGCATTCCGGTGCCGCCGTTCATTGATACGGCGTCATAACCTAATAATCTTAATCCGGCAACAGTTTGACCGGCAGTCTGTCCGGTGTAACAATAAACAATAATCTTTTTATTTTTCGGTAGGGTGTTGAATTTTTGCTCCATTCCCTTACCAAACGGAATATTAATAGCGCCTTCAATGTGCCCTTTGGCAAAATCCTCAGCCTTTCTAACGGAGAGAAATACCACGCTTGAATCTTTTTTATCAACCAAGGCTTTGGCATCGGCTTCACTTATTTTATAATTAGCATAAGTAGTGCCCTTAACTGCGTCTAATCCCTTGAGATAAGCCGTAACCGCTGTTTTAATCTCCGGTTTAACTACCGATCCGGTTGCCGGAAAAGAATTGGTCTTGGTCTCTGTAACTTCGGCAACGCCTTCAACTTTTGCGATACCCAAATCCCATCCGAGATTGACCGATTTGGCGTTAAACCCTGCCGTATTGAGTAATACCACGGTTTGTCCGGCAGTTTGACCGGTATAGCAATAAACCATAATGGTCTTATCTTTGGGGAGCTTCTCAATATTATCACTAATAGCGGTTCCCCAGGGAGCGTTTACCGCGCCAACGATGTGACCTTTGGCATAAACATCCGGTTGCCTGATATCCAGGATAAACATGGGTTCATTAGCTTTTACTTTAGCTACGAAATCTTTTTCGCTGATTTTGTAAATATCAGCCGGCATGTTGGCGAAATACGCGTTGACCGCATCTTCGACCGGAGAACTTGCGGAAACCAAAGCTACGCCAACCATCAAACCAACCACTACCGCAACAATCAACCACTTTAAATTCAAACCTTTCATTCGCAAACCTCCCTTAAATTATTAATATTTGGTCCAATTAATTTAAACAATGAAATAGATTACAATATCCGTACGGATCTAAAAACTATCATACCATATTATTGATTAATAAGTTTTCGAGCACAGGCATCCAATGTTTGCGCTGAAATCCCTTCCGATATTGTTTCAATTGCCTTCCCATCCTTAACCAAAACCACAGCCGGGAGGGTCTTGGGAGCCTCTTTACATAGTTTTTCAACTAAAGCGGCAGACTTATAAACGTCAACGTTGGAGACGGAAATATCCGCTTGATACCGGGATTTAATCTTTTCGATTTCGGGCAAGAGACACCGACACCTTTCATTGGTGGGTTCCCAAACATAAAGCATACAAGGATGTTCACCATTGAGTAATTGATGATAATATTCGGATTCGGCCAGATAACGTTCAGCTGTTACGGCCGCGATTGCGCCATCTCCCACGGCAGTAGAGACTTGCCGCAAAAATTTATCCCGAACATCACCGACGGCATAAACACCTTCAAGGTTCGTCTCCATTAGTTCATTGGTTTTCAGATAACCCTTTTCATTCATGTCAAGTAAGCCTTTGAAAATTTCCGTGTTCGGAAGGTATCCGATAAACAAGAAACACCCGTCGACTTTAATTGGGATAATCTCACCGGTTTTGGTATGCTTCAGATTAACCTGGTTCAGCCGTTCTCCTCCGACAAATTCATCAACCATGGTATTCCATACAAACTCCATCTTAGAATTGGCAAAAGCCTGTTCCTGGGCGATTTTATTAGCATCGAGAATTCCCTGATCGTGAATTACCGAGACAATTACTTTCTTGGCGAACTTTGTTAAGAACATACCCTCCTCGATTGCCGCATCACCACTACCAACCATCATTACTACCTTGTCGGTGTAATAAGCGGCGTCACAGGTAGCGCAAAAAGAGATACCCTTATCATAGAGGAAGTTTTCTTCATTTTTGGCGCCGGTAAGCCGGGGTTTACCGCCTGTGGCCACTATCACTGCTTTAGCACGGTAATCGGCCCGGAAGATTTCCACTAGTTTGCTACCGTCCTCCAACACTTTCAACCCTTTAACATCGGTGAGTTTAAATTCCACACCCAAACGTTTCGCCTGTTTTTCAAAGAGTTGCATCAGCGCAATTCCTTCAAGGGGTTCCGGAAAGCCGGGGAAATTTTCGATTTCATTGGTATAAGTAGCAAGCCCGCCGACTAGTGATTTCTCAATTAAAATAGTTTTCAAACGGGCCCGGCCACAATAGATCCCGGCAGTCAAACCGGCAGCACCTCCACCAATAATTACTACATCATAATCTAAAACTTTCTTTTCCATCAGGAGGCCTCCGTTACATGAAATATTTCACCAGCAACTTGCTGCCGATCCAGGCGCCGAAAAACATGAAGACCATGTAAATCCAGCCGTGTAGGGATGAAGACGCGAGACCGCTAAATAATGCCCCAATGTTACATCCAAAAGTAATACGCGCTCCGTAGCCCATTAATAAGCCGCCGCAAATTGCCGCGATAACTTGAGAAACCGATTTAATTTTCTTAATCTTAAACTGAGACGCAGCCAACGATGCCAGTAAAGCACCAACTATTACCCCGATATTCATTATTGAACCCTGGTGAGTAAAAAAGCTCATTTTTAGAGCATTTTTATGCGGCCCCATAAAATAAAACCAATTTTCCACATGAACACCGAAAGTCTTGGCAATCCAAGCTCCCCAATAGGAAAACGGGGTAGTCACACCCCAAGGGATTTTAGAAAGGGTAAATAGGGTGATGTTTAAAACTGCAAGTAAAATTGCGCCGGTGGTGTATGGCCAGGCGTCTTTAACTACTTTTTTAAAAATCGTATTCTCCTGCAAACTCATTTTACACCCACCCTCACTTTGTTTTTTCGATATAAATTTCCCATTCACCCTCGGAAGTTTCTTCGATATCCACATTATGGCCTTCTTTACGGGCCCACTCAGGAACATTCTTCATGGCGCAACTATGGTCGATCTCGACTACCAATACATCTCCGACTTTCATCTCAGCCATTTTCTTTTGAGCCTTTACCAAAGGAATTGGGCAAGCTTCTCCCATACAATCTAAACGATATTCTGCCATTTCCGATACTCCTCTCAAAATTAATTTTATTAAAATTAAATACTACTCTTTTTCTTTCCCCACCAATCAGCGAGAAAATATAAAACCCCTAATAGCGCTAACTGTAAAACGAATGCTAACGGCCAACCAAGCACCGACGGGAGGTGAACCTTTGGCGCCGATGCAATTAAAAGCTTGTTCCACCATCCAAAATCACGGGCTCCCCAGAGACTGCCGATTACAAAAAAGATTAGGGAGAGCCACTGCATCATAAATCCTTCACCGACACGCATCAAGGTTCCGGAAGCGCAACCGCCCGAGATTACTGCGCCGATTCCAAAAAGCAGCGCTCCGATAGCAATATGCAATCCGGCCGGGCTAACAGCTCCCGGAACTCCCTTTCCACCTTGGACTGCGATGAATTGAATCAATCCGAAACCAACCAGAGCAATCGCAAGGGCCAATAACACCGCTTTGGATAAAGAAGTGCCACCGGTCAAAACCGGGTCACGAAATGCCGCTGTAAAACAAAAACGGGATTTTTGGAGAACCACTCCGAACCCCACCCCAAAAATCCAGGCAATCGCCAGACCCTTTGAAATCTGACCAAAAATAATCGCCAAGACTATTACCAAAACCAAGAGTCCAACGGCAATCGGCAACTGGTTCTTTTTCTTTTTCGGACTACGTTTAACCTCAGTCCTTCCGGAAACCGAAGCTTGAACAGACAATGCAACCCCTCCTTTTGTTCTATTTTTCACAAACTTTTTATACTTTAATTATAATGCTATCCCAGTTAATTAGAATAATAAGTTTTTGTTATGAAGTATAAATCTTTCTTAAAAAATATGATAATTATGAGAATTGCATAATTACCTTAGTTGACTCTTCAGCCACAATATATAGTGACAAACCCAGATGTATCTATCAATAAAATTTTTAAATTATTCAATTCTCTCAATTACCAGAAAAACCGGGGAGGAAACCGAGGAAAAATTTAGAATTAACAATAATGTTTCAATAAATTTTTTCATTCCTTAATACAATACTTCAATTCCGATAAGGGGTATGAAATGAATATTGAGCATCTCAAAGCCTTTGTAGAAACCGTCCAACTTTCCAGTATTTCTAAAGCTGCCGACCGGCTTCATCTTACCCAACCGGCGGTTAGTCTACAAATTCAAAG
The DNA here is from genome assembly GCA_023435565.1 of Bacillota bacterium. Lineage (GTDB taxonomy): Bacteria > Bacillota > UBA4882 > UBA8346 > UBA8346 > JAAYHS01. The sequence goes on from JAEYRN010000091.1 coordinate 17,220, forward strand.
TTTGGAATCCTCAATCGGATATCAATTACTAATCAGAAGCAATCGCGGCGTCCAGCTCACCGAATATGGTAAGGTTTTTTATTCCTATGCCCAAAGTTTCTTAACCTTATGGGATAATCTGCAACATGATTTAAAAAACATTCAGGAAGGTCAAACCGCAGCGCTCCAAGTTGGGACGTGTCCCGCTATTGGTCAATATGCCCTTCCCTGTGCCATCTATTTGTTTAAACAAAAATACCCCCAAATCAGGCTCTCGGTCCAAAGTATTTCCAGCGATACAATTCTCAGTGAAGTTAGAGATCATACCCTTCAGATTGGTTTTTTAGAAGGTATTCCCGAGGTTTCCGATTTAGCCGTTCATGTTGTTTTACAATCGGATTTGCTACTGGTGGGAGCGCCTGCCAATATTCCACAAACCGTTACTTTGGGGGAGCTCTCCAATCTGCCTTTGGTTTTAACCCCTGAAACATGTGATGTAAGGCGTTCACTCAAAAAAAACCTAGCCCGGTATAAAATGGATGATAGTAAACTTCAACCCTTTTTAGAACTTGACGGCTTGGAAAGTGTTAAGTCGGCTATTATATCAGGACACGGCCTTTCGTTCTTCCCATACCTGGCAATTAAAAAAGAGTTGTTTTCCGGAGAATTAAAACAAGTGGAAATTAAAGACGCTAAATTAGAGATAACATTCTCAATGGTTTGGCGAAAAGATCAAACCTTGTCGGAACAAGGAGATGCGTTTGTAAATTTCATCAAAACAGATGGCGGTCAAAGCTTTTGTTAGTGATAATCAGCTGCGCTTGGTAAGTTTAATCTCCCAAATGCCGTTAGCGACTTCCTCAACCTCAATACTGGCCACCAAATTCTTAGTGGCCTCCTTGATATTTGCTACCGCGCAACTATGATCGACTATGATCTTGGCTGTTTCACCCGGTTGCAACCGGCTAAATTGTTCAATCGCTTTTAATGAAGGGACCGGACAGATATCCCCCAGACAATTCAATTTATCCATAACAAGTCCTTTACCGATTCTTTTCCTTTACCAGCTTTTATTCTTGATTGTTCTATTAAAAACCTGCCTGTATCTCCTCCCCAAATCTTGACATTCTCTAAAGCGCTGTTTATAATAAGACTAATTAAGCATATAAAGGAGACGCCCATGCGCATTTAGTAACATTTAAGCCAAACTTTAATAATCATATACTTTGGCAGGATGTTACTCCCGGTTTGAAACAGCCGGGTTTGATGGGCTTTTCTTATTTAATAAAAAAAGTATTTATATAAACTCCTTTATTATGAAGAAGTTTTTAAAATTTTTTTTTATTTATTTTTGCTAAACCAATGTCCAATTCATACATCCTGCCTCTCTAAGGAGTGTTCAGGATGTTATTATTTTGTACGCAAAATATGGCCCAAACTAAGGGTGGCCATGATATTTTTAGTAATATCAATTTGGAAGTTCAAACCGGTGAAAAAATCGCTTTAGTGGGTCCAAACGGTATCGGCAAAACCACACTGCTGCGGATCTTGGCGGGATTTGACACGCCTATTGGCGGCTGTCTCAATTTTTTTAAAACAATACAAATTGGTTATTTAACCCAAGATGATACTAATTTAGCGGAGCCAACCGTTCAATCAGTTTTAAAATCGGTTTATTCGGAAAAACCAGCCGCTAATTGGCAGGAAGCTTTATCGCGGTTTAATTTTTCAGGGCTCGAGAACCAGAAAGTCTCTTTTTTAAGCGGTGGGGAAAAAACCAGACTAAAGTTGGCCTGTTTATGGTTACAGGGGTGTGAATTATTGCTCCTTGATGAACCATCCAACCATCTGGACATGGAACAACTGAACTGGTTGGAAGGGTACTTGCGGGATTATCCGGGAACAGTCCTAATCGTTTCCCATGATCGCTACTTTTTAGATCGGGTAGCTAAAAGAGTTGTTGAGCTCAGTAAAACCGGAGTCACTTCATATCCGGGAAATTATAGCGATTATAAGAAGGCTAAGGAAGCTAAATGGGCCCAAGATCTGAAAACATACTACGACCAAGAAAAACAAGCCCGTAAAATCGAACAGGCAATTCAGGAATTGACCTCCTGGGAAGAAAAAGCTCACCGCGAATCCCGCCGGAAGGCGAATTCAGAAGGACCTTGCATGGGTGGGAAGGAATATTACCGGGTCAAAGCTAAAAAAATTGCAAAAAGTGTTAAAAATACAGTCAAACGCCTTGAAAGGTTACAAGAAGAACGGATTGCCCGCCCAAAGAAAGCGCCAAGTATAAACCTGTCTTTTCAGGAACTGCGTCATGGCGGCTCCCGGTTACTAACAATCGAAGGGTTGTCTAAATCATACGAGAATCGGATTGTTTTAAATAACCTTTCCTTCTACCTCCGTCCCGGTGAAAAAACCGCTTTAGTCGGAAATAACGGAACTGGAAAAACCACTTTGCTGCGATTGATCCTAAATCAGGAACAGCTTGATCAAGGAGAAATATGGATCTCTCCTGCCGCTAAAATTGGTTATCTTGAGCAGGAGATACAATCGATTGATAATAATCGAACAATAATTGAGGAGGTCGTCCGGACCGGCTGCCAGCCTGCCCTGGCCCGTCAATTGTTGGCCGGTTTATTGATTCGCGGCGACTCGGTTTTTAAACCCTGTTCCGTATTGAGCATGGGCGAAAGGGTCCGAGTAGCTTTGATCAAATTATTAGTCAACCAATATGACCTTTTGTTGCTAGATGAACCGACCAACTTTCTTGATTTGGAAAGCAGGGAAAAAATCGAAGAAGCTTTACTCTCATTCGTCGGGGCGGTAATCATCGTTTCCCATGACCGCTATTTGTTGGACCGAGTCTGTGGGACTACCTGGTATTTAGAGAACGGTAAGCTAACGGTATACCCGGGCACTCTCTCGGAGTATCAAACTACTCGAGCCAAAAATCAAATGGAATTTAAATATTCCAAAGAAGAAAAAATCCGGCTGGAATTAAAATTAGCCCAATTGGAAGGAGAATTAAGCCGGTTGGATCGGGAACGAAACAGACAGGAGTATTTAGCTCTTGAGGCTGAATATTTTCAAACCTCCCAATTGATTCGGGAAAATTATAAAAAATGAAAGAATGCGGTCTACCGGCCGCATTTTTCTTTTATGAGACCGCTACTTATGAGAATAAAAACTCCAATTTTATTCGTAAAACAGGTTGTTTGGGAGATATTGGCGAATATATAAATAATACAAAGGAGATTAATGATGAATAATGTAGAAATTTATTACTTTTCGGGGACTGGTAATTCATTGCATGTCGCTAAAGAATTACAGAAACGAATTCCGGAAACCAAACTTATTCCAATTGTAAGTCAACTAGATAAAAAGATTATTGAAACTAAAGCCGAAACTGTAGGTTTTGTGTTTCCAATTTATCTAACAACAGTTCCGGCTCCCGTCAAAAAATTTCTTAATCAACTTGATTTAAAATCAAACAAGTATATTTTTTCAGTAACAACCCGAATAGGGACTTTTTGTGTAGCAAATATTTATATTGAAAAAGCTTTAAAGAAAAAAGGCAAAACATTAGATTCATTTTTTATCTTAAACATGGCAAATAACTCACCGACCGGATTAAAACCGATTGGAGATAAAAATTGGGTTAATCAAATAACAAAAGCAAAAATAGCTGAATTGGAATTAAATGTCCAAAATCAACTTGATTTAATTAAGGAATGTATTATTAATAAAGAGAAATATCCTAAAAACAGAACATCTGCTTTTTTAAATAATCTATTAGAAAAGCTCATGTCTTCAATAACCGAAAATACTCATAGGGAAATTCCTTTCTATGCTGATTCCGATTGCAACGGATGCGGAGTATGTGAGGAAGTTTGTTTGTCTAAAAAAGTGAAATTGATGGATGGAAAGCCCATCTGGACAAAGGATATTCAGTGTTATTATTGCTACGCTTGTTTCAATTTTTGTCCTCGTCAAGCAATCTTAGTCAAAAAACTATATACAAAAAAAAATGGTAGGTATTATCATCCGGAAATAAATGCAAATGATATTTCAGAACAAAAAAGAAACATTACCTAACCCCTCTTTCATTCAAAAAAGGCGCGTAACGCTTGTCCGTCTCCATAATATGCTTGACAAGCCAGTTTTTTAGAAAGTCAAGCATCTCCTCGGTTAAGGAATCTTCATTCAAGCTAAAATCACGGTTGAAGTCGCCGACTTTGGCGACAAAAAATTGATGCGCCGAACGATGCCTATCCAATTCAGGATATTGGTATTCGTCCATTAATTCTTCCTCATCTTTAAAATGAGTTTTGGTATAGTCGCTCATCCGTTCCAGAATATCGGCAATAACTTTTTTACTCATACCATTGGTTTTCGCCTCAAAAACTTCATTGATAATCCCGATTAAAACCTGATGTTGCCCGTCGATTTTTTGAATTTTCACCGAATACTTGTCATCGATCCATTGGACAAATTTCATAATTATCACCCTTAAATGTATGTAATAAATAATTTGATTTATAAAGACAATAATTTGGTCATATCTACTGATGTTACCGAGCTATTAAACATTTAGGCCAACCTTTCTTCGATTGCCTCTCTCAGTTTCTCCGGTTCATCTGTCCCGATATAGACCTTTCTCCCATTTTTCATAACCATTACCACCGCGTGCGGGCCGGAAACATTATAAAGCGATTCTTTGAATCCATAATGAATTCCCAAAACAATAGCAAAAGATCTTTTCTTATCCGTATGGCACGACTCAATCTTTGCCAATTTGAATTTCCGGTGCGGAAAACCTATTAGTCCAAAGACCAGCCTAATATATTCTTTATCAATGGTGATTGTAAGTTTGGAGAACATAATTATTGCAAGTAATAATATCACATTTGCAGATAAGATATCTTTATCATTATGGATTGGCAATGAAATAAATAAAATAAATAACCCTAAAACAATGATGATTCCCCAACCGATTTGAGTGTGCCGGTACATAATTTTCACCTCCATAAACTTCGAGCTTGTTGTTACCATTATATTTCTTGATGGTATTCCACTATCCCTTTATTAAAAATGTTCGAAGCACGCAAAAGCGCGCTTCGATTTGGTTTGGTTTCATTGTTGGTTTAATCTTTATTAAAATGCCTCATTATGGTATGCCTTATTATAAAAATCTTAGCTTATTATCATCCAGTGATCCGAAACACCCTGTAAAACACCGGCCATAGTTCTATTTCAAATACCGTTTCACTATCCTTACGGAGCAAGGCCGGTAATTCCTTGCCATTTTTCACTTCGATTAGCTTTCGATCCCCGCCTACCAAGTGCAATCTGACCTTGCCGGATTGATCTCGGAAGGATTCAAGAATAAACGTATCGTTATCATAAAGGAACAGGCCTATTTTCGCGCCACCTTCAAGATATATACCCAAATCGCTCATAAGATATTGCCGTATACTGGTCAATACTTCCGGCGGATATTGGTATATTTCAGCGAAATCATCCGGTATGGTAAGAATATATACCATGCCCTTTCCATACTCATTCTTTAAAAAAACCGGGAAATTGTTATCTTCTTTATTAGCTGAGATTAAACATTCCGACGCGTTGTTTTTATACTTTAGTATGGGCAATGTTACCGTATCCTTACCCCAAAAGTCGCCGATGGTTCCCCAACCCGGCCCCAAAATAGTATACTCTTTGGAAACAACCTTTTTATCGGTGTACCTCACCGAAGTGATATCCTCGATTCCTTTTCCCTGCATTGCCTGGATGAAGCCTGACGTCAGACAAACATCCCCGCCATTTAGCAAATGGGCTTTGATCTTCCCCAGGACCTCTCGATCCTTTGTGCTGTCCGCTGTTAATAGAATTAACCGTTCGGTCTCCGGAAATTGAGGCATTGGCTCAAAAGCCAGTCCCGCCATACCCATATAATCGATTAAATGTTCTTCACCGGAGGAATGAATCGGCTGATAAACCTGAATTCCAATCGGATTCCCGGTAGCTTGGATAAGCTGGTCCAGATGATCCAATTCGTGCCCCAGTGGCGGAATATATACCGTATCAACCAGCCAGCTGTAACAGAAAAGCGTTAACTCCCTTCCTTTGGCAAAAAAGGTGAGGAAAGCCTGCTCCAGGTAATAATCTAGATTTTGAATGCTGTTCCATTGGTCGATCCAACCTCCCCCATTGAAACCGGGTTTTAGATTTTCAAACCAACGGAGCAAAGAATAACTACCGTACCTGGGTAAATGTTGAAAAGTATGATTTGTGTCCCTAGTTTCGGTACCGGTATAAACCAGATCAAAGATTTCTTTTTGGATTTCGGGGTTATACCCGGTTTCCGGATAAGATTCGATCCAGTTAGGGTATTTGATGATTGCTTTAACTTTAGGATTAATGGCTTTTGCAGGACCAACAACCAACTGTTCTGAAACTTCAGTCATCAATTGGAGACGAAACTCTTCCCAGCTTCGCTCCCCTTTTGCTCTAATACAAGCAGGGCATGTACAATTTGTAAAATAAAAATCGTCAATAATAAACTCATCAAAAAGCGAGGCGGTATATTCGGCTATTTCCCGGAGCCGCTTTCGGGAAGCTTCATCGGAATAACAAAGGGTGTTCCAAACCCGTTTGGATCCTTTTTCGCATCCGGGTTCAACATTACCGGACTTCTCCAAAATAGACCCGCCGCACCCGAAAACCCCGGTCTCATCTATCAAGGGCTTGTTTTTAACGGTTTTCATAAAAGTAGTGGTAATTGCCCCTGATACATCTATCCCTTTCCCGGTAAAGAAATTTCGTAACAATTCTATTTTTTCTTTAGGAGTGTCCATGTCGTCCCGGTGAGTTTCCAGATAGACTTTGGAACATTTCAGGTGTTTCTCAAAGAAACTAAAGTCTTTTTCAAACTCTTCCAAAGAATTGATGCTGGCTATACAACGGGTGGTAAAATAAATGGCAATGTCAAAATTCTTATATCTTGCCATGCCGACGCCTCCCTTAAATCCAATATTACATTCGTTCAAAACCGCTTAATATATTACTTTACCAGCTTATAATATTAAACGTTACATTTATTATACAGGACAACTACTATAAAAGCATGTCATAAATTGCGAGAAGCGCCTCAAATATTGCTATTTAGGCGCTTGGTGTTATTCCTTAAACTAATTTTCTTTAAAATCGAACTTTATTCTAATTTGAAGTTACGGGGATATGCGGAAAATTCATCCCCCTCATTATTTCCAGTTGCCCGTTTCCGGCTGAATTCAGGTCGTTTTTGATTGGGATTATACCAAGAATTAAATACTCGATAATGCAGATCCGGATCTTGAGACTCTTGTTCGACTCCATTTCGAAACTGATTCCAAACATCTTCGCGAATTAAAGAATAGTCACCTGGTAAATCTAATAAAAATCCGCTATCCCATAAGTGCTTTTCTGGCAAATAATAACCCCATTCGGAATCCCGAATCCCAAAAACTACTCGCCAGATTTTATCCTTAGGCCAATGATCCTCCGGCTCATAAGGAAAGGACTCTTTCATTGTTTGATATTTATAAAAATAGTTTAAACCCTGGTGAGCAATGAGCATTGGGATCTCTTTATCTTCAATCGCCGCTGTAACCTGATGATAGATTAAGTACTCCGAGTTAAATTTATTTGGATATACAAAATGATAATAAATATTGGGGGCAAAAATTGTTAATATTAATCCACCGGATATAATGATGAAGATTGCTTTTTTCACCAACGGTTGTAGGTAGTAAATTCCCAATGACATACAAACGGTTACGGCCGGTAGCAGTAGGGAAAGACGTTCTGATATTCCCATGCTCTCCCCGGAACCGATGGGAAACAATGTTAAAAAAATAATAAACGGTGACCATAAAGCGCCCGCTTTAACATCATACATTAATGATTTTCGAAATAGCAAAACTCCGCAGATTATCGCCAACGAAAGAAATGCTTCCAGTTTCAGAATTATCTGAATACCGTCTCTTTGAAAAAAAGTCAACAAAGGCGGTTTCAGACCATCCCAGGAGATTCGGTTGAAATCAGCCAAGAGAATATACTTCCGACCAACTAATACGATCAATGTTAAACTGAAAATAAATCCGAAAAAAAACAATGTTTTAATGTTAAACCGACGGAAACGAATATCTCCGCGTAGTAAAGCTATAGTTATCACTAGTATTGCGATCCCAATCATACTAAGATGGCTAATTCCCGAAAGAATAATGGCGGCAATTGAAATAGGCCAATATTTGGCATTATTAAATCCCAAAGACCAAAAGGGGAGAAATATCAAAGCAAAAGCATATCTAGGAAAGGCCAGACATAAATAACTGAGTGTTGGGCTTATTATTACGTATAACAACAGGAAATAGCTTGGAAATATTGAAAGTCTTTTATGTTTTAACCGTTGAGCAATTACCAGACTAAAACCAAATAATAGTTGTATTAATATTGTCCAACCAAGAATAGACTGCTCATAATTAAACCCCAGCTTCGAAGTTAAGCCCATTAGTGGTAAGATTAACGAGCGGTCGGCGATTTTAAACATTCCGGTTTGAACCAAATACTTTATCTGCAAAGCATAGTAATAAGCGTCAGGACCCCAGAGATAAGGTTGATTATAAAGATAGTAATATCGTGTTATTATAGTCATACAACAAATAATCGCGATAAATGACAATAATAACGCTTTATTTTTTTTAACTAAACTATTCATTAATAACCATATGAATGTCTTATTTTATCACCAGGTAAAAACAGATCGGTGGACATCGGTGAAACAATGAAATAAGCTTTTAACTTAACAGCCCGATTATAGCAGGCTTTAAGTAATTCCTCCTCGGTAGCTCCGGTTAACTTTGCCTTTTCAAAAGGTTCGACACCCATCCACCAGATTACCGGACCCGGGTTTTCTTCGATCAACTGATAATAACGGCGTTCCGCTAAAAGAGTTTTCAAATATTTTCTAACATCTGAATACGAGGTCCTACTAAGATCAATAATTCTCATATTCTCTTGAAATATCTTTATTTCTTCTTTTTTTGTAGTTTGCATGTAAATGGAATCATCGTAATATGTTATATATTTCTTCCCAAAAATACGTAACCCCTCAGGTAATGGCTCCCAGTTCCCCTCGGTAATTAGACCCTCTCCAAAATAACCGACGAACGAACCATTGGAACGTATGCGTAAACTGCGGTATGGATAATCGTAGGCCTCAAAAAAATTAGCGGAATAGTATTTATTTGACGTATTCTCAGTTCGTAATATTCCTAGCATATATGGTGTTAACGAGATATCAAGCAGGCTCTCTAGTCCGTTATTGGGCAAGTCAATTTTAACTGACGGAACATTAAAGACTAAAGGAGCGCCATTTTGGTCCGTTAGTTTCAACTCGGAGATAACCATATCTTTATATGCCGTACCGGGATAAACGCTGTTAATTTTAAGTGATACTTTCTTAACACCGGAATAAATTTTGGGAAATTTTAATTTTTGAGCATCCATTTCATCGGAAACCGAGAGCAAAAATTCCTCTTCATCATTAATCCGTACTTGTAACTTAGCTGGTCTTGCATTTGCAATGTAATGAGTTTGGGAACGTTGGTAACCATTCCAAATAATTATTCCGGATAACTCTTCAGGATTATCCAGATTGATATTAATTATTTCACCAACGCCGCTTGTTCTTTTACCATCGGTAGACCAAGCAAAGTCGGTTCTAGAGTCAAATAAATTATGGGGACCGTAAGCGGTTTGCGGAGCTAAAACTGACGAGACAGAAACTTTCCCAGTATTATTTTTAGGAATTGCTATCGAAATCGGACTCTTTTGACCTCTTCTAAAAAAACGGACCGATGTGAACTGTGGAACACTGTCGGCATGAGCAATTTTAATGAAAACTGATTTAACTTTTGCGTTTAGATTAGCACAGGGAATACCTTGAACATTATTTTTCCCTCTGGCTCCTAAATAAAACAACCGTTCATTAACCCCAATATCTTTATATGTAGACCAATATTCGACTAAATCCGAATCAGATTCCGAGTTTTGTTTTACTTGATCGTATATATTTCTTTTACCATCAAGATAAAAGTCCAGCGTGCAATTGGCTCTATTTTTAACTTTGACCTCAATCCAATCAACTAAAACCGGAGCTGTAAATTGATAAAAAATGCCTTCATTGGTTCCGGCGTCTTTTGTTTGGGGTTTCCACAAACCGCCTTTGGTTGGATTGAGCAATTCGGTTACAGGTGTTGAGTCCGAGGTAGCAGAAGTAGCATAAGCAGTTAAAATAGTTACTTCCGATTCTGCAGCTAAAGCCATAGTTAATGAGATAATACTAAATACTAATAGAATACTGACTGTTACAATTCGAAGATATAACTTTTTGTTCATATGTAACATCCTTCCATGAACTTTATAGATTTATTATGGGGTATTGTTTTCCGCCCGGAATCTGATAATGCCACCATTCCGTTGAAATTGATTCCAAGCCTACCTCAAGCATTACTTTACGTAATAGCATTCGATTGGCCCGTTGTTGAGGCGTAGGTTCTTTGCTATATTGATATGCCCTTTCAGTAAAACTATCAAATGGTGTCGGCATATCCAATTCTTTTCCTTGGTCATCAACTAAAGTCAGATCCACCGCCACCCCTCGATTATGAATTGACCCTCCTCGGTCAGGGTTTGCGACAAACCGGGAATCAGGCAAAATCTCCCACATCTTTTTTTGTACGGAAACCGGCCTAAATCCATCGAATATTTTCAATCCTAACCCATCCTTTTCCAGAATGGTTTGGGCTTTATCAAGTTTCTTAGCTAAGATTGTCAATACATAACAGTTTGAGTCGTTATAAACTTTCTTCTTTATAAAATTATCAACGGTAGCATACTTTAAATCAACTATTATCCCGGGATTAACGTCGCGGATATTAATCAATTCTTCTGTGGGCGAAGCTGCAAAAACAACAGTTAAATTTATAATAATAATCAAGATAAACCATTTGTTTCTTTGGTTAAAAAATTTCATACTCCCTTCCTCCTTGATCCCTTTTAAAATCATTAAGTAATGGTTGGTACATCATTAATCCGTAATTTTCAACGATAAATTCATCCCCGATTTGAAGCATTTCCCTATTACAAACTTTTCGCCGTAAAATATTATGCCTAACATATCTCCCTTGAAAATCAGAAGTAATCTCATGAAATGATTCATAAACCCGATATGAATATTGAAACAGGTTCAATCCGCGCCATTCCCCGATTAGGTAATTATCACTTAAACGAACACATAACTGTACGGGCTGTTCGGTATTATTTTTAATCTGTAAATCCAATGAAGGATAAGAACAGGTTGCGCCACTGCCAAAAGGGATGTTTCGATTGGAATCAGGAAAAACATCATAACTATGCCGCCATCTTTCAATGATGGTTAGCGGCGTATGCAGGGTCATCCAGTAAATTAAATTGGATAGTTGACACAATCCTCCGCCAATCCCGGCTTCTACGCGTCCACTATTCAAGACAAACCCTTCAACATAACCCTTCCTTTTACTGGGTTTTCCTAGTTGTAACCAAAACGAAAAAACTTCACCAGGATAAACTATTAGATTATTTAACGCTTGAACTCCAATTTGAAGATTTATTATTTTATTTTTTTGAAGCCATAAATCTACCTTTGGCAAATTTCGAATTAAAGGGGTTTGATGATGATATAGAACTACCGGAAGAATATGGGTATCGTTTTTTAAACAAGCAAATTGTTTGCCTGAAAATCTCCAGTCAATTTGCCTTTTTAGGCCATAATATACTTTCCCACAAGCTATTCTGAGTTTCGAGCGCTTAATTGTTTTCATAAATAGTCAATTGTATATTTAAAGGATTAATATCCCATAATTTTCTTTATTTCTATTTAAAATCCTTTATTATTGGTAAAAACAATCTTTACCACCAAAAAATTCTATGTTAGAATCCTAATAAAGTGCTACAATTTGAATCTCAAAGACAATATTAAAAGGAACACCGATGAATAGAATAATCCATATTCTTGGAAAAACATTTGTGATACTAATCCTCACGCCGGTAATGGTTTATGCCCAAGAAACGCAAGAAGATAAAAACTTTAATGTTTCCACCCCACAAGGAGGCGTTATCAGCCACCTTCTCCGGGAAAACGAATCTACCTTCGACCTTTATCCCTATGAGGAAAACTACTTCCTCTTCACCGCCACCAGCGGTGTAAACCAAGAAGCTCTATCCAGCGAATCCTGGATCGAAGACGCCAGAGACAGGGAAGTCAAATATCAGATCAGCCTGGCCCTACCGATTTCCAGAGGTTTTGCAGGAGAGAACTCGGTATTGGGCGTTTCCTATACTCAACGTTCCTGGTGGCAGGTGTTCAACGACGATATCTCCTCGCCATTTCGCGAGTCCAACTACGAACCCCAATTATTTCTAGGTTGGGCCACTAATTACGCTATAGCCGGCTGGACATTGGAAGAGGTCGAAGTAGGCCTCAGCCATCAATCCAACGGACGGTCCAATCCGGCTTCACGCGGTTGGAACCGGGGTTATTTACGCTTAATGGCCCAAAAAGATAACTGGCAAGTCGATCTTAAACCCTGGTTCCTAATCGGCGAAACCGAACCAAAAAATAACCCCGATATCACTAAATATCTGGGTTATTACCGTTTAAAAATTAACTACCGCCTAGGAAATAATATTTTTGCCATCCAAGGCCACTATAATTGGAACACCAACTATGGCGGCGCCGAACTTGGCTGGAGCTATCCAATCAGCCCGAACACGAGGTTTTACGCCCAATTGTTCAACGGTTACGGCGAATCATTGATAGATTATGATTACCACCAAACCCGTTTTGGCTTAGGTTTAATCATGGATAAACCCTGGTAAACCGTGTATTATTTTCTCCGCAGACTCAACGGTCTGCGAGATTAAAGTGGCGATTGTCATCGGCCCAACTCCGCCCGGGACGGGTGTGTAAGCCGCGCATTTCTCTTTCGCCTTTCCGATTTCGATGTCGCCGACTCCGCCTTTGTGATATCCAGCGTCGATTAGGATTGCCCCTTCCTTGACCCAATCCGCCTTAATAAATTCCGGTTTTCCAACAGCCCCGACTACAATATCGGCCTTTTCGATGAACTCCGGTAAATTATTGGTTTTGGAATGGCAGATCGTAACCGTGGCATTGGCATTTAGAAGCATCATCGCCATGGGTTTGCCTAAAATCGGACTTCTCCCCACAACTACCGCATTTTTCCCGGCGATATCGATTTGATAGTGTTCCAACATTTTCATGATTCCGCCCGGAGTAGCGCATCTAAAAACCTTTTCCCCCATGGCCATTCTGCCAAAACCCAAGGCCGTGACTCCGTCCACATCTTTACGGAGATCGATCCGGTCGAAACATTCTCTTTCGTTTATTTGACCGGGAACGGGATGCTGCAGCAGGATCCCGAAAACCTCCGGATCGCTGTTTAATTCATCAATGACTCTTAGCAATTCTACGGTTGTGGTTTCTTTAGGCAAATGAATTTTCTTGGAGTTTAAGCCAACTCTCCCGCAGGCATTCCCTTTCATGTTAACATAGATTTCCGAAGAAGGATCGTCTCCTACTAAAATAGTCGCCAGCGCCGGGACTTTTCCCGTATCTTCAATAATTTTCTTCACTCGTAAAGATAAATCCGCTTCAATCTCTTTGGATAACGCCTTTCCGTCTAAAACAATCGCTCCCATAATAATCTCCTTTAGTTGTGATTCATTTGATATCATTCAAGATTCAATACCATTTCATTATCTGTATTTTTAAATCCATATTTAAGGTATAGCGATCTTCCTTTTTCCGTTGCATGTAAACACAATTTTCGATAACCAAGGTTTTTGGCTTCTTCAATCATTTTTTCGAATAAATATGTAGCAATCCCCTTGTTACGGTAATCCGACTGAGTGTATATATTCATAATGTAGGCGACATTACCGGTAAAATTCTTATATGACGGCGGAAGGTTATAAAAGCATAACCCGCTCGTCGCGACAATTTTATTATCATCCAAAGCCAGCCACGCAATAAAGGTATTGTTACTGATAGTATTATTAAAATAAAGTCTGAGAGATTCTTCTAGACAAGAGTCATAAATTTCAGATTCAATATTTTGGGCTTCTTTAAGAAATTCAATTCTGAGACGGACCAATTCATCAACATCACTGATACTTGCCTTCCGATATGTAATCAAATTATCAACCCCATCATCGTCATCAATCATTAAACAGACATACGCTTAATAGTAACATTTTAACATATGCAATATTCATTAACAATTTAATATTGTACTTGGTCTATTCATAAAAACCACCCGTGGAACTATATTCCCACGGGTGTCGGTTTTAACTTCAATTATTTCCATTTTTCTAAAAAGGCGAGGTTCTTTATTCTCCGTCCCATCCTGCCAATCTGGCCCAGAGCCACCAAGCGGCAAAGGCTTTCCGGTTAGCGTTTAAGGCTACTGAATGAGCCGAACTGCAATTATACCAATGAGTTCCCTCGGTATGGGCATTTTGCCAGTCACTGGCCCAATTACGGTCTCCATCAGTTGGGATTTTTTCATCTCTATAGGTAGTAGAACCGGAGTTATTAAAGTCATAACAGCATCCGTCGGTTGGAAATTTATCACCATAATAGACGGTGCTATCTCCCGGATTATTACTGGACGGGCTTGGGCCCCAAGTTTCAATGTCGGCGAAATCGTAAAGAATCTTTTTATTGATTCGGCAATAATTTCTGATCTGTTCGTTTCGCTGGTGAAGATTACCCTCTATACCGGTTCCATTCAAATGCCCCGTCATATAGACAAAATCCACTCCTGGAAAATCCCTTTCCAATTGGCTCATTAGGTTTAGATATGTATTAATCTCCTCCGAGGTGCCATTGGCTTGACCACACCAAGACCAGATAATCACATTCGTTTCAGGATGGTCTTTAAGATAGGTACGAGTAGCATCGGCCCATGCCGTTCGGTTGGGAGCTCCAAGATCATTGGCGATACCATAGCCTCCAAAATTACCATTGAAATCCCTCAATCTTAACGCGCCGCCAGCGCCGTTGCTATTCCAGCTATACAAGCTTCCTCCACGTTCCCAAGTTACAAGTCCGCTCATTCCATTGGTCAGTTGACTGCCATGGGAGGTGTGGCCATAGGCAATCACTAATTTTTCTTTTGCATTATTAATCGCCTCGGTTGGAATCTTGGTCAAATCGGTACAGGTATGATCAATAATAAAATCGCCACCGGTCCCACTACCATTATCATCATTGCCGCCACCACCACCGCTACCACCGCTGCCGCCGCCACAACCTGAAAGGGCTAAAAGAATACTTAAAAAGAAGATTAGATAAATAGATTTCGTTCTTCGTATCATCTTTGTCACTCCTCTTTAATTAGAAAATTCTTTTCATTATTAAGGTCTGTCCTATCTGCGGTTATTTTTTGATATGTTTTATTTGGTTGTTTATATTAATAGGGTGACGTCTATTCTCATCAAGTTTTTTTGCTAAATCTTTCAGCTGTTTACTTTCATTTTTTAAATATTCTTGATAAATATTGGCTATCATTTTTATTAATATCTTCAGGTTTATAAAAAGGACAAAATAAAATAAAGCAACATCGAATTTTGTTGCATTATCAAAAAAACAATTAACCGTACTTGTCCATTGCGGCAAAAAAAGAGCAACTGTTAAAACGGGTAAAATAATTATAACTATTAAAACAATATTGTTTACCTTCATTTGATTGTCTCCTAATTATTTTAAAGAAACAATATCGACATTTATACTATGAATAATATACTCCCATCTTTAACTATATCGGTTGCCATTACCAAAAACTTATAGTTCACTTAATAACCCCTGTGTCCAAACTACCAACACGACATCGGGGTTTTGTTTTACCCTAAAACCCTTCATTTCACCATCTTAACCCGACTCCCAGAACGGGCTGAAAAAGTACTTCTCAAGTAGAAAAAGGTACCTCTGAAATAGAAAAAGCTGCCTCCGAGGTAGAAAAAGCTACCTCCGGCGTACTAAAAGGTGCTTCGAAGTTAGAAAAAGCAAACTCGAAGGTAGAAAAAGGTACCTCGAAGGTAGAAAAAGCTACCTCCGACGTACTAAAAGGTGCTTCAAAGGTAGAAAAAGCTGCCTCTTAAGTAGAAAAAGGTACTTCGAAGGTAGAAAGGCTAAAGGAATAAAGGGTTTTGCCCTTTAACCGGCATGGAAGCCGGTTCGCGGCATTGATGTATCCGTTTGCATTTTTACCTTATAATAAATAATCGAACACAACTTATTTCCCCTCGCCATCGCAATGATAGGTAGGGAAACAAGGGGCGACCCAATCTTGACAATTTCTAGACTATCTTTTATAATGTCTATATTATAAATAGACACAAGGTGATAATGTTGGATAACAATCTTACGGAAATCTTCTGGAGTACATCGCTCTCGGATTTGAAAAAAGGCTATCTTTTCGAGCCGCCCAGCGGGGATTTTATTTGCCTAATCTGCGGAGCGCGATTCGCCAAAGGCCGGATATACGACCTTGAAGGTCTTTTCTATGAGGCGGAAAAAACAGCCCAAATCCATTTGGAAACGGCCCATTCCTCCATGTTTGATTATTTGCTGAACATGGATAAAAAATATACCGGACTGACCGAACATCAGAAGTCCTTAGTATCATTGTTTTATCAAGGCCTGAGCGACAAAGAGATCGCCGCCAGGATGGACGGGGTCAGCCTCTCAACCGTTCGGAACCACCGTTTCGCCCTCCGCGAAAAAATGAAACAAGCTAAAGCATTCTTGGCGATTATGGAACTATTGGAGGCAAAAATGCAAACGGATTCAAATGATAACTTTATCGAGATCCCTCGTTCCGCAAAAATGGTAGACGAACGTTTCGCTATTACTGGGGCGGAAAATGAGGCGATTATCAAACGCTACTTTACCAAAGGCCCGGATGGTCCCCTATCCGAGTTTCCGGCCAAAGAAAAACGAAAGGTGATTATCATCAAACAACTGGCCAAACGTTTCGAACCGGACCGGAAATATACCGAGAAGGAAGTCAACGCCATCTTGGAAGGAGCCTACCACGACTACGTGACCCTAAGAAGGTATCTGATCGAGTACGGTTTCTTGGATCGGTTACCTGATGGTAGTAGTTATTGGGTAAAGAGTTGAAAGTCATAAATTAAGGAGTAATTGCTATGGACCGACGTAAAGAATTGACCCAAGAATACAAGAACCGCAAACCGAACATGGGAATATATCAAATCAGAAATAAGACGAGCGGTAAAATCCAGGTTTTAAGCAGCCTTAATCTGGACGGAGCTTTAAGCCGTTTTCAATTCGACCTGAAAATGGGTCTTACCATGGGTCTCTGGGAACAGGAAATGAAAAAGGACTTTGCTCAATTTGGACCCGAAAACTTTGTTTTTGAAATTCTGGACCGCTTGAAACCCTTGGAGGATCCCCAGTACGACTACAAGGAAGACCTGAAAGCCTTGGAGGAACTCTGGTTGGAAAAACTGCAGCCATATGGGGAACGAGGTTATAACAAAAGAAAATGATAAACAAGAAGGGGCTGTTGCAAAAGTAGCTTTTTTGCCGTTCTGTCCACCCAGCCCTAAAACGGCTGGGCTAGGTATATATAAAAACAATCTAAACCCCCTACGGGGCTCGGTAAAACTTCGAAGTATAACCCAGCCCCATTAATGGGGCTTGAGAACGATTTTATAAACCTAGCCAGGTCCTTTAGGGCCTGGTGATGATGAGGGCATTCGTTTGTGTTTCTTTTTGCAACAGCCCCTTCTTAATTATCTTAATCCTGATATGAGTTCATATTTGCCTAACATCAGTTCTTCAGCCTCACCGTTAAATTTCAAAACACCGCATACTGCGTTAATCATCGCCTCCCGCAGTTGCTTTTCCGCATAAATGGGATGGATTGCCACCCAGTCAACCTTTTTTGTTCCGCTTCCAAAGTCGCCATATAAAACACCGAGCATTTTGGCGTCATTTAACATAACCCAGAGTCCGGACAATTCGGCCATAATCTTTGTATCGGTCCAGGAAAATGAATTTGAATGCAATAAATCCCAAATCTCCTTTACATCATCCGTTTTAGCGGGGCGGATAACCAATTCCATATTCAATCGACTCCTTTATAAAAATTCCTTCATAAGAATACTTGGGATTGTTTTAAGTTTTTAGTATAATTTATCATGAAAGAATTGGTTCAAAAAGTACCACGTTTTAATAAATTTGATAGTACCACGGTTATATCTTTAATATTGGGCACATGAAAGAATGAAAATAAGATTTTAACTCTGTGTCTCTGCGCCTCTGTGGCTAAATCATTATTGGCCACAGAGACACGGAGACACAGAGAAATCATTTTTTAAGTGGGGATAATAAATATGCTCGGTATATCAGTTAATCGAGATGAAGAAATCACCTTATCCAAACAAATTTATAACCAGCTTCGCAATCTAATTCTTAGCGGTGTTCTTAAACCCGGAGAAAAGCTGGCTTCTACTCGGGATTTAGCTTTAAACATAAGTGTTTCCCGTAATGTAGTCCTCGAAGCTTACGATCTGTTACTTGTTGAAGGATATGTGGTAAGTCGTCCCAATTCGGGAACTTTTGTGGCTAGCGGGGCTATTTACGACCGGCCCGAGACAGAATCCAATTCAGTATGTATCACGGATCCAATCGATTTCGATGATACGTCCAAAAAAAACATCATCGATTTTCGTTCCGGACTACCGGCGCTGGATCTATTACCCAGAAAAAAATTCGGACAATTTTATCAGCAAATTATAATGGATATTTCAGAAAATTTCTTCAGCTATGATGCGCCCGAGGGAACTCTTGCTTTAAGGAAAACAATCTGCCATTATCTTATCAAAAACCGGGGCGTCCAATGCTTTCCCGAACAAATGATCATTACTTCCGGGGCTGTCCAAGGTATGTCCCTAATTTCACGCATGTTTTCAACTCAAAATCGGCCATATATCCTTGAATACCCGTTACATCAAAAGATCAAGGAATTATTCGAAATTTCAGGAGCAAAACTGCATTTCGTTCCGGTAGACGGACACGGGCTCAGAACTGAAGACTTGCCTAAAAATATAAATCCTTCTTTAATTGTAGTCACTCCCTCCCACCAATACCCACTAGGAGGATTAATGCCCATTCAAAGAAGGATTGAACTGATTCAATACGCCCGTTCTTCAAACGCCTACATTCTCGAAGACGATTACGACAGTGAATTCCGCTACGAAGGACCTCCGGTCAGTTCTCTACAAGGGCTTGATCCGGAACGTGTTATTTATCTTGGAACTTTTAGCAAAGTACTATTTCCCGCTCTCCGGCTTGGCTATCTGATTTTACCTCCGGCCCTTTGCGAGCATTGTCAAAAACTGAAGCTTCATGATGATAACCATTCACATACTTTTGAACAACTTGCTCTGGCCCGGTTCATCGAAACCGGCGATTTGGAAAGATATATCTCAAAAATTAGAAAAATATACCGCAAACGCCGGGATACCCTGTTAACCTCTCTTATATCTTTTTTTCCTGATATCAATATATCCGGTCATTCCACCGGTTTACACCTAATCGCCGAATTTCCGGAAACTGTCTTTAATCAAGCTTTAACCGAAAAACTTCGGAACAACAGAGTACAAGTCTACCCTGTAGCTATGCATGCTAATGAACAAGCCCACTTAAACAAATTAATCCTAGGTTATAGTCATCTTACTCCCGAACAAATAAATGAGGGTATTAATAGAATAGCAACCACCTTACACATACAAAATGATTAGTAGCACTTAATAAAAATATAAAAGCTTGCTCCAAGAGCAAGCTTTTAAAAGCTATTGTAGTCTGGAGTCAGGACTCATCTGTTTATCTCCCGCCATATTACCCTGTCGATCCAATAAATGACCCATCCCCCGAACCAAAGTATCATCCTCAAGAACACTATATAGATGGTATCCCAGGTCCTCTCGGTCCAACAGAACCTCTTCCAATACTTCTACCGTTCCGTAATCCTGAAGTTCCTGGGCCCGGGCAATCTGTTTCCGCAGCATCTCCTGAATCTTTAATTCATGTTCCAGGTCATTCCGGATAAAGTCACGCATCGTATATCTGCCTTCAACCTCATGTTTGATATAGGACAACATGTGCTGGGTTTCCGGATGAGCGGTTGGTACTCCGCCAAGCCGGGCGACTCTTTCTCCGATTTCATCAATGTGTTTTTGAGTCTCTTTGCGGTGTTCATCCAATAAGTGGTGCAAACTTAAGAATGATTCAGCGCCTTCAGTTAACCAATGGTGCTTATTATACTGATGCAAAGCTACGGTTAATGCGCATTGATGATCGTCAAGCATTTTGGCCATTTCCAAGCGGACCTCATATGGCAGTCCAATACCGGATCCGACTTGTTTAACGGTTCGCGGCTGTTGACGAAAGACCATGGTATGATCGGTGGTATGTCCCGGGAGTCGTTGGTCAAAACCCGAAACGTTGAGATTGAAAGAACCTTGAAAGTTGCTAAGGTTTGAAACTGTAGTTTGAATTTCCTGCGGAGGTTGAGTCATAGGCTGAACGCCTTCCAAATAAATCACTCCTTAATAGTTTTGTCTCTATTATTTCAAACCCAGGCCAAAGTATGTTAAAAATTTCGTGCCATATAATAAAAAAAACCCTTCAATGAGGGGAACAATTCGAATATTGAACAAAAATAATTAATACAACTTTCCCACCTTAAAATTATTCAGTTAAGTCAACGCTTCGGAACATCAATTTTTGAAAAATCGTTAAAGCTTTCGATATTTTCAAAAATAGATATTGATTGATATGACTTAACTAAAAAAGCATTTTGAAGTGGGAAAGTTGAGTTATTAACCAAAATTATAATGTTTGCGTATTTTTTCATGAACCGTCCACTTACAGGATAAGCCTTGAGGAAAGATAACCAAGTCGCCCTTACCAAAAGTCACTTTCTCGGTTGAAGTCTCTACGGAGACTTTTCCTTCCAGGATATAACACGTCTCTTGTTCATCATAGTGCCAATCAAAGCTCGATGGTTCGCATTCCCAGATCGGCCAGGAAAAAACGTTTAACTTTTCCAGTTGTTCGGAAGTCGGTTTTTCAACGGATACCTTCATCAATACTACCTCCCTACCGTATTTCCATCCTATAATCTGCTCAAGTAAACCAATAATTAATTTCTATTCGGTGTCTTGTTGTAAATTTCCTTCTTATACAGGGATAATTTTGGAAAGTCGAGACTATTTCACCATTTTAAAGGATTTCTCATTTAAAAACCCTATTATGGCAGGAAGCGCCCAAAAGATATTGAATTTCTTGATAACTCAATTCTCCTACCGCATTGGTTAAAATTGCCACAATCGAAAGGATTAATCTAGGGTGGCCAATGAAAAAATTAATTGAAGCAAAAGTCAACGCCATTATCAACACCAGCAACCTTCCCTATTACCGCGAACCTATTTTCGGATATGCCGTAGCCAATAACCCCGTTTTTATTAAACTTAAAACAGTTGTAAATCCTGACCATTTGCTTCCTCAAGATTTACTTAACAGTGCCGAAACCGTATTCGCTTACTTTTTACCCTTCCGTAAAGAAATTATTACCCGAAATCGTAACGGCCGGTTAGCCTCCAGGGAATGGGCCAAAGTCTATATTGATACCAACCGTTTGATCTCCCAAATCAACTCCGAATTGGAAATATATTTGAAAAACCAATCTATTGAATTTGTATCTCAACCGCCAACCTACGAATTTGACAAGGTTAAACTCATCGCCAACTGGTCGCACCGGCATATTGCCTATGCTTGCGGTTTAGGCACTTTTGGCCGAAATAACCTTTTAATAACGTCGAAAGGTTGCGGCGGCAGGCTTGGTACGGCGGTCTTAAGTGTTTCATTGGAACCGTCTTCATGCTCCCAATTAATACACCATTGTTTTAAAGATACCAAAGGTTGTTCCTATTGCCAAAATATCTGTCCCGTACATGCCTTATCGGATTTTGTTTTTCAGCGGCAGCGTTGTTATGAACAATGCCTTTTAAACGACCAAATTCATCAGGATCTTGAGTTATGCGATGTTTGTGGTAAATGTGCCACCGGCCCCTGCGGATACCTGGAATGACGGATGACTTCAAAGCTTTACTTACACTCCCAGCTCCTGGCTCCCCAACTCCCGGCTCCTATTGAAAACGCATCTCAAAGTTACTGTAATTAAAACGATTGCTCCACCGACCAAAGCCAACTTACCCGGCGCTTCATGAAAAAATAGGAATACCCAAATCGGATTAAGAATCGGTTCAATTACCGGGATTAAGATTCCTTCCATGGCGGTAACGTGTTTCATCGCTTCCGCGTAAAGAATATATGAGATTCCCAGTTGAACCACACCCAACAGGATTAAACCGATCCACCCCGATGGGTTAGGCGCCGATTGCAACATAAACGGGAGCCCGACTAAACCCGTTAAAATATTGCCTAAAAAGAGGGATTCCAACGGCGAACCGTCTTTTTGCTTACGGGACAAGAGTGTCAAAGCTGCAAAAGTAATTCCGCTGACGAGGGCCACCATGTTCCCCCAAAAATTTCCGACCGATAAATTATCTATAAAAAAGAGGGCCATTGCACCAAGGGTGATTCCAATCGTCAGCCAATCAAATTTACTGGTCTTTTCTCCCAAAAACCAATGGGCAAAAAGGGCCACAAAGATTGGGGCCGAATATTGAATCAAAATGGCATTGGCCGCGGTAGTCAATTTATTGGCCGTTACAAACGCAATAACCGTAGCCGCATAAGCAATCGCTCCGCCGATTTGCGCCGTCGACCAGTTAAAGTCGAATTTTCGCCGATAAAGAAACATGATAACCGCCGCGATAAAGCTACGCGTTCCGGCGATAGCCAGTGGATGCCAGGAGACCCCTTTAATAAGAAGACCGCCCAAACTCCAAAGCAATGCGGTAATGATTAGATAAACAATTGACCGGTGGCGGAGACGGTCGATCCGTATCATTGATTCCATTTTTTGTCCTTTAAAAATAAATTTGTCATCACTATTCGATTAAACCTGATAAACTCTTTTAGTCCGGTGTGATAGTTTAATAATAATAATTCGCCTTATCAATATTTCATATTATATTTCATAAATATTGATTGGAGAAGATCCACCAAAGTTAATTAATAGAGCATTACTGGTTCAAAAAATCCAAAACCCCCGGTGTAATCGGCGGTTTCATCAATTTCAAACTTCACCCTTCACATTTCAAACTTTAATTAAAACCCGATGGGCCTCTTTCAATTGCTCCCTGATCTTGATTTTCTGAGGGCATTTCTTCTCGCAGGCGCCGCATTCACTACATACATCGGCTTTTATATCCGGTAGCCAAGTGTATTTCCCAAACCCGGCATAATTTTCCCTAGCGTAATCCTTGAGGCCGTAAACATTGTAATAGTTATAGAGATTGAAAATCGATGGAATATCAATTCCTTTGGGGCAGGGCAGACAGTATTTGCATCCGGTGCAATAAAGATCGGCCAACTTCCGATATTTTTGCATCAAGATATTAATGGACTCAACTTCCGCCGGTTTTAGAGGCTCGGTATTACTAGTGAACCTGGCATTCTCTTCAACCATTTCCAAAGATCCCATACCGGAAAGAGCGCAGGTTACATTGGGATTTGCTAAAACAAATCTTAGAGCCAGTTCTACATTGCTTTCAACCGGTAAGTTCAATTCACGGCGGATCTTTTCCGGCAAACCGGCAATCCGGCCGCCCCCCACCGGTCCCATGATCGCTACTCCCAATCCTTTACCCCGGGCATAAGCAATGGCTTCCTCATTGCTTCGGTCTAAAAAATTATACTGACAAAGCACTCCCGAAAAAATACCCAAATCAACCAGTTCGATTAATTCCTGGGGAGGGGCGTGAAACGAAAAAGTGATATGTTTGATTAACCCTTCCGCTTTGGCTTGTTCCGCTTCCTTCAACCAGTTGGACCGTTTATCGGTTTCCATGAAAGTTTGAAAACCGATGCCGTGGAAATAATAAAAGTCCAAATATTCTTCCTGGAGACGGGTAAGTTGCTCCTCTAAAATCCTCCGGTAATCTCCGGGTTTATTTATCAAATGCCCCGGAGACTTTGTCGAAAGATAAATCCGGTCCCGCCAACCTTTAATAGCCTTCCCGACCAACACTTCACTATAACCTTCGTGGTAGATGTAAGCGGAATCGATATAGTTAACCCCCAACTCAAAAGCCCGCCGGATCATTCGAATCGACTTCTCTTCATCTACCTGATTCTTCCCGTTACATTCCACCTCCGGAAGGCGCATTGCCCCAAATCCTAACGCCGAAAGCTTAATTCCGGTATTCCCATAAACACGGTATTGCATGTTGTGATCCTCCTGATGTTTTATTAATAATAAATTCCATTATCCAATATCTATATTAGAGTCAACATACTATCCCATACATACTAATCCGTTTTTTTTGATAATTGGTTTTTTGAAATTACCTATATCCTGGTTGTACCGTTTTATATCTTTAATTGTAAATTGTACATTGTACATTGTAAATTGAATTGTCCCTACCCCTTAACTACCCCGATCGTCTTCAACTTTTTTACCGGTCTTACCAGATCCAGTTCGTTTTGAATTACATAATCAATATCCTTATAAGCAAACCGACTCTCCTCAGCCACATCCGATCTTTTATGCTTCCCCAAAACTACCCGGCATTCCTTTAAATCTTTTAAAACTTCCTCAACCGAATATCTCTGCTTGGCACCGGTCCGTGAATACTTCCGGCCGGCCCCGTGGGAACAAGACTCAAAACTCTCCGGGTTCCCCAATCCCTTCACCAGATAACTAAAAGAACCCATCGCTCCGGGGATAATTCCCAGTTCATCTTGACCTGCCCGGATTGCCCCTTTTCGATGGACCCAAACCTCCTTGCCGTAATGTTTTTCCAAAGCGGCATAGTTATGATGACAATTAATTCGGTCCGAATATTTAATCGTATGTTTGGAGTATTTATCGACCCACTTGCTTAAAATCTCCATTACCCGATCCATCATCCATTCCCGGTTTTCGCCAGCGAACTCCAGGGCTAAATTCATCCACCGGATGTAAGACTCACCCTCCTTGGTATCAATCGGTAAGTACGCTAAATTGTACTCTTTCGGCAAAGCAATATTCTGCCGTTTATTCAACTCTTTTGCCGCTTCATTAAAGTATTGGCAGATCTTTAAACCGAAATTTCTACTCCCGGAGTGGAGCATGATCCCGACCAATCCTTCATCGTCCTCTTGAAGCTCGATGAAATGGTTCCCGCCTCCCAGAGTGCCGACTTGAAAGTACCCTTCCTTTAATTCCGGCAATAACTCCTTGGCAAATTCATATTTTGAAAGATGATGCATAGCCGTATCCATGGCCTGACAGGGCTGTTTTTGTTTATGATGGGCAAATCCCACCGGAATATTACGCAAAACATCACCGACAATGGCTTCGATCAACCTTCCGTTAGGGGTATCTTTCTTTTGTAAAACCTCAGCCGGAAGGTCTGTCTGGATATAGGCCATCCCGCATCCGATATCTACACCGACAGCATTTGGGATAATAACATTTTCAGCAGCAATCACGCCCCCGATGGGCATACCGATCCCTTGATGAGTATCCGGCATTAAGGCGACCCATTGATGCAGGAACGGAAGATTCGCCAAATGCATCGCTTGCTCCATACAACCCGCATCAACCTGTTCCGGTTTTCTGAGCCAGACTTTAATTGGATATTTTTGTTTTGTTTGATGAAATAATACGAACATGGACTTTCTCCTTATCCTTAGTTTATCAGTAAATTCAAATGAACTTCAAGAGTAAAAACATTAGTTTGATAAGAATCGCCTGTTCATAATCGGTTTTAATCAGTGTAAATCCTTTTAAAAAATTAGGTGTATTTATATCATATCTGTCAAACTATATTAAAATCGAAAATTCCAACAATTGAAAACTCCTTATTGTTATTATATAATTCACATAGGTGGTTACGATGAACAAATTTCGAAATTTAGATAAAATAGCGCCATTATTGATAAATTTAAATGGTTGATAAATCAAAAATTGAAAAATTTATTACTGCTATTGTAAAACATGTTTATAAGTGAATATTGGTAATTATGAAACTCGCTCAAGTGACAAAGGAGAATTAAAATGAAAACCGAAAAGAAACGCATCCCCGGACAAAGTATCCGGAATACCTGGCAGATTAACCCCAGGACCCGGGTACATGACAAAGACATTCGTAAAAACAAGAAAAAATTTCGCCAAATGGCCAAGAAAGAAATGGAAAATTTGATGAAACAAAATCAAAAAACCAGTCCGCAAAAGGACTGGTTTAGTTTTATCTTATCAGGACTCGTTTTAACCAATTTTGCCTGCTCATCAAAACAATGAGCAAACAGCCGATTATAAAGGCAACAGAAACCATAGGAATGTTCAAGCTGAATAATCGTGCCAGTTGATATACCACTCCCCCGGTTACAAAAGCAATTATCCAAGTACTCAACCAGACAGCCGCAGCTTCTCCCTTGCTCCGCTCTTTAAAAATCATCATTACCGAGGCAAGACATGGAACAAATAAAGTAATTGTTATCAAAGAAACCACTGTCTGTAATGGGGTAAGACTCATTGTGCTTAGACCGGCGGCGCCGAAATCGCGCCGGACCAGCCCCATAATAAAAGCGGTAGCCGCTTTGGCGGGCAAACCGAGCCAACCAACGGTAAATGGGGCCAGAGCGCTTTGAATCATATTTAGTAACCCCGTTACATCCATGATACTAATCATAAAAGAGCCTAACGCAAAAATCGGGGCCGCTTCCACCAGAAAGTTTGTCGATTTAATGACAGTTTTCTTAAGAGTGTTGTCCAATCTGGGTAGTCGTAGCGGTGGTAAATCTATCAGCAAATCGCTGGTTTTCCCCGGTATTAGATTCTTTAAGACAGTCCCGGCGGTAACCAGAATCATCACAATTACTACCAAGTAAAGCAGGATATAATTTAACCCAACCCCGGCAAGGAGTCCGGCGATTACTCCCAATTGGGCCGAACAAGGTATTGCCAGTCCCAACAAAAATATTGCGATCTTACGTTCCCGTTCCGAACCCAACAGACGAGTGGTAATCGTGGCCATAGTGACACAACCGAATCCTAAAATCAGCGGAATAACCGCCCTCCCGTTGAGTCCAATGGCATTCATCGAACGATCTACCAAAGTAGCGACTCGTGGCAGATAACCCGAATCTTCCCAGAGGGACAAAAATAGATAAAACCCAACCACCAGCGGGAGTAATAATCCCAATAAATAAGTGACGGTCATGGTCAACAAACCAAATTCCCCAATTAATACCTGTCCCAAAATTGATTCCGGACTAACAATCCTACTAATAAGACCCCGAATCAGCGGTTCATAAAGCCCAAGCATAATCCGGTCCTCGGTTACCCCAACAACAGTACCGGCGACAAATACACCAATAAACTGATACATTAACCAAAGCGCCAATACTAAAACCGGCCAGCCTGTTAATGGATGCAGCAGCATCCTTCCCAGCACTTGCTCCAGCCCTTCTTTAGCTTTTTCGGTCCGCATAACCCGGCTGACAATCTCATTAACTCGTTCCCGACGTTTACTATAAATTTCTTCCCGAAAATTTCCCGGCGCTGATTTATATTTTGCGGCTATTTCCGGGTCGCCTTCCAAAATCAATAAAGCTTCACCTCTATTACCGGTTTTAACGATTAGCGGGTCAAGTTTTGAAGTTAAATCGGCGCTGAAGTTTCCCACTTTGGCTTGAAAAATGGATTTAGCCAAAATATCAAGGCCTTTTTTATGAATCGCCACCACCGGGATAACCGGCACCCCCAATTCTTTCCCTAATAACTCAATATCAATCTCAAGCCCATCTCTTTCAGCTTCATCCAACATGTTTAAAGCGACAATTACCGGTACTCCGGTATCAATTATCTGTTGAGTCAAAAATAAATCCCTTTCCAGGTGAGCGGCGTTGACAATGTTGACTACAACATCCGCCTGAAGAATCACATCCCGCGCCACCCTCTCTTCATCATTAAATGAAGATATGCCGTATACTCCAGGGGTATCGATAACTTCATCCCCGCCGAACCGGCCTGAGGAAACCTCCAAAGTAGTTCCGGGATAGTTGGAAACATCAACGTACATCCCGGTTAAATAATTGAAAATAACTGATTTGCCGGTATTTGGGTTTCCCGCTAAGACAATTTTCTTGGTATCTTCCGGCACATTAATCCCCTTATTTCGCATTACATTCACTCCCCTGCGCTACTCCTATCTGTTTCGCCAAATTACGTCCCAGGGCAATTTCCTGACGGTCAACCTTGAGAACTACAGGCCCGGCTGGAATTACCGCTTGACAAAAGACTTCTTTCCCTTCAGTCAACCCAAACCGAATTGTCTGGTCTTTAACCATTCCCGGAGGAAGACTCTTAATCCGGCACAGCTTACCGCATTTCACACGGTCTAAAGTTGGGTGTTGGCTTTCGGATCCGTTATCGGCAAAAGATTCATTGATAGCATTCGGGCACTGGTAAGGGCAACCGCTGCACCCGGAACAATGTGAAGATCCTTGGCTTCGCTTTAACCAAAAAATGAGTAATATGCCAATCAGAATAATGATTCCTATCTCAAACATTATAATTCCCCTCTCTGTTGAAAATGAAATTCGTTTTCATTTAATTGCCAAAAAAATTTGCTATCCCTAACTTATTTCAATGTTTAACTTGGCATTTCTCACATACCCCATAGATTTCCATCCGATGATGTTCAATGCTAAAATTATGTTTACGGGCCAAAGTTTCTTGTAATTCCTCAATCTCGGGCTCAACTACCTCTATTAATAAGCCGCATTTGACGCAAATGAGATGATCGTGGTGTTCATGTCCAAACCGGTGCTCATAACGGGTAACTCCATCCTCAAACCTAATTTCATTAGCTAAACCGCATTCCGTAAACAGTTTCAAAGTACGGTAAACTGTGGTATAACCGATTGACTGATTTACTTCTTTTACCTTTGCATATAGATCCTCCACCGTGAAATGGGTCTCCGTTTTTAAAAACGATTCCAAAATCACCCGACGCTGTCCGGTATATTTTAAATCCTTTTGTTGCAAGAATTTTATTAATACTTGTTCTTCTTTAAATTTCATGATACTCAATCCTTTTTGAAAATGAATTTCAATTTCAGTATATAGCATGCCTTTTAATCTGTCAATATTACCTTTATATCCAGAGTACAATTACTCCCAGCAGGAACTTGAGAATCGAAATAGTATTTAATTTATTACTGTTCTATTGATAATCTATGTAACAAACATGGGAAAGGATCTCCTGTCGATGCATAATAGCAGGACAAAGCTTTTTAGATTTTTGTTTACATTTATACTTGTAATCTTTTTTGGCTCACAACCGCTTTACGCTTCCAGTGAACCTTTTTCAATTTTGATAATGACTTTAAACCTACATAATGGGCGTGATTCCATAGGTGAATCAAACCTGGAACGTTTTTTACAGCTTGTCGATACAAAACAACCGGATATTATCGCTTTACAAGAAGTCGAACGGCGACACCTAAAATATTTTAAATCAGCGGGTTATCAGATAATTTCCGGAATGAACGCCAATTTACCCCTTTTTCGCTTTGGAAACGTAGTGCTCACTAAACATAAGGTAGTTTATGATCGCCATCATTACCTGCCCAGCAAACGGGAACAACGGGGCTTAAATGAAGTAGCAGTCGAAATCCAAGGGCGTTATTTTCGCATACTCAACACCCATATCGGTTTGGGTTGGACCGAACAATTGCAACAACTAAACGAAATAAACAGAATTGCTAATTACCTTAATGGACCTTTACTAATCATGGGCGATTTTAATATGGAACCCTCCAATAAACTTTTTCGATATTTTCATTTTCAACAGGTTGGCTCTGTTTTCTCACTACCTAAAACCTTCCCTACCTATAGCCCTCGTTTCCTGATTGACCTAATTTGGTATACCGAACACTGGCTTCCGGTTGAGGCGGAGGTCCTTGATTGGGACGGTTCGGACCATTTGCCGGTATTATCACGGTTAATACTTGTAGAACCGTGTTATTACCCTTTGGCCAAAGTTGAAATTCCTGATTTGACCAAAAAATTTAACCCACTGCTTCCGGACATCGGTGGAATCAAATACAATATAAACTTAACAGGAATTAAAAGCGGTATCTCAGAAGAAAAAAAAGGCGACGGACGTTTTTATCTTAAAAACATCTCCTTGGGAGTTGAATCCTATAACGACGAACCAATCTTTTCAGTTGCTTACGAAAAAAATATCGATCTCAGGGATTATGTTTCATTATGGGGAGTCAGGGGTAAAGCCCAATGGTCTTTCAAAGTCTCCGACACTCAGGACTCGGACCCCTGGCTGACTTGGGAACAATACTACCGCTGGAGCGACAGATGGGGAACGAAGATATTGGCAGATAACGGAGATGAATCAAAACTTGCTGTCGAACAAATGTATCTTCCTACGGAAAAGCTGCGTTATCGTTTGGTGTTAGATGATGATCACGGATTTAATGCTGGAATAGCCGTATCTCCTGATAAGAGACAGGTTTTTGAAGTCCAAAGGTCCCGGAAAAATGAAGAATATTTTTGGTCCCTAAGCTGGGGATTTTATAAATTTAAATAATTGTATTCGGCGTTTTTATTTCTGGGATATTTTAAAAACGGGTGTCAATTCATTGAATTAACACCCATTTTGATTACCCAAAACGTTTGAATTTCATTCCGTTAGGATTGAAATAAATCTGATATCGGTTTCTTTTCCCAGTTAGATTACGCACTAGTTCTTGCAGCCAATTGAGCATCAAAAATTCCTCCATTACCTTTTTTCTGAATTTAGTAAAATTCAAATTTAATCAAAACAATTATACGCCCTCTTCAATGCATTTTATGTCGTTTTTAATCACCTAATCCAGAATATCGAATGGTTAATTCCGGTATTAACCTTTAAACTTCATGGCTTTTCAGCCTCCTTATGCTTCTTTTCAATTGAAAGTATTTAATTTAGGATTAAAGGTTAGTTCTATGTCACGGTTATCATTGACTGAATTTAATTTTTTCCGGAATATTCCAAATGATAAGGACATATTCTTATATTAGACAGACTGGTGTGGAGGGAGGCGCTGAGTAATCCATGCATCTTCATGATTTCACTAAAATAGTTATTAGCGGTGAGGAGGTGATGGGCTTCCAGGTTTCCAAAAAAATACCGAACCAAGAAAGGTTCGGCAGCGATTGAAGACACACCGGTGTGGGGACCGGGGAACTAAACTTAATAATATATATAGAGTAAACTATCAAAAGTATACCAATCGTTGCTGAAAATTTTCTCCTTTCTTGGTGTGTAGAAAGGAGGGAGTGCGGTGAAATTGGTTCTTGATTTGAAAACATTTGTACTCCAGCTAAGATTGGTTTTTGAAAATAAATTCCGCAAAAAAGCCGGCTGATTGTTTAAAGAATATGAAAATTCAAGTAATAAGGGTTGGCCTAATCGGTCAACCCTTTTTATGTGATAAATATATATTATATTAATCAAAATAATTCTTTATTGAATTGAGTAGTTGAACCCGGTTATTGACTTCAAGTTTTTTATAAATATTCTGGATATGAGACTTTACCGTCGGTTCTGAAATACATAACTTAGCGCTGATATCCTTATTTGTCATACCCTCCACCAAAAGCAATAAAATCTCTTTCTCCCTGTCGGTTACTATTTCATCAATGGTTTCTTTAAAAGGAGGTTTGGAGAAATTGAAAAACCGGTTAACTATGTACTTTAGCAATAAAATATTGATATAAAAATAACCGGTTGCCAAAATGAATATATTCTCGGGAAAATTTTTGATAATCGGCATTACGGTTTGAAGGGTTAAAACCAGTAAAATGGTTGTGCAAATAATATACAAGCGCCTCTCCTTTACTTCATTAACTTCTTTTATTCGTAAACTGAAAATCGAAAAAGAATAAATGTAGGCTCCTATAAAAATGAGGCGGTAAATCCAGTATCCGAATAAAGACTCAATTCGGGTTCCGTTATTCATGGCTCCAAACAATGGCGGTATTAAAAGACAAAGTAGCCCGCAAATAGAAAGCATCCCAAAAATAAAATTAATCCGGCGCCGTCTTGTTACATTAAATAATTCATTAACCATCAAAGGAAACAGGAAAATAGAAATGCTTTCAAAGGCATAATAGACCAATCTTGAATAGGCGTTAAACCAACTTTGGATATTCACCGACCGGTATTCCACATATAATAAACAGATTAATTGGGCGGTCCCGGTTAACAAGAAAAAAATTATGTATTTTAACGGTTTCCACCAACTTTTAAAATAAGCCAATGCTAAAATTGTTAGGCTTATTAAACCGGTGGAATAAGAAAATGTAGCATAAAAAAATAATAGCTGTTTCATATAAATCACCTTTTTCGGTAAATCCGCACCCAGTCAACTAAAAAGTATTGTGGCAGCGAAGTGCCCCTACCACCATATTTGGGAGGAACGGATGGGTTGCCGGCAATCCCTCCGCCGACAATGGTCCCCAGATTGAGGCAAAGAGGTATATTCGGGATATTTCTTTTTGTTTGAAAAACTCTTACTTTATCGACATACCAAATAATCTTTCCAGGCTCTATTTCAATCGCGAAAGTATGAAAATCGTTTGAATAATCCGGGCCTTTCACCCTATTGAAAATATCGTTATTCAAAAAATGAAATCGTTGGTTTGCTCCCCAATAATTACTCATATATAAAGAATATGGGTCGTACCCCAACATCCCCACAATTAATATTTCATAGGAAACATCTTCGTTATACGGATATAAACTGACATAAGGAAATAGCCCTTGCCCACTTGGCAGTTTAGCCCTAATTTCATATCGTCCCCATGCATAGGCGTGTTTTGTTACTACCTGACCGGAAGTATATTGACCGGCTATAGTTTGGCCGGGGTGAAAAATATCCTCCCCGATCCATTCCCTTTGTTTACTGGCAAGCATTAAACAGCCGTTTTTAACGGTTACGTTTTCTTGGTTGAATGCCGCAATTTCAGTTCGGTAACGATAAGATTCATTGTATCCGCCTCCACTTTCGACCATCGCCCATTGGGTAGAATTCAACTTTGAACCCTGAAAATCATCTTCCCAAACCAACACCCATTTACTTTTTATTGAAGAAAAATGCAAATAGCTAGGCGCGATATGAAAGAGTATTAAAGCGCCGAGACAGGAATAACCAAGAGTTAGTAACAGTAGGATACGGTTGATATATTTCATTGGATTTATCCCTTTTATCTTGTAATGCTACTTGTTGATCCCCATAAACTATTTATATAAGTTTACTTGGTAGAGGTTAATCTGATTCTCTATCTTTCTTATGTATAATATTTGTGTTAATCTTCCAATACTCCTGCTTAATCGGCGCTTATTTTTTCTCCTTATTTTAATGAAAAAAAGTTACTATTTTACACCCTCTTTTCCGGTTTTTTCGGGGTTTAGTAAAAGGATTCGATCTTTCTCCATTTCAACCCGAATTTTATTCTTTCCTATAAGCCCAAGGCTATCAAGATACTCTCTTGGGATCTGGAGACGGCCTGCTCGATCCAGAACAGCCAATTCAACGTGAGATTCTTTCCCAATAGAGTTTTTTATTCCAACCAGTTCATCTAAATAAGATTGTCGAATAAATTCACTACTGGTGCGCCCGTCTCTAATGGCTACCACCCGATCGACTTTATGGGATAAATTACGGTCATGAGTAACGATTATTATTGTAATCCCCAAAGAACGGTTTAAATCTTTAAATATGTCGAGGATCATATCGGAAGTCTTGGAATCAACCGATCCGGTTGGTTCATCGGCCAATAATATTTTAGGGTTATTTGCCAAAGCAATAGCTATTCCAACCCGCTGCTGCTCACCTCCGGATAACTGGTTTAATCGGCTGTGTCTGCGATGGGATAGACCCAAAAGATCTAATAGTTCGAGCGCTTTTTCCTTGCAGTGGAGTTTACCTGAAATGATCATAGGCATTTCGACATTTTCCCAAGCAGTTAAATATGGAATAAGGTTGCGGGCGTTATTTTGCCAGACAAACCCGACAGTCTCCAATTTGTACCGGATTAACTGGCTATCGGTGATTTTTAGTAGGTCCTGGCCATTAACAATTAATTTACCTGCCGATGGACGGTCCAGACCCCCTAGCATATTTAATAGGGTTGATTTCCCGCTGCCGCTGTTACCGATGATCGCCATCAACTCGCCTTTTTCAATTATTAAGTCCAAGCCTTGAAGGGCGACCACTTCAATCTCCTTGGTTTGATAAATCTTGACCAGATTTTCACATTCGATCATTACCGGCCGATTTTCATCATTCATCGACAATTTCACCGTCCTCAAGGGCAAAAACCCGATCCGCAACTTCGATCATTCCCGGGTCGTGTGTAGTCATTACAACTGTAATCCCTTCCTGACTAACTAAATCTTTAAAAAGTTTGACAACTTGCAGTCCCATATGTGTATCAAGCTCTGCGGTAGGCTCATCGGCGAATACCACTTGAGGCCGATGGGCAATGGCGCGGGCAATGGCAACTCGTTGCTGTTCTCCTCCGGATAATTCATGGGGCCGGTGATGCATTCGTCCTGCAAGTCCGACTAAATTCAAACATTCTTCGGCCCTTGCTTTTCTATTCCCCGGGTCATAACCGGCAACTCTTAGGCCGAACTCAACATTCTCGTAGGCGGACATCATTGAAACCAACGCTACGGATTGGAATATAAAACCGATATTAACCCGCCGGAAATCATCGCGGCTTTTCTCCGGTAGCATAGTCAAGTTTAAGTCATCAAAATAGACCTTTCCTGAAGTCGGCAGATCAAGAGCGCCCAACAGGTTCAACAAAGTAGTCTTTCCCGAACCGGAACGGCCTTTTAACATAGTTAACGTACTTTGCTTGACTGACATATT
Organism: Bacillota bacterium; assembly: GCA_023435565.1. Taxonomy (GTDB): domain Bacteria; phylum Bacillota; class UBA4882; order UBA8346; family UBA8346; genus JAAYHS01. The sequence continues at coordinate 52,468 of JAEYRN010000091.1, forward strand.
AATATCTTTAAGCGCCACAACTATTTCTTTGCCCGAGTTAAATTTGCGGATGATATTCTCCGCCCGAATAATTTCCTTCATTTCTCCTCCCATAATTAATCTTCTCCCAATTTTAAAGCCTGACTAATATTAATTAAGGAAACGATCCTCCAAAGCACAATCAAAGCGCTAATCAGCATTAACCCGGAAAGGATATACAACCGGAAATAGTCTCCGAAAAAGGTGACAGTTTTGAATGGCAGCACTTTCTCCTCAATATTGTAAATTGTTTGCAGCATCGGCACAAAAATTCGACTGGTTAAGTTACCGATTGATATTCCAGCCAGAATTGCAGCCCCTGTGATTAATAACTGCTCGTATACCAGCATACCGGTAATTTTGGACACCGTAAGCCCGATAGCCCTAAAAATGCCGAATTGCAGCACCCTTTTTTTAATCGATAAGATCCAGAAGATAAGGAAACCAATAATACTGACCATAATTGCTACGATAAAGTTTAGCGTCAGAGTGCCGTTCATGCCTTGCAACATAGGATCGTTTTTTCGTTTGATGATTTGTTCGGTGGCATCCTCCCTTAGACTTAAGTTAATTCGTTTTTTTACAAGATCCTGATAAACCTGGTTACTGGAAGCGCCGGTTTTTTTCTTTAACCAAACCAGATAAGGCTTAACTGGATAGTTATAAAAAATATAGTCAAGGTTAGCCACTATAAAATAAGGTGGGTTCGTGTTCGGCCAATAATCGATAAAAGCATAAATAACGGCATTGATTGGCGATTGGCTGCCCCAAGAAAAAGAAATCCAGTCGCCTTCTTTCAATCCGAGGTTCTTGAAGGCTTTAGATACTAAAACCGCCTTTGGAAATGAGTTCATTAAATTAAGATATTGATACCAGTGATGAGGAAGAAGGTCATTTCTAAACCAGGCTGTTTTACCGAATTCAGACGGAATGATTCCTAATAAACAAACATTATCCAGATAATCAGCTCCAATATTTACCGAAGCATAAGGTTCTCGTATGACTTTAGTAGCCGAGGCCACACCTGACAGCTTGGTAAAAGGCCCAAAGTCCGGTTCCGAATAGATAGTTTCTTGAGGAAGATATATTTTTTCATTTGGTAACATTCTAGATTTAAACCAGTCGGGAGGTTGGTTACTATTCCAATCGCCTTTAACCACAATATCAGCGCCAATGTAATAACGGATCTTGTCTTCAATATTTTGATTGACCGTCCGAGCGGAATTGGCGCTAAAAATACCAATTGACAAGGTTAGGATAATAAATAGCATCACAAATTGTTCTTGCCCCGATGTTCGGCCCACCTGAATAAAAGTTGCGTAAAAAACCGGATTCCATCTTTTTTTCCCGAGCCAAAACACCAGGCGAATCAGATGCGGATAAATGCGTAGGAAAAGCAGTCCGCTCCCAAAGATAAAGGTTGTGGAGATTATAAATAATAAGGGATCGAAAGTTAGGACCGTGCTCTCAAAACCACTTAATGAGAACACTTGCTGTTGCCGTTGATAATTGAAAAGCCCGTAGAACGAAAGGGCCAATAAAACCAGATCCAAAAAATATCTTTCCCAAGTGATTGTGTTGCGCCGCGCCTTTTTTTGTTTAAAAAGAACAATACTGGTCCGCGAAGCCTTAATGGCCGGTATTAACATGGAAATTGATATGAAACCGATCACCATTAACGAGTAATAATAAATTAACGGTTTTAAAGAGAACGGTAATGCCGATCGTTGTACAAATTCCAGAAATCCGTTAGAAGATCCGAGAATATTACAGATTAAAAAACCCAACAGAGGTCCGAAGAGCAGAGCAATACCCCCTATAATCAAGCTCTCCGCCAGATAAATTGAAAATACAAGCCAACCGCTACCTCCCCGGCTTTTGATAATTGCAATTTCATTGCTTTCAGAATCAATTTTCAATTTGGATAGCATAAATGAATAAAAAGCCAATAGGATAAGGACCGGAATCTGGAATACCAGTAAAATTATTTTTAATTCTTTTTCTTTTGTATTGTATTGGTCTAAAATATTACTAACCGGAAAAGAACAGATAATTATTTTATAAAAATCGTTTTTCGAGTCTGAGTATTCTTTAAACCATTTTTCATGAGCGGCCATAGCTTTTAGAATCCTTGGCATATTAGCGATGCTGATTTGATGATAATCATATGCCAAAAACCATTTGACGGATTTGATTCCAATCTTCTCCTTAGTAAAGAACGTATCCATTAAGAGATTTGGATCCATCAACAAACTAAAATCATATTGATCGATATCTCTAAACCAGTAAGGGTCTCGATTCGTTTGATAAGTAAAGACTCCGACCACTTTCACCCGAAATTTTCTTGTTTCGTCATCCGGTTTAAATACATCCAAATCAGATAACTCGTAAGTGTTTCCCAGAATAAGATTTAACGTCTTCATGGCATTTTCGGAGGCAATGACCTCATAGACTCCGTCAGTCGTAAGATTTGAGTAAATCTTGCCGTGGATAATTTTCAAATGGTTCGAGACCCCTGATAAAGCGACGAGATCAATCATATTGGTTGATTCAGTATCGTATTCATAAGTACCGGCATTAAGATACCTGCATTGAGTAATTAGAGGCAAATTAATACTTTTTGACATTTCGGCGTTAATTTTTTGGTCCAAAAGCTTTAATCCGTTTTGGTCTGAAGCGTTGCTTAGTGAGTAAGTATTATCATATTCAATTAAATAACCACCCGGAAAAATATTGGAAGACTCTTGGAATTGTTCAAGTTCCTTAGTCAGCGTATGTTGCATTACGCCATTAGTAAAGATGGGAATGCTGCTGAACATCGCCACGGTAATAATCGATCCTGTGATAACGCAAAACGTCATCCATTTATTATTGAGCATCTTTCTAATAACAATCAGAAACATCGTTTACACTCCTCATTTAAAGAGGTGACAAACCCTCGATCTAAAAAATGCTATTGGCGCTTGTTGATCCAGATAGGATGAAGTAATATCATATTATAGATTTACATTCCTAATGCCGAATGCAAATAGACGCAAAAGAATTTACTTTATCCTATTACAGCTGTAATAAAAAACATATATGATATTGACGTGAACGACTATTTAATCATTAATAAGCTTGTCGCCTATATTTAGCCCTTTAATAATCTCTATCTCCGTTTGACTTTCAAGCCCCGTTTCAATATCGCGTTCTTTCTTAACACCATTCTCAAGCAGGTACACATAATTCCTATTCCCAAAATTATGAATTAAATTTTTAGGAATGACGATTACATTTTCTTTTCTAACTTTGATAGCGGTTATTTCTGCCGAATCCCCGATTTTAACAGTCTTGGGTATTGCATTTAGCTTGATACGAATCGATGGAACGGCTTTTTGCTCGGTATTTTGAGGCATATTGGCCGGAGTCATTACCACCCTGCCGTAGTAAGTTTTATTATCCAATTCAACAAGAACTTTCATTCCCAACTTAAATTCGTTTATCTTGTCCCCGGTATGTTCCAGCTGGATGTTGCTAACGTCAGCCACTGTAACTATGGTTTTGTAAGCCTCGATATAATCTCCTTGTTTGGCTATGGTTGTAAAATTAACGGTCCCGTCGGCCGTAGCAATGATTTTTGATTCGGTTAGTTCCCTTTGTAAATCATCAAGTTTTAGCTGTTCCATAGCCACATCCAGTTCAGCCCGCTTGATCTGATATTTACTTTGATCGGCGGCAACCGTGAGCTCGTAATCCATTTGGGTTTTTTGTAAAAGAATTTCTTGCTGTTTAGTTTGGCTTTCCAGATTATCCGTTATTTTTTCAGCCAACAAGTCCCCTTTTTTAACTATATCCCCGGTTGTTACATATACTTGTTTTAAATTGCCTCCCCGGTTTTTAAAATAAAAACTTTTTTGATTGACTGAAATAAAGTATCCGGTACATTCGGTTTTGATTTCAAATAAGCCTTTTTCGATGTCAATTGTGTCATAAGTTACTGCCGGCGGCTCTTTTAAAGGAGGTGCCAGTATTTGCTCTTCTTTCGGGAATAATTTGCAACCGGCCATCCAAAAGACTAGCAGTAAAATCATGGTTACCAAAACATAGTTGCGCCGGTATTCATTTATTTGTTTAAAGAACTGAAGGTTACATTTTGTCATTTAATCATCTCCTCTTAGGGACAAATTATTAAGATATTGTTCATCTTTTAACACCGGTTCTCCGTCAACCGATTGATAAAAGAATTCCCGCGAACATTGCAAGTTTAGCCAAGCACCCCAATAGCCCTCCTCCGCTTTGTTAAGCAATAGGTAAGCCTGATCCAGCTCCGACCCTGAAGCCATGCCCTGATCATACTTCTGCCCGGCTATTTTCAATCGCTCCCTGGCGATATCTAATATCTGTCGGATCGGTTTAAGATTGAGTTCGCTCATTTCCCAGTTACGAAATGCTTCCTTTATTTGAGTCCGTTTATTGCTGATCACAATCTCCCTGTTTAATCGAGCCGCTTCCAGTTTCTTTTTTGAGGCCCGGTAATCACGGTAATAAGAATCATCTAGTGACCCTTTGAAACCAATTCCGTAATAAGTAGCCTCTACTCCATTGGTTCTGGTTTCTCCGGTACAGATATAAACATTTTTAAATAGGCAAAATGAGTCCATTCGTTTCTGAACTTTCTCAACTTGGATCTTAATTTCAGCTACTTTTAGATCAAGACTATTTATCAGATATTGTTCGATTGTTGCCTGCAGATCCACTTGATTAGGGGTTGCTCCTTCCAAGGTAGCTAGTTCTAAGGATATGTCCTTAAGATCGTCTATTCCTAGTAATACGCTCAGTTTTAATAATCCAGCTTGATAATTCAAATTGGCAATGTTTAATTTAACCTCGGCAGCCCTCAGTTGTTGTTCCGCATCCATTAAATCCAAACGCGATATCTTCCCTGAATCATATAAATTAGTGCTCCGTTTATACTTATTTCTAAATAGTTCCAAATCATGAACCGCCAGCTTGTAGAGTTCCTCCTTTTGAACCGCTTCGGCGTAAGCGTTGCGCACATCCATAATCAATTTGTTCCGGGTATTTTGATAGTTAAGATCTTGACTGATATAGTTCAATTCCATCGTTTTAACATGTTTGTCATGACCAAGATTGAAAGGCGTGTAACTTAAGTGATAGGAATAATTGTCCTGATCGACCGGCTTATATTCGAGATACCATTTGGAATAGATATGGTCGGTAGTGGTATCGTATATTCCGCCCGAATTTGTTCCCAAGGTTTTGGCTAGTGTCTGTCGGCCCCCAGGATCACTCTCAATAACCGAATATACTCCCCCGATACTTAGGACTCGTTTGGCTGATTCGTAATCTTTTTTGGCGATCTCCAGATTTAACTTGGCCGCCTGTAATGTCAAGTCGGCTTTCAAGGCCTGTTCAACCGCTTGATCATATTTCAGAATATTATTGCCGGTTAACTCTCCGGCGCAAACCGAAACCTTAGTTATAGCCAGTAAAAACGCTATCAATAGAATGGCTATTATTTGATATTTCAATATAAATCCCTCCAAAAATACCTCAGTAGTCGTCCACAAAAACTTAATGCAAAAAATGCTTTATGCTGATTTTTGAAACTTAATTAAAAGTATCCGCTTTTATTCTGACTTACAATCGTTATTTGGAATGAATTTTTAATACTAATACTTTCGGATGACATTAATTCAATTGAATCAATCTATCCTTTTTTAGGATGATGTATACCGTCTAATACTTTCGGATGATACTATTAGAAAGCATAATAAAATCAAGAGACCGGGGATATGCTCCGGCCTCTTGATTGGTGATCAATTATTTTACTTAATTTTTAAATACTATAGGATTGGAACTTTCATAATCCTAAAAACTTAAATTCACCTTCTTTGATAAACCCGTACCCAGTCAACATCTAGATGTTGCAGTAAAGGAACGCCTTTTCCGATATATGGGTCATCGCCGCTTACTCCCCCAACGGAAATTCCCAAACTTAACGACAATGGAATCTTTTCCGGAACATTTCCTTTAACTTGATAAACTTTGATATCATCTATAAACCACCGAATATTTCCGGGCTCCCATTCAACGGCAAAAGTGTGAAAATCCGCTGAATAATCCGGTCCATATCCTCTGCCTGAAGTGGCTTTCTCCAAATTTCTTCTTGGCTGATTGGTCTCCAAAAAATTACCCATTGATACTCGTGACGGATCATGCCCGTAATTTCTTAAAATAAAAATTTCTTGAAAAATCTCTTCATCAGCCGGATATAGACTGGCATAAGTTAATAACCCTTGCCCGGCAGGTAGTTTGGCCCTAATCTCAAACCGCCCGTAAGTCCAAATGCCCTTAGTTGTGACCTGCCCTGTATTATAATAGGTTGTATAGTTAAATCTCTCGTAACTATCCTCAGTCTTGTCGCGTTCTTCCTTCCAGCTCATTTCTTTATTGGAAAGGACCAAGCAACCGTCTTTTACTGTAACATTATTGGAAAAAATCGGTTGAATGTTATTTTGGTAACTACAGAAGCCAACACTACGGTATACCGGAGTCCATCTTGATTGTTCCAACTCCGGACTATCAAATTCGTCATTCCAAACTAATTTCCAACTCCCCTCAGATGGGTAAAAAAATTGATACCGGTTTATCAGATGAACAAGTACAGTTATACTAAGACACGAGAAAAGAAGGAAAATTATAACCAATATTAGATTAAATGTTTTCATTGATTTTTCCTTTTTTTAACTTATTATTCTATATTTTAATATTTCCCCAATTTTCCTGCTAGTAAATTGTCGATATTTTCTCATTATTTATGTAAAAAAACTCAACCCTTATTTTTATTAAAAAACTTGACCCAAAATTTTTGGCCAAGTCTTTGTTCGAACAAAATAATTAATCGTTAGTATTTCAACCGAATCCATAATAATCGGGTGACAGTCTTGAAATGCTTTAATCACTCTCTACGAATGGAAATCCTTCAAAATACTCAAGTAGGTCCTCTATCTCATCATGTGGCACACCCGGCCCAAACACACTAAAAGAACTAATTAGATGATCAAGGCTGGCCTGGTGTGAGTAAGGCAACAAACAATTGCTGATATCACCTGCCAACGGAGCATGGATGTCTAACATCTGAACTGGTGTCTTACTTGAAAAATCTAGCTTTTCAAAAATAATCCGGCGCATCTGCTGGTTCCTCTGGCTAATAAAATATACTTGCATATCATGGTTATCGAAAGCTATCGACCAAATCGTATATGGTCTCGAAACTAAAGATAGAATATAGAATGCATAATAGATTGTCGCGTTATTGTTGGCAAATTTATACTTTATTCCGATCTCATCTGCGGCAAGAGCAAACCGGGGCAAGGAGTCTCCGTACAGCTTATTTTCCCTCCAGGCTTGCACCGATTCTTCATAGATACTATTCGTTAATACATTAACTGGAAGGTTTTGACCGGTATGATATACCATTTTCCCATCTAAAAATTCGATAACTGCGCAGTGTCCCTTTTTATCACATACAAGGTAGTGACATTTTTCTGTGTCCGTTATTCTAACTATCGTATCACTCTCAAGTACTTCCTCCACTGTGGCGTAATTATCCAATTGATATTGAACCCAAAATCCGGAATTCAAAGAAGGTCTCTCGTCGGGAGTCGGCATTTTCGTCTCGGAGAGAGTCATGGTACTGATAATCAATCCTGCTTCATTCATACCTTCCGATGCCATTTGATATCCTACTAAATTAAATGTTAAGCTACCAAATTTTGATGTCCACTCAGCGTGTTTACCTGTCGTACCTGTTTCCCAAGTTTTCTTGACCATGTTTCTCTTATTCACGAATAGTTGCCCGGAAGTAAATAAGAAATAATCACAGTTCGTTCCAAATACACAAGAGATAGGATTACTCAGACAAAAAGAGGAACACCCTCCAATCGGATTTCTTATATTCACATTCGACTGAAACAGAGGGCGCATAATTTCGTTAAAATCTTGATAACCTTCTGCTATAACAGTACCATAGGTGATAATTGGAATTATAACTGAAATAAAAAGAAGGGTATTTAAACAAATTTTTCTTTTTTTCATCAATTTCACCTCTTAAAGTTATGATTGAATTCTATCAAAGGAAGTTTAATTTTAAAAATACCTGTTCCCGAATATTTCTGCAATCCTTTTTTAGGATGATTTTTGCGCTAATACTTTCGGATGATGTTTATAAAAGTATAAAAAAAATAGGAGAGATCCTCCTATTTTTAAAATTCATAGTAAATGATTAATTGACATTAAAATGCTTACGACACCAATTCCATTCCCTTTTCCAGCGCAGTCCGGTTGACTCCAACCAGATCCTTCTTCTTACCGGTAAGCACCTTTTCAGTCAGCACTTTCATCACTGTATCAAGGCTAACCACACCGGTTGCTTTCAAAACGGCGCCCATTACCACCATGTTGGCGACTTTGATATTGCCAAGTTCTATGGCAATATCATTGGCGGGTATTGCAAAGGCTTTAATATCGGTCCTTTTCGGCTTAACATCAATCAAAGAAGAATTATAAAACAATATTCCGCCGGGTTTAACCATTGCTTCAAACTTATCCATGGAAGGGCGGTTCATGGCTATTAAAATACCAAGCTCGGAGATTACCGGCGAACCGACCGGCTCGTCGGAGACGATTACCGAACAATTTGCAGTTCCGCCGCGCATCTCAGGACCGTAGGAAGGAAAGTATGTGACATTTTTACCCTCATACATTCCGGAATAGGCAAGTAATTGCCCCATCAACATTACACCTTGACCGCCGAAACCGGCAAAAATCGACTCAAGGATCATTGAGCTACCCCCTCCCGATCTCTTACTACTCCCAGCGGAAACTGAGGAATCATATTGGCTTCCAGCCATTTTAATGCTTCCACCGGAGACAAACCCCAGTTGGTCGGGCATGTTGATAATACCTCAACCATACTGAAACCTTTGCCCTGAATCTGGTATTCAAAGGCTTTTTTAATTGCCTCTTTTGTTTTATTAACATTCTTAGGATCATGAGTGCTCACCCTGGCCAAAAAGACCGGAGCTTCTAGAGTATTCAACAATTCCGTCATTTTGAGCGGATAACCCATTGTATTAACATCCCGGCCAAAAGGCGATGTGGTAGTCTTTTGACCCGGTAAAGTAGTAGGGGCCATTTGCCCGCCGGTCATACCATAAATGGCGTTATTGACAAATACTACGGTAATCTTCTCACCACGGTTTGCCGCATGAACAATTTCGGCAGTCCCAATCGAGGCCAGGTCGCCATCTCCTTGGTAAGTGAAGATTACCCGGTCCGGTAGGACCCTCTTGATTCCGGTAGCAACCGCCGGGGCCCTACCGTGAGCGGCTTGTTGTACATCGCAATTGAAATAATTATAAGCAACAACCGAACAACCGACCGGAGCGATACCAATCGCCCTTTCCCTTACTTGTAATTCGTCGATTGCTTCGGCAACCAAGCGATGAATAATTCCATGAGTGCAACCGGGACAATAATGCAATACACGGTCCTGTAATGCTTGGGGCCTTCCAAAAACCTTCTCCATTTATGCCACCCCCTGACTTTTGATGATCGCTTCATATACTTCGTTCACGGAGGGGATTGTCCCATTTATTTTGCCAAAAAAATTAACACGGGATTCTCCGCCGGCAGCTAACTTAACATCCTCGATCATCTGACCGACGCTCATCTCTACAACCAGAAAACGCTTGCCGTTCTTAGCCAATTCACTAATTTGTTTTGAAGGGAAGGGCCATAATGTAATCGGACGGAATAAGCCTACTTTCCCACCTTGAGCTTTGGCTTTCGCAATAGCCGACTTTGCCACTCGGGCTGAAGTACCGTAAGCCACAACAATTAGATCGGCGTCATTGGTACCTTCTTCCTCAAACCGGACTTCATTAGCTTCGATCTCCCGATACTTTTTCTGAATGCGGACGTTAATCTTTTCCAAATCTTCGCCAAGCAGCCCCAGACTATTGATAATACTTTGGGGTTTGCCATTCATCATTCCCGTGGTAGCCCAAGGTTTGGGGGGGATTTGCATGTCTTTAATTTCCGTAAGCGTAACCGGCTCCATCATTTGTCCCAATAGGCCGTCGGCTAAAATCATCGCCGGATTGCGGTACTTATCGGCCGTTACAAAAGCTTGGTACATTAAATCAATAATTTCCTGTACCGATGAAGGCGCAAATACGATCAAACGATAATCGCCATGGCCGCCGCCCTTAGTTGCTTGAAAATAATCCGCTTGCGACGGGGTCAGCCCTCCCAATCCCGGTCCGCCCCGGGATACGTTTACAACCACGCAGGGTAATTCGGAACCGGCGGCATAAGAGATACCTTCCATTTTCAAGCTGATTCCAGGGCTGGAAGATGAGGTCATCACCCGGGCGCCGGCGCCGGCTGCCCCATAAACCATATTAATAGCGCTGACTTCACTCTCCGCTTGAATAAAAGTTCCGCCTACCTCAGGCATTCTCCGGGACATATATTCAGGAATTTCATTTTGCGGTGTAATCGGGTATCCAAAAAAGAAACGACAGCCAGCCCGGATCGCTCCCTCGGCAATAGCTTCGTTACCCTTCATCATAACTCGTTCTGCCATCTATACAATCCTCCCTTTTAAAACAGAATTATTTATAAACCTCAATCACTACATCCGGGCACATTCGGGCACAAAAAGCACAACCGATACACTGATCCTGGGCTGTAACTTCAGCGGGCCGGTAACCTTTAGAGTTAAAACGTTCAGCCATATGAATAATTTTTTTGGGGCAAACACTAACGCATAACTCACAACCTTTACAGCGTTCTTCATTGAATTTAACTTGGGCCATACCCTGTCCTCCTCAATCTTCATTATTGTATAAACCATATTTACTCTTAAAAACTTAAAATCCTTGCAATCAGACGTTGAGCAAATTTAGAAAATTATTATTACCTGATAATAATTATAAACCCTATTTATGATCATTGCAATCGCCATATCTTATCAAATTAAAACGATACACTCATTATACCTTAGTCAACCGGAGTGTAACTCCTAACTTTTTGTAAAATTAACGCATAAAACAATGGAAAAATTGGATGTATAAACCCATTTATCAAGGGCCTATTTTGTGATTATCCAAGGGGGGAGCATATTCAATTGGAGTGGAAAAACAGGGTAGTCGCTGAAAAATCGAGGGTTAATGGATAGTAATTCTTCTTCAACCGCATGATAAACAATAGGCAAATTCATATGGTCCGCAATTTCAATGACTATTGGCAAACCCGCTTGCCAGTTTTCCAAGGTTGTTTCCCGTCCCAGATTAATATTGGCAATTAAACCGGTAGCCCGAATCCTGGCAGCATTTTGAAGACTCTCAATCAATTTAGTTGCTTCGATGGTATTTCTGGTATCAGGGCGGAATGGGTTGATTACGATCCAAAAATCATAGGGTTCGGCTATAAAATATTGGTTATACCTTCCCAACGCTCTCGCACCGACCGGATCACCGCCCACATCAAAAACTACTTGATAGGAACGATCCTGTAATAGACTATAAATACGCGGAGAAAGGGCCGGAATATCAACATTTTCCATGGCCAATTCACTGGAGACCACTGTAATACCCGCCTGCTCCAGCTGAGTAGTTAAATCACGGGAACGGAAATAAGGGTTGACAATATCCAAATCAACCAGTCCGATTCGCCCGTTTGTTCCAGCTTCTAAAAATTTAACATAATTCACGGCAAATTCGGTTTTGCCGCTGCCGTAAGCTCCGCCAATAATTGTAAGGCGCATGGGAATGTCTCCTCTACAACTTATCTAATACTTTAAATTATTAAGTAAGTTTTACCAATTCGATAGTTTCGCCCGATATCCTTCAACCTTAGCTTGGTTTTATGCTTGGATCTTATTCAATAAGTTTATGCGAAAGTGTAAATCATGGCTTTTTAACGATCCGGAAATGTCTCTTTAATTCTTAATATCTTGGGTAGATTATCAAAAAAAATATCAACCAACATCGGGTCAAAATGTTCACCCTTTTCTTTCCTAAACAGTTCTAAAATTCGATCCAATTCCCATGCTTTTTTATAAACCCGTTCATTTCCAACCGCATCAAAAACATCGGCTACCGCAACTATTCTCCCGTATAGTTTTATTTCTTCCCCTTTCAATCCCTGAGGATAACCGGTACCGTTAAATTTTTCATGATGGTGTAAAGCAATTGTAGCCGCTGCTTCCATAATTCTCCGGTTTGAATTATTCAACATTTCATAGCCTAATCTGGAATGGGTTTTAATGACCTCAAATTCTTCAGGAGTAAGTTTACCGGGTTTATTTAAAATTGAATCGGGGATTGCCAACTTACCAATGTCATGCATTGGCGCCGCCATCCGAATTATTTCCGCTTCATCCTCAGGTAAACCGTACTTTAACGCTAATAGTTTTGAATACTCAGCCACTCGTTTAACATGATTGCCTGTTTCTTTTGACCTGGCCTCAGCTATCTCACCTAAAGTAAAAATGATTTCTTTTTGGGTATTCTCGATTTCTCCGTTTAAAAAAAGGTTGTCAAAAGCAATTGATACATTGGCGCAAAACACTTCGGTAAAATACTTGTCCAAATCACCAAAACCGTCGATTCCATCAAAGTAAATCATATTTATAGTTCCAGAAATACTCTGGAGAAAAATGATAAAACGGTCTTCTTGGTAAAGATTTTTCTTTTGATAATAAGCCCGTTCCAGGTCTTTAAGAATATGTGGAGGTAAAATCTCTTCGACCTTTTGGCCGACGCATTTGCCGTAAGCGCCGGTAGCAGCTAAAATATGATATCCAGCCTCGTTTTTTTGTACCATTAAACCCGACATTGAACAATCCAAATCATTTTTACCAAGATTCAAAATTGAAGCTAATTGGATGAGAGTCCCGGGTATGAATTTTTTCTTCGAATGTAGTTTAAAGATTGAGGCGGAAGATTCGATTATCCTTTCTAATCACTGTTTGCTCATACTAATTATCTGCAAATCTCGATAAGACCTTAAAGATGTAACGACCGAACTATAAAGTTTTTTGGCGGTAAGTTCTGTTTTTTCCTTGTAATCATTAATATCGTAATCAATAACCACCCTTGCTTCCGGAGCTTGGCCGGGTTGTCCGGTGCGCAAAATAATTCGCACCGACTGATTCTTCAGTTCGCTTCTGATGTATTTAATAAACCTTAATCCCGAATCATCCTCTTCCATTACAACATCCAAAAGAATTACCGCAATATCCGGATAGCGGTTAAATACTATTTTAGCATCCGCTTCCGAATAAGCGCTGATAAACTCCAAAGGCTTCCCTTCAAAGGAAAAATCCTTCAATACCAAACGTGTAATATTATGAACCTCCGGATCGTCATCGACAATCAGCAACTTCCATTTTTGTTTGCCAGACGAATCATTATTTCCATACTGAACTTCTGAAGTAAAAAAAAGTTGATCCCTGCTGTTTTCAGTAAGTTTTTCAATCATCCAAGGCACTCTCCTTAAATAGGAAAACTGATGGTGAAAGTCGTTCCATGATTCGGTTCGCTTTGACAATTTATCGTCCCGTGTAAAGTTTGGGTCACAATATTATAAACTATATGTAATCCTAACCCGGTCCCACCCTTACCTCTTCTGGTTGTAAAGAAAGGATTAAAAATCTTTCCTAGGTTTTCTTGACTAATCCCTCTGCCATTATCCGAGTATACAAAGTTTAACATTGTTTGATTTTTTGTAATAGTAAAAGTGATTAGCCCGCTTTCATTTTCATCAAAGGCATGGGCCAAGGAATTCATCACTAAATTAGTGATTATTTGCGATAAAGCCCCCGGATAACTTTCAATCTCTAGTTCTTCCTCGCAATTGATCTTTATTTGGTGCTTTGTCTTTTTTAATTCTGGTTGGAGACTCATTAACACTTCGTTGATATACGCTTGTACATTGAAGGTTCGTTTTATTTCACTGGACTGATCCACAGCCACTTGTTTAAAACTCCTGATTAAATTAGCCGCCCGATCCAAGTTTGTTAATATAATTTTACTCATATCCCGGCCTAATTCCAAAAATTTCTCCAGCTCGGAGCGGGTAATTTGATTTTTGTCGTAAGCTTCGGTAATTTCCGCTGTTCTTTCGGCTAGATGAGAGGCGGCTGTAACGCTTATTCCGATTGGTGTGTTAATCTCATGGGCTACTCCGGCAACCAAGTTACCCAAAGCGCTCATTTTTTCAGATTGAATTAATTGATTCTGAGTTCTTTTAAGAGTTTCAAGCATTAAGACTAATTCATTATTAGCCTCGGCTAATTGTTCGGTTCTTTCGTTAACTCGCTCCTCCAAGGTTTTATTCCATTCTGCAATCTTATCCCGGGATTCCTTTACCTCAAGCCACATTTTGTGTAGGGCTTCATTCTTTTTTTCAATCTCGCTCGAATATTGATGCAACTTCCAGTACATTCCCAAATACTGTTTTCTTAAGATAAAGAAGAGTAATATATAAAAAATGAACAAACCCCAATGAGTGGTATATCTCACCCAAGGAACAATTCGATAATACCATCCTAGAATATCGTAAATACCTGTCAATGCTAATATAAAGATTCCCATCCCAAACATTTTTGCTTCTTGATTACCCTTAATTCCTTCATACAATGTTACGGAAATCAATGCTATGATAATAAAGACTATTAATATATAAAATGCGCTTAAAGTACCGGCTAAAGGAAAAATTTTAAACAGATCCAATGTAAAAGCGACCACTGTAAATAATAGATTTACTTGCCATAATCTCCGTAATAATAACCGGCATTTGCATTCTCCAAATATCTCTTCTACAAAGGCGCAAAGACCTACCGGCATCAAATAAAAAGAACCGATTGCCAAATAAGTCCATAAATAAATTGGAATATCGAATAAAATCTGCCGCATATTCGTTTCGGAGATCAGCCATACTCCTGCGCAAAAAGAAGAAAATCCTAAAATCAAAAATGATCCCCGGCTTGTTTTTACACCCGTAAAAATAATAGTAAAGCTTAATCCTAGAAATATGAACAAAAATCCTAAAATAAGACTATCGATACTACTGCGAATCATCTTAATTTGGGCTATACTGTGCGACCCAAATTCCGCTATCCGAACCAAACCAGCCATCCTTGAAAAAACTGAATCCATCTGAAAATAGAGATATTTGTTTTGATAATTCACCGGTAGAGGAATGAAATGCCAAGGTGAACCAGGCTCTTTCCCTTTTTCAAACCGAGACATGCAATATCGGTAAATTAATTTTCCATCTAAAAACACATTAAATCTTTGATCGTTTGTCGAAAAAAGTAATCCCGGTTCTTCCCATTCACCATTGGGTAATTTGACCCGTAACCAAATAAAGGTAGCGTTTTTGGGGTTTGGAGGCTGTCCCGGCACAGAAAGGGGTTCCCAGTCCAGGTTTTCCGAATCGCTATCAAAGATCCAGAGAGGTAGCCCGTGTTCATTGAGGGGGGAATCTCCCCAGCGATACTGCCATCCTTTAAATAAAGATTCAAGAGAGCGGGATTTAGTATAGTAGTTATCTTCGGCGTGAATAGGATAAACCAACACTATTTGTAGAAAACAAATAGCCAATAATAATCGTTTTAGGTTTTTTCGGTTTTTCGTTCCAAAATTCATTTCATTTATCTCCGAAATGAAATAATTATCAATTCCCTAAGAATAAAAAAGTTGTGAAAAAGACCCTTTAGTAAAGGTAAAAACAATGTTCTCTTTCACAACAGGATTGTTTCAAAAATACCAGGTTTTAAGGCTAACTTGACATTATCAAAATACCATTCACAATGAATTAGCCATATTAAACCATCTATAATAGATATCGGTTAAAATAAGAGAATAATTACAAAATTAAAACTAAATTTACGAAAAAAATGGTCATTGTTTAAGTCTTTAATCACACCCGATAGCGGGTATCACCATTTCCAATTCATAACAGGATCATAGAAATGTTTTCGATTCTGGGGAATAAAGCTACCGAGGATTGATATTAAATAAACCTTCCCTGTTCCTGAAGAGAACGGGGAAGGTTTTGGGAGGAGTATGTCGACTAGAATGTTTTAAAAAAAGCTGGCATTTCCTAACTAAAAGCTAGAACGTTTCGGGTAAAAGTTAGAATCTCGCGCCTTAAGCCTCATACCTTAGTATCCTCGATCCCATTACTCCGGATCACATCATTATACCAATATCCGCTCTTTTTAATGATTCTCCGCTGTGTCGGATAATCCACATAAACGATACCGAACCGTTTGGTATAGCCTTCGGCCCATTCAAAATTATCCATCAGCGACCAGATAAAATATCCGGCGATATTCACACCTTCCTGAATCGCCCGGTGAGCGGAACGGAAATGGTTAAACAAATAGTCCACTCTGTTTTCATCCAACACTTCCCCATCCCGGTTAATCTGGTCCTTAAAAGCGCATCCATTTTCGGTTATGTAGATTTTAACCCCCGGATATTCCCGGCCCAGTCTCTTTAATAGATCATAGAAGCATTCCGGATTAATCCCCCAGCCCATTTCGGTCCGGTATTCGCCGATAAAACTCTCGCTTAATTGTAACGGCCATTTAGTGTCATCTTGTTTAACTTTTGATCCGAAGTAGTTGTTTAGACCCAAAAAGTCTATGGGAGTTTTGATAATTTCCAAATCCTCCTTGGACATTTCCGGTAGAACCACCCTGGTTGAATACCAATCCAGCATATCTTGGGGATACTCCCCCTTGAAGATGGGATCATTGAACCAGCGGTTCCAATAACCGTCGCAACGCCGGGCGGCGGATACATCTGATTCCTTTTCCGACGCCGGATACATCGGAGTCATGTTTTGCGAGAGCCCGATCTCACCCTTAAGCCCCATCTCCCGGTAAGCCTTAACGGCTTTGCCATGTCCCACCAGGAGGTTATGGGCTACCTGTAAGGCAGTTGAGAAATCGGTAATCCCGGGCGCGTGCCGGCCTTCATTATGACCTACGAAAGTATATACAGAGGGCTCATTAAGGGTAATCCAGATTTGTACCAGATCCCCAAGTTCTTTGAAGACATACTTGGCATACTCTTCAAAGTAATCGGCAACTTCCCGGTTGGCCCATCCACCGATATTCTGCAGTTTTTGGGGCAGATCCCAGTGAAAAAGAGTCACCGCCGGTTTAATATCATTTTGGACCAGTTGACTGATTAAATTTCGGTAAAATTCAATCCCCTTGGGGTTGGGACTGCCTTTGCCCTGGGGAAAGATTCGCGGCCAAGAGATGGATAATCGGTAAGTTTTGATTCCCAACTCCTTCATCAATTGGATGTCCTGAGGATATAAATGATAATGGTCGCAAGCTATATCTCCGTTTGAGCCGTCGATTATTTTACCGGGAATATGGCTAAAACGGTCCCAGATTGACTCGCCTTTCCCATTTTCTTCGATTCTGCCTTCAATTTGATACGACGCAGTAGCGACCCCCCATAAAAAACCTTCTGGAAAAATAAGTTTGGACAAGGTTATTCCTCCTTTAGAGATTAAGCTGAAACTATCGCTATTTTCCCATAAAAATATATAAATATCAACCCTTTACCGCGCCGGCGGTTACGCCTTCGGTGATATATTTATTTAAAGCGAAGTAAATGATTAGAGACGGTATAGCCACAATGGTCATGCAAGCGAACTGGATTGCATAATCGGAACGGTAATAACCCACGAATTTAATGACCGAAAACGGCAATGTCCGTACATCTTCGGTGGACAAATAGGTATTGGCCATAATGAACTCGTTCCAATTGCCCATAAACGTCATAATAGCCGTAGTAATCAAAGCCGGTTTGGTAATCGGGGCAATGATTCGAAACATTGTTCCCCAGACCGAACAACCGTCAATCATTGCCGATTCTTCCAAGGCCCGGTGAATTGATTTTAAAAACCCCGAAATCATAATAGTGTTGAAGGGTACGGTAAAGGCCACATATGGTATGATTAGTCCCAAGTGAGTATCAAGTAAACTGAGTTTGTTAAAGACTAGGAAGTTCGGGAGTAATGTGGCATGAATCGGAATCATCATCCCCATCAACACAAAGCCGTATACCAATCCACTCAGTTTCCATTCCATCCTGGTACAGGCATAAGCCAATAAAAACGAAAACAAAACCGACAAAACTACTGAGCAACCGACTACAATTACACTATTGATAAAATAATGAAAGACCTGTCCATCCACCCATGCGCGGACGAAGTTTTGCCAGAGAGGGGGATTAGGTATTTTAATAAACTCGGTGCCGAAAAGGTCGCCGCTTTTAACCAATGAATAGTTAAACAACCAAAACAGCGGGAAGATCTGGCTAGAGGCCAATCCTATTAAAAAACCATAAAATAAAAAGTTTTTAATTTTTGAAAGCGTCGCATGATAATTCGAATTCTTCTCTTTAATTAACCGCCGCTCCAAACGACTTAAATCGGTACTCATAAACAAAACCTCCTGCACAAAACTTAAATAATTAACTACTCGTTATTTGTTATTGCGTTACACACAAAACCGAAAAATGTTGATAATAGACAATCCCGCCCAACACTCACACGCTTAACGCGGTACGTTTAACGCGTAACAGCATCAATGCGTATGATTTGGTGTTAATACTCCCCTACATCAGTCCGGGTAAACCGGTCTAAAAGGTAAGTGCCTGCTATACAGATAATCACAAATAAAACCGAAAGCGCGTTTCCGTAACCATATTGACCGGAAACAAATGCTTTAACATATAAATAGTTCGCCAAAAACTGGGTTATATCTCCCGGCCCGCCGCCGGTTGATAAATATACGGTCTCCATCTGTTTGAGACAAGAGATCAAACCGATTACTGCAATGGCTTTGATTACCGGCATCATTAACGGAATGACCACTTTCGTATATAGTTTTATTCCACTCGCTCCATCAATCTTTGCGGCTTCTTGCAAATCTTTGGGAATCCCGACCAGTCCGGCATAATAAAATAGGACCGCCCAGCCAAAACCCTGCCAGATTACGATGAAAATTACCGACCCTAAAGCGGTATTGACATTACTGAGCCAATCCGTTCCAAGGGAACCGAAGCCAATTAGGGAAAGAAATTTATTTAAAAGACCATAATTAGGACTAAAAACCGACATCCAAAGTCTGGTCGTAACAACCACCGATATAATTGCCGGTATAAAATATACCGTCCGGAAAAACCGTTCCCCTTTCTTACAAGCCAGTAGCATGATACAAACGACCAAAGCAAAGGGATTTTGGATAAATAGGGTAACGAAGGTAAGAACCAAAGCATTGAACAATGACCGCCAGAAAGTCGGGTCTTTCGTAAGTATCTCTTTGAAATTATCAGCGCCGATAAAATGCATCTTGCCGATACCGGTCCAATCGGTCATGCCATAGTAAATACTAAAAAATATCGGGACAATCATCGCAAAAAGCAAGATAGCGACCCCGGGCAGGACCATCAAAAAAATATCGCGCTTATTGGAAAAGAAATTATTCATCATTATCACTCACTTAACTTTTTTTAAATAAAAAAGTTCATCTATAATCCTCTGTGTCTCTCTCGTCTCTAATGAAATGGGCAGAAGAATTCGGCTTCTGCCCATTCATCAATTAATTAGCTTACTTGCTTTTTGACGCTTTTTCGGCATCGGCGTCGAGGGCGGCCAGGAATTGTTCGGGGGTTTTAATTCCGGCGGCTAACTCTTGGATATATTTTTGAACATTGGTTTTAAACTCGGCAGTAGATTGATCCAAGGACGGAGTTCCGCTGGTCTTTTTCGCCGCGTTTAAAATGCCGATTAAATCTTTGGAAAGCTGATTGTCACTAGGGCTGGTTTGAATTTTTAATGCCGGGATATTCACCTTGCTTTCCCAAGCCAATTTGGGATATAGAGTGAAGTAAGTTTTTAAATAATCGATACATAGAGCTTTATGTTTGGTTTTGGCGCTAACTACATAGTTGCCGCCGCCCCAAGCCATCAAATCGTCGACTGAACCTTTGGGACCTGCCGGAAACTTCATAACACCAATGTTTTTGTGGAAAGAATCATTGAAAGAAGCATCGGTGGAAAGACCTGATTCCCAGGAACCCATCAGATACATGGCGGCTTTCTCTTGACCGAAGAGATTGCGGGAAGCGCCGTAATCCAAAGTCAGCAGATCATCTGCGAATAGTTTACTGTCAATCATTTGTTTAAAGAGTTTTGTACCAGGGAGGAAGACCGGATCGGTAAATTTAATCTTGCGGGCCAAAGCTTTTTGAATCAATGTGAAATCGCCGGTTGTTCTTCCAACCAAGTTATCCCAAGTGATATTAAGCGGCCAACCGTCTTTACCATCGGTCACCATGGGAATAACTCCATTTGTTTGAAAAGGCTTAGCGGTAGCTATTAATTCGTCAATCGTGGTAGGAACTTTAACATTGCATTTTTCAAAGAGCGCTTTATTGTAATAAATTACCCAAAAGTCGACTGTTGTCGGGAGACCGTAAAGTTTGCCGTTATAGCGGTTGGGTTCGAATGTTCCGGGAATAAATCCCAATTTGGCAAATTCTTTTTCCGGTAACGGCAGCAAATACCCATTATTGGCCAAAGCGCCGGTCATCGCCGGAAAGGACCAGTATTTAAAGACATCGGGAAGTTTATTGGAAGCAGCATAAATCTGAACTTTTTGTTGCCATGGTTGATCCTGGTAACTCTCGGTAACAATTTCTACATTGGGATGTTTTTTGATAAATTCGGCATTAATCTTTTCGATAACAGCGCCCCAGGTATTTTGCCGGTCAGGTTGATTATCGCCCATCCGCAAGGTAATCTTTTTAGGTCCGGCGTTAATGGTACTAACCATAAACATTGTAAAAACAAGCACTAAAACCATTGTTATTACCAAAAAACGTTTCATTTTTCTCCCCCTCAAATTAAGATTCTGTTTCCGAACGGCCGTTTCTTAAAACTATTGTTACATGAAATTTACCTAATTGAAAGGTGACTAATTTCATAAATGGTTCAAAATTTTAATGGTTTAATATCCCGGGCAGGGTTCCATGAGAAGATCAAGAAAGTATTATATGTTAGTTCTGTAAGCTTTCAATCTCTCTTTAGTCTCAGTGTCTCCGTGGCTTAATTAATTATTTGCCACAGAGACTAAAGAGACACAGAGAATCTATTTGGAGTAAAAGATGTCATTAACAAACCGGTTCCGCCGCTTCAGTTTGAAAAATAAAATCCTTATTTTTGTGGCGTTGATACTCTTTTTAGCAATTTCAGCCGTTGGGGTTTATGCTTATTTTTTGGCGGCAAACCAAGCAGTGGAAAAAGTGATTGAAACCCAATTAGGTCTAGTCCGGCAAGTTAGTAATAATTTTGATTACATTTTAAATGATCTTAGTAATATCAGTTCTTTAATCATTTTCGACCGTAACTTCCAGAAGGAAATCAAAGAAATCTCGGCTAACCGAAGGGAATTAAGTTACGATCTCCAAATTTTCTTGGACCGGATTTTAGCCACTAAAAGTTACATAACCATGATCTCGATATATGGTTACAATGGATTGGTTTATAGCGCCGGATCGGGTTATACCAGCAATCAAGTGGTTCCTTTCGCCGATTTTAAAAACAATCCCCTTTATCAAAAAGCCATTAACCTGGATGGCGGCATTGGAGTGGAGTGTTTTAATAACGATCCGCCGGTAGTAACCGACAATCGCCGGCGCCGGATCCTAATGTACCGTATGATTAAAGATATTAATCAATATAATAATCTCGGGGTTTTGCTGTTATGGATCGATGAAGAAAAAATCCGTTCCATCTACCGGGCAAATATACCTAATGACGGCAGCACTTTTATTGTCGATCAAAACGGTATAGTGGTATCACACTCCGATCCGTCTTATATTCAAAAACAGGTCGGTAATCAGCCATACTTTAAATTTTTAGACGGTCAGACCGGTTCCGCTATCTTTAAGATTAATCATCAAAAAATGCTTTTTACTTTCAGCACTTCCTCGGAGACCGGTTGGAAGGTGATAACCTTAACGCCGTCGGAGATACTTGCCGAAAGAATAAGTTGGTTGGCTTTAGTCATCGTTACCATGGGGATTGTCTGTTATCTGTTTTTGTTTTTTTTATCCATGTTTATCACATCAATGATTATGAATCCTCTAAAACAATTATCGGATTCAATCAAAAAGGTTCAAGAAGGGGATTTCTCCCAACAAGTTAGCTTTACCAATAAAGATGAAATCGGCGAGCTTGGTAACGGATATAACGCGATGATCTCCTATATTAAAGATCTGATCGAACGGGTATATAAATTGCAAATCCGGGAACGGGAGGCGGAACTAAATACATTACAAGCCCAAATCAATCCTCATTTTTTATATAATACGCTTGACACAATCTTTTGGAAGGCGGAGCGAAACCAAGTCCCGGAGATTAGTGAAATGATTTTGGCATTGTCACGGATCTTCCGGTTAAGTCTCAATCGGGGTAATGAATTAGCGACAGTATCCCAAGAACGGGAACTCATTAAAGAATATTTAAAACTGCAACAAATGCGCTATAAACAAAATTTAACCTATGAAATTGATTTCGATCCGCAACTCTTAAACAATAAAATGCCGAAATTAATCATCCAACCCTTTGTTGAAAATGCGCTTATCCATGGCATTGAGGAATTAGAAAACGGGGGCCATCTTCAAATCAACGGCAGGCTTGAGCAAGAAAGGATGGTTTTTACGATTACCGACAATGGCGTGGGTATGGACGATCATAAGATACATGATATTTTAGCGCGAAACACTAATAATAACGGCAACCCGGACAAAGTCTCCGGAGGATATGCAATCAGGAACGTACTTGAAAGATTGGAACTATATTATAGTTCCAATCATGAATTGAAGTTTACCAGTACTCCGGGTAAAGGAACCACCGTGACCATCAATATTCCGGCAACGATGAAGGAGTAAACATGTCGGACCGAATCTTAAAACTATTAATTGTGGATGACGAAGCCGAAATTCGGGAGGGCATTTTGCGTTCTCTTCCTTGGGAAGAACACGGGATAATAATCGCGGGTTTAGCGGCCAATGGCCGGGAAGGGCTCCGGATGGTCAATGAAACCGAACCCGACCTAATGCTATTGGATATAAGAATGCCCGTTATGAACGGATTGGAAGTATTGAAGAAATTAAAGGAGCAAGGTTCTTCTTTGAAAGTTATTATCTTAAGCGGTTATGACGATTTCAACTATTGTCAACAAGCTTTACGTTACGGAGTATCTGATTATTTATTAAAACCTTGCCGCCCCAAAGAAATTTTAGATGGTTTGATAAAGTTAAAAAACCAGATTGCCATCGAGGAAGAGCAATCTCATCAATGGGACTTTTTATTACAAAAGTTCCAGGAAAATCTCCCGATCCTGCGCGAAAATTTATTAATGAACTTGGTTCAAGACAAGCCGACTGATGATGGTACTGCAGAGATCCGCTGGAATTTATATCAGATGGAAGTAACTCCCCAAAACATTGGATTAGCTTTAGTCAGAATTGACCAACAACACAAGTTGACTTCCTTATCAATAAATGAATTTGAATTAATCAAACATTCCCTTTACCGGCAGGTTGAAGCTGTTACTAAAAAGCCCCCGGTTTTAAAGATTGCCATTAATTATTTTCAAGATATTTTATTGATTTTATGGAATGCGGATGAAGAGCCTCCGGAACTCTTTGCTAGGCGAATGGAACAGTTACGCCAAACCATTGCAACCGATATGCCAATTACAGTAACCATCGGTCTGGGAGAACCTGCCCCGGGTCTTTCCCAACTGCATACCGCTTTTACCTCAGCGGTAGAAGCGCTCGAACATGGCTTTTGGGAAGGTTCCAACCGGATTATCAATTATCATGACGTTATTGATGAAACCCTCACCCCAAAACCGGCTATTGAACAAGAGGAAAATCTGATTGTTCATTGCATTCGCACCAATGATCAAGAACAATTGGAATCAGCATTAAATTCTTTATTCACAAATCTATCAATACCGGGGAAAAACTCGAAAGATTATATTCATAAAATGGTCACCGCCCTAATCTGTTCAGTCTACCATGTCTGTTTGGAAAGAGGCATAAATACCGATAACATTTTCGGATCTAATCTGGCGATCCTGGATGAACTGCCCCGGATCGAAACATTGCAAGAATTGCATGAAAGAATCATGCTATGTTTTAAAAAAATCATCGAAATGCATCCATTGCAAAAGAACCAGTGGAAAATGGTCACTCAAGCAGTTAATTACATTGAAGAACATTACGCCGAGGACCTTAATTTGGAAAGCGTCGCCAAAGTTGTTTTTGTATCTCCAGGTTACTTAAGTACCAGCTTTAAACAGGTCTTGCAGAAAAATTTCGTGGATTATATCACCGAGGTCAGGGTCGGAAAAGCGAAGGAGCTATTAAGGGATTTTCATTTGAAGATCTATGAGATCGCCGTGCAAATCGGCTATAAAGATGAAAAATATTTTAGTCAGATTTTTAAAAAAATTACCGGAATGGCTCCGAACCAATACCGGGATTCGCTCAAGGGTTCGACTTAAAATTATCCATCAAAACTTGGAGGTTATCTTAAATAAAACATAATAATCAATTGGGTTTTGTCGGTATTGGCTGCTTTTTGAGCCTGCATTCATTGAAATTTCCAATTGGGGAACTATATGATCATTTTTTATATAGCTTAGATTGATCTTACGAATTTCCCCATCATCATTTAGATTGAATATTTCCCGCAGCATCCATTGCCATCTACCTAACATCCCTGCTGAATTGCTTACCCCGAAAATTAATAAATCATCCGTGTCATGATAAAATTCGGCGGTATAAAAATATTTTCCAACATATTCACTGCCAATTAAATAACTAATCTCCGAATCGGAGCTTCTTAAATTTACTCCTCCGTGTAATTCAAATCCGTTTTGTAAATCCCATGAAAAATCGAGCCCGTAATTCCAGCACATTTCAGCGGATTGATATGATACTACTGTCGTAAGGTCACTGGTTTCAAATGACCATCCCGATCTGAACCAACCGGTATAATCACTATCGGAAATATTGTTTTCCGTTATTATTGTGTCGGATGTATCGCTATTATATGAATCTTTTGTGGTAGCGGCGCCAATTGTCAAACTATTGTTAGTATTAATCAGCGAGCTTTGCCCGCCCCAATAATAAGTATCCATATCCAACGGGCAGGTCGGGATGAAGCTTAACCCTCTCCCCCAAATCCATTTTGTTTTACCAATTTCGTATAATATTTTACTGTTATGCCCACTCCAGGCAAACTCTTTTAGATTGATTTCAAAATCGTCCGCATCTCCTTTAGCATCTAAGCCTAAGCTGAACTGACCATTATTATTGCCGGTTAATAAACCTATGGATAACTCAGCCAATTCGTTGTTTGCGTCTAATTGATTTTTATAGTCGGCGGGCAAATCATCTCTGATATGAAAATAATCATAACCGGCGGTAACTTCCCAACAGACCCCACCATCGTTAGCGACGGTAAACTGAGAAAGGCTCAAAAATATGCCACCAAAAATAAGTATGGACAATAAGTTTTTATAAACAAGCCGAAACAACATTTGCGCTCCCCCTTTTTAAACTCCGAGACGCATTTATAATCGGATTTTACCCATCATTAAGGGATCGAAAATTTCAGCGGCAAATGTTCTCCTTTTAATACTGGTAAACTCCATAACTGTTTTATCATTCTTATTTTGTAAAAGGTTATTAATTTCAATCGCAGCCACCTCATGACCGTCTATCAATTGATAATTACTGTAATCTAAGCTTTTCATGCTCTGTCCATTAAGGGCTTTTAATATTATCTTCTTAATCCTTAGATCACCTTTACTAATCCAAATAGTCGCCCGTTGGTAAGCTGTTCTTGTATCTATCGCTTTCAGCTCCATTAAGTACTCCCCGTCGTTCCCTATAGTTTCAACGATGTTATAATCTTCCAGGTAATTAATGCCCGCTGTTTCGGCTATACCCGCATCTCCAAATATTTTTTGTTGAGCGGAGATCCGGATTGGCCGGCGTAATCCTTTCTGATACATCCAGGTGTTATAACCGTTGACCAGATAGTAATCGCCTTTTAATCTTTCCGGCTCTATAAAGGTTACTAATTGTTTCT
Source organism: Bacillota bacterium (assembly GCA_023435565.1). GTDB lineage: Bacteria > Bacillota > UBA4882 > UBA8346 > UBA8346 > JAAYHS01. The sequence goes on from JAEYRN010000091.1 coordinate 78,775, forward strand.
TACCATCATTGAAAAATACCCTAATACTGGAAGTATTGCTTTCTTTACCTCGAAAGGAGACCACTCTGAGATTTAATTCGAAAGAACCTTTTCCTGCTAAACCCTGTCGATTATAAATATCCGTTAAAATATCTTTGTAATTTATCGCCAACGTTTCATTTGCGAACAAACAACCTATGGCAAACAAAACAATAATGGCCATCCCTAAAAAACGCTTATTTAAAACCATTTTTCTACCTCCTTTTCGTTACGCGTTACGCGTTAAACGTTAGGCGAAAAACCATTAAAACTAAGCCAATTAAAACCAGTTTCCAACCCGAACAGCAAAATACGCGTAACGTGGTACGTTTAACGCTTAACGGAATATTATTTATGTCGCAAAATTTCTACAATATTTAATCTGGAAGCTTTAATAGCCGGATAAATAGCTGATGCTAAGGTAGCCAATACGACGACTGCAAACGGAAAAACTCCATTTGCCAATGATAAGTCGAATAACAACGGTACCGGTTCACTCATCGAAGGCGCCGAATAAGTAAGATGCAGCTGATTAATGAAACTGCCAACTCCGTAACCGGCCAACAGGCCGATGAGTCCACCTGTTATACCAATTATCAACCCCTCCAGGGTTAACATAGAAAATATTTGATGTCGTTTGGTGCCGATCGATCGAATAGTACCGATCTCATTCATCCTTTCAAAGAAAGCCATCGACATTATCTCTAAAACACTTGTCAAAACAAGAAAAAAGATTACCACAGACATAAAATAGAAAATTACCTCATATAAGCCGCGGACCTGTTTATAAAACTCCGCCAAATCAAGCCAAGTTTTAATTTCCATATTAAGATCATTGTTGATGAATTGTTCTTTTAACCACGCCACAGTGGAGTCGGTATATTTAATATCCTCCAAGCCTACAACCACTTTGTCGACACCATCCGTGTTTAATAAACTTTGGGCGTAGGTGACCGGTAAATATATGTAAACATTATCCGCCTCCGAACTCCCGGTGGTAAAAGAACCGGATACCTGCAAACTACCCGCGTTATAGGCGCCGTCTAAAGTAGTTGTCATTAAGGAAAGCCATTCCTCCTCTTTTACACCCAACTTTTGCATTATGCCTTTTCCTATTAAAATCTTGTCTATGTCTTCTTCAAAAAGATTAACACCACTGGTAATCATGATATTTTGCGCTTGACTGTTACCGGGCTCAATGCCGCTACCTGCGGCAATAGTACTGGTCTTTTCAGTGCCGATAATCCCATTAACCCCTAAAACTCTGGTAAAACATTGAACTTCTTGCCGAGACGCCAACAATTGTTCAACTTTTTCCAAGTCGGTTTTACTGATCAAGTGGCGTTGATTATCATTATCCCAGAAGTGTTTTTCCGCGATTTGCAGGTTTCCGTATTGAAACACCGCCATACTCTTTAGACCATCAAAAGTCTCTACGATATAACCATTGACTAAAAATAATACGATAACTCCAATTAAAATAATCAATAAACTTAATAAGGAACGGCGTTTATTACGCCGTACATTGCGCCAAGCGATCTTAAACATATTTATTATCCTCCCTAAAAGTAATCACTCCATCCTTGATTTGATATATTTGTTTGGCATATTTGTTTAATGATAAATCATGAGTAACAATCACAAAAGCTACTCCATGTTTTTGGTTTAATTCCAACATTAACTCAATGATTTTAATCCCGGTTTCGGAATCGAGGTTGGCGGTGGGTTCATCCGATAAAACTAACACCGGTTTGGTTACCAAAGCCCTGGCAATAGCTACTCTTTGTTTTTGACCACCGGAGAGTTGGGCCGGGAAACGTTTGGCATATTGGGTCAGCCCTACCTGTTCCAAAACTTCGGCCACTCTTTGATGACGATCTGCCGGGCGAACATTTTGTAACAATAAGGGATATTCAACATTTTCAGCTGCCGTTAAGACCGGTAATAACTCAAATGATTGAAAAATCAACCCAATCTTATCCCGGCGGATTTCAGTCCGGGCACTGTCGGAAAAATCAGCAATCGGGAGATTGTCTAAGTACAGTTCCCCTTTGGAAGGTTGGTCGATTCCGGAAAGTAAATTAAGTAAGGTTGTTTTGCCGCTGCCGGAGGGGCCGTTAATAATCGTGAAATCGCCCGGATTAATTTCAAAATCGACACTCCGCAAAGCATATACTTGTTCCGCCTCGGTATTGTATGATTTCTCCAAAGCGGTTGCTTTAATGATCGCCATTTTAATTTCGGCCCCTTTTCATTTATTACATTGGCTTGCAAATCTTTTAGCCCAAGAACTGTTCGGATAAATCCTTAACGCTTGATTAAAATTATCTAAGGCTTCGGTTTTATTGCCTTTTTTTAGATAAGCCCTACCCAACCATACGTGGGCGAGAAATTGGTCGAATGAATCTTTACTTGCCAACGCTTTTTTCAGGTCGGCCATTCCCTTACCGATATTGCCGCCTCCGATTTTTGGGGCATTTATGTAATAAATACCGGATGAAATAAGGGCGGTAAAATTTTGAGTATCAAGTTGAAATGCTTTTTTGGTTAATCTTAAAGCCTCCGGGCCATGGCTGACTGAGTATAAAGGGCCGTTATAATCCATCAGTCTCATATAGGTATCCGCCAGCAAGCGATAGGCGTCACTGAATTTTTTGTTATACTCAATAGCTTTTTTAACCAAATCATTGCTTTTAGAAAACCCTATATTTGCTTCTTTATTGTTTCCCATTGTCTCATCAAGCTCAGCCAAAGAAAACTCAACTTGTGCCAACCAGTAACACTTCAAATCGCCTTCTGCCAATTTTGCAAAAGAATCTTTGCTTGACAACCAAGTTGCTCTAACTACATCTAGTGTGTTTTCAGCATTATAGAACATCTTCCGGCCTTTTAAGTACAAATCCTTTCCTGTCTGAAGATCGTTCATTACGGTTTCATTCTGAGCATTAACAATTCCCGTTCTCATTACAAATAAACAACCAAGCATTAAAAAGACAATCAAACTCATTACCATAATTTTTTTCATCAGTTAAACCTCCAACATTCATATTTTTCTTATTAATCCGATATTTTGATTATATAGATAAGAACTTAATCATACATCCTCTGGCGGAAGGATTTTAAAATAAAAAAAGCAGGAGAAATTTCTCCTACTTTTGTATAATCATTCATTTCGATCCGGAAATTACATTGTTAATATCAATAATGCAAATATCCAGTACTACCCCATCATCTTCTTTAACAACTTTAGGCGGTTTTTATAAGGCGGATATCTAAGCGGTATATCAATCAAGTTTGATTTCTTTAAAACACTTTTCTGATGGGAGAAAGTATCAAAACTGCCTCTCCCGTGATATGAGCCGATACCGCTCTCGCCAACTCCTCCGAAAGGCATATTAGGAGTTGCCAGATGAACAATGGTGTCATTGACGCAACCGCCGCCAAAGGAAGTATTTCTAATAACATATCTTTCGTTACCTTCGATATTAGTAAATAAATAAAGAGCCAAGGGTTTGGGATGCTTATTTATTACTGAAACAGCCTCACTTAAGTTTTCAAATTCCAAAACCGGTAGTAATGGTCCGAATATTTCTTCCCCCATGATCGGACTTTCCCAGGTCACACCATCAATAATTGTCGGGGCTATATGATTGGTATGAGCGCTGTACTCACCCCCAAAAACAATATTACCGCTCTTCATCAAATTTAAAAGCCGGTTAAAGTGCTTTTTATTGATAATCTTCGGGTATTCCGGATTTTGACAAGGTGTTGCGCCGTAAAACCGGATAATATGCTCCTGTATTTTATTGATAAGTTTACTCTTAATTGAAGATTGCACTAACAAATAATCCGGCGCCACACAGGTTTGTCCGGCATTCATAAACTTGCCCCAGACAATTCTCTTAGCAGCCAAGTCAATGCTAGCCGTTTCATCAACGATACAAGGGCTTTTTCCGCCCAATTCCAAGGTAATGGGGGTCAGGTATTTCGAAGCCGCTTCCATGATAACCTTTCCCACCGCTACGCTACCTGTGAAGAAAAGATAATCGAATCTTTCATCCAGCAGTTGTTTACTCACTTCTGTTCCGCCTTGGATTACCGTAACAAAAGACTCATCAAAACTCTCCTTGATAAGCTTTTCAATGATCGATGATGTATGGGTTGAGTATTCCGAAGGTTTGATAATCGAGCAGTTTCCGGCGGCGATAGCGCCGATTAACGGCCCAATGGCCAATTGGAAAGGGTAGTTCCAAGGCGAGATTATTAATGCTACCCCGTAGGGTTCTGAGTAAATACGACTGGAAGATAAAAAATGCAATACCGGTGTTTTAACTTTTTTGGGCCTTGCCCAGTCCGAAAGATGTTTAATCGTATACTTTATTTCATCCAATGTAAAGCCGATTTCGGTGGCATAAGATTCAAACTGAGATTTATTCAAATCCTTTTTCAATGCTTCCATTATTTCCGGTTCGTTTTTGGCGATTGCTTCTTTTAGCGCTTTCAGTTTTTCAATCCGAAAATTTAAATCCTTGGTTATCCCACTTTCAAAATATAATCTTTGTTTTTCAATTATTCCTTTAATGTCCGGCATTAATAACCCTCCATTTATTCGAATATTCAATTTATGTTGCTAGCTAATTCGCGATAGAAAAATCCTATTACAAGCTCTAAAAAAACTAAAAAAGCAGCCCGGTAAATGATTCCTTTTATATTCTTTATTTCCACTAAAATCCCTTTTATCTACTTTCACTGCAGCAATATAAATCCATAAATTTCCTTGTTACTTCAAAAAAGTATTGCTAAAATTATATTTTAAACAAAAAATTTTAACATAAGGGGCAACTGATGAAAAATACAAAACTTTTTATCATGATCATCCCAATAATATTTCTCGTATTAGGATTTGGTGGTGGTAACAGTTCCGGTAACAGTTACCAATGGGACAAACCTTGGACTTTGGTATGGGAAGATAACTTTGACGGAACGTCTTTGGATACTAATAGCTGGACGGCTTTGGTCCGAGGTGAAAGTTGGAATAACGAGAACCAAGCCTACCTAGCGGAAAATGCCACTATCGAAAATGGTCTATTGGTCTTAACCAGTAAAAAAGAGAACTATAACGGCCCGTCCGGAAGGGTGGATCATCCTGACCAAATCGTGACCATGCATTATACCTCAGCCCAAGTAGAAACTACCCATAAAAAACATTGGACTTACGGTAAGTTTGAAATTCGGGCCAAACCGGTAACTGCCGGAGGAAACGGCATGCTCTCCGCCATCTGGATGGTTCCGGAGGATGAGGACTGGCCGCCGGAGATTGATATTATGGAGATGCGCACCAATGATCCGGATCGAATATATATGACCAGCCATTATGGTACTCCGGAAAATCATTTGATGAACAGTGGAGTTCATATTGTTGAGAATTATAATTTTGGTGATGACTTTCATGTGTTTGGTCTGGAATGGGAGCCCGGGGTTATTCGATGGTACATCGATGGTGTACAACGTTATGAAACGAAAAAGGGAGTACCGAATGAACCTTTTCGTTTAATCCTCTGCCCGGCGATCGGGCCTGATTGGACGGGAGATCCGGATGAGAATTTGCAATTTCCGAACCGGTTCGAGATTGACTGGGTAAAGGTGTATCAGAGACAATAAGCTAATGTTTCACCCATTTTACTTATTGTGCCTCTTTAGTCATACAAAAAAGAAGAGCTGTTCTATTATTAACAGCTCTTCTTCAAGTTCTTATAATGTTTATTTTTTGAGACTCTTAAAACCGTTTTTAAACGTCTGTTTTACAGTTTTAACGTCTTGTTTTGCCTTACTTTTAGTACTTTTAAAACTCTTTTTTACATTTTGTCCGGCCTTTTTAGTACCATTTACGGTCTTAGTTTTTGCATTTTTAAAATCTTTCTTTATTCTTTGTTTGGTACTTTTAGTATTTTGGACAGTTTTTGTTTTCGACCCTCTAAAAAATTGGCCGATACTTTTAAAGGCGTAACTTATATCTTGTTTAACTTTCACAAAAAAATTTTGGGGTTTCGACGCTGATTTTGAAGAATTCGCAAAAACCGGTACGGTTACTAATAACAACAAGATTCCTATCATGCTTATCAAACATGTTTTACCTACCGATTGATTTTTCACTTTGCATCTCCCTTTCCCAATTTCAAAATATATAGTTTTCACCATTATTATACATAAATATGTTATAATTGTATATTCAAATTTACCGAAGTAACCTTTTAAAGAAATCCCGCAAATTCATGAACCGGAGTGGTCATATGCGATCGAATATCAACAAAATGTATCTAATTAATTTGTTGAAAAATATGATGTTTTTCAGCGCCGTAGCTGTACCTTTCTTTCTGGATTGGGCAAAAGTCGATTATACTCGAATCTTCCTGCTTGAAGCAATTTTCTCCTTTTCTATGTTTATTCTGGAGATCCCTACGGGAGTTATTGCTGATAAATATGGGCGCAAATACTCCCTTGCTCTCGGAGGTTTTTTCTCGGCCGTATCGTTTTTAATGTTCGGATTCTTTAAAAGCTATTTGGTCTATTTTTTAGCCGAAGTCATTTGCGCCGTTGGGTTCACTCTGCTATCCGGAGCGGATAAAGCATTACTGTATGATACTTTAATCGCGCTTCAAGAAGAAGATAAAGCCTCCCGGTATTTCTCACGCTATGAGTCAATCGGACTTATCGGAATCATAATCGGATTAGCCGGAGGTTCATGGCTCGCCGGATCAAAAATTTTGGCTTATCCGGCTTCTCTCCCACTGACTTTTAATATTACCGGTATTGTGTTAATGACCGTTATCCCGGTTGCGTTAAGCCTCAAAGAACCGCAATCAAGAAGCACCGGGGAGAAATTTATCCAACAAGGCATTGGCGGATTTAAACATATTTTTCTTAATAACCGGCTCCGTGGTTTTACCTTAAATTACGCTCTAATCTCGGCCATGACCTTTTTTATGTACTGGTTGTACCAATCCTGGCTAAGATCAGCCGGTGTTAATTTATCCTATTATGGAGTTGTCGGAACGGCCTTTAACCTTTTTGGTATTTTATTAATGCTAAACCTGGGGAAAATCGAGAAGGTCTTCGGGGTGAACCGGTTATTGTTAATAACCGCATTACTCCCGGGATTGTTATATGTTGGTCTATTTTATACCAATAATTTAATCTATGGGCTATTGGCGATTCTCTTCATCACCGGTTTGCGGCAGCTTCGTTCTCCGCTCCTTTCCGACTTTATCAACCAGCATATTAATAGTGAAAACAGGGCCACCGTACTTTCAGGAGTATCCATGCTGGAGCGGGTTGTAACAATGATTATGTATCCGATCACCGGTCTTTTAGTCGATTATTCTTTGGCAATTGCTTTTTTATTTCTAGGAATAACGACGGTCGTCTTCTCATTTTTAACAAAGATTAAAGTAGTTAAAGTAGATTACGGAGAATAAATTATTTTTTTGTCTTATTTGAATTGACTTCTTAATTTCGCTACCATCATGCAATTGTTCACTAAAACCGATTCATTATTTCTCTATCTTCGCCAGGTACTGCCGGATCATGTCGAGACCGGCTTCGTCAACTTCGTTAAAAAACTCCTCGATTTTGATATTGGGTGGAGCCAGTTTTCGAACCTCATTAATTGCCACTCTAGAGGCATAAACGTAATCAACCTCCCGCAATACTTCACGTAGTTCTTCCGGATTCTCCAACCCGCAGTTTTGGACATCGAGATGCTTGATCCCCGCATTGTCAAGTCCCCGTTTCATCCGGGCCGACCACTCCTTGCATAGGCAGATCAAAGCAACCCTGGTGCCTGCGGGAAGGGAGCTGATATCCATAAATAACTTCAAATGAGGCGCAGCCATTACCGCTAAAACATTCAGACTTAATGGCTCCAGGATAGCTTTGACATCCTCCAGATGAGAGATGTTGGTTATGGCAAAATCGGCGTTTTTGATAAATTCATCATCCAGTTGAGAGGGAAGTTCATTCAGGACATAGGCTTTCGCCTCGATGCCCAGTTTTGCCCGGAAAGTATCCACGAAATAATCGGCATCCGGCCGATTGCATTCCACTACCACAACATGAGGTTTACTTTCTACATGACCTGTTTCTGGTAAGTTCAATCCCAGAACCGTCTGGTTAAAGACAACAGTAAACAAATCCTCCGGTTGGAAACCCAGTTCCTTGGTACGTTCCAACATCTCACGGGCCAAGTCTAATAAGTTCTGTTTCCGCTTTACATCCGGTAACGAAGAGAGATCCTCACTTACATAGGTCCCCTGACCACATTTTGACATCAGCAATCCCTCGCGTTCCAATTCCTTATAAGCCGCAATCACCGTATTACGGTTCACTTGAAGATACTCACCCAATTCCTTGGGTGGCGGTACCCGGGTTCCCGGTTGTAAGGCTCCGCTAATCAAATAAAACTTAATCTGCTCTTTCAATTGTTGATAGATGGGAATCTCCGATTTCTTATTGATCCGAAACTCCATAAGCAGCACCTTCCGACTGTTACTGAACGATCTCCGGAACCGGCCCCAATAAACGTTTAATTATTTTTGGGTTCACCCATCGATTCGTCGGTTCTACATAAAACCGGCAGTATATACCTTGGAACTCCCGAATCATAATTTCGGCAATAACTGATTCTGGATATAACGGGTGAATAACCAGCCAGGAGATCTCAGCTTTGTTGGTTCTAGGTATTCCGCATAGAGCCCCTAAAACCCTTTTATCCTCCAATAAAAGGTAAATCCGATCCAAATGTTCCCTGATATAAACCTCGCTGCGCATCCGGCTATCGGCATGGAGCAACTTCCAAATTAAATTCATATCAGACTCTTTTGCCCGCCGAAATATTATTTCGGACTGATTCATTTCGGTTTCCTCCAGAATTTGACTATAATAAATATCTAGATATCTAATTAACTAGATATCTAGATATATTTTAAATGATTCGGCAAAATTTGTCAAGCTGTTAGAATGGTTTTTTGTTAAAATGGATTATTTAATACACATAGTTCAAAACTATTGTACGGAGATTCAAGTAAAGATACTAAATGAAGACCTCTGTTTATAAGGTCTTCATTTTTATTACTATGTTAATTGTTTCCAATTGCTTCTATCACATCCCCGTTTCTTATGGATTATTTTCAATCATTTCGATAAAATACTCTACAAATTCCGGATCAAACTGAGTCCCTGAACATTTTTTTAGCTCTTTTAAAGCAAATTCCATCGGAAGTGCTTTTCGGTAGGGCCGGTCGCTGGTCATTGCGTCAAAAGCATCGGCGATAGATAAGATGCGGCATTGGACCGGTATTTCCCGTCCTTTCAACCCCAGCGGATAACCGGTGCCATTCCACCATTCATGATGTTTATAAATCCAATCGGCAATAGGCACCAAGTCGGGAATGGAAATGGCGATTCGATAACCGATTTCGGAATGGCGTTTCATCTCCTCATATTCCTCTTTGCTCAATTTACCCGGCTTAAAAAGAATAGAATCGGAGATACCGACTTTTCCTATATCGTGAAATTGGGCGAACAATATCATATCATTGATATCCCGTTCATTCAAACCAATTCTTGTAGCTAATTGTGCAACCAAATCCTGTAACCTCTCACAATGACCTTCGGTTACGAAATCTCTAGCCTCCAACATTCGCAACAATATTGTAACAATCCCACTCTTCATACTTTGCTGTTGATGCAGTTTTTCCCGGTACATGTATTCATCGGCTTCCTTGTAAAGCATTTTTCGATTTTTTCCGGAATTATCCGAAATTGAATATCCCAAAGAAACGCTTAAAGGAAGAACGGAATTCATCTTGAATACCCATTTTATATAAATAAAACAAGGCTGGTGGTTTATCCATTAAATAGACCATAATTTGATGCTCTTTGGCGGCCCTAACGATACTCTCATAACTGGAAAATTCAATATAATCGGTAATGCCGAATTCCTTTAGCAAATTAACGTTATTGTCCCCTTTTTTGACCCCAACTTTGAACCCTTGTAATGACTCAATTCCGGTAATACCGGATATGTTCTTATTAAAAAAATGGCGCCTTCGATATCGGCATAAGGTTTTCCATAGCTTAAATACTGTTCACGCTCCGGATTTTTAAAAATCGTATCGATTACATCGAAATTTCCTGTCTTAGCCGCTTCGAGCGCCAGGTTCCAATCCATCACTTCAATTTCCACCTTGATTCCGGTTTGTTCCTCCCATAGCTTCCAATGATCAATGGCTATCCCTAAAAGCTTACCGCTATTATCCCTAAAAATATATGGAGGATAATTATTGTCCATAACTACCCTGATTTTTGCAGGAACGTTTTTTGCAGTAATATCAATCAACGAACTCATCAAAAAAGAGCTAATAATATGAAACAAAATTTTATTCGCTTTAATTTCATCTTATGTTGCATCTCCTCTACCGGCTCTTTCCTTATCAGCAATTGATGATGTAAAAATAAAAATTATTATTATTATAGAACTACCAAAGTTCTTTTATTAATTGTTTACTCAACTTTCGCAGCAAGAAATCAGCAGATAAACCTTGATATAATTAGGCAAACCAGCAATCCACTGTTCGAGTTGACTTTTAATCATTTTTGATAAGTTCTTTCCAGTCTTAGTCGTAATATCAG
>JAEYRN010000022.1 GCA_023435565.1 Bacillota bacterium
TTCCAATGGTATTATAAAAGATACCGATATTTCTGTGGCTTAAACTAAGGCTAGATTTTTTTAGGCCTTTAAAGGCCTTAGTTTAGTGCGCCCTTTTTTCGTCAATTTATGGAATTTTTCACGCTAACTGACCTTACTTTTGTTTGATACTCCTGCCATAAAGTCACTTCTTGGCGTGCTGGACTACCAGTAATTGATACCCCCGATATAGCCGAAAAGCTTCTTGTAAATTCAGCAGGTTGCTGGTAAACTGCATCATAAACATATCCAACCCGCACCTTAGCGATTTGACCGCCTTTTACCCACCGCCCATACGTGTCCTGCCCAGGCCAAATGAAGTTATAAGTTAAATTCGGTTTTGGATCATAACTTGTAATATATTGTTTCCCTGCAACATTGACTTCGACTTCTACTCGTTTTATGAACTTATTTGTATTAGTTCCGGTCAGTTTAGCGGTAATCATATTGGCCGCTTTCCGTCCTATTACCCGGTTACTTGCGTAATTTAAAGAAAATTCAGTGCCGGTTATGGGGATATTCTCCTGTAACACCTGGTTCTCAACTTCGATAATTGAACCACAGCCAGTATTAGGATCATCGGTTTGACCGTCCCCTTCTGGTTGTGGCTGTTGTGGCGCCTCCGCCCCCTCCGGCGGGCCATACGGCCAATTGCAATCCCAAGGCGAAAAATGATTAATCGGCGCTCGCCAAAGGCTCTGTCCAACCTGGTAAGTAACAGCTAATTGTTGCCTTTCGGCGTCGGTGAATCCTAAATCAACTAAAGTTTGAACGTCGGCGGCTTGTCCACTGCCACTAACATCCACCTCCGCCATACCGTCATTCATACTTAAGATCCTGATGATCCGCCCGTTCTCCGACGGAATCCAAGCGGCTTTATTATAGTCGTAATATCCTACCGGCACAATCCCACCCACCGGAAAGTTGAGGAAGTTCTCGACATAAAAGTAGACCGGCTGGTTAAAGGTAACATCTTCCGCTTCATCGATGGTCAGATCAACACAATAGGTATACCCAGTAGTCGGCGGCAATGCCGCCGGCATCATTTTAGGACCATTTGGACCGACGGTGTATTCCGTTGCCCGGACATTGATAGAATCGCTATTCAACCCTACAACCTTAGTCCCCGCTGGAAAGATCACTGTTGCCTGACGAATTCCGTCTTCATCGGTAACAACACTACCTTGCGCCACTTGCGCTTGAGTAGTTTCCGTCAACGATATCTCCGTTACTTTGGTATCAGGTTGTAGTAAGATCACATCCGATGCTATAACATAATCTTGCCACGGAACATCCACCTGCCGCTGGGCTGATAAATACCCGTCCCTCTCATACTTGACCGTCAAATATCCTCCACCATTGACAGCCAAGTCGAAAACTCCATCGGCCCGGCTCAAGGTTTGACCATATTCCCCATGGTTAAGTACGGTAACCTTTACCCCCGGCAATGGCTCTCCGTCTTTATCCAGCACCTTGCCACGGATCACCGCCGCCCGGACCGGCTCGATGGTCTCCGGGTCCATCCCGGTCTGAATCGGATTTTCCCCAGTATACAAAAAGCTAGTAGCTGTCTTCAAATCCGAAACGATAGTCGGATCCAAAGTAGGAGCAACTTCAGCCGGGTCCGGCGGCAAGTTGGGATCGGAAGTCGCAATTGTAAAGGAACTGCCCGCCGTTACCGGATTGCCTGCCATATCGGAAGCATTCAAAGTAACGCTGTGACTGCCGGAGGCCAAATCCGCCCCCGGAGTATAGCTAATAATCTTAGAAATGTTATCGTATGAACCATTCACTAACTGCCCGTCCAGAATTAATCGGACCGAAGCCGGATCAATCCCGGAAAGCTCGTCAATTATTCCGCCTGTAATAACGGGCCGTTTCAGATTAAGCTTCGTGCCGTTCGCCGGTTGGAGATTACTGATGACTGGCGCAGTCTTGTCTAAATTCACCATAACCGAAATTACAGCTATATTTCCCGCCAGGTCAACCGCTTGTCCCGATATTACCTGGTCAGATCCTTCTGTTGTCACTAGAACCGGTTCGGTTACACTAACGATACCCGACAAAATATCTGTTCCGACAAACGACACTGTTACATCGGCGTTGTTCCAGCCATTGCCGTTTGGGACTGGAGTCAGACTTGGGCTAATTAACGGTAAAGCTTGATCCAGCTTAACTGTTAAACTCTTCGGAACTTCTGAGTTCCCGTCTTGATCAACAGCCCAATATTCGACAGTGTAAACCCCATCGATAATGAATTGGATTTGATTACCGGCAACCGCTTCACCTTCATTAATACGATAATATATTTGAGCGACGCCGCTGCCTTGGTCGGTAGCAGTAAAGTTGATTGTAATCGGGGTTTTCACCCATTGCCTATCATATAGATAATCATGAGTGGTCACCGGAGGTGTTTGGTCTTTGACGTTTCCCGAAACTTGTAAATCGTCGATTTTTATCTGTAAATCGCTGAATTGTTCAATATCATGGTCGAAATAAACCTTGGTGAAACGGGTAAAGGGCGTTTTCTCTCGGACGGTGAACCAAGTATGGAAACCGCCGCCGTTTATGCTATAGTAAACTTTAATCTCAGTAAATTTTTCGGTTGATGGCGGAAGGAGTTCGATCCTAAACCGCACGTGATCGTCCCGGGATATTTTTAATTGGCGCGGAGCGTTTTTAAGGTGTTTTCCACTTTTCTCAAGTTCCGCGTGAATAAAGACCTTTTTCTCCTTATTTTCTTCCGGTGTTAGTTTTAGGCTGTAAGCAAGCCAGCCTTTATCGCCGACCAAACCAACCCTGACCCAGTCCCGGTGTAGAGGTCTGGAATGCTTTCCAAAAAACGGGCCGTGATGGCCTTTTTGATGATTAGGATGGTCCGGACGGGGGCTTTTAAAACTAACCGTCCATTCCAATCCGACTGCGTCTTCGTTCCGTTTTGCTTCAAATCCCGGGGAATAAAGGCTGGTCTTTTGACTCCAAGTCTCCGGTTCGCTTTCCAAGCATCCATCGGCGGTATTCAGTTTCCACCCGTCGGAATGCAGCCCGAAGAAAGTAAATCCCAGATCCCTCAGGCTATTGCCGTTATTAAAATTTTCCGTATAAATCGACCCCGAATCTCCGAAACTGACCCCATTTAACAGAATCATAGCCAGAATCGCAGCTAGGGTAAAAAACTTCACAAACCGTTTCATCAAAAAACTCCTCCTTGGATTTAGGTTATATATTCTTTATTAATCTCAAGTCTAAAGAAACAAATTTGATTAGAAGGCTAAATGGTTGGTTTTAGACTGACCCAAATAAAAAACCGGCCTCTCAAAGACCGGTCATCACATCCTAAAATGTATTTGATGTCGAAAAAATAATACCGCTGCCATACACTGCCATGATCCGATTTCCGTAACGACAAAGGCTAATAATTCCAAATTTTATCCAAATATTCGTCATTAAGGAAAATAATCCTGCAAAAATTTCCAAAATTGTTTATAAAATTCTATATTCCCTGTATAAAACGTCATTATTAAATTTTGTAAAATAGATTTCATTCAATAATCTAGCTCAATTCATTGCCACCCGCATAGTGGGTGACTTGACTAGTCCTATAAGGACCTTTTACTTAATACACCTAAAAATGTCAAGTTCATTATATAAATCGAATATAACCAAATTATCATTTTAGCCACTTAATCGGTACCCGAAAACCAGCGCAATTGCCCTAGCGCGCTGGTGTGAAACCCTTGCCGAATTGACTGAACTCTCAGTTTATTCATTCGCTCCGTCAAAAGGGGTACAGTGCAAGACGCGCCGGGAGCGAGGAACGGAGGCGTACTTGATGTACGCTGAGTACCGCAGCGACCAAGCAACACAGCAATGTACCCCTTTTCACGGAGCATCAGCCAATTCGGCAAAACCCACTGAACCTCTCCAATCTTTTACTAACAGAACACTTTAAATCTATACATATTTTACCATATCTTTTTCATTCTCCCACGCGTAGCGTAGGGTTTTGTTCGCTTCGCTCATAATCAATCGTGAGTTAACTTAAAAACAAAAAAGGCGCGGAAATTGAAAAAAATTTTTCAAATCTCCACGCCTCTATGTCTAAATCTATAGTCCCTGCTATCTCTAGCCTATTGCCTTCAGCCTATTGCTTAACGCTGACGACGCGTAACGAAAACCACGTTCCTACCCACTAAACTAAAAATACATCTTAATAACCCTCAAAATGTCATTATAAGTCACCATCACACCCAAGACCAACATGGCCATTAATCCGATCATTTGCGCAGCGGCTTTTTGTTGCGCGGAAAATTCCTTCCGGAATAACCTTTCCAAAAGCAAAATTACGATCCAACCTCCATCCAAGAGCGGCAAAGGAATCGGCAACATATTAAAGAGAAACAGGAATAGGCTGATCTGAATCAGCAGGAAAAAGAGGTGGTATAAAGGCAAACCGCCGCTTTGCTCGATTACCGTTACCATACCGATGGGGCCCATTACTCCACCTTTAAAGGCCATAGCAATAATTTGCCCAAATGACTTTAAAAACTGCCCGATAAAATCCTTGGTATACACCACGGCAATTTTGGCAGCCTGACCGATTGAGGTCCGTTCATAATTCGGCACCGGACTAATCCCTATCAGATACCGCTTTTCAATGGAATTATAAAAGGGGGTTAGCTTCTTTTCAATTATTTGATTTTTCCGTTCAATGGTTAAAGTAATAGTCCGACCTTTGGACTTGGCGACTAATTTTGAAATATCCTGCCAAACTTTGACCGGTTCTCTTTCGATGGCCACGATGCGATCCCCCGGTTTCAGCCCTGCTTCAAAAGCAGGCGATCCGGGAGTGGCTTGCTCAATGATTGGGGCCGGGCTTTTAATACTGCTGGGAAGCCCCACAAACGCCGCCATGGTAAAAATCAAAATCATAGCCAAAATCAGATTAAAAACAGGTCCTGCGGCAATCACAACCACCTTTTTCCAAAGGGCCAGGTAATTAAAGGATTCTTTCGGTTCGACCGGGGGATCCTCCGATTCTCCTTCCAAAGCAATATCCATCCCGGCAATTTTACAGAAACCTCCCAGCAAAATCCAGCGAAACGAATATTGAACGCCTCTCCAGTTAAATTTGGCGATTAATGGTCCAAAACCCACTGAAAATTCGTAGACTTTGACTCCAAACATCCGAGCCGTAATAAAATGACCAAACTCGTGAACCACTACTAAAAAACTTAATAATAAAAGAGTTTTCCAAATTGCGTTAAAATCAAAACCCAAGTTATTTCCTCCTCTGTCCGATTATTTCCCCGGCCTTGACCCGCGCCCATGAGTCAACGGCTAAAATCTCTTCCAATCCCGGAGTTATTGCAAAACTATCCTTTTGATATTCTTCCACTACTTCGGAAACGATACTAATGATATCAATAAAATTAATTCTTCCCATTAAGAAAGCTTTCACCACTTCTTCATTAGCGGCATTCAAAGCTGCGGGAAGGCTGCCGCCATAGCGACCGGCCTGATAGGCCAATTCAACTGCAGGAAATAATTTTGAGTTCACCGGTTGAAAATTCAAAGTAGCTCCCTGTAAGAGATCCAACTTGGGAAAGCTATTGGCAAGATGCTCCGGAAAAGTAAGCGCATATTGGATCGGTAATCGCATGTCGCAAAGACCCATTTGGGCAAGGTGTGATCCGTCTACCAACTCTACGATAGAATGGATAATACTTTCCGGGTGGATGACTACTCCAATCCGATCAAATCCTACATTGAAAAGCCAGTGGGCCTCAATTATTTCCAATCCTTTATTAAACATCGTAGCCGAATCAATGGTAATCTTACCGCCCATACTCCAATTGGGATGCTTTAACGCTTGTTCCAGTGTGACATCTTCCAAATCCTCGGGCCGGTAATCACGGAATGGTCCACCGGAAGCGGTTAAAAGCAATCGTTCGACATCCGAAGGTTTAGTTCCCTGTAAACATTGAAAGATAGCGCTATGTTCGCTGTCAACCGGTATTATACTCACGTTATTTTTAACAGCGGCAGGCATGATGATTGAACCGGCAGCCACTAATGTTTCTTTGTTAGCCAGCGCAATCGTCTTCCCGGCATTGATCGCCGCCAAAGTTGGCCCGATTCCAATTGATCCTACAATCGCCGATAAAACCAAGTCCACTTCAGGCAGAACAACTATCTGGTTCATACCTTCCGTTCCGACTAAAATATTTGTTTTTAATCCAACCAGTTCTTGTAGTTCAGGCAGTTGCTGAGCTGAATTGATTACCAGATAGGAAGGATTATATTCCCGAGCTTGTTCCGCTAAGAGCCTGATATTGGAACCGGCAGCCAATGCAACCACTTTGAACCGCTCCGGAAACTCACTTACAACTTCTAGAGTTTGGCGGCCAATCGATCCGGTGGAACCTAAAACAACTATATTTTTGGTCATTTTACACCTGCGTTTATTAAAGAGGTTAGTCCGTTGGTAGCGCGTCCGGTCTTAAAAGCCCGGAAAATTGCCCGGATTGTTATTGCTAAAATCGGTCCAATTAGTATCCCGGTTAAACCAAACAGTTTCATACCGAGATATACTAAAAAAATTACAGCCAAAGGATGAATATGTAAATTCTCGCCGATCAATTTGGCCTCTCCCAACTGGCGTAGGAAAAGTACAATAAAGTATAGCATCATCAGCCAGATTGCTTGGTAATAATTTTGGAATAAACAAAAAACAAACATCAAAGGTAAATAAAGCATTCCCGGGCCTAATACCGGAATAAAATCTAAAATTCCGGCTAAAAACCCATAAGCAATAGCTCCGGGAATCTTTAACAGCCAAAATATCAAAGTAGTTAAACAAGAAGTTAAGACTGCCAGTAAGATTTCAACTTGAATAAAACTAATAAAAGCGGCAATTACCTCCTCTTTAACTTGGATAGTAAGCGACCGCCAACTCCGAGGCATGATTCTATATAAAAAACCGCTGAAGATATTTTTGTCTCGGCTGATGAAATAAGCTGTAAGCCCGCCTAAACCCAAGGCCAATACTACTCTTGGAAAAGCGGGGATTAAGTTGATAACCCAAATAACTACTGAGCGAAATAGGTGTTCAACCGCACCCGGCCTAATCAAATAATTTTGAATAAACCCCTCCGGAACTTGAAAGTGAGCCTCTAAAAAATCGGTTAGGCCGGAACCAAAACTCAACAATTCATTTACTAAAACCGGTATCTTTGGGAGTACTCTAAGAGCTTCTTGATAAGCGACTAAAAAAACAATCCCGGTTAAACTTAACAACCCAACAAGAGTAATCGTTAAAACTAATGATACCGCTATTTTACGGTTTATTTTCAATCTGATTTCCGCATTTTTAACCACTGGCTCAATTAGACAAGCGAGGAGAATTCCAAGTAAAAAAGGGGCCAATAGCGGAAAAAAATATTGCAGACTTAAAATAAAACCCAGGCAAATTACAGCAGACCATAAAAAAAACTTTAATTCATTACTCAATGTTCAACACCGCTATTCAAGCTTTTATGCGTTACGTGTTAAGCGGATTCTCATTACGTGGTACGCTTAACACGCGTAACACTATAAAAAATACGCACCAAAATAAGTCACTATGTAGTAAACGACCGGAGCGGAAAGGAGCAAGCTGTCAAAACGGTCTAACACTCCACCATGTCCCGGTAAAAAATATCCGGAGTCTTTCACACCGGCATTACGCTTGATTACCGACTCAACCAAGTCTCCAAATTGACCGGCCACAACAACTATGCAACCTAAAAGAAGCATACAATTTATTGGTTTGTGAAAATACCACCCTAAAAGAAAAGCTATTAATAAACCTCCACCCAGACCCCCAATGGAACCCTCAATACTCTTTTTGGGACTGATTTTAGGACTGAGTTTATGTTTTCCAAAATTAATTCCAACGAAGTAAGCGGCTGAGTCATTGACCCAGGTGACTAAGACGGTAAATAGAACATAAAAGAGGCCATCCTGTCCGGGAATAAATCTTAACAGTAAGATATATGCAAACATAAATCCAATATAGACCGCTCCGAATAAATTAGCGGCGGCATTGTTTAGTCCTTGTTCAGGCTCGCCTCTTAAAAGTTCGCTTAAAAATGTAATAATAAATACGATGATTAACATTAAGGTTAAAGCCCGTTCCCCAATCCGAAGGGACTCTAATGGATCAAGTCCAATCTTACTCGTAATGACATAGATTAACGCTAATAAAAACAAGGAGCTGAATAATAATAATTGTGTTTGAGAACGCAAATTCTGTTTTTTTATTAATTCCGCGTATTCTAACACTCCTAATGTAGTCAACAAACCGATTGCTAAAGCAAAAGGAAGGCCTCCGTAACCGATGAGGGTTAACAATAAAGCTGCTCCTAAGATTCCCCATATCGTCCTTTGGATCATTCTCTCGACCCTCCTCCTTTAACTTTTCCAAATCGTCGTTCGCGATAACTATAAGATTCAAATGCAGTTAACAGTTGTTCCTTAGAAAAATCCGGCCAGTAACAGTCGGAAAAATAGAACTCAGTATAGGCCATTTGCCAAATGAGAAAATTGCTAATTCGCCTTTCCCCTCCGGGACGAATTAAAAGGTCGGGGTCAGGTTGTCCCGAAGTAAATAAACGTTTGGTAAGGTCTTCTTCTTTAAGATGCTCCGGGTTGACCTTACCTTCTTTTACCTCACGGGCAATTCCTTTAACAGCTGCCAAGATTTCGGAACGTCCTCCGTAGTTAATGGCAATATTTACCGTTAAAGCATTATTAACTGAGGTCAACTTTTCACTTTCTTCCATAAGTTCGACCAAAGCCGGAGCAAGATTTTCTTTGAGACCGATAAACCTAAGTTGTATTTGTTGTTGATGCATTTTGGGAACCTCTTTTTGGAAAGTTTCCAAAAAAAGATTCATCAAAAAATCAACTTCGGCAGCAGGGCGGTTCCAATTCTCAGTTGAAAAAGCATAAAGGGTAAGATATCTGACGCCAAATTCCAGACAAACTTCAATTGTGTCCCGAATTCTTTCCACACCAAAACGATGTCCGGCAGAGCGGGGTAACCCTTTTTTCTCAGCCCAACGCCCATTACCATCCATGATTATTGCCAGATGTTTCGGAAAAATTTTTGGAATATTCGTCTTTTTTTTAAACCAACTAAAAATTGTCATATGTAATAAAAAGCCCTCCATTATAACAGATTGCTAAACCTTCAATCACGGAATAACATACTGCATGTAAAAGTAAGTTAAAAAGCTTTTTCAAGCCTTTTCAGCTACTTTTTGGAGGGAGGAAATTTTCTACTTCGAAAGCTATGAACTCATTGAAATTTTCAGAAGTAGATCTATTAAACTTCCAGAATCTCCTTTTCTTTTTGAGCAAGCAACTTGTCAATTTCCATGATATATTTATCAGTTAGTTTTTGAGTCTCATCCAAACCTTTTTTACTCTCGTCCTCAGTTGCTTTGCCGCCTTTTTCTAAAGCTTTGATCTTATCATTAGCGTCACGGCGAAGATTTCGGATGACTATTCTTCTTTCTTCCGCCTCTTTACGAACGACTTTGACCAATTCTTTGCGGCGTTCTTCGGTCAATTGGGGAACCGGTAATCGTATAACTGTCCCATCGTTAACGGGGTTCATACCCAAATCTGCTTTTAAGATCGCCTTTTCAATCGCGGCCAAAAGCGATTTATCCCAGGGTTGAATCACAATAGTTCGGGGGTCCGGAATAGTAACACTTGCAACCTGATTTAACGGACTTGGATTACCATAGTAATCAACGGCCACCCGGTCCAAAACACCCGCACTGGCCCTTCCGGTCCGTATCGTGTGAAACTCTTTTTTTGTTGCTTCAATCGTCATTTTCATATGGTTCTCAGTCTCTTTAATAAGATCTTTCACCATATCATTCTCCTCCTCTGACGAATGTTCCGACTTTTTCTCCTAATACAATACGCATAATATTTCCGGTTTGATTAAGATTAAATACAACTATTGGAATCTGATTGTCCATACATAATGATGTTGCTGTGGCATCCATCACTCGCAAGCGTTGCTGCAAAACTTCCATAAATTGCAGATCTTCAAATCGTACCGCCATCGGATCAATTTTTGGATCAGCGCTGTAAACTCCATCTACTTTTTTCGCCATTAATATGATTTCGGCTTCAATTTCAGCAGCCCGTAAAGCTGCAGTTGTATCAGTCGAAAAATAGGGGTTCCCGGTTCCGGCGGCAAAGATTACTACTCTTCCTTTTTCCAGATGGCGAATGGCCCTTCTTCTAATGTAAGGTTCGGCAACCTGTCTCATCTCGATCGCTGTTTGGACTCTAGTTGCTACACCGTGTTTCTCGAAGGAATCTTGGAGCGCCAAAGAATTAATTACAGTACCTAACATTCCCATATAATCGGAAGTGGCCCGGTCCATTCCGGCTTTACTTCCGGCCGCGCCCCGCCAAAAATTACCGGCTCCAACCACTACCGCAAGTTGGACACCAAGATCCACCACTTCTTTGGTTTGCTGGGCAATAGAATTTAAAACATCTTGGTCAATCCCAAATCCTTTTTCACCTGCTAATGCTTCTCCGCTTAGCTTAAGAATGATTCGTTTATATTTCGGGGTCTGCATTTAATTACCTCCGCCAAGCCATAATATATTTTCGCGAATCGGATCATAATTCCTGCTTATCTATATAAGATTAATTTCTAATATGCATCATGAAGCCGGATAGGATGCATAAGTGTGCAGGACGCGAAGCTTCCGACCAGCCCGATGATTGAAAGATTAATGAATTTAATTCAACTTATTTCAGCTGTAGTAGAATGTGAAGTAAAAAAAGGAACACTTTCGTGTTCCTAACTTACCCTTTGATTTGAGACATTACTTCGGAAGCAAAGTCATCTTGCCTTTTTTCAAGGCCTTCGCCCTTTTCAAAACGGGCAAATCGATTGATGGTGATGTTCTCACCCAGTTTTGCATTGATCTCTTGCAATAATTTGGTAATAGTTTTGTCGTTTTCTTTAATGAATAATTGTTCAAGAATGCATACTTCTTTATAAAACTTATCCAATCTTCCGACCATAATTTTTTCGGCAATCGCCTCAGGCTTACCTTCGTTCATGGCTTGGGCCTTGTAGATTGCTTTCTCGCGGTCCATAACATCGGCGGGTACTTCTTCTCTCCGAACATAATCCGGTTTGGCGGCGGCTACTTGCATCGCCAGATCTTTGACCAATGTTAAGAATTCAGAATTATTGGCAGTCTCATTCTTAGTGAATGAACACTCGATCAATACGCCGATTTTTCCGCCCATATGTATGTAGGAATCAATTAACCCGTTTCCCTTGTTCTCAAAACGTACAAACCGTCTCACATTCATGTTTTCACCAATTTTGGCAACTAAGCCGGTAACGGTTTCTGCTACGGTACTTCCGCTGGCAAGTTTCAAATTGGCCAAAGCGTCATTATCGGCCGGTGCTTTTTCAGCGATGGCTACTGCGATATCCTGGACGAATTGTTGAAAATCAGGATTTTTAGCAACAAAATCAGTTTCACAGTTAACTTCAACCAGAACTCCAACCTTTTTCCCAGCAGCGATATAAGCGCTGACCAAACCCTCGGCAGCAATTCGGCCGGCTTTTTTGGCGGCTGCCGCCAAACCTTTTTCCCGTAAATATTCAATCGCTTTCTCAAGGTCGCCATTGGTTTCATTAAGGGCCTTTTTACAATCCATCATGCCCGCTCCGGTCCGTTCACGCAGTTCTTTGACAATGGCAGCAGAGATCTCAGCCATGTTCTTTTCCTCCTTTATTATCTTTCTCTATGTCTCGTTAAAAAAAGGGTGGGTCAGGTCCTACCTTACCACCCTTTTATGAATTAGGCTTCTTCAACCAATTCCATTTGGGATAGGTTTTCCTCAGACCTTTCCTCGTCAGTGACGGGAGTAGTATCCGTCATTTGTTCGCCCTGCTTTGCTTCGATGACCGCATCTGCAATTTTTCCGGCCAATAATTTGACCGCTCTGATGGCGTCATCATTCCCCGGGATTACATAATCGATCTCATCCGGGTCACAGTTAGTATCGACGATTCCGATAAGGGGAATACCCAAATTACGGGCTTCAGCTACTGCAATTCTTTCTTTGCGCGAGTCAACGATAAAAATCGCTCCGGGTAGTTTATGCATATTGCGAATGCCCGAAAGAAACTTCATTAAACGTGCTCGCTCTTTTTGCAGCTCAAGTACTTCCTTCTTCGGAAGAGAATCAAAAGAACCGTCTTGTTCCATCTGTTCAATTTTGCGAAGCCGGTCAATCCGGGAACGGATGGTTTTAAAATTGGTCATTGTCCCACCCAGCCAGCGTTGGGATACATAAGGCATACCGCAACGTTCGGCTTCTTCTTTAATGGCGTCTTGAGCTTGCTTTTTAGTACCAACAAACAGAATGGTCTCTCCGTTATCAACTATGGAACGGGCGAAGTTATAAGCTTCATCGACCTTTTTAACTGTTTTTTGAAGGTCGATAATATAAATACCGTTCCTCTCGGTGAAGATGTACTGGGCCATCTTCGGGTTCCATCTTCTTGTCTGGTGACCAAAATGCACGCCGGCTTCCAATAACTGCTTCATGGAAATCACAGCCACATTAGCCACCTCCTTTCTTTGGTTTTTTTTCCTCCGCCTCCGTCCTCTCTCGAACGGACCCTAAAAAAGGGACCACCGCTGAAATCGGAAGGCGTGTGTAATAATAATACACCGCTAAATAGTATAACACAGGATAATGAGGTTGAAAAGAGTTTTTTATTACGTATGATAATTTAATGGGTCCAGCGTTCCAACCGGTTAACTATAGCCGGTTTGGGTAATGCCCCGACAAATTGGTCGACAGCTTTCCCATCTTTAAAAATAATCATTGTTGGAATTGACATCACGTTAAATTTGGCAGCTAAGTTTGGGTTTTCATCGACATTGACCTTTACAATCTTCACAGAACCTTTATATTGTTCACTCAAATCTTCCAATACCGGGGCCACCATCCGGCAAGGCCCACACCATGGAGCCCAAAAATCCACTAAAACTAGACCATCGGTATTCAAGACTTCTTTCGAAAAGTCCACTTCTGTCAAATTCATCATTTTGATCACTCCTTTAATATTTATCTGAGAGTAGGATAACCCTTATTCTTAAAATCATTATACCCTACTGGGTATAGTGTAATATAAAACTTGATTTTAGTCAATTAGGACATTAGAACTTTAGAACCCTCTTAAAAGTTATTAAATAATCTTTAAAAGGTAAAAATCAGCAGGTATTTAGCTTCTTTTAAGCGAAACTAGACATTCATTATGTATATTAATAAAAAACTTCAATATCGGCTTCTAACCCGAAATATACGTTACTGTTACATCGAAGGAATGACATTCTGTTTCATGTTGGGAACTACAATTCCCTATTTAGGTCTTTATATACTCCGTTTCAATGGACCTACTGAATTGGTTAGCCTAATTGCATCGGTACAACCGATAGTTCTCTGTGTTGTTTCTTTATTGGCCGCTTCATATGTTAATAGTTTTCAAAAGAAAAAAATGGTCCTGGTGCCTGCCGGTCTTTTAGTAAGAATGTTTGTTTTTTTCATGGCCTTGATCCCTCTTTTCCCCAAACAATGGCATGCCTGGATGCTCTTTATAATGTGGGGATTGATGTATATCCCTTGGGCTTTTTGCAGTCTTTCATGGTCTCCCATGGTGAGTAACATGATTCCAGAGGAGATGCAAGGGAGAATATTCGGAATCCGAAATTCACTAACCGGAGTAACTACCCTGCTCGGAACCGTTATGACCGGGCTTATACTAGGAAAGATGCAGTTTTTGCCTGGCTTTTCGTTTATATTTATGGTTTCTTTCGTCGGAACTATGATATCACTATATTATCTTAACAAAAATATTGAACCGTTAGTTCCGGAACCGGGTGAAACTAAAAACCAATACCGTACCAATAATTGTCCGATTTTTCAATTTGATTTTAAAAATACCATTAGTACCTTTAAGGACCCTATTTATGGATCAATTTTCGGTCTAACTTGTTTAGCTATCTTCATTTTTCATATCGGCTACTCCATGGCCATTCCCCTTTTTACCTTAAGACAAGTTCAGCAGTTGGAATTGAACAATACAACTATCGGTCTGATAGCTACCCTTACAGGATTAGCCGCTCTATTTGGTTCGTATATCGGAGGGCGGGCTTCCAACCGTTGGGGCTATCGTTACGTTTTACTATTCAGTACGATGATGTCAATCATACCCCCATTAATCTGGGCCATGACGTCTAATATGCCTTGGTTATATTTTGCTTCCTTACTTTGGGGGTTAACCGGAAATGCCTATATGATTTGCTTTTTATATATGGTCCTGGCTGTCTCGCCTTTTAAGGATCGCTCCCGTTTTGTAGCTATGAATACCGTGACCGGAAATTTAGCGGGAGCCCTTGGCCCAATAATCGGAATGTTCTTTACCAAACTTCCGCTTTTGGGAATCCAAGGCAGTTTAGTCATTGCTGCTCTCTTTATGCTTGCCGGAGCAATCTTCTCCTTTGAAGTCGCCAAGAAGGGGACTATTTAATCTCTTATACGTTTACTTCCAATAAAGATATGACCTTATAAATCATTTCATGTAATTCCCTTGGATCATTACGGCGGATCGGTTCATATGAACCAGCTTGGTTCATAATCCGGTCAGGTAGGCCGCCATATTCAATCGTGACTATCTTCGGGTCCGTTTTCTTTAAAACAAATTTAAATAATTGATAATCGTCATCGGTTAACTTGGTGTGACTATCACGAATTCCTTCAACTCGATGACAAGTTCCGGCCAGATGGATTTCTACCAATCTGTGGAGCGGCAACATTTCAATATATTGTTCAAGCGGAATCCCAAAGTACCAAGCGCTGCATCTGGCATGAGCTATATCCAATAAAAATCCGCAGTCTCCAGCCTCGCAAACCTCTGTGATAAATGCCGGATCAGAACCCAATTTGAAATGTATCCACCATGAATAGTAGGGAAAATTCTCTAATAAAAGTGGTAAACCGGTCGCTCTTTTCACCAGATCAATACCCTCTAAGAATCGGTTGAGCATTTCCTTCTTAAGCCCGGGATGAAATTGATGTTGTTCCTTTTTAAAGGATGGAAAAAAAACCAGTTTGGCTTCTAAATGGGTTGATAAATAGTCCGGTTTAGTCAGGTCAATTATTTTAGCGACCATTTCCCGATTAAATCGTTCAAGTGGCGATGAATGGCCCAAGGCAATTACTCCCGGCTGGGCCGGATGAGGTAGTAGTTTACGAAAAGCCCGTCCTTTTTCAAATTGGGAAAAACTATCCGGAAGAGGTTCAGTGGGAACTTTAATGTAGTCTATCGGTAAATCCGGATTTTCATTTAATAAATCAAGTAGAGCATTGGAAAAATTAACGGCAAGTTTCATGCTGCCTCCATATTAATTTAGATATATGATATTGTAACGTATTTTTAATAGAGATAAAATAGCATTTATCACCTGTTTTCTGCTTTAACCTTCCCGAATTTAGATATGACTCTGGAAAAAATGATTCAAAGTATGTTATATTAATTGGAAATAAGTATAAAGGAGCATAATATGAAAGAGCTTGAAGAAGGAAAGCAATTAAACCTTGATTTCGCTAAAATCGCAAAAATTGCCGAAAAATGTCGGGACGTTATTCCGGTTGCAGTCCAAAACGCCGATACCAAGGAAATTATCTTAATAGCATACATAAATGAATTGGCTTTGAAAACCGCAGTTCAAACCCGGACCGCAGTTTTTTGGTCAACTTCCAGAAATGAACTATGGGAAAAAGGCAAGACTTCAGGAGAAACCTTTGATTTATTGGAAGTTTATGTTAACTGCGAACAAAATTCTTTAGTCTTTTCAGTTCGGCCCCGACGGGGCGGTATTTGCCATACTAAGAACAGTAAGGAAGAACCCCGTAACTGTTACTATCGAAGGTTAAATTTTGAAACTTGGGAATTGGAGAATATTGATCCTTGAGGATTTAACGACAAAACCCCTGCCACCGCAAGGGGTTTTGTCGTTATTTATAATAAATTCCCTCTGTGCCTCTGAGTCTTGTGGCAAAAAATAGCCCCGAAAACACCTAGCCCATTTTTAAATGTAGGTAATTACCTAATTATTTCACCGTTACCTTAAAACTCTTCTCTTCTTTCAGTCCCAAATCCGGATCTTCAATAGTTATCGTTACATTATAAGTTCCATTTTTCTGATAAGTGTGCCGCGGATCCAAACCATCCGCTTTTTCCCCATCGCCAAAATCCCAAGTATATTTAAGGTTAGGATTGGAAGCGCCTTCTTTCTCTCCCCAAGCCCGGCATTGGATCGTTAAGGGCGCCTTACCGGAGGTAGGGGTTACCGAAGCGGTCAAACGAAGCTTAGGCATCCTGGTCTCTATCGTTAAAGCTGTTTTCACAACATTCTCCGGGTGCAGGCGGTCTTTCACTTCTAAGGATACGGTTTGTACTCCCTCACACCTAAAGGTATGGGTTGGATTTTGTTCATAACTGGTTGTCCCATCACCAAAATTCCAAATATACAAAGGCTCACATGGAGAACCGGTAATTGCTACCTGAGCGTTGAAGTTTACCGTAAGCGGTACTATACCTTTGGTCACGCTTGAACGAGCGTTAACTTTCATTTCCGGAGAAGTAACCGACATTTGGATCGAAGCGGTAACCAAATTGCCGGGGTGAAGCCGGTCGTTAACAGATAACTGGACTAGATATTCACCGGCTTTCCGATAAACATGTTTTGGCTTAGCTTCATTACTGGTTTCCCCGTCACCAAAATCCCAGCGGTAAACCAATTGGACAGGGGAACCTTCCACCTTGACTCCGGAATCAAAACCGGCCGTCAGCGGGATTACACCTTTAGCTAATGAAACTGATGGCGCCAATGTAATCCGTGGCGGTAATGCTTTAATAACGGTAATTTCATCAGGTATTACCAATTCCGGATGAAGTTTATCGATTGTTTTTAAAACAATCTGATATTCTCCAGGCTCGGTAATCTTTCTATTAAAACTGGTAGTCTCAATTTTTTCCCCGGCTACATTCCAAATAAACTGTAGTTGCGACGGCCCCCCATTTATTTTCGGCGTTACCGAACCCTTTACTTCCAAAGGGACCGGGCCGCTGGTCGGAGTTATGACCTTATTAGGTATTACACTTAACGGTGAAGCTTCAATCAGCCAACTTTTGGTGATATTATGCTTATCCACTTTGGCCGTTAAAGTCAGCAAGTATTTTCCCGGTTTTAAATAAGTATTCTTAGCCTCCGGACCGGTCAACTCAAGCCCATTACCAAAGTCCCAGACATAAGTTGCTTTTTGGCCGTAGTTAACGATGGCGTTAGCTTGGGTGGTTACCGCCAACTCAACCGGTCCAATTAACGGATCAATTTTAGGATTTAAAACAACTAATGGCGGGACATCCACTTCAAAATAGAATTTCTTGGCATTCTCCGCATTATTGCCTTTTCCGGAGACAACCACCGGTGTTTTTCCGTCACGCTCAAATTGATAGGCGACCTTATTACCGTTGGAGGTCTGGTTGTTTCCCCATTCCCAGAACCAGTCTTTGATACCGGCCGGTCCTTTGATTTCAAAATTTAAAAGATAAGGCTGCTCGCCAAGGCTATATTCAACTAGAGCTTCATTATACCTTAATTTCGCTTTAACTTCCGCTGCTGATTTGGCTAATAAAACAGAATACTCACCAGCGTTGATCGTTACTTTATACCTTGTCCCTTTGGGAATAATTATACTTCCCGATTTAGAGGAATAACCTCTTTCCAGTTGCTTGGAAAGAGCGCCGGTTTCTTCGATCATGAAATAGGCGGCTTGTTTTTCCGAAGCCAAGGTTTTTTTGTTGATGGTAAAATCCCAATTCAAGGTTGTATCAAAATCCAGCGGCTCAGCAGGGAGAATTAACTCCTGTTTTTGCCCTATCTGATCAACCATTGCCAGGATCTCGCGATCCAACTGAACGATTTTAGCGCCACTGGCCGAACCTGTGACAATAGTGCTCAAAAATAAAATTACAAAAACTAGTGATAAAAAACAATATTTTTTCATGCTTCAACCCCCTTACCCAATAATATAACATAGAACGTGCTGTATTGTGAAATGTTCCTTATTTGAAAAAGAATGGAAAAATAGTTCATTTGTAGATTGCAATTCCTAATGACTTTCGTTTATACTCCTCAGCCTGTTTCAAAGTAAGCACTCCCCAACTTGCCATTTGGTCCAAAACTTGGTTCCGGTAGCTTTTAACGATTTTTGGATTTTGTAATAATTGTTCTTTTTTATAGATCTCCGGAGACAGGGTATCTGTGGCCAAACAGGTCAAAAATGCTATTTCTTGAGGCTGTAATGTGAAAGCGTTTTTACCAAAATAATAACTGGCGGCTGCCTCGACTCCAAAGGTCCCTTCCCCGAAGTAAATATTGTTTAGATAACATTCTAAAATTTCTTCCTTCCGGTACTTACGTTCTATTCGATAGGCCAAAATAGCTTCATCTAGCCGTTGCGGCAAGGCTTTTTTACGGATTAAAAAAATATTGTGAGCCAATGTCGCCGAAATGTCCCGGTTGTATTGTCCGAGTTCGTTTAAGCCAAAAAAAGCCTTTACTTCTGCGATAAAAACATTGTAAAGTTCGATAATACTCCGGTTATGATTATAAAAATGAGTATCCTTAACTTTAACGAATGTTCTTTGAAGGATGGTAGGTATTTGGGAGATTCCTATTTTTGTTTGCTCTCTAACGAAAACCTTGACAATTTCCTTTTGTTGGTAGTCATAGAAAGCTACCCATCTATCCTCGGCCTGCGGCAGGTCAATCATAGCCGGTTTAATTGTGATCGCTGTTAGAAACTTAGTGGCGATGAAAAACCCCAAACAAAGACATGTTAGACCCAGCACCAGTTTAAAACCAAATTTAGGTCCTTCTAAGGAACGTTTTTTCATTGGAATCCTTTCCTAGTTTAAGCGGTTTCATAATTTTAAAATTTTATCCTTTTTTGGGTATAAACACAACTATAATACTGTAATAAAGATATGAATTGCCGATATTAATGATAGTATCGGTATTTTTTTTCGCATCGGCAATAGGAAATTATTTTTATAAACTTTCCTCATTCTACCTCCTATAAATGCTGCTTACCAAATATAGAAAGGGATGATCTAATGTCTGGATTTATTTTGGCGGTTGATCAGGGGACAACTGGGACCACAATGCTGTTAATAGATGAAAAAGGGCAAATCACCCATAAATATTACCGATCTTTTCCCCAAAGCTATCCCAAACCAGGCTGGGTCGAACACGATCCGGAACTTATTTGGGATACGGTCCACTCAGGGTTAAAGGAGATATTAGGTCTTCCCGGATTAGCACCCCAAATGATTAAAGGGATCGGGTTGACCAATCAGCGGGAAACAATTGTAGTTTGGGAACGTTCTACCGGAAGGCCCATTTTCCCGGCCATCGTTTGGCAATGCCGCCGTACGGCGGACCTATGTTCGAATTTGATCGCGGAAGGCTTAAGTCCTTTAATACGTTCGAAGACCGGATTGGTGATTGACCCTTATTTCTCAGCCACCAAACTGCAATGGATCTTCAATGAGGTTCCAGGAGCCAAAGAGAGAGCTTTAAGAGGGGATTTAGCTTGTGGAACTATCGATTCCTGGCTGGTCTGGAAATTAACCGGAGGCAAGGAACATCTTACTGATTATTCAAATGCCTCAAGAACCTTATTATTTAATATTACTGATTTAAAATGGGACCAGGAATTATTAAAAACTTTTGATATACCTAACGCAATCCTGCCGGAAGTAAGACCGTCCTGCGGTAGTTTCGGCGAGACCGACCCTCATTTGACCGAAATCCCAATTCCCATCGGTGGAATTCTTGGCGACCAACAAGCAGCCCTCTTCGGCCAGGGTTGCCTGACGCCGGGTAGTATGAAGAATACTTACGGCACAGGATGTTTCTTGTTGATGAACAGTGGAGAGAAACCGCTAATTCCGGAGAATGGTTTATTGGGGACAGTTGCCTGGGGAATTGGGGGTAAAGTCAGTTATGCCCTGGAGGGAAGCGTTTTTAATGCCGGTGCGGTCATTCAATGGCTCCGGGATGAGCTTGGAATTATGGAAAAAGCAGCGGATTCGGAAGAATATGCCGTCAAGGCCGGAGATAACGGCGGAACTTACTTGGTCCCCGCTTTTACCGGGCTTGGGGCTCCTCATTGGGACCCCTATGCTAGGGGGACACTGGTAGGATTGACCCGGGGAACTAATAAATATCAGATTACCCGGGCTGCATTGGAAGGTATTGCTTATCAGGTCCGCGAGGTTGTGGAATGTATGGCTGAAGCTACTAAGGTCCGACCACAAATGTTGCGGGTCGATGGCGGAGCGGCGGCTAATAACTTTTTACTCCAATTTCAAGCGGATATTTGCGATCTGATGATTCAAAGGAATGAGTGTTTGGAGTTGACCGGCGTTGGAGCGGGGTTCATTGCCGGGTTGGGGGTTGGGTTCTGGAGCAGCCCAAGGGAGCTTGAGGGGTTAGTCAAGATCGGGCAATCGTTTGAGCCAAAAATACCAAGAGAAGAAAGAGCGAAGCTTTGGCGAGGATGGCGGAGAGCTGTTGAGCGGGCCAAAGGATGGGTTGAGGTTGAGTAGGATTTTTTAAGTTAAAGAGATTGGATTATGGTTGGTTAAGGAGTTTGCCGGATTGGATGATGCGCCGTGAAAAGCTGCGCATTGCTGCGTAACTCGGTCGCTGCGGTGCTCGATATACGCAAGTATTATCTGCGCTCCTCGCTCGGTCGTTCCTTGCACTACTTGCTTTTGACGACGCGAATGAGATTTTCTGAAAGTTCATCCAATAATCAATGATGCAGGAATGTTTGCAGATCGTTTTTACAAACTTAAACCATGTTTATAAAAACGACTGCTTATCAAGGGTTCCCCCCGGCGCGCCGCTGTGAAAGCGCCGGACTGCATAAATTAAGTCTGAAGAATGAAACAAATGTTATAATTGATATTCTGGGAGAAACGAAGGTCTTATCAAGAAAGCAATAAAAAACAACCAGTACCAAGTTAAATACCTGCAAAGAATAACAGATCGTTTCTCCCCGCGGGAGAAAGATAGAATGAGGGCGGACCCAATTTTTCATGTGGGAAAGTAGAGTTATTTGTTTATTCTTAAAGGAGCTTCACTTATGGTCAAAACTGACGTGTTGATTATCGGGGCCGGAGTGGTTGGGGCGGCGCTGGCTAGGGAGTTGGCGAGATATCAAATTTCGGTGGCGGTGGTTGAGAAAGAGGTTGACGTCGCCTTTGGGACATCTAAGGCCAATAGCGGGATTGTACATTCCGGGATTCACGATCGGTTTGGAACATTAAAGGCTGAGTTATGTGTTCAAGGAAATAAACTCTTTCCGGAGTTGGCGGAGGAATTACATTTTTTATATAAGAATAACGGAACGTTAATCGTAGCTCAAGAAAAAGAGCAAATAGCGGAGCTTGAGAAATTACGTAATAACGGGATAAAAAATGGGATTAACGGAATCAGGTCGCTCAATCATGAAGAATTATTACGGCTGGAGCCGAATCTTAGTACGGAGTTAACCGGTGGGTTATTGGTCCCCTCCGGAGGAATTGTAGTTACTTTTGATATGGTTTTTGCTTTGATTGAAAACGCAGTGGCCAATGGGGTAAACCTTTTTTTAGGGACTGATGTTACTGAGATCGTTACAACCAAAGATGGTTTTCAGGTATCCACCAATCGCGAACACTTTGAAACACGTTTTATCATTAATGCCGCCGGTCTCTTTGGGAGAAAAGTGGCGCGGTTAATTGGCGATGAATCTTTTAAAATCCTGCCTAAAAAAGGCGAGGAATACTTGATGGACCGAAAGTTACAAGGGTTAGTGGAACGGACAATTTTTCCCTTGCCGAGTCCGGTCTCCAAAGGAATTTTAGTAATACCAACGGTAGATGGCAATCTGATGGTTGGGCCCACTGCAGAAGAGGTGGAATCCTATACCGACCTTTCTACCACCACTGCCGGATGGCAGGCAGTTTACAGACAAGCCCGCAACCTTCTCCCCTCTTTAAATCCTTCGGATTTAATTACCGCTTTCGCCGGGTTGCGGGCCAGCAGCGATCGGGAAGATTTTATCATCGAAGCTTCAACGGTTTCACCCCGTTTTCTCCATGCCGCCGGGATCAAATCTCCGGGGCTGACTGCTGCTCCGGCCATCGCAAAATATTTGACCGAACTTTTAAAAGAAACCGGTTTGCAATTAAAACCGCGCCGAACATTCAATCCGATTCGCCAAATTTTACGACCTCGCGAACTGGACCGAGCCGTCCAGATTGAATTAATGCTGGAACATCCGGCTTACGCTAATATAATTTGCCGCTGCGAAACCATCAGCGAAGGCGAAATCCGAGATGCAATCAAACGGGGGGCCACCACCATAGATGGAGTAAAACTAAGGACCAGGGCTGGGATGGGCCGCTGCCAGGGTGGTTTTTGCACCCCGAAAATCCTTCAAATCTTAAGCGAAGAACTGGGGATTGAACCGGAACAAATCACTAAAAACGGACCAGGCAGCGAAATGTTAGCCGGAAGGTTACGTCCGGTAAAGGAGCGAAACTAATGGGCGACAAACAGATTGAGGTGGCGATTATCGGAGCCGGACCGGCCGGTCTGGCGGCAGCCTTATCCGCTATCGACTCCAGAGCATCAGAAGTTTACCTCTTTGAGCGCCACCAAGAATTAGGCGGAATCTTACCCCAATGCATCCATAATGGTTTTGGCCTCCGTTACTTCAAGGAAGAGCTGACCGGCCCCGAGTATGCAGCGCGCTTCATCAAACTTGTGAAAAACAATCCCCGGATTAAGCTAAAAACCGGCACTATGGTGGTTGAGTTAACTCCGGACTTAAAATTGACCACTCTGGGATCGGCGGAAGGTATCGCTACCTATCGGGCCAAAGCGGTTATCTTAGCCATGGGTTGCCGGGAACGGCCCCGGGGAGCGATTAACATACCGGGGACCCGGCCCGCCGGTATTTTCACCGCCGGAACCATTCAACGGATGATAAATATCGAAGGATATGTCCCGGGACGCCGGGCGGTGATCCTCGGCTCCGGTGATATCGGCCTAATCATGGCCCGCCGTCTGACCTTGGAGGAAATCAAGGTTGAGGCTGTTCTGGAACTGATGCCCTACTCCGCCGGACTTACCCGGAATATAGTTCAATGCCTTGATGACTTTGAAATCCCCTTATTATTGAACCATACCGTAACCCGAATTTATGGCGGGAAAAGGATTGAGGGAGTTGAAGCGTCCCTGGTGGATGAGAACCGGGCGCCTATTCGAGAAAAAGCTTTTAAAATTGATTGCGACACCTTGGTCTTATCTGTCGGTTTAATTCCGGAAAACGAACTTTCAGCCATGGCCGGAGTTAAACTGCATCAAACAACAGGCGGGCCTGAAACCGACTCGTTATGCAGGACTTCGGTCCCGGGGATCTTCGCCTGCGGTAATGTACTCCACGTTCACGACCTGGTGGACGATGTCAGTAACGAAGCAAAAAACGCCGGTAAGGCGGCCGCCGAGTATGCCGGTGGGAAAAACCAATCTCCCCCCACCTGCCGGATTATACTTGGCCGAAATATCAAGTCCGTTACACCGCAATTAATCTGCCCCGATACGGAGACAACTTTGTATATCCGGGTAGTGTCACCCCAACGAGAGGTTCGGTTAAAAGTGGGAGGCCAAATGATTAAAGAGAAAGTTGTGACTCCCGGTGAGACCATCCGTTTCACTCTAAAGCCGGAGGTCATACCCGACCAGGGAGAGCTTTTGGTAAGCATCGAACCCGGGGGTGAACCTTATGCCTGAAATAACATGTATCGGTTGTCCGCTGGGGTGTAAGATCAAAGTCGAGACTGGGGAAAAGGGTTTCAAAACCACCGGAGAAGGATGTCCCAGGGGAGTGGCTTATGCCAAGGATGAGTTGACTGCGCCAAAGCGGGTCCTAACCGCAGTGGTAGCCGTTGAAGGCCGTGAGATATTACTTCCGGTAAAAACCGCGAAAGCAATCCCTAAGGAAAAGCTCTTTGAGGCAATGGCTGAAATTAAGCAAATCAGGGTGAAACCGCCGGTAACTATCGGGCAGATTGTTTGGGAAAACTTGGCCGGGACCGGGGTGGGTTTGGTGGCTGGAAAGGATGTGGGGCTGTCGCAAAAAGAAACACAAACGAATGCCCTCATCATCACCAG
Source organism: Bacillota bacterium (assembly GCA_023435565.1). GTDB lineage: Bacteria > Bacillota > UBA4882 > UBA8346 > UBA8346 > JAAYHS01. The sequence goes on from JAEYRN010000022.1 coordinate 24,429, forward strand.
GCCCTAAAGGACCTGGCTAGGTATATAAAATCGTTCTTAAGCCCCATTAATGGGGCTGGGTTATACTTCGAAGTTTTACCAGCCCCGTAGGGGGGTTTAGAATGTTATATTACCTAAAAAAACTCTATTGTTATTTCGCCTTATTTTTTGAAATAATGTCAAACGCGACAGCCATACAGAGAACAAATCCTTTAATTGTCATCTGCCAGTCGCTCCCAACACCCATGATTGACATTCCGTTATTGAGAACGCCCATGACCAATGCGCCGATAATGGCCCCGATTACTGTTCCGATACCGCCGGAAGCGGAAGCGCCTCCGATAAAGCAAGCAGCAATGGCGTCCAACTCAAAATTATCTCCCAACAGAGGAAATGCCGAATTGGTACGGGAAGCGAAAGCAATTCCCGCGAAAGCTGATAAAAGGGCCATATTAAAATAAACATAGAAAAGCACTTTCTGGGTATTGATCCCTGAAAGCCTGGCCGCCTTCTCATTTCCGCCCAACGCGTAAATATATCGCCCGGGAACAGTTTTAGTAGTAAAAAAGTGATAGCTGATAATTAGAGCCGCAAGAATTATCAGGATTATGGGAATACCCTTATAAGCAGCCAACCAATAAGCAAAAAGGTTTATCGAAACTACTATTAATATTAGCTGACTTATAAACAATGAAGTCGGGATTATTTCCGCTTCATTTTTCACTTTTTCCCTTCGGTTCTTGATCTGCATTAATACCAGAATTACCGAAAAAACAATACTTATTGCAATGGGTGTCAAATTTAAATTTGAACCAAAACTAGCGAAGAAGTCCGGAAGAAAACCAGAACTGATTTTTTGAAAAGACTCGGGAAACGGTGAAAGAGTAAGTCCCTGGAGCATGGTAGTTGTTAGTCCCCTAAACAAAAGCATACCAGCTAAGGTTGCTATAAATGAGGGTATTTTCAAATAGGCAATAAGACCACCCTGCCAAATGCCGATAATTGCGCCTACCAGCATACTAATTATAAATGCCAGAGTTATATCCATTTTAAGATTAACCACCAGATGGCCCATTATAGCTGCAACGATGGCGCTTACCGAGCCGACCGAAAGATCAATATTTCCCCCCGTTAAAATACATAGGGTCATCCCAATTGCCAATATCAGCACATAGCTGTTTTGCAGGACTAAATTCGTTACATTCATCGGCATTAATAAAATTCCGTTAGTAAATATCTGAAAGAATGCCATAATAAGAATTAATGCAATCAGCATTGCATATTGACGAATATTACTCTTTAAAGCGTACTTTATCGCCTCAAATTTAGCTGATCCAACTTTTGGTGTTTCCATTTTTACTGTTTCCATCAGCAACACCCCCTATTGCTCTGCATAATACATTTCATTATACTCTCTTGTGACGCGACTTCTTTTTCAAGTTCGCCCACAATTTTACCATCGTTCATCACATAGACCCGATCACAAATTCCCAGTATCTCAGGGAGTTCAGAGGAGATAAAGATGATGGATTTACCTTCCTCAGCAAGTTGATTAATGATGGTATAAATTTCATATTTAGCGCCCACATCTATCCCTCGGGTGGGCTCATCCATGATCAAAACATCGGGTTCGGCAAAGATCCATTTTGCCAGCACTACCTTTTGTTGGTTGCCTCCCGATAGGTTTTGAATTTTATGAAAAATACTTGAGGATTTAATATTAAGCTTTTTCCGAAAAGCCACAGCCGCCTGGTTCTCTTTATGATCATTGATAACTGATCTTTTGCTGATCTTTTTTAAATTAGATAAAGATACGTTATGTTTAATATCTTCAATAAGGATAAGTCCCGCATTCTTGCGATCTTCGGTGACATAAGCCAAACCATGACCAATTGCCTGCTTAACGTTATGAATAGCGATCTCTTTACCGTCTTTGATAACCTGGCCGCTGATATGATTGCCATAAGCCTTGCCGAATACGCTCATAGCAAATTCGGTCCGGCCCGAACCCATCAAACCCGATATTCCTACGATTTCTCCCCTATTGACCTTAATATTTACATCCTTGATTACTTTTCGGCCATCGATTAGTGGATCATAGACATTCCAATTTTTCACTTCAAAATATACTTCTCCGATATTCGGTTTACGTTTGGGAAACCGGTCTAACAATTCCCGGCCAACCATTCCTTTAATGATTCTGTCTTCACTGATTTCATGATTCTTAATTGTTTCAATTGTCGCGCCGTCACGAAGTATAGTTATCGAATCAGCAACCTTAATAACCTCATTTAACTTATGAGAAATTAAGATTGAAGTAATACCGGACTTTTTCAGCTCCAACAACAGTCTTAATAAATTATCCGAATCTTCTTCATTTAAAGCGGCTGTCGGTTCATCCAGGATCAACAGCTTAACGTCTTTGGCCAATGCTTTGGCAATTTCAACAAGCTGTTGTTTACCAACGCCGATATCCTTAATTAAAACGTTGGAATTGTCCTTAAGACCTACTTTTTTAAGAAGTTCCGAAGCTTTTTGATGGGTTTTTTCCCAATTGATAATGCCTGATGATGCCCTTTCATTTCCGATAAATATGTTTTCTCCAATTGATAGGTAAGGAATTAGCGCAAGTTCTTGATGTATAATAGCAATCCCCATTTTTTCACTGTCTCTAATATTTCTAAAGATGCAACTATTGCCCTGAAAAATTATTTCTCCGCTATATTCGCCATGGGGGTAAATACCACTCAGCACATTCATAAGCGTAGATTTTCCTGCTCCGTTTTCCCCGACAAGAGCATGAATTTCTCCGGACATTACTTTAAAATTAACATTGTTGAGCGCTTTTACTCCACCAAAACTTTTGGTGATATTTTTCATTTCAAGAATAACTTGCATATTATCCCGCCTCTAACATGTTACTATTATGTTGCAAAAAATTTTGGAGATGTCGACTTTCAATGCAACATATACTCCTTGATTGATAAGTTGGAAATGCTTTACCCAAAACTTTTTTCAACTTATATATATCGTTTGAATAAAGGTAGTGCTTTTGAACAGAGTATTTGTTCTGTCCAAAAGCACATTGATCCTTCATTGATGATTAACAAAAACAATATCTGAGAAGATAGTTTTGTTAATCCGTACTATTTATTGCAGATCGGATTCTTTGTAATAACCACTGTCGACTAAGAGTTCCTTATAGTTGTTTGCATCAGCGTAAACAGGTTCACAAAGGAAGGACGGAACGACTTTAACGCCGTTGTTATAGGTTTTAGTATCATTGATCGGTGCTTCTTTACCTTCAACTATAGCTCCGACCATCTCTACGACTTGAGATGCAAGGGTCCGGGTATCTTTGAAAATGGACATGGATTGTTGTCCGTTAATCATTGCGATTACGTTTGGTTTGTCGCAATCTTGACCGGTAATGATCGGATAAGGTTTCGCATCGGTGCCGTAACCGGCGTTCTTAAGGGAGGTAACAATACCAATGGCCAAGCTGTCGTTGGGGGACAATACTGCATCAAGCTTTTTGCCGCCCGCATAGTTTGCGGTAACCAGGTTGTCCATTCTGGCTTGCGCGGTTGCAGATTTCCAACCAGGAATGGCGATTTTGGTAAACTGGGTTTGTTTGCTCGGAATTATAATTTTACCGTTGTCGATATACGGTTGAAGAATACTCATGGCGCCGCTATTAAAGAAGAGAGCGTTGTTGTCATCCGGAGAACCGGCAAACAACTCCATGTTAAACGGTCCTTTGCCTTCTTTTAGGCCAAGATTTTCTTCGATATATTCGCCTTGAATGACGCCAACTTTGAAATTATCAAAAGTTGCATAATAGTCAACGTTTTCAGAGTTCATAATCAGCCGGTCGTAAGCGATAACCTTGATATCGTTCTCGGCGGCTTTGTTCAATACATCAGTAAGAGCGGAACCGTCGATGGATGCGATAACGAGAACTTTACATTTCTTGGTGATCATGTTTTCCAGCTGTTGAATCTGGGTATTCACGTCATCATTTGCGTATTGAAGATCAACCGCATAACCCTTTTTCTCAAGTTGGGCCTTCATATTAGAACCGTCTTGGTTCCAACGTTGCAGGGATTGGGTAGGCATAGCAACACCGATAAGATTATCGGAAGACTTTTTACATCCACCAAAGCTTAAAGCTAAAACAACTACTAGAGTTAGTAACAAAAGCTTTTTCATTAAATTTGCTCCTTTCACCTAACAATGTTTTGATAAATGAACCCATGATAAACTTTATTAAATTAGTCGACCACCCCATCTCTTAAAAAATTGTCTTTAAGCTACCAAAACAGGCTTATTAAGACATATATATAATTTTATTACAACAGTTTAAACATTAATACTGTAGGCTATTTCCATATAGGATTAAATAAATATTTTCCGAATGCAAATGCTATCAAATCGGTATTTATTTCATCCTTGTGGGCATTTTGCGTTTTAAAAAATAATTTAAGATTCGCAATATTATATATTGATAGACTAAAGTATTCATATCACTACATATAATAATGCTCATACATATTAAGGTTAAAACGCAAAAGCCTTATATTACAGCTGTTATAAGTTGAATTAAATTAAAGAGTGATTAATGAGGGATTTGTTTACAAATAAATCTTTTGTAACGCATTTTATCGTAACATATACTGAAATTTATGTATCTAGAGTCAATTGCCAGGATTAGCAATTAAATTGTAAAGTTTTTATTAAAGCGAAGTATCGAAAATGTAACAAGTACTTTTTTGCAGTCAAAATAATCCTCTTAGATTTCGTATTTCTTTCCAAAATGGGAAACGTTTAAATAAATGTCATCCTTACGATGAAATCCATCTTTAATAACGATCTCCATGTTTTCTTTATTAATGGGGATTGGGTTGATAATCTCCGATTTTATAAAATGTTTACCGTTGAATATCGGTTGGCCGTTAGTTTTTATATCTTTTTCAGCAACCAAAGCCATTGCGAAATCAGCGGCTTGGTAGGCTAAATTACGAATCGGTTTATAAACCGTCATTAACTGAGTGCCTTCAACGATCCGCTGACAGCCGGAAAGATCAGCGTCATGCCCCACTACCATTACTTTTCCGGCAATCCGCCATTCGGATAAAGCTTCAATAACCGCACTGGCAAGACTATCATTGGCTGCAATAACCCCGTCGAACTTTTTACCTTGGGCCAACAAGGTTTGGATGTATTGGTAGGCATCTTCGGGACGCCAATCTTCAGCCCAAGCCTCAAAGATGATTTTGATCTTGTTTTCTTCAAGATAATGATTAAGAACATTCTTATATCCCTGGTTAAACATATAACAATTATTGTCGGTAGGGGCCCCGTTGATAATCACATAATTTCCGGTCGGAACTTTGTCTATCAGATATTCGGCCATGAACTCGCCGACTTTATAGTTATCGAAAGAGATGTAAAGGTCAATATCGGCGTTACGAATTAAACGGTCATAGGAGATGACCTTGATTCCGGCCTTTTTGGCCAATTGGGCCGCTGAAGCAGCCTCATTAAGGTCATGAGGAACAATGATTAAAAGATCAATTTTTTGACTAAGAAGATATTCTACTTGTTGCAATTGTTTTTGTTGATCGTTATTGGCGTTTTGGACCAAAAGTTCGCCGCCCAGTTGCTCGATGCGTTCCTTTAAATAATCCCGGTCCCGCCGCCACCTGTCTTCTTGCAAAGTTGCCATGGCTAAGCCGATTTTAATCGGTTTAATATTTTGAGCATTTTTGCCCGAAAGCTTTTGCCCAAATTTGCAACCACCGGTTAGAAAGAGACTGAGGATTAAGACGCCAAATAAAGATAGACGGCTAATTCTCATTTTCATTATCCCCCTGCTCTTTTTTTAACAGATCGCCGCGGTACTCAGAAGGAGTAACTTGATAATATTTGCGAAAAATTCTGCTGAAATAATTGGGATCATTATATCCCACCGCAAAGCTGCATTCTTTAACCGATAAACCCTGAGCCAGTAAATCAATGGCTTTTACCAGGCGGACCTTGGTAAGATATTCGGTAAAACTCACTCCCAGTTCTTCACGGAACAGGCGGCAGAAATAAAACGGACTGATTGAGACCGAACGCGCTATCTCCTCAAGGGTTAGATTTTGATGGTAACGGTGATCGATCATATCTTTGGCCTTTAAAATTGTAGAATTGGCATTAAATTGAAGGCTTTTTCGAACAGCATCCGTTAGGACCAGAATCCTGTCTTTGATTTCGTTGAATATATCCTGTATTTCGGTATAATTAAGCATTTTTATTAGTTCTTGATATCCGGGAGAAAAGTGTTCGGAAAGATCTTTACATTTCACCGCGTTTTTACTGACCCGGTAAGCGGATAGTATTAATTCCAACAAATAACAGAGGAGCCGATCCCTTTCGATACCGTCCTTAACGGCAAATTTGGAACTTAAATTCCGGCATAGGATCTCTACCCGGTTCAAATGTCCGAAACGAATCCCTTCCAGAATCTCTTCCATATCTTGTTCAAATTCCGGTTCCCAACAATATTGAGGATGAGATTTTATGTCCCGAAAGTAACAAATATCACTTTGAGTATAGGAATCCAAAGCTTGTAAGGCTTCCTGATAGGATTTTCGGTATTCAAGAGATTTTGGATAAACGGAACCCACTCCAACCCGAAATTTAACGGGAAGCTTATACGTATCAAGGCGTTCCGTAATCTTGAGGAGATACCGTTCTTGGAATTTCCAGACTTCCTCTTGATTGGAATCGTTAATATAATTAGGAACCGGAATAAAAATAACGATTGAGTTTGTTTTAATCAAACTCACGAAACAAGGGAAAAGATGATGAATCTCTTCCGCTAAGGCATCTATTTTTAACCTGATCTGGTATTGAAGTTCCAGATTTACGTCAATCGAATCGACTTCAATCAAATAAGAGACGGCAACGAAGAACCCGGCTTGAAATTGGACCCCCAACAAATCCTGATATTCGATACAGGCTGTTTCATCAATACCTTTAATCAGAGCATGTATTAATTCATTTTCAATTATGGGTAATGATTTCTGATATTTTTCCCGGATCTTGAATTCCTCTAATTGGGAAAAGTGTCTTTTCTCAATATGGTGCTGGACTTTCCGAATCATCTCCATAATCCGGGTCTTGTTAATCGGCTTTAACAGGTATTCAAACACACCGATTTTAATCGCCTCTTGGGCATAGTTAAAATTGTCATACGCCGACAGTATCACTAAAACCACATGCTGGTCAAGGCGCCTGATCTCTGTTAAAGCTTCCAGTCCGTTGATCCCAGGCATTTTAATATCCATCATCACCAAATCCGGGTGAAAGGTTTGGACCTTATCAATGGCCTCTCTTCCGGTTCGGGCGGTTTCTATTAAGAATTCGGTTTCCCGCTCAAAAATCCGGTGGATGGAATCCAACATGACTTGTTCATCATCAACTACCAGTATTTTCATTCATACTCTCCTTTCTTGCTACGTTTAAGAAAGGTAATCGAAGTTCAACCATAACTCCACCTTCGGGAAGAGTATCGAACAAGAGTAAATCCTCGACCCGGAAGAAGAGTCTTAATCTTTCGCGCACATTATGAAGACCCAGGCCTGTGGTATGACCGGCGCTATATTTCATCTCCCGTAAGGATTGTAAAGTTTCGTCATCCATTCCCTTACCGTTATCCAGGATTTGAATGATGACCATACTCCCTTGAGGAAAAGCCTTTACTGTAATAACACCACCGCTTTCCATGTCTTCCACTCCATGGACTAAAGCATTCTCTACGATTGGCTGTAAGGTAAGGAGCGGGATTTGAAAATCGCCAATTGACGGATCCAGCTCTACGATAAATTTGATCCGATCCTTTCCGTAACGAGCGCTGAGAATAAAAAAGTAAGTTTTTAAATGATCGATCTCTTCCGCCAGGGTTACCGGATTATCCATCCGCCTTAGATTGTATCGTAATAAGCTGGCGGCCTTATCAATATAGTCAGCGGTTTTTTCGGCATTTTCAATGATTGCCAACTGGACGCCGGCGTTCAACATATTGAAGAGAAAATGGGGGTTTATCTGAGACTGCAAGGCGTGTAACTCCGCCTCCCGTAAAACGTTTTTCATGGTCAAATTTTGTAACTCTTGATCTTGCAGCCGCTGGGCCAAATCGGATTGTTGTTTGATTTTTTGGATTAGATTGGCGATATCCGTTGCCATTTCGTTAAAGGCGGTGGTAACTACCCCGACTTCATCATTGGTGGAAACCTTTAGCGGAGCTTGATTAAATTTCCCCCGGGAGATGTTCCGGGCCGCTTCGACCAAATTCTTTAAAGGGTCTGTTAAGCGAAAACTGGTCCAGACCGTAACAATGATACTAAAGATTAAAGCACCGATAATCAGAAATAATCCCAAACGTTGAATGAAGATTAAACGTTTCGAAATCACCAAGTATTGCCGGCTGTTCTCTTCCAACTGCCGGGTAATTAAACGATCAATCGCCCAATTGATATTGGTGCCGTAACGGGCCACCTCTGAAAAAGCCTGGTAATATGAGGAACTATCCCTGGCCCGTTTGGCCTGGACCGCAATATCCGCTTGTTGCAAGAAAGAACGGGTCATATTGCGGACGTTCTCCAAAAGCAGATAATTTTCCATCGTCGGCTGAATAACGGCCAGATTTGGATAGATCGAATCCAACTCCTGACTGTCCCGGTAATACTTTTGAAGCATTTCAAAATCGCGGGAGATCAGATATTGTTCCAGGGAAGTAACCGTACGATCAATTTTCCCGCTAAATTCTTTTAAGATAATGTTATTGGTCAGTAAAGTATTTACCCGGTTTAAAAGATACTGCTCGCTATAATAGGAAAAAAAGCTAACCAGTGAGAAAATGACTATCATGGTTAAAAATGAATACAATAATTTATTCCGAATGGTCATTGGTATTAGTTGCTGCATTTTTTTCATTGAAAGCCTCGCTTAGGCTTTAAGAGATTATTGTATACTTGCTCTACATTACCGACCTCCGCCAGGACTAGCGGTAGAATATTTCTTCCTTGCGCTTGTCCTTTTTTGATCCGAAGCAGAGTGGATACTCCCCGGGCGCCGAGTTCATAGGGATTACTAACCAATACGCCCCGAATGACGCCAAGCTTAATATAATTCATAATATCATCGGTCAAGCCGCTTCCGATGATGGTAACTTGTGAAACTTGGTTCAGATCTACGACTACTTTCGCCACACCGAGAGTATCATTGGGATCGGTGCAGATTATGGCCTGGATTTCGGGATGATTTTTTAGCAGATACTGAGTTTGTTCTTCGGCGCTGATACTTTCGCCTTTTGAGTTGATAACCAATTCCAAACCGATATGGGGATAGTCTTGGATAGCCGCGCGAAAGCCTTTGAGATAATTATTATAACTGGTCACGGAAAAATTGGAATTTATTAAAACCGCCGCTTTTACTTTGGTATGAACAGCTTTATGTAAAGCCATTCCGCTTTTATACCCCAAATCGTAGATTGAGATTCCGACATCCGAAAACCGGCTGTCCTCGATGCTGCCGGAAAAAGTAACTACCGGAATCCCTTTAGCAACCGCTTCGTTTAACAGACTCCGAAACTCCGGTTTATCCGGAACCGATATCAGAAGGCCGTCTACACTGGAAAGCACCGCCATTTCCAAAAACCGTTCCAATTCTTTGAGGTTTAAAAAACGGGAACTGTAATATTCTAAAGCCGCATTTTCCTTCCCGGCCACATCGGATGCGCCCGAATAAACCTTCTGCCAGTAGTTATCTTCGGTATTATGAATGATCATGGCAAAGTGATAACTGTAATTCCGCAAATCTTGGGGATGGGAGGTGGTAATCGACTCGTTCCACAGTATGGAAGGGATTTTAATGATGAAAACAATTAGCCCGATTAGGATCAATATAATAAGAGCGGGTATCAACCGGTTCATTTTCATTTTTTGCTCCCAAATAGAATTCGAGGGATATAGAGAGGCAAAGCTTTTTATAGAAGTTCTACAAAATCCGTTATTTCCCTTTGAAGAAATTTAAAATTGGAATCGACCGCCCTCATTCTATCTTTCTCCCCCAAGTGGAGAAACGAACTGCATTGCTTCGGCGCTTTAAAAAAAGGTAAAGACATTGGATTTAACTCATTGTTTTGGTTGCATGGATTCGGATTGCCTATTTCACCTAACCCCCGGCCCAATGTCATCAAGCTATGCTTCAAAAAAATAGGAGATGATAAGCAAGAAAATTTGAACAAAATACTGTAAACCCCTTGACAAATATAGATTCACCCAATAATCGATTTGGATACCTTTTTAGGTA